>DASZFC010000048.1:0-1565 GCA_035940195.1 Solirubrobacteraceae bacterium
CCGATGAGGTGCGGTCCTCCTTCGGTGAGCAAAACTTCGTAACCGCGGTGCCGCAGCTCCGCGACCGCACGCCCGACGTCGACCCGACCATCCTTTTCAATGGTCAGGACCTCGGACGGTTCGGGAAGCCGCCCCTCCAGCGTCCTCGCACCTGACTCCGTCGTGATGATCGTGGCTCCCTCGGTCACTGCCGGGTGCGATACCGGGACATCACCTGAGGCCGTGAACAGGACCAGCCGCGGCCGTGGCGTGCGTCCCAGATGAGAGCGAAGCCGCCCGAACGCGTCTCCCATCTGAGGAACGATGTGCTCGGGCGTCCAGCGGTGGCCCGGCGTGGCGCGCAGCGTGCCGGCGCCGAGCAGCACCGCGTCCGCGCACGCTCGCAGGAGGCCCATGAGAAACCTGTCGGGCTGATTGTGCCCGCTGATGATCGACCCCGCCGACGTCTCGGATCCGAGCGCCACGACACCGTCGAGCGACGCGACAAAATTCGAATACATGACCGTGGCCGGGAAGCCGATCGCGCCGTAGAGGTCGCTCAGATCGCTCGGAATCTCATAGCGAGGCAGCCCCTGTGCCTCGTAGAGGACGTCGAACGGTTCGATCAGTGGTCGGACCGGAGGTTGGCCGTCTGCAGAAACTCGGCCCGAAGCTGCGGATCGTTCTCGTAGTTACCGCGCCAGAACGAGGTCCAGGTCCGGGAATGGCTCTCCCTAACGCCGCGCATCTGGGTGCAGAGATGCATGGCGCTGAGATGCACCGCGACTCCGTGAGGCCTGAGCACGCGCACGAGCTCGTCAGCGATCTCGACCCCGACGCGCTCCTGGACCGTGAAGCGCCGCGCGAAGACGCGCACCAGGCGGGTGAGCTTGGAGATGCCGATGATCTCCTCGTGCGCGATGTAGCCGATGTACGCATGTCCGTAAAACGGCAGGGCGTGGTGCTCGCACAGCGAGTAGAACTCGATCGGTCCCTCGATCAGCTGGCTGATGGTGCAGTCGGGGCCGCCGTGACATTCAGTTGGAAAAGCGGTGAGCAGCTTGGGATCACCCTCATAGCCTGACGTCGCCTCAAATAGGGCGTGCAGGAACCGACGCGGGGTGTCCTTTGTTCCTGGCGTATCGAGATCCATCCCCAACGCCGAGAAGATTTCTGCCGCGTAACCCTCGAACCTCTGCCATTGCTCGGGGTTGAGGATTCGGGGTCTTGTCGTTTCCCAAGTAGTTGTCTCTTCAGGATCAGAGGCGAGGATGGGCATCTTGCGTCTCCTTCAAGCGTATGGAGCGCGTCACCAAATGACGCATCACGTTGCGGCTACGATACGTGGCTGTGCACGGCGCCGGTGGCTGATCGACTGCGCCCCAGACCACCGATAAGCGGCGGCGCCGCCGTCGCCACGTAGAAAGTCGAATCCGGTACGCACAGATAGCATTGCACCGGATGAATCACGCCTTAACGGCCATTCCCTCGTGAGAAATGGCTGGCGAGCGGCGATCCCGGTCGCGGCAAGCGACGCGGTCGCTGCACTGATCGCCTTCTGGCTCGCCTACTGGACCCGGTTTCAC
>DASZFC010000049.1:0-124020 GCA_035940195.1 Solirubrobacteraceae bacterium
GTTTTAGAAGGAGGAGTACTCATAACCCCATTTTACCTCACAGCGAGAATTAGCGCAACTTATTGTCTGCAGTAAATTGTCCGGCAGCTGCACTATCCCTGCTCGCTCGCCGTTCACCATGGCCAAGGCGCGATATCTAGCGGGGAGGCATGCGCAGCGCGCCGTCGAGCCGGATCGTCTCGCCGTTGAGCATGCGGTTCTCGACGATCTGGCACGCCAGCTGCGCATACTCGGCGGGCTGGCCGAGGCGCTGGGGGAAGGGCACACCCGCGCCGAGCTTCTGGCGGGCCTCCTGGGGCAGCGCCGCGAGCAGTGGCGTATCGAACAGGCCGGGGGCGATCGTGTTGACGCGGATCCCGTACTGTGAGAGGTCGCGCGCGGCGGGCAGGGTCATGCCGACGACGCCGCCCTTGGATGCTGAGTATGCGATCTGGCCGACCTGCCCGTCGAAGGCAGCGATCGAAGCGGTGTTCACGCAGACCCCGCGTTCGCCGTCGTCTGATTGGGAATGATTGGGATCCCGCCCGCCCCGGCTCGCCGGCCTGCGGCCGGCTGCGCCACCCTCTAGGGGCTCGGTGGCGATCATTGCGGCGGAGGAGAAGCGCAGCACGTTGAACGTGCCGATCAGGTTGATAGCGATCACCTTCTCGAAGAACTCGAGCTGATGTGGCCCGCGCTTACCAGCGATCTTCTCGGCCCATCCCACGCCCGCGCAGTGGATGCTGATGCGCAGGCCTCCGGGCGCCTGGGCGGCGGTGGCCACCGCCGCCTGCACCTCATCGGCGCTGGTGACGTCAGCGTGCTCGAAAGCCGCCCGCTCGCCCAGTTCCGCGGCCAGCGCATGACCGCGCTCGTCGTTGACGTCGGCGATCGTGACGAGCGCCCCACGCTCATGAAGCGCGCGCACGGTCGCCTCGCCTAGTCCCGAGGCGCCCCCTGCGACGAGTGCCGAGCTGCCATCGATCTGCATGATCGGGAACCCTATATGCAGGCGTCCGTCTGAGTCCTCAGCGCGGGCCGAGGCCTCAGGATGGCCGAGCCGGTCAGAGCGCGACCGCGCGTGAAAGGGTCAGCGCGAACAGCTCTTCAGGGTCGGTGAACCAGCGAACGAGCTCCATTCCGGCGGCGGAGAGATCACCCTCCAGGCGCTCGGGTGTGAACTTGGCGCTGATCTCCGTGCGCATCTCCTCGCCGGCGTCGAAGTGCACCGTCAGGTCGAGATCGCGCACGAGCGTGGTGTGCTCGCGGCGCGCCCGCAGGCGCATCTCGATCCACTCGTGCTCGCGGTCGAAGAGCGCTACATGCTCAAAGTCCTCCGGCTCGAAGCCGGCGCCGAGCTCGCGGTTGAGCACGCGCAGTACATTACGGTTGAACTCAGCCGTGACGCCCTGCGCATCGTCGTAAGCCGCCTCGAGGATCTCGGGGTCCTTCACCAGGTCGGTGCCCATCAGCAGGTAGTCCTCCGGGCCGAGCAGGCGGGCGATCTCGCGCAGCACGCGCCGGCGGCTGGTGGGAGGAAAGTTTCCGATCGTTCCGCCGAGGAAGGCCACGATCCGCGGCCCGATGGCGCTCGGCACCTGGTCGAGGTGACGCTCGAAGTCGCCGATCACGCCGTGCACGCGCAGGCCCGGGTACTCGCCGGTGAGCTCTGCTGCGCATTCGCGGACCATGCTCTCGGTCACGTCGACGGGGATGTAGCGGACGAGCGTACCGGCGGCGTGCAGCGCGTCGAGCAGCACGCGCGTCTTCGCGGCGGTGCCCGAGCCGAGCTCGACGAGCTCGGCGGCGCCCGTCAGGGCTGACAGCTCGCTGGCGTGCTGTTCGAGGATCGCGCGCTCGGCGCGCGTCGGGTAGTACTCGGGCAGCTCGCAGATACGATCGAACAGCTCCGCTCCGCGTGCATCGTAGAAGTGCTTGGGCGGCAGTTCCTTAAACGGCCGCGTGAGACCGTCGAGCACATCGTCGGCGAGCGAGCGTTCCTCGGTTCCCTCGAGGTGCGAGTCGATGCGGATCGCAGTCTCCTCAGGATTGATAATCGGCTCCATCACTCCTGCTCGCTGTCTCGCGCCAAGCGTACACCGGCGAAGATCTGCCGGCGCTGGGGGAGGTCCCAGTTGCGAAAAGTCAGGCTCGCGACGCGGGGATGTGTCGCCCACGAGCCGCCGCGCAGCACGCGGTAGTCCTCACCGAAGAACACCTCCGAGTACTCGCGGTATGGGTGGGCGGCAAAGCCGGGGTAGCCGTGGAAGGTGCTGCTCGTCCACTCCCATACCCGGCCCGTGCTCTGCAGGGCGCCGTGGCGCTCAGCGCCCTGGCCGTCGCTGCCCCCGCCGTGCTGAGTCCTCCTCGCCGCCTTCTCCCACTCGGCCTCGGTAGGCAGGCGGGCGGCATGGGCGCTGGCGAAGGCGCCGGCCTCGAACCAGCTCACGTGGCAGACGGGGGCTTGTGGGTCTCCCGTCGCCACCTGCGGGTGATGCGTTATGTCGTGCTCCTGCTTCCACGCCCAGCCCTCATCCGACCACCACTCGCGGCGCTCGTATCCGCCGCTCTCGCTGAATTGCATCCAGCTCGCGTTGCTGATGGGCTGGCGCGCAATCTGAAAGGCGGCCACGTCCACGGTGTGGCGCGGGCGCTCGTTGTCGTAGGAGAAGCCATCCTCGCTCGCGCCGAGCTCGAACGGGCCGGCGGCGATTGAGACCCACTCGTCCTCGCCGTTGCCGCAGGCGCCCATCGGCCGATCGCGCGCAGCCGCGTCGGCGGGCGAGAGCAGCCCGGCGATCGCCATCGTCTGGCGCATCGTCTCGGAGTGCTGGAGCTCGTGGCGCAGCACCATCTCGAAAATGGTTCCGTCGCCGAGACCGTGCTGCTCGATCATCTGGCCGCTCCGTGCGCGGACAGCTGCCAGATAGTCCAGAGCCTCAGCCGGTCCGAGCGTCTCGATTTCGCCGCGTACAGCACGGGGTGTCTCGAATGCGTCATACAGCTCTGCCAGTTCTGGACGCAGCAGCTCGAGGCCCGCGTGGCGATGGGCCAGCCACAGGTCCTCGTAGGCAGCGATGTGGCCGAGGTCCCAGACGAGGGGACTCATGATCGGCGAGTGCACACGCTCCAAGTCCTCGCCGCTGAGCCCGGCGATCAATGCGAGCGTGCCCTCACGGGCCTGCACCAGGGCGGCGATCGCCTCCTGTGGGCTTGGCTCGGCGGCGTTGTGGGTCGCGGTGGCGGTCGTGGCCATGGCTTTGCCGATTCCCACTGTACGTGTTTTGCCGTCGTGTTCTGTTTATTTCTGGACTGGCGCTGGGGAAGCCGCGTCGTCGACGATCACGGTCAATCGCTTGCGCTCCAAGAGGCTCGCGGGAACGTGGTGGCTCGGCTCGGCCAGCGCCGCGGCGATCGCGCCGGCCTTGCCGGCGCCGGTCGCCAGCAGCAGGCAGCGCCGCGCGGCACGTAGCACCGCAAGGCTCAGCGTGATCCGCTCGGGCGGCGGCTTGGGCGAATCGTTGACCGGAAGGCAGATCGCATGCTCGCCAGCGTCGAGCGTGGGCGCTCCGGGGAACAGAGAGGCGACGTGGCCGTCGGGTCCGATGCCGAGCACGATCAGGTCGAGTACGGGCAGGGAGGGCGGGCTTGCGGCGGGCGGGCCGCCATCCGGCAAGAGGTGCTCCTGTAACGCAACGGCGTAACGGCGCGCGCCCTGCACTGGCCCCAGCTCTCCTTCCATGCGGTGGACGTGCGCGGGATCAATCCCGGCTGGGCGCAGGAGCGTCCCGGCGGCGAGCCGGTAGTTGCTCTGCTCGTCCTCGGGTCCGACGCAGCGTTCGTCGGCGAACCACACCTCGACGCCGTCCCAGTCATCGAGCTCGCCGGCGAGCAGTTCGTAGGTGCGCGCGGGGGTGGAGCCGCCGGAGAGGGCGAGATGCGCGACGCCACGCTCATCGCGGGCACGGCGCACCTCGCGGGCGATCTCCACGGCGGCGCGTGCCGCCGCCGCCTCGGCGTCAGAGAAAGTGCTCAGGCGAGTCAAGGCAGCATCGCCTGGGCGGCCTGCAACGCGGGCCGGTAGGTGGGGTCGCGCAGCAGCGCCTGGCGGATGCCCTCGCCGAGGATGCCCGCCTCGCCGCGGGAAGCGCCGAGAATCGTCCATTCGTGCTCTCTGCCCTTTGTGTCACGGTGATAGGCGCGCAGGCCACCCTTGCCGCGGTCCAGGCGCAGCCGGATGCCAGAGGCGGTCTCGATCGTGAGGCCGGCCAGGCCGCGCACCTGTTGCTCGGGAGCCGCCTCCATGCGCAGGGTGATGTCGTGGCGCTTGGCCTCCGCCTTGCCGCTCAGCACATCACCGTGATGGATCAGTGCTTCCAGGTGCCAGCCTAGCCGTGAGGCCAGCCAGCCGATCAGCAGCATCGCCGCCACGGTCGAGTCAGGGTGATGGCTAACGGTGATCGCCACGATCTCCTCCAGCCCGGCGCGTAGCTGCAGCGGGTCGAAGGTGGCGGCGATCCGCTCGCGCCAGGGCGTGGACCGCAGCCAGGCCAAATCGACGACGTAGACACGCTCCGAGAGGGTATTGGCACGGCCGATCGCCTCGTGCCAGTCGGGCTCGTCAACGGAGTCCAGCAGCATCGACTGGGCGAGCGCCAGCAGCGCGCCGACGGCCTCGGGATGGCCGTGGGGTGACCACAACAGCGTCGGCAGGTCGCTCACCACGAGCGGGTCGGCGATGCTCAGCAGGTCGTCCAGGTGGCGATCGCCGATCTCCACGATCACGGTCTCGTGCAGCACGGCGAGCTCCCCAGGCTTGGGATCGTCTTCGGCGGCGATGCTGGCGCGTGCGTCCAGGCTCCTACGTTTGGGGTCGTAGGAGAGCACGACCGTCCGCGAGGCGTGGTAGCGGCCCACGCCGCGCAGGCGGTTGGCGATCTCCCCGCTCCACCGGCTCTCGACGAAGGCCACCATGTTGAGCACGCGCGCGGGGAGGAAGCCGCCGTTTTCTGTATGGCGCTCGGCGAGGAGCTCGCGTAGCGCGGCTTCGATCGCGTCGGGCGTAGTTCCCTGCTCGCTCCAAACTGCATCGCTGACGGCCGGCATCAGATCAGATGGCCCGCCAGTGGTGGTCGTCGAGCAGGAGGTCATCTGCCTCGCTCGGTCCTTGCGAGCCCGCCTCATATTGACGCAGCGGACCCGGCGTCTTTGACCACGCCTGGAGGATCGGGTCGCAGATGCGCCACTGCGCCTCGACCTCGTCGTTGCGGGTGAACAGTGTTGCCTCGCCGCGCATCGCGTCCATGATCAGCCGCTCATAGGCCTCCGGAGACTGCGACATGAACGAGGTGCCATACAGGAACTCCATGTTCACCGAGCGGATGCGCATGCGGCTGCCCGGGATCTTGGCGCCGAGCTGCAGGGTGACGCCCTCATTGGGCTGCAGCGTCAGCACGAGCTGGTTGGGCTTGACCCCCAGCGAGCCGTCCTGGCTGAAGGCCAGGTGGGGGACGGGCTTCAGCGTGATGGCGATCTCGGTGATCTTGCGGGCCAGGCGCTTGCCCGCGCGCAGGTAGAAGGGGACGCCCGCCCAGCGCCAGTTGTCCACTTCCAGACGCAGAGCGGCGAACGTCTCGGTCGTTGATCCGGGGCGCACGCCCTTCTCCTCCAGGTATCCCGGCACGTCCTCTCCGCCGGAGTGCCCGGCGGCATACTGAGCACGCATCGCGATCTCAGGAATCTCCTGTGGCGCCGGCTCGTGGATCGCGTGCAGGACCTTGACCTTCTCGTTGCGCACTTCCTCGGCGGTGAAGCTCACCGGGGGCTCCATCGCCACGTGGCAGAGCAGCTGGAGCATGTGGTTCTGGATCAAATCGCGCAGTGCCCCGGCGTGGTCGTAATAGCCAGCACGGCTGCCGATGCCGATGTCCTCGGCGGCGGTGATCTGCACGTGGTCGATGTAGTTGCGGTTCCACAGCGGCTCGAACATGCCGTTGGCGAACCGGAACGCCATCATGTTCTGGACCGTCTCCTTGCCCAGGTAGTGGTCGATGCGGAATACCTGAGGCTCCTCGAAGACGCTCAGCACCTGGCGGTTGAGCTCGAGCGCCTCTTGCATGCAGGTGCCGAACGGCTTCTCGATGATCACTCGCACCTCGGCGTCTTCGTGCTGGGACAGGCCATGCTCGCCCAGCTTTCCCACGATCAGCCCGAAGAAGTTTGGGGCGGTGGAGAGGTAGAAGGCGCGGTTGAGCTGCTCGCCTGCATCCTTTTCGAACTTGCCCAGCACCTGCTCGAGCTTGGTGTAGACGGAGTCCTCGTCAAATTCTCCGGGGATGTACTTGATGTCCTCGAGCAGACCCTTGAGGACATCCTCGTCGGGGGTCCGGCGGGAGAACTGGCGGATCGCCTGCTCGCACTCCTCGCGATAGTCCTCGTGGGCTTTTTCTTTACGTGACACTCCCACCAGGTGAAAGCGTCCCGGCAGTGCGCCCTCGTGCGCGAGGTTGTAGAGCGCGGGCAGCAGTTTGCGCTTGGCCAGGTCGCCGGTAGCGCCGAAGATGACGAGCGTGGTGGGTGCGACCGGCAGGCGCTCGAGTCCTTCGACGAGTGGGTTCTCGGACTGGGGCTGGGACCCGGCTCCAGGCGACACGCTCACCTGCCCTTGCGCCGCGGAGTGGCCTTCGGCTTTGCTCCTCTGCCCGGTGCGCTCTTGACGGCATGACCGCCGAACTGATTGCGCAGTGCGGCGAGCACGCGGTGGGTGAAGTCGCCGTTGCCGCGTGAGTACAGGCGGGCATACAGCGAGGCTGTGATCACCGGGGTGGGCACGTCGTGAGCGGTGGCCTCGGCGATAGTCCAGCGGCCCTCGCCGGAGTCCTCGGTGTAGCCCTCGATCTTCTCGAGCTTGTTGCCGTCGGCCTCGAACGCGCGGGCGGCCAGCTCGCACAGCCAGGAGCGCACGACCGAGCCCTGTCCCCAGAGGTGCGCGATCTTGGCGTTGTCGAGCTCGTACTCGGAGGAGTCGAACACGTCGAAGCCCTCCGCGTAGGCCTGCATGAGGCCGTACTCGACGCCGTTGTGGACCATCTTCACGTAATGCCCCGCGCCGGAGGGGCCGAAGTGCATCCAGCCGCGCGGCCCGATCGCGGCGACGCTCTGCTCGTTGGTCTGCGGTGCGAGCACGTCGAGGATCGGGGCTAGGCGCTTGACCGCTTTAGGCGGTCCGCCGACCATCATGCAGTAGCCGACCTCCAGGCCCCAGACGCCTCCCGAAGTGCCGACGTCGACGTAGTTGATGCCGAGTTTTTTCAATTCCTTGGAGCGGCGCTTGTCGTCGGTCCACTTCGAGTTGCCGCCGTCGACGATCGTGTCGCCTGAGTCGAGCAGCTTGGCGAGCTTGTCGACGGTTTCCTGCGTCGGCTGGCCGGAGGGCACCATGATCCACACCAGGCGTGGGGCCTTCAGCTGCTTGACGAGCTCCTTGAGCGAGGACGCGCCGGCGGCTCCGTGCTTGACCGCCTGCTTGACCGCCTGCTTGTCGAAGTCGAACGCTACGACCTCGTGGACGGAGTCGCGGCGGATGCGGTGCACCATGTTGCCGCCCATCTTTCCCAGTCCGACGAACCCGATCTGGGTCCCGGAGTCCTCTGCGTCCTTGGTCACGGCTTTCGGGGTCACAGCATCTCCTTGATCTTTGCGGTGAGTGCGCGCAGCGCGTCGACTGGATCCCCGCCCTGCAGGCGCACGCGCTCGGCGGGTAGCTCGAGCGTGCGCAACGTTTCCAGGTCGCCGATCGCCTGGGCGTTCTTGAGCATCGTGAATGAATCGGCTCCGCCCACCCTGCCGGGGATCTCCACGTCTTCTCCTCCGTCGTGCAGTAGTTGGAGGAAGCGCCCGGTCTTGGGCCCACCCTTGTGAAACTGGCCAGTGGAATGCAAAAAGCGGGGCCCGTAGCCGAACGTGGTCGTGGCCTTCGTTGCGTCGCGGATCGCCTCGCGCAGCTCCGAAGCGGCCGCGTCGAACTCGTCTGAGGGCTGGACGTAGCCCATGATCGCAACGTAGTCTGGCGGCGAGGCGTCGCCGAGCAGCGCACGCAGAGCCGCGTCGCCGGCATCGACGATGACGGGCAACTCGTGCGTCTTCTCATAGCCGGAGAGCACGCGGTTGGTCGCATCCTTGGCCTGCTGCACGTTTGGCTGGTCGAACGGGTTGATCTGTAGGCCCCAACCCGCGACTGCGACTGCCAGCTCGGCGAGTAGAAACAGACGGCCTAGGTCGGTGGGACCCTCGGTGGGCAGGACGATCACAGGGTGGCCGGCCTCGCTCAAGGCGCGCACTTTGCGATCGAGCCCGGCGTTGGGCGCATGGACGTCGGACAGGTAGGCAAAGACACGGTCATCGCCATAGACGCCGGGGTCTGCCAAGGGCTCGTCGGCCACCGGCAGGATGCCTGTGCCGTGCTTTCCCGTGGACTCTGCCACGAGCTGCTCGAGCCAGAGCCCGATGCTAGGGAGCGACTCCGCGACGACGAAGGTCAGCTTGTCGCGCCCCATCTGGGCGAGCGCGCTCAGGGCTGCTCCCAGCCACACGGCCGCCGTTTGCTCGGAGGGAGTGGCTGAGTCGCCGGCGCCCACCGAGCTCGAGATCGCTGTCTGCCACGCCGAGGACGCGCTGCTCAGCAGCGCGCGAACGTCCACCCCCATCAGGGCACCCGGCACGATGCCGAACGGCGAGAGCGCGCTGTAGCGCCCGCCGATATTTGGATCGCCCGTGAACACCTTCCTGAAGGAGTGTTCTGAAGCGAGCTGCTGCAGGCCCGAGCCGGGGTCGGTGATCGCCACGAAGCGGGAGCCATCTTCGAGCAGAGACCAGAAGTGGGCGAACAGCGACAGCGGCTCGATCGTGCCCCCCGACTTGGAGGAGACGATGAACAGCGTCCGCTCCAGCTCGACGGTGTCTCCGATCGCGCGGATCGTGGCCGCGTCGGTCGAATCGAGGACGTGCAGCGCAGGGCGGTCCGGGCGATGGCCGAAGCAACGCCGCAGCACCTCTGGGGCCAGCGAGGAGCCGCCCATGCCGAGCAGCACGATGCCGGCGAACCCCTCGCTGCTGATCTGCTCCGCGAATGCTTCCAGGTCGTCGAGAACGCCCGGCATCCGCTCTGCGATCGTCAGCCAGCCGAGGCGGTCTGCGATCTCCGGTGGGGTGGGTGGGGTGGGTGGGAATTCCCATAGGGTCGCGTCCCCACGCGCGACTCTGCCGGCCACATCCTCATTCCAGGCCCTCGCGAGCTGCTTCGCGACCGCGTCCTTTAGAGCGCCGGGGATATGAGCCTCGACGGTGAGGGTGGGGTCGCTCACGACACGATCGTAGTCGGCTTTAGTGCTCGTGTAGGTTTCGGGTCCCAGAGATGTCCCGGACACAGATCTTGAGCCCCGATCCCACCCCCCAGCTTCCGGACCGCAACCTGGCCCTGGAGCTCGTTCGTGTGACGGAGGCGGCGGCCCTGGCGGCGGCGCCTCTGGTTGGGATGGGCGACAAGGAGGCGGCTGATCAGGCGGCGGTCGACGGTATGCGCTACATGCTCCAGTCGGTCCCGATGGACGGCCTCGTGGTGATCGGAGAGGGTGAGAAGGACGAGGCGCCGATGCTTTACAACGGCGAGCAGATCGGCGATGGCTCGCCGCCGGCGGTCGACATCGCGGTGGACCCGCTGGAGGGCACGACGCTGGCGGCGCACGGCATGCCGAGCGCGCTCGCGGTGATCGCCCTGTCCGCGCGCGGCACGATGTTCGACCCCGGCCCGTGTGTCTACATGGAGAAGATGGCGGGCTCGCCGGAGATCGCGGACCTGCTCGACCTCGACCGCCCGCTCGGGGAGACGGTTGAGCTCCTGGCCGAGCGCAAGGGCAGCCCGATCGGCGACGTGATGGTGCTGGTGCTCGACCGTCCGCGCCACGAGGAGGGGATCGCGGCCATCCGCGCGGCCGGTGCGCGCGTCAGGCTGATCCCCCACGGCGACGTCTCCGCCGCCCTGCTGGCGGTTACCGAGCGCTCCCCAGTCGACCTGCTGTGGGGGATCGGCGGCACGCCCGAGGGCGTCATCTCCGCGGCGGCCGTCAAGTGTCTCGGCGGACAGTTGCTCGGGCGGCTGTGGCCGCGCGATGAGACCGAGCGCAAGGCGGCGCTGAATGCCGGCTATGACCTCGAGCGGGTGCTCACTCGCGATGACCTCGTCGCCGGCGATGACGTGTTCTTCTCCGCCACAGGCATCACCGACGGGGACATGCTCCAAGGCGTGCGCTATCCGAGCGCGGGGGGTGCGACCACCGAGTCGCTGGTCACGCGCTCGCGCTCCGGCACGATCAGGCGCATTCGCGCCACGCACGACCGGGCGAAGCTGCGCGCAGTCGGCGGCGAGCGGTTCTAGGTCCCTTTTTCGGCGAAGCGTCCAACCCGAGACTCGGCCAAGTCCAGGCGCGCGAGCGAGCGCAGGAACCGGTGCGTGATGATCACGTGGATCTTCGACTGCGTCGCGCCGTAGACCCGGCGGCCGAGCCTCGAGGCGATCGCGGGGTAGAAGCCGGCCACCTCGATCTCGACATGCAGGCAGGCGTGGGGCGCTCCTTGGCCGGTCCGGTTCCCGGCCTGCGCCTCGCCCGCGGGGCGGCGAACCTCGATCTGCAGGTAGCCGCCCATATCGCGCCCACGCCTGGCGACCAGCAGGCCGTGCGCGATGCGCCAGCGAACGAGTCCACGCAGCGGATCGAGCTCGTACTCGGGCGCCTGAAACGTGATCAGCTTTAGCTGTGGCAGAAGTAGCACGATCGCGCGCCCGTGCTCGGTGTAGCGGACGCGAACCAGACCGAGCGTGACGCGCGCGAGAAAGCGCCAGTAGGTGCGGGCCAGGCGCTCGAGGTACATGGGAGACCAGAGCTCCCTCAGTGCCGCTTCCGGCAGGCTCAGGTCGGCGGTCTGAACCGAGCGCATCGCGCCTGTGCGCTCGTCTTCGGAGCTACGGTCTTCGAGATTGGAGATCGTCGCGATCTTCATCACTTGCAGGCTATCTCTGCGCTCACCCGCGCGGCGTCCGCGATTGCTGATATTCAAGGTCTGTGAGCGAGGACTCTCTGGACCCGCGTCTGGCCGAACGTCTCACACGAGCGGCGCGAGCGGCGCAGACGTTGAGCGAGACTCTGTGGGAGGCCTTGGGCGAGGAGCTGGCCGAGCCGCATTCTGAGCGTGTCGCCGAGCTTTCCGAGCGGCTTGGCGAGGTCGCTGCGATTGTCGCCTTGCTCGCGCGCGCAGACGCTCGCGCGCCACAGCCGCCCGCCGCGCCGGGCACCCCGGCCGCTCGCAACACTGGTGATGCCGGCGCAGCTGAGAGGCCTGTGGCTCGCGTTGCGCGTGTAATAGATGATGAGCCGCCCCCGCCACGGGGGCCGGGGGCGAGCATCCAGCCACGCACGGCAGCCGTGCTCGTCGACGAGCTGGCTCGAGTGGAGCCACCAGGAACGGGCGAGCCGCTCGCGCGGGCGAGGCCCGAGATCGAGATCCGCGACGTTCGCGGCGAGGAGGGGCCTGCCGCCTGGATTGGGTCTATCGGGCGCAGGCTGGAGCGTCACGCGCAGGACTCCTCGCCGTTTGCGGTGCTGCTCGTCGACATCGAGCATCTGCATAGTGCCGAGCCCAAGGGCTCGGTGTCCAGCCTGGTGAGCCAGGTGGAGGAGGCGCTCAAGCGGGAGCTGCGCCCAGCCGATTCATTCACGCGCGAGCGCCCCGGCAGATACTGGCTCATTGTCGGGCAAGCCGACGGGGCCGACGCACGGATGCTGGCAGGGCGGCTGGCGAGAGCGGTGCGCTCCTCGGCAAGTCACCGGGACAGCACCCCGGAGGTGGTGGTGGGCATCGCGGTGTGTCCCGATGACGGGCTGCAGGCCTCAGCGCTGGCCGCGCACGCGGACGTGGGGCTGTATGCCGCGCGCGCCGCCGGCCGGCCGTTCGATTAGGCCAGCCCGGGCAGGCTCAGCCCGCGACAGCGCCGCCGGTGAGGGTGGCGGCTGGTGAAACGGCAGGCAGGCCGAGGGAAGGCGTGTTGGGGACGGCGCCGACGACGACCGTGGCGATGTGGACGGTCTCTTCGATTCCGAGGGTCTGGGCGGCGGCCGCGGTCAGGTCCCAGTCGGCGCCGTTGGCGTAAGGGCCGCGGTCGACGACCGGCAGGGTCAGGCGCTGGTGGTGGTAGCTGACCTTCACGAGCGTGCCGCAGGGAAGCTTGCGGTTGGCCACCCCGACTGTGGCGGGGGTGAGGGTTTGCCCGCAGGCCGTTTGCTGACCGTAGAAGCCGGGCCCGAACCAGGTGGCGAGCGCGGTCTTGTGGACTTTGACGGGCGTGCCGGCTGCGGGGCTGACCGCGCCTCCCGTGCTGGCGAGCGCGCCCACGGCGAGAAAGCCGGCGCAGGTAAGCGCGGCGAGCAGGGCGAGGAGGATCTTCGTCGTAAATCTGGCTTGCATCGTCATCGAAGCGCCTACGGGGTGAGCTGACGGGCTCGCGCAACCAAAGAAGCAGCGCTACGGCCAAGAAAGGCCGATTCGCCCCCGCGGATCTTCTCGATCCGCATTGGGTCCCCCGTCTCCCGCAACCTGAGTCACGGAAGCTCGGCGTGGGGGCGAGTATACAGGTCTCTGCGACGGAGGCTCAGTTGAGCGTCAGACGCGAAAGGAGATCCTTGAGCAAGCGCCCGCCGGCCGTGAGGCCGGACTTACCGAGCTCGCCGGCGAGCTCGGCGGCGGAGGCCAGCACGTCGACAGGACCCGGCGGGCGCACGGGACCACTGACGGGGTCGCTGTCGGACTCGTAGCCCTGCCGTGGCGCGGGATCCTGGTGGGAGAGCCCGGGTGGTGTGCGTTTCGCGCGCTTGCTCGCCGGAGCCTTCGCTTTACTCACCTTCGGTGCTCCCCGCTTGCCTGTAGGGGCGGTGGTGGGCGCGCGTTTGCCCGCTTTCGCTGACTGGCGGGCGGCGTCGCGTCGCGCACTGGAACGCTGAGGCCGGGTGCGGGGTAGGCTGGCGAGGATCCCATCCGAAGCGGGCGAGGCTTCCTTTCGCCCACCGGCCCGCCCGGTCGGGTGGTCCTCTGAATGCTCCTCGTCGCTGGAAGTATCGCTCATGGGCGTTAGGATAGGGGTCCAGAAAGATACGTTTGAGTTGTAACGTTGGGCAGGCTTCGGCCGTAGTGTCCGATGGAGTAGTGCTCCTCAGCCAGAATCCGGCGTGGTTGGCGCAGTCGCCCCCGGGTTGCCCCGCGATCAGAAGAAACGGAAATAGATGTCAGTAGTAGAAATGCAGGAGCTCGATGAGGTAAAGGGCCTGGTGGCCAAGGGGCAGCAGGTGGGCGTGCTCACCTACGCCGAGATCTCGGCGGCGATGTCCGAGCTCGACTTGGATGAGTCCGACGTCGAGGAGCTGCACGGGTTCCTGGAGAAATCGGAGATCGAGCTCGTCGAGGAGATCGACCCGGCGACTGCCGCTGCCTCCCAGGTTGAGCGCGCGCCGGACAAGCGCGGTCGGCGAAAAGCCAAAGCGGCGCTGGACCTCAAGCCGGACATGACGACCGACTCGCTGCAGCTGTTCTTGAAGGACATCGGCAAGGTGCGGCTGCTGACGGCGCAGGAGGAGGTCGACCTGGCCAAGCGGATCGAGCGCGGGGATCTGGACGCCAAGCAGAAGATGGTCGAGTCAAACCTCAGGCTGGTGGTGTCGATCGCGAAGAACTACCGCAACCAAGGATTGCCGTTTCTGGACCTGATTCAGGAGGGCACGCTCGGGCTGGTGAGGGCCGCGGAGAAGTTCGACTACCGCAAGGGCTTCAAGTTCAGCACGTACGCGACCTGGTGGATCCGCCAGGCGATCGCGCGGGCGCTGGCGGACAAGGCGCGGACGATCAGGATCCCGGTGCACGTGGTCGAGAAGCTCAACAAGATCGGTCGCGCCGAGCGCAAGCTCGTGACCGAGCTGGGGCGCGAGCCGACCGCCGCGGAGATCGCGGAGGTGACGGGCATCGATCCGGAGGAGGTCGACTCGATCAAGCGCTCCGCGCAAGCGCCGGTGTCGCTGGAGAAGCCGGTGGGCGACGAGGAGGAGTCGGAGTTCGGCCAGTTCATCGCCGATGAGCGCGCCGAGTCGCCGTATGAGCGCGCGGCGGAGATCCTCACCAAGGAGGCGCTGAGAGAGGCGCTGGAGAACCTCTCCTACCGCGAACGGCGCGTGCTCGAGCTGCGGTACGGCCTCGGCGGCGAGCACCCCCGCACGCTCGACGAGGTCGGACGCACGTTCAACGTGACCCGCGAGCGCATCCGCCAGATCGAGAACCAGTCGCTGAAGAAGCTGCAGTCACTCGCGGAGGCGCAAAAGCTCCGCGACGTTGCGTAGCGCCGTCCAGCGCCACCCAGCCCGCTAAAGCCCTCCCGGCCCTGTGCCGATGCGAGGAGCATGTTCGACGTGCAAGAGGCGCTGCGGGAGCTCGTCAAGCGAGAGGGCTCAGACCTGCACTTGAAGGTGGGCAGCACGCCGCTTTACAGGGTGCATGGACATTTGGCGGCCGAGCCGGAGGGTGCAGCGCTGAGCGCGGAGGACACCGAGCGGACGCTGCGAGAGCTGCTGAAAGACGAGACGAAGCTGCAGGAGTTCTCCGAGCAGCACGAGGTCGACTTCTCCTTTGAAATCCCCGGCGTGGCTCGCTACCGCATCAACGCCTTCCGCCAGCGCGGAATGATCTCGCTGGCTTGTCGCGCGATCCCGCACAAGATCTCGACGATCGATGAACTGTCGCTGCCTCCGGTGGTCAAGGAATTGGCTGATGAAGAGCGTGGGATCGTGCTGCTGACGGGGACGACCGGCTCGGGGAAGTCAACGACGCTGGCGGCGATGATCGATCACATGAACGAAACGACGAGCAAGCACGTAGTGACGATCGAGGACCCGATCGAGTTCGTGCACTCGGACAAGAAGTCGGTGATCAACCAGCGCGAGGTGGGGATGGATACGGCTTCGTTCAAGCGCGCGCTGCGGAGGGTGCTGCGCCAGGACCCGGATGTCATCTTGATCGGGGAGATGCGCGACGAGGAGACGGTGCAGACGGCGCTCTCAGCGGCTGAGACGGGCCACTTGGTGCTGTCGACGATCCACACGGTGGATGCGGCCGAGTCGATCAACCGGATGCTGGACTTCTTCCCCCCGCACCAGCACGGGCAGGCGCGCAGCATGATCGCGGGGACGATCAAGGGCGTCATCTCCCAGCGGTTGGTGCCGGGCGCCGACGGCGGGCGCGTGGCCGTGTGCGAGATCCTGAGGATGACGGGCCGCGTGCGGGACATGATCGTCGACCCCGAGCAGACCGGCAAGCTCGTGGAGGTCATCACCAGCGGCGGCTACTACGGCATGCAGACGTTCGACCAGGCGCTGTTCGGGCACGTGAAGGCCGGCCGGGTGACCTTCGAGGAGGCAATGCGTGTGGCGTCGAACCCGTCCGACTTCAAGCTGCTGATGCAAGCCGACGGACGCAGGGGGACGACGATGGAGGACGTGGCCGCCGCGCAGGCGCGCCGTGAGACGAACTCTGACCCAGCGGACGATCCCAGCCCGGCGCCCAAGCCACCCCTAACTGTCGCTTAGCGCCGCTTGCGGCTGAGCCGCTGCCGAGCCAGTGGCGAGGGGTGGGCGGCCCTATGTATCCGGCCGGTGTCAAAGATGGCCGGCTAGCAGGGTCGCTCCGCCTTAGAAACCGTCTGAAACTCCTAGATCGCGCAACAGCACACTCTGAGGAAAATCTCGGAGTTTTCGGGCGCTTTCTTACGGGGCCCGGGCGGGCAGAATCCACCAGCTTGGCAGGGTGGTGTTACTTCATTTGGTAAAGTAACGCTTGAGATGGCCGCCGATGAGACATGCCCGGTGTGCCGCACGGCTGAAGTTGTGTGCGGCAAGTGGACGCTGCTGCTGATCCGGGATCTGGCTGAGGGGCGCTCGCGCTTCTGTGAGCTGGAGCGCTCGCTTGCAGGAATCAGCCCGCGCACGCTGTCGCTGCGGCTGCGGGCGCTGGAGGAGCAGGGGATCGTCGAGCGGCACACCTTCGGAGAGGTTCCCCCGCGCGTGGAGTATGCGCTGACCGAGAAGGGGCTGGCCCTGCTGCCGATCGTGGATGGGATGCGCGCTTATGGCGAACACTGGCTCGGAGATTGCGAGCGCGAGCCGCAGGCCGCGCTAGCGATTGCCTAGAGGCTGAGCAGCCTGCAAGACGGGATGCGCCCCGCTGCTGCGAGCAGGAGCGCCGCGGGCGAGGGCGAAGTGAGCGGATCGTGCGTTCACGCCAATTGGAGACAGCTCTTACAGAGTTCGTGGCGCAGGCGGGAAACCGCCTGCAAGCGGACATCGACTCCGGTGCGGAGGTGGGCTTCGAGCTCGCCGAGAAATCCGCTCGCCGTGGCGGGAACGGTGCGCGGATGTACTGCTATCGCGCGCTGAGCGGCGAGTTCATTCAGCAGCGCGCCGCGATGCTCTCTGGCCTGGACGCTCACGGAGAGGCCCGGCAACTGCTGGAGGGTTTTGAGGGGCTCGACCGTTACCTGGTGGGGATGGACGGTGCAGCGGATCTGCAGCGGATGAAGGCGCCAGTGAGGGCAGCCGCGGCGCTGAGGTTGCTGCTGGAGGACGTGTTCGAGGAGCAGACCGATTTCGAGCCCCGGCCGGAGCGCGTGGAGGCGGCCTTGGCGAGGCTCGAGCAGTCGGCGAGGGGGGAGCACGCGAGCGAGGTGACGCTCCTGGCGACGCTGCACGGACTGACGATCGCCTCTGAGGAGCTTGCGCTGACGAAGGGTTTGACGATCGCCCAGCCCGGTGCGCTGCGCGGTGTGCCCGAGGAGGCGGGCTCTGAGACGGGGCACCTGCTGGTGGTGTTCTCGGCCGGGGATGGCGAGGATCTGGACGAGGTCCTCGTGCGCGGCAAGGAGGTGCTGCAGGACCTGCTGCGTGCGCTGCGCCTGTTCGGCGACGGCCGCGTCACGCTTGGCGGCATCGCATGGACACGTATGAGCGCCACAGCTCGATGGACTTCCGTGGCGCTCGGCGAGGGCGGCAGGCCGCACGGAATGCTGGTGGTGAGCGCCGAGCAGGAGGATGAGCTGCGCGCGTTTTGCAACCTGGTATCCCGCCGCGCCCCGCACGGCAACGAGCTGGCATGGGCGTTGCGGCGCTTCGAGCTGGGCTGCGAGCGCACGAGCGGATATGAGGCACTGAGCGATCACCTGATGGCACTGCGCGCGCTGCTCGAGCCGGAGGGTCCAGCAAGCGGCCTCTTGGCAGGGCGAATCGCCGCGCTGTGCGCGACGCCGGAGGGACGCGCGAAGCTGACCAAGCGCATGATCAAGGCACAGGCGCTGGAGCGCGCGATCATCGCGGGCACGGCTTCCGAGCAAGCCGCTGGGCTGAATCTCGCACGGGACGTCGCCGACCATCTGAGAGCACTGCTGCGAGACGTGATCTGCGGCCATCTCGACCCGGA
The DNA here is from genome assembly GCA_035940195.1 of Solirubrobacteraceae bacterium. GTDB lineage: Bacteria > Actinomycetota > Thermoleophilia > Solirubrobacterales > Solirubrobacteraceae > Palsa-744. The sequence continues at coordinate 17,536 of DASZFC010000049.1, forward strand.
TCTTGCGGTGCTGGCGGATGAGCTGCTAAGAGATGAGGACAGCGCTGAGGAGATGGCCCTTGGGCAGGACGCCGGGCCGGAGGCTCTTCCCTCCGGCGCATGGCATGCGTCCCATCAGGAGCCCGCGGATGATCCCCTCGAGCGTCTCGCCCAGAGCGCGCTGCCGGTCTGAGGCGCCGTCAGGCCAGCAGATAGGAGGCGATCCGGTGCAGGCCCGCGAGATCCTGGATGTCTTCGTCCAGTTGCGGCACGGTCACGGGGTTGGGCTCTGAGAGCTTGCGGCTCAAAAGGGCGATCGTGTCGCGGTCGCGGCAGGCGAGCACGTCGAAGTCCGCGAGGTTTCCAGCAACTCGCCTTGCCAGGACGTCCCCGAGCTCGGGCTCGAGCAACGCCCACACCTCCCTGGCGGAATGCCCGCGCAGACCGTCGCTGTGGACCCGGTTGACGATCACCGCGCCGCACTGCATCCTCGCCTCGCCGAGCCGCTCGGCGAGGTAGACCGCCTCGCGCGCCGGCTCGGGCTCGGGCGAGGTGACGATCAGGAACGTGCTCGCGGGGTCCGCGAGCAGCGCGGCCACCCCGCGGGTGCGCTCGCCGAAGCCGTCGATCACGCCGGTCAGCGACTTGAAGAAGCCCGACAGCTCGCCGAACATGTCGATGCCGGTGACGCGTGCGAAGATCGCGAACACGAGACCCGTGCCCCGGCCGAAGATGCGCGCGGTGAGCCCGCCGGGCGTGAGGAACACCTTCAACGCCCTTCCTTCGAGGAAACCGAGCAGGCGCGTGGGGGCGTTGAGGAAGTCCAGCGCGTTGCGCGACGGGGGCGTGTCGAGCACGATCACGTCGAAGTCGTGCTCCTCGTGGAGCTCATACAGCTTGGCGATCGCGCTCAGCTCCTGTGATCCGGCTACCGCGGTGGAGAGCTCGGAGTAGACGGGGTTGGAGAGGATCTCCTGACGTGCGCTCTCATCGGGTGCGAGGCGCGCCACGACCTCGTCGAGCGTTCGCTTGGCGTCGAGCATCATCGCCCACAGCTCGCCCTTGCACTCGACGCCGTGTGCCGAGAAGACCTCCGGGCCAATCCGGCGTGGCTCGCTGGAGAGCTCCCGCAGGCCGAGCGCCGAGGCCAGGCGTTTGGCCGGGTCGATCGTCACCACGGCGACCTTTTTCCCCTGTGCGGCCAATCCGAGTGCGAGCGCGGCCGAGGTGGTGGTCTTACCGACACCCCCCGCGCCGACGCAGATCACCACCTGCTTGCCGGTCAACCGTGCCCGCAGGCCCTTCGGGTTGCGTGCAGGCATCCCGGGATCGTAGTTCCCGTGCAGGAATCGCTCCTCCACATGCGAATAACCCCCCTGATCGGCTTTCCAATCGAGTAGGAGCCCGCTGTGAACGGTAAGGCCAGGGTCATCGCGTTCGCCAATCAGAAGGGCGGGGTGGCCAAGACGACCACCACGCTCAACCTCGCCGCGGCGTTTGCCGAGGAGGGCCACCGGGTGTTGTGCGTCGACATGGACCCGCAGGGAAACCTGACGATGTCCCAGGGCATCGATCCGGACACGCTGGAGAAATCGATGTACGACGTGCTCGTGCACAAAGTCTCGATTCGCGAGGTGATCCGCAAGCGCGAGATCGACATCGCCTGTGCCTCGATCGACCTGGCCGGGGCGGAGATCGCGATGTCGACGATGATCGGCCGCGAGCGCTCGCTGCAGAAGGCGTTCGAACCGATCAAGGAGGACTACGACTTCATCTGCATCGACACGCCGCCGAGCCTGGGCCTCTTGACGATCAACGCACTGACAGCCGCCGACAAGGTTATCGTCCCCGTGCAGTGCGAGTATCTGTCGATGCGTGGGCTCATCCAGCTGCAGAACACACTCGCGATGATCCGCGAGAATCTCAACCCGGGCGTCGACATCGAGGGTATCCTGCCGACGCTCGTCGATTCGCGCACGATCCATGCCAAGGAGGCGATCGAGATCCTGGAGGAGAACTTTGGTGACCGTGTGTTCGCGTCGCGCATCCGCAAGACGGTGCGCTTCGCCGAGGCGCCCGTGAAGGGCATGTCGGTGCTGAAGTACGAGCCGGACGGTGTGGCCGCTCAGTCCTACCGCCAGCTCGCACAGGAGGTGCTGACCAATGGCAAATCCTAAGCGGGCATCGATGCGCGAAGGCCCGCTGGCGGCGCTGTTCCGCAAGACCGAAGATGGTGAGCAGGAGCCCGAGCCGGCCGCCGGGGCCAAGGGCGAGCGGGCGTCTTCCTCACGCAAGGACTCCCCGCCTGTTCATCCTCGCGAGAGCGGTCTGCCCCACCCGGCTCTGAGCGCCTCCGCTCAGGAGCCTGAGCCGCAGGCGCACGTGGCCACACCGCGCGAGCGTTTGCGCCACGCCTTCTCCTCGGAGATCCCGTCGAACGTGATGGACCGTCCCGCCGCGCGCCCGGTGATGGACGACTACTCGCGCGAGCACCCCGCGGGCCTTAGCTCGGCCGCGCCTGCCGGACAGCCCGTGATCCGCGTCGTGGGCGTCGGCGGCGCCGGCGTGAACGCGGTCAACCGGATGGTCGAGGCGGAGGTCGAGGGGGTCGAGTTCCTCGCCGTCAACACCGACCTGCAGTCATTGCAGCAGTCCACCGCAAACATCACGCTGCACATCGGCGCGGAGCTCACCCGCGGCCTCGGCTCGGGCTCGGACGCCGAGGTCGGGCGCCAGGCGGCGATGGAGGACTACGACCGCGTGAAGGCGCTTTTGAAGGGGTCGGACATGATCTTCATCACCGCCGGAGCTGGCGGTGGCACGGGGACCGGCGCCGCGCCGGTCGTGGCCCGCATCTCGCGCGAACTCGGCGCTTTGACGGTCGCGATCGTGACCAAGCCGTTCGGGTTCGAGGGCTCGCGCCGCTCAGAGCAGGCCGAGCGCGGCGTCGCCGCCCTGGCGGAGGAGGTCGACACGCTGATCGTCGTCCCGAACAACCGGCTTTTGAGTGTGCTCGATAAGCAGACCGCGATGGTCGAGGCCTTCCGCGTCGCCGACGACGTGCTGCGCCAGGGCGTCCAGGGCATCTCCGACCTGGTGACTTTGCCGGGGCTGATCAACCTGGACTTCGCCGACGTGCGCACGATCATGTCCTCCGCGGGCAACGCGCTGCTGGGGATCGGGATGGGCGCCGGCGGCGAGCATCGCGCTATCGAGGCGGCGACGCAGGCGGTCGCTTCGCCGCTCTTGGAAACCTCGATGGAGGGCGCGCGCTCGATCCTCCTGTCGATTACGGGAGGGCAGGACTTGTCGCCGTGGGAGGTCAACGAGGCCGCGAAGGCCGTCTCAGAGGCCGCCCACCCCGACGCGAACATCATCTTCGGCGCGATGGTCGACGAGAAGCTCGACGACCAGGTGTGGGTGACGGTTGTGGCGACGGGCTACGGCGAGGAGGGCAGGCGCAAGAGCGTCAGCCGTTTGACCGAGCCCGCCGGCGAGCCACGGGTACGGCGTGCTGGCGCGCCGGGGCGCCCACCCGCTCCGCGCCGTGGCGGCTTGGACGAACTAGAAGTTCCAGAGTTCATTCCTTCCCGCTGAGGCCGTCAGCACTTCGCTGGCCGATCTCCGATCGGTCGGCGTCCTCGATCGCTCGCGTACTGATCGACGATCTAATGCGATCGACTGATCGGCAAGCACGCCAGGCTCACTGCGTCCTTGGCTGGCTCGACTGACGACCTCAGAGGAGCATCGCGCCTCGCCAACGCGCGCGGCACGCGTAGCGGCTGCTGTGGTATCGCTCTGTAATGAGCGCAGGCGAGAAGGGAGTGGTGGCCGCCGGGCATCCGCTGACGGCGCAGGCCGGGGCGAGGGTGCTGCGGGAAGGCGGCAACGCGGTCGACGCGGCGGTGGGCGCGATGCTGACGTCGTTCGCGGCTGAGCCCTTGCTGACGGGCCTCGGCGCCGGCGGGCACATGCTCGTGGCGGGGGGCGGCGAGGAGCCTGCGGTGCTGGACTTCTTCGTGGAGGCCCCCCGCCTGCGGCGGGACGGCGGTGCGGCAGAGCTCGAGGCGATCGACGTGTCCTTCGGGGACGCTGTCCAGGTGTTCTACATAGGCCCCGCCTCGTGCGGGATCTACGGGACGCCCGCAGGCGTGTGCGCGGCCGTCGAGCGCTGGGGGACGATTCCGCTGGCACAGCTGGCGGCGCCGGCGGCACGGCTCGCGCGCGAGGGTGTGACGCTGAACGCGAGCCAGGCCTACGTCGCGGAGATCCTCGCCGATCTACTCACCTCCACGCCCGAGTGCGCATCGCTGTGGGCGCCCGAGGGGCGTGTGCTGCGCGAGGGCGAGCTTATTCGCAACCCCGAGCTGGGCGACGCTCTGGATCGTCTCGGCTCAGACGGAGCGGAGCCGTTCTATCGCGGCGACATCGCCCGCGCTGTATGCGACTGGCTCGGAGAGCGCGGGGGCTCGCTGGGCGCGGCCGAGCTCGCGTCCTACCGGGCGATCGAGCGCGAACCGGTGAGCGTTTCCTATCGCGATCGCACTGTTCTCACCAACCCGCCTCCGTCGGCTGGCGGCACGCTGCTGGCGTACTCGCTGGCGCTGCTGGACCGTGGCCCGCAGCCGCCGCCGCTCGAGGGCGTGCTCGCGGCGATGGAAGCCGCGCAGGCCGAGCGCACCCCCGAGTTCACCGGCGGCCTTGCGCAAGATGGCTTTCTGGAGCGGTTCCTCGCCGCAAAGCTGGGCTCGACCACGCACATCTCGGTGCTCGACTCGCACGGGCGCGCGTGCAGTGTGACGTGCACCAACGGCGAGGGCTCCGGCGTGGTGGTGCCGGGCACGGGCATCCACGTCAACAATGTCATGGGCGAGGAGGACCTCAACCCGCTGGGCTTTCACCGCCATCCAGCGGGACGGCGGATGCCGAGCATGATGGCGCCCTCGGTCGTACTGCGGGCCGATCGGCGATCCCGTCGATCGCCGATCGGTGGCGAGGTCGAGCTGGTGCTCGGCAGCGCGGGCTCAAACCGCATCCGCTCGGCGATCCTGCAGACGATCGCCGGCGTGGTCGACCATGGTCTGGACGTGCACGAGGCGGTCTATGCCCCGCGGGTGCACGTGGAGGGCGGGATCGTCTACCACGAGCCCGGCATCGACGTCTCAGCAGTGCGCGCCGCGCAGCCCGAGCGCGAGGTCGTGAGCTTTCATGCGCCCAACCTGTTCTTCGGCGGGGTCCAGGCGGTGCACAGCACCGGCGGGCAGCTCACGGGCGCGGGCGACCCCCGCCGCGGCGGCGTGGCGGTGAGCGCGTGAGCCGCCGGGCCGTTGTCGCCGCGATCGGCGCTGCGTCGATTCTTGGCAGCTGCGGTGGCATCAAGGCGCCGGACCTGTTCATCGTCGAACGGACCGGCACCGTGCCCGGGGCGCGATTGACGCTCGTGGTCAACGAAGAAGGCGGGGTGCGTTGTAATGGAGAGCCCACCCAAACAGAGCCCACCCACCCGACGCTGAAGCTGAGCGACCCGCAGCTGGTCGAAGCGAGGGCGATCCAGGAAGCCCTGCATGACCCGGCTTCCAGGCACCTGTCCCTTTCGCCTGGCCCAGGATCAGTCTTCTCCTACTACGTGCGCGATGAAAACGGGACGGTTAGCTTCAGCGACAACTCCCCCTCCCAGCCACACGTCCTGCGCCAGCTTCAGCTGTTCGTACTGCAGGCCGCCCAGCAGATCTGCCACCTGCCGGAGTGACTACCCGAAGCGCACCTTGCCGTTGGAGCGGGCACGGGCCTGGGCGCGCCCGACCAGCTCCAGGCGCTTGATCGCGGCGCGCAACAGGAGCCCGAGCAGGCGCAGGCGGGCGTTCTCGGAGCGCAGCTCGATCAGCTCCTGCTTGGCGTCGGGATCAAACTCCACAGTGGCTGCCATCCGGTAGGCGTCCATCTCCTGAAGCTCCTCATTCTCGAGCTGCCGGTCGGTTGCCTGCTCGACCAGCTCCGCGTACAGCTCGCGGGTGCTCCGTGCCGCCTCTGCGTCCGTCTCCTCCTCGTCGTCGGCGAGGAACTCGACCACCCCGGATGGGTAGCGGAGGTCGTCCTGGCGCTCGATCAAACGAAAGGGGCGGGTGCCGCGCGCGAGGATGTTCAGGCGCCCATCCGGTAGGCGCTCGAGCACCTGCTCGATTGCGCACGCGCAGCCCGTGGGCTTGAGCTCCTCCTCGGAGAGCCACACGATCCCGAACTCCTGCTCGGCCTCCAGACACTCCTCGATCATCCGTCGGTAGTGATCCTCGAAGATGTGCAGCGGCACGCTCTCGGTTGGCAGCGCCACGATCCCGAGCGGAAACAGCGGGAAACCCGCTTGCATGGCATCTGTCATGCAACGCAGTCTAGGAAGCTCGGGGACCCCCTCGGGGCCGGGCCCGGCGCGGCAACGCCGCCCGGGGTTGCACACCCGGCGCGCTCAGGCAGGCTTGCGCGCCGAGATCATCAGGTTGTAGAAGATCGCCGGCGGCAGCCGCGACTCGAGCAACCGGCGATCGAGCTCCTGCAGCAGCAGGTAGCCGCGGTAGGCGTACTGCCGCCAGGCCCACGGCACGTCGAACGGGTCGGCGGTGGCCTCCAGGGTGCGGTTTACCCAGCCGAACCAGTTGGCCAGCAGCTCCTCGCCGGTCACGCGCACGTCCTGGAAGCCGGCCGAACGGGCGGCACTGCTGAGCTCGCCCGGGGAGAAGGCGTGTACGTCGACGACCCCCTCGAGCGCCGCGTCGGGGGCGCCGCCCTCGGCAGGTGGTGCAGGGCGCGCGCCGATCGCCCTTCGCCACAGCGGCGCCAATGCTCCGGCCGCGCGCTTGGGCACGCCCGCCAGGCGGTCGCCGTAGCGCGAGGGCTCGCCGGCGAACAGGATGGTGCCACCGGGGGCGAGCACGCGCTTGAACTCTCTGAACGCTTGCGGCAGGTCGGGGATGTGATGCAGCACCGCGTGCCCGAACACGAGGTCGAAGCTCTCATCCGCGAACGGCAAGCGCTCGGCGTCCGCCGGCTCGGTCTTCACCTCAAGGCCCAGCCGCTCGGCGTTCGCTCTCAGCGTGCGCAGCATGCCCGGTGAGATGTCGCTGCAGGTCGCTTCTCCGATCAGCCCCGCGCGCAACATGTTCAGCGTGAAGTACCCCGTTCCGGCGCCGATCTCGAGCGAGCGGGCGTAGTGGCCGGGCACACAACCGAGCGCCTTTCCCACCTTGGCGGTCACCTGTTCGTGGCCGAGCCCGCCGAAGTCGATTCCCCACTTGTGGTCGTAATGACCGGCCGCCACGTCGTGGTAGCGCGTGTTCACATCGCGAATCTCCTCGGCTGTCAGCGCGGGTGGCACGGGGCGGCACCATATACTCGCGCGCCGTGTCCGTGCCTTCCTACGCCCAGCGCGATCAGCCTCCCGGCGTGCCGCCGCTCGCGCTCACGGGCGAGCGCACGCTCCCCGACGTGCCCGCCGAGAACTACTGGTTTCGCCGCCACCTCGCGGTCTACGAATGGATCGCCGCCCGGGTCGCTGGCATGCGCGTCATCGACATGGCCTGCGGCGAGGGCTATGGCTCTAACCTGCTCGCCTCCCGGGCTGCCTCCGTCACCGGCGTTGACGCCAACCCCGAGGCCCACGAGCACGCACGGCTGCGCTACACCCGGCCCAACCTGAACTTCGTCAGGGATCTCGTCGACAGCTACTCTGAGCCGGCCGACGCGGTTGTCTTCTTGCAAACCATCGAGCACCTGACCGACCCGGGCGCTACGCTCGCGCACTTCCGCTCGCTCGTGGGGGAGCGAGGGGCCGTGTATGTGTCGACGCCCAACGTGCTGACGCTCGCGCCCGCCGGCGCACCGCGCTCTGACAATCCGTGGCACGTTCATGAGTACCGCGCGGACGAGTTCCAGAGGTTGTGCGAGCAGCACTTCGCGCACGTGGAGATGCTCGGCCTGTTCCATGCCCGCAAGCTGCGCGTCCACGAGCTCGCGCTGCGCCTGGGATGGGACCGCGTACATGCCCGGCTGGGCCTGACGCGCCCCTTCTATGACCGCTTCACCCCTGCGATCGCGGCATCGGACTTCGCTTTCCGTATCGCGCCTGTGGCCGATCTGGACCGGGCGCTCGACTTCCTGGCGGTCTGCCGGCCGTGAGGACGCCCCGCGATCGTGGGGCGCTCGCGCTACTGCTGCACACACACATGCCCTACGTCGAGGGCTTCGGCACGTGGCCTTTCGGCGAGGAGTGGCTGCACGAGGCGATCGCCTCATGCTATCTGCCCCTGCTCGATCTGCTCGACTCGCGCAACCCCCCTTTGACGCTCTCGCTCACGCCGGTCCTGTGCGACCAGCTCCAGGCCCCTGGTCTGGCCGAACGCTTCCATCGCTTCATCGGCGACACCCGCCGCTTCACGCACGCCGAGGATGCCTCCGGGCTGCGCGCCGGGGGTCATTCCGGCCTCGCCGCCGAGCTGGAGCGGGCCTGGAACGCCGACTACGAGCATGCCGCGGAACGGATGGCGGACCGGGGGGGAGACCTGTTGCGCGCGTTCGCCCCGCACGCTCACTGGACATCCTCTGCCACCCATGCCGTGCTGCCGCTGCTCTCAACCGACGCCGGCGCGCGCCTGCAGATACAGACCGGGATCGCCTCGCATCTCGATCGCTTCGACGCCGGCTGGCGTGGCGGGTTCTGGTTGCCGGAGTGCGCCCACACCCCTTACCTGGAGCCGATCCTGGCCGCCGCCGGGGTGCACCGCACCTGCATCGAGCTGACCGGCCGCTTTGGTCTCGGAGCGCGCACACACCTGCAACCGCTCGTGTCCGACGCGGGCATCGTGCTATTCCCGATCGACCGCGCGACGATCTCGCTCGTCTGGAGCGACGCCGGCTATCCCGCCGACGGTGCTTACCGCGACTACCACCGGCACACCGTCCACCACCACAACCCGTGGGCCAACGACGGCGACGCCTACGACCACGAGCGTTCGCTCGCACGTTCTAGCGAGCACGCCGCCGATTTCGTCTCGCGCACCCGCGAGCGCCTGCGCCGCGACGGCGCTTCTCTGCCCGGGGGCGGGCTGGCCGTGTGTGCCCTGGACACTGAGCTGCTCGGCCACTGGTGGTATGAGGGCATCCACTGGCTGCAGGCCGTTATTGAGGAGTGCGACACCCAGGAACTCGAGCTCGTGCGCCTGGACGATGCACTCGAGCGCTTCGAGCCGGCGCCGTTGGCGGACGCCGAGTGGGACCCCAGCAGCTGGGGGGCTCACGGCGACCTATCCACCTGGTCTGCCCCCGCGGTCGCTGACATGGCGTTCGCCACCCGCGCGGCCGAGCTCGATGTGCTTGCCGCCGCCGTCGAGGGGCGCGCCGGCCCCGCCACGGTGCGCGAGCTGCTCGCGCTGCAGGCCTCCGATTGGCCGTTCATGATCTCGCGCAATCTCGCCGTCCCCTATGCGCACGAGCGCTTCGACGGGCATCGTGCCGCGCTTGCGGTGGCGCTGAGCGACGGGGGGCAGGCGAACATTGAGGGGCTGCGCAATCTGGCGCCCCACGCCGATCCTGGCACTCTGCTCATGCCGTGACGGCTCCCGGCCTGAGGGGGTCCTAGGTGGCCGTTATGGGCTTTGAAGAGGGTAGGCATGGGGTGCAACTGCCCGTCTCGTTTGGGCTGCGTGATAGTGATTCGCCCACAGCGGTCCTATCGAGAGGAGCAAAAGATGGCAGCCATAGAGCAACTGGCAAAGGAAGATCCCCTGCGCCACCACAAGCACTACCAGGACTCAAAGCAGGGGTCATCTCCCTACGCCGGGGGAAGCAGCTTCATGGAGCGCGTCTCGGAGAAAGTGGCGAGCGGCATGGGCACGGTGGCATTCCTGCTCGTCAGCTCGACCATCATCCTCGCGTGGGTGCTCTCCAACCACGTGGTGCACTTCCTCAGCAACTCGTGGACCGGGCTGCTCAACGGAAGCGGCTTCGATCCGGCTCCCTTCATCCTGCTCAACCTCGTCTTCTCCGCCGTCGCCTTCTACACGGGTGCCCTAGTGATCATCGCCCAGAAGGCACAGACGAGGACCGACAAGGCGAACGAGGAAGCCGCCGCCAAGCACCGCGACGAGCTCGCCAACTTCCAGAGCGGGCTGCTGGAAAAGAACACCGACCTCACGGAGCAGATCCACACGCTGACCGCCAAGATGAGCGAGCTGACGCAGGAGGTTCACAACGCCACCTGTAAAGGGAGCGTGTCGCCGGCCTGACAGCCCGGATTGCCGTGGCAGGCAGGTCGTGGCAGGCAGGTGCTACTGAAAGCGCATCGAGCGGGGACTCTCGCGCATGCGGATGACCCGCGCGGGTGAGCCCACCACCACGGCGTTGGCGGGCACTTCCCTCGTCACGACCGAGGAGGTCCCGACGATCGCGTTCTCGCCGATCTCCACGCCGCGCAGGATGCACGCCCCGTAGCCGATCCACACGTTGTGCCCGACGCGCACGTCACGCTTGTAGATGCCCTGCAAGCGGATCGGGCGATCGACCTCGACGACGCCGTGGTCGAAGTCGATCAGCATCACACGGTCGGCGACGATGCACTCGCGCCCGATCTCCACGTGCTGATAGGCGGAGATCGTGCACTCCTGGCCCATCACCGTCTTCGCGCCAATGCTCACCTCGCCCTCGTGCACGCGGATCTTGCTGCCGTGCCCGATCCACGCCCAGCGCCCGATCCGCAACCTCGCCCCCTTGCCGATCTCGAGCTTCACCCGCGGGCACACAAAGCAGATCCCATCCGTCTGCAACCGCTTTCGGTAACGCAGCTTGAGCAGCACATACCGCATCAAGAGGAGCGCGTAGTGGCGGTTCAGCATGTTGTTCTTTCCCATCCACCTCACCAGCGCCACCGGGCCGCCGTGCAGTGGCTCAGGCGCGCACCGCAGTCCCCCCGCGATCTCCTCCACGTTCCCATGTGCTGGCTGGCTGGTGAGCAGCGACTCCATCGCCGCCGCATCGTATTGCCCTGCGATGATTGCGCTCGCGATGGGCGACTCGACACTGGCGCAGCGGCTACTAAACGGCGATCGCCGTGCGCTCGCGCGCGCGATCTCGCTGGTCGAGGACGATCGCTCTGAGGGCTGGGAGCTCGTCAAGGAGGTCTATCCGCACACCGGCTCGGCCGCCGTCGTTGGCTTCACCGGGCCGCCCGGCGTGGGCAAGTCGACGCTGATCGGGGCGCTGACCAAGGCGCGCCGGGAAGCGGGCCGCAGCGTCGGCGTCCTCTCGATCGACCCCTCCTCGCCCTTTACCCAGGGTGCCCTGCTGGGAGACCGGATCCGGCTGTCCGAGCACTTCCTCGATGAGGGAGTGTTCATCCGCTCGATGGCCAATCGCGGCGCGCTGGGAGGACTCTCGGAGGCCGCGCTGCAGACGGCGCTGCTGCTCGACGCGGCCGGCCGTCAGGACGTGTTCATAGAGACAGTGGGTGTGGGGCAGGCGGAGATCGACATCATCGACCACGCCGACACGATCGTCCTCGTTCTGATGCCCGGCTCGGGCGACTCGATCCAGGCGCTGAAGGCGGGCGTCATGGAGATCCCCGACATCATCGTCATCAACAAGGCCGACCATCCGCTCACCGACACGATGGTGCGCGAGATTCGCGGCGTGCTCTCGCTCGCGAACCTCGACCGCTCGCCCGAGGAGGTCCGCGGCGACTGGCGCGTGCCGATCGTCAAGACCGAGGCCGCCCACGGCACGGGTGTGCCCGAGCTGGTGGAGCGCCTGGACGAGCACCGCACTCACATCCTCGCGGCCGGCCTGCTCGACGAGCGCCGCGCGCGCAACCTGCGCAGCGAGGTGCTGGCGATCGCCACGGCCCGTCTGCGCCGGCGTCTGGAGTCCGAGCTAAGCGACGACGCCGGGTTCCAGCACCTGCTCGACGAGGTCGTCGCCAGGCGGCTTGACCCCGCCAGCGCGGCGACCACGCTGTTGGAGCGCACGGCGGGCGGCGGGCAAACCGTCGGGTAGGCTTCGGCGCGGCATGGGATATCTCGACCTAGCCGACCGCAGCTGGCCGCTGCTGCGGCGGCTGATGGGTGGCCACACGACGCTCTACCGGGCGACGAACGGCCTGATCGGGCACCGCACGCCTGGCCTGCCGCCGGCGCTGCTGCTCGACCATGTGGGGGCCAAGAGCGGCACGCATCGCACGAGCCCGCTCGTCTACGGACGCGACGGCGCGAACTTCGTGCTGGTCGCCTCCAAGGGCGGCTATCCCAAGAACCCCGCCTGGTTTCACAACCTTCTTGCCCACCCCGACACGGCCGTCCAGGTCGGCTCGCGCCGGCTGGATGTGCACGCGCGCGTCGCCACTGGAGAGGAGCGCGCCCGTTTGTGGGCGCTGATGCTCAGCGTCTACGGCGGCTATGCCGACTACCAGCGACGCACCGAGCGGGAGATCCCGCTCGTGATCCTCGAGCCCCGTTAGGCCCGTCGCACCTAGGCGCCGAGGGCGCGGGCGATCACCATCTGCTGGACCTCGTCGGTGCCCTCGCCGATCGTCAATATCTTCGCGTCGCGGTACATGCGGCACACCGGGTACTCCTCGATAAACCCGTACCCGCCGTGTATCTGGACGGCCTCCTCGGCGCATCGCACCGCCAGGCGTCCGGTCTTCAGCTTCGCCTGGGCGGCGGTCAGGGTGAAGTTGCGTTTCGCGTCCTTCTCTCTGGCCGCCTTATACACGAGCAGCCGCGCCGCCTCGATCTCGACCGACATGTCCGCGAGCTTTGCCTGGATCGCCTGGAACTTCGAGATCGGCTTGCCGAACGCCTTGCGCTCCTTGGCGTACTTCAGGGCCTCATCCAGTGCCCCCTGGGCCAGCCCCACGCCCATCGCCGCCACCCCGATGCGGCCGATGTCGAGGATGTGCAAAAACTGCTTGAACCCTTGCCCGCGCGGGCCGAGCAGGTTCTCCTCCGGCACTTTGCAGTCACTGAACGTCAGCGGCCGGGTGTCCGAGGCGTTCCAGCCCATCTTTCTGTACGGCTCGCCCTGCTCGTAGCCGGGGGCGCCGTTGGGGATGATCAGGTTGGAGATCTCCTCCTCGCCGGTGCGGGCCGTTATGCACACCATCCCCGAGATCTTCGTCCCAGCGTTGGTGATGAACTGCTTTGCGCCGTTGATCGTCCACTCGCCGTCCGCCAGCTTCGCGCGGGTCCGCACGTTGCCCGCGTCGCTTCCGGCCTCGGGCTCGGTCAGCCCGAACGCGCCCAGCCGTTCGCCCGAGCACAACTGCGGCAGCCACTCGCGCTTCTGCTCCTCGCTCCCGAACAGATACACCGGCTGCGTCCCCAGCGAGGTGTGCGCGCACACGGTGATCGCGACGGAGGAATCGACGCGCGTGAGCTCCTCCACCGCCAATGCATACGCGAGCGTATCCCCGCCCCCGCCGCCGTACTCCTCGGGAAAGGGGATCCCCATCAGGTTCAGCTTCCCCAGCTTCTCCACGATCTCATACGGGAAGGACTTCGTGCGGTCGAGCTCCTCCGCGACCGGCGCCACCTCGCCCTCGGCGAACTCTCTGACCGTGCGGCGAATCAGCTCATGGTCGGGCGACAGGTCGAAGTCCATATAGAGGGTGGCGCAGCCGGCCGCAGGCTGGCGAGCCGGGCCCCTCTTTTATCAGTCACCGTAGGAGCGCGCCAGCTCGACGAGCAGGCGTACGCCGTAGCCCGATGCGCCCTTGCCCACGTAAGCGCGGTCGAGATCCCAGGCGGAGCCCGCGATGTCTAGGTGCGCCCATGGCACATCGCCGACGAAGTTCGCAAGGAACGATGCGCCCACGATCGTGCCCGCCTTGTGCGCTTCCGGCGCGTTGTCGAGGTCACCGTATTTACCCTCCACGAGCTCGTCGTACTCCTCGTGCAGCGGCAGCCGCCATACGATCTCGCCAGTACGTACACCCGCCTCGGTGACGCGCTCTGAGAGCTCCTCGTCGTTTGACATCAGCCCAGCGTAGGTCGAGCCGAGTGCGACGATCACCGCGCCCGTGAGGGTGGCCAGGTCGACGATCCGCTCGGCCCCGAGCGAGACGGCGTGGCAGAGGCAGTCGGCCAGCACCAGCCGCCCCTCGGCGTCGGTGTTGTTCACCTCGATCGTCTTCCCGTTCGCTGCCTTCACGATGTCCCCGGGCTTGACCGCACGGCCGCTGGGCAGGTTCTCGGTGGCGCCCACGACCGCGACGATCTTGACCGGCAGCGCCAATCGCGCGATTGCCCTGACTGCCTCGATCACGGCGGCGCCGCCGGACATGTCGAACTTCATCTCGGCCATCTTCGCCCCCGGCTTCAGCGAGATGCCCCCGCTGTCGAACGTCACAGCCTTGCCGACGAAACCGAGCAATGGCCCTTTCGCACCGACTCCCTCATATTTCAGGACGATCAGCGCGGGCTCCTGCTCAGAGCCCTGGGCCACGGAGGAGAAGGCGCCCATGCCCAATCCCTCGATGCCCTCGCGTCCCAGCACGTCCACCTGCAATGCCTCGGTCTCCTCCCCGAGCGCCTTCGCGTACTCGCCCAGCGCCGCCGGGGTCAGGTCGTTACCGGGCCGGTTCTGCAGGTCGCGGGCGGCGTTCACCGCCTCGGCGACGGTCGTTGCGCGGGCGGCGGCCGCCTGAGAGGTCTCCTCGCTCAACGGCCCCTCGGCTGGGACTGCGATGAGTAGCTGCTCCAGGTTCTTAGGGCCCTCGTCTGCGCTGGCGGGCTTTGACTTGAACATCTCGAAGCGGTAGCTGGCGAGGATGGTCCCCTCCACGAGCGCTTCCACGATCTCCGCGGCTCGCTGCTCCTCATCGCCCGGCCCGGCGGGCGTCTGCCAGCACAGCTGGTGGGTCGCGAGCTCACGGGCGCGCTCTCCTACCACCGACGCGGCCACGCGGGCGCGCTCGGCAGTGAAGTCCTTACGCTTGCCGAGCCCGACCGCCAGGCAGCGCTTGCCCTCGGCGTGGGCCAGCGCGAGCGCCCTGAACGTTCCCTTGGCCTCGCCGGACTCCAGCAGCTTGCCGAGCTCCGGCGGTGCGCCGGGCGCGAGCTGCTCGCCGTCGAACAATCCAAACGCGAGCGTGTCGGCTTCCGTGTCGCCGGCTGGAAGGGAGGTAGCGGATACCTGCATTTCGTCCGAGCAAGATACCTGCATCGCTAGCATTGCCGGTCTCCCACTCTTTCACTACCAACAGGAGAGACCGCCTCCATGCCCAAGACAGTGATCCTCGGCGCCGCGCGCACCCCCATCGGCAAGATGGGTGGAGGCCTGTCGACGCTCGACGCGACCGAGCTCGGCGGCGTGGCGATCAAAGCGGCGCTGCAGCGCGCTGGGGTTGAGCCCGAGCAGGTCGATCACGTCGTGATGGGCCAGGTCCTGCAGGCCGGACAGGGCCAGATCCCCTCGCGCCAGGCTCAGATCAAGGCAGGCATCCCCAAGGAGGTCTCCTCGGAGACGATCAACAAGGTCTGCGCCTCCGGGCTGCGCGCGTCGGTGCTGCTCGACCAGGCGATCCGCGCCGGGGACGTCGAAGTCGGCGTCGGCGGCGGCATGGAGTCGATGTCCCAGGCGCCCTATCTGCTGCCGGGCGCACGCTTTGGCTTTCGCATGGGCGATGTCACCGCGCTGGACGCGATGGTCCACGACGGGCTGACCAACCCGTTCTCCGGCAAGCAGATGTTCATTGAGGCAACTGAGGTCTCGGACGAGCTCGAGATGACCCGCGCGGATCTCGACCGCTGGGCGCTGCGCTCGCACGAACTGGCGCTGGCCGCGACCGACGAGGGACGCCTGCCGGAGGAGATCGTGCCGGTGACGGTCAAGGGGCGTAAGGGCGACACGGTCGTCGAGGTCGATGAGGCCCCCCGCCGGGACACCTCGCTCGAGGTGCTCTCCAAGCTCCCCGGGCTCGCCGGCAAGGAGGGCTCGCACACGGCAGGCAACTCGCCCGGCGTCAACGACGCCGGCGGTGCGCTGGTGCTGTCCTCTGAGGAGTGGGCCACCGCCAATGGCAAGTCCGCGCTGGCCGAGATCGTGGCGCATGCGCAGTCCGCCAACGACTTCGCCTACCTCGCCACCACCCCCGCCAGTGCGGCCAAGAAGGCGCTGGAGAAGGCCGGCCTGCAGCCCGGCGACATCGACGTGTGGGAGATCAACGAGGCGTTCGCCTCGGTCACGCTCAACTCGATCCGTATGCTCGGCATCGACGAGGATCGCGTCAACGTCAACGGCGGCGCGATCGCCTTGGGCCACCCGATCGGCGCCTCCGGCGCGCGCATCCTCGGCTCGATCGTCTACGAGCTGCGCCGCCGCGGCGGGGGCCTGGGCTGCGCGGCGATCTGCTCGGGCGGCGGACAGGGCGACGCGGTCATCCTGCGCGTCTGAGATGACCGAGCCCGCGGGCGGCACCGACCGATCGGAGATCGGCCAGCGAGCGGCGGCGTTCTTCGACCTCGACCGCACGCTGATGGCCGGCTCCTCGGGGATCTTCTTCGCCCGTGCGGCCTTCGAGACGGGCATGATCACCCGCCGCCGCCTCGCGCGCGACGCGTATGAGAACCTGCGCTTTCGCCTGCGCGGCTCGACCGACGATCGCGCCGACCAAGTGCGCAAGCGCGTGGGGGAGATGATCGCCGATGTCCCGGTGCGCGAGTTGCAGCGCCTGTCCCCGCGCGTGCTCGCGGGCGTGCTCCCGCGGCTGTATCCACAGATGCTGCAGCGCGCCTATGCCCACCAGGACGCGGGCAGGCTCGTCTACATCGTGACGGCAGCATCCCAGGAGATGGCCGAGGTGCTGGCGCACGTGCTCGCCTTCGACGGCGGTATCGGCTCGCGCTCTGAGATCGTCGACGGCCGCTACACCGGGCGTGCCGCCGGGCCGTTCAACTACCGCGAGGGCAAGGTGCTCTCGATGCGCGAGCTGGCTGAGCGTGAGCAGATCGACCTGGACGCCTCTTATGCCTACTCGGACTCCGAGTCGGACCTGCCGATGCTTCGCGCCGTGGGACACCCGGTGGTCGTCAACCCCGATCCGGACCTGCGGCGCATCGCCACAGCGGAGGGCTGGGAGGTGCTGCGATTGGACCGGCTGGGGCGCCGCCTGAAGGTGCTCGCTGCGCTCGGCGGCGTCGCCGCGCTCGGCGGTCTGGGGAGCCTCGCACGGGAGCGAGCCGGCGAGCGCATGCAGCCGCGGGCATAATCTGCCCTGCGATGTCCTCCGCTACCGCCCAACCGAAGAGCAAGATCCGCGTCGTCGTGGCCAAGCCCGGCCTGGACGGGCACGACCGCGGCGCGAAGATCATCGCGCGGGCGCTGCGGGACGCGGGGATGGAGGTGATCTATACGGGCCTTCACCAAACGCCCGAGCAGATCGTGGAGACGGTGATCCAGGAGGACGCCGACGCGGTCGGGTTGTCGATTCTTTCGGGCGCTCACATGACGCTCGTTCCGCGCGTGGTGGCGTTGCTGCGCGAGCAGGGCATCGACGATGTCGTGGTCACCGTCGGTGGGACTATCCCGGCCGAGGACATCCCCGAGCTCAAGCAGCTGGGCGTGGCTGAGGTGTTCACCCCCGGCGCCCCGACCCAGTCGATCGTCGACTTCATCCGCGCCGCCATCGATGCCCGCCCGTCCTCCCGCCCGGGTGTTTAGAAAACTGATTGACTCGTCAGTCAACCGCCAAACCCGGTAGGATTACGGGCAGCACATTCCCCGAATCGAACTCAATCAACCCCCCGGACCGACCCCCGAAGGAGCAGCCCACGAGATGAAGATATGCGTCCTGGTGAAGGAGGTCCCGGACGCCGCCGTCGAGAAGAAAATCAATCCCTCGACGGGGCGTATGGACCGCAGCGGAGAGAAGAACCTCAACCCTTACGACACGCACGCGATCGAGGCGGCGATGCAGATCAAGGAGGGCGGCGCCGTGCCTGTCGAGGAGATCGTCGCCGTGACGATGGGTCCCGACAGCGCAGTGCGAGCCCTGCACAAGGCCGTATCGCTTGGCGCCGACCGCTCGGTGCACCTCTCCGATGAGGCGGTCGCCGGCTCTGACGTGGCGGCCACCGGATATGCGCTTGCTAAGACGCTGCAGCGCGAGAGCCCCGATCTGGTGTTGCTCGGCCAGCAGTCTGACGACGGCGAGTGCTACACGATCGGCGCGGTTGTGGCCGAGCACCTGAGCATGCCCTCGCTGACGCAGGTGATCAAGATGGACATCGATTCGCAGGCCCTGCGTTGTGAGCGCCAGGCCGAGTACGGGTACGACACGGTGCAGATCAAGTTGCCGGCCGTGATCTCCGTGGGTGACGCGATCAACGAGCCGCGGTATCCGTCACTGAAGGCGATCATGGGCGCCAAGAAGAAGCCGCTCGACACTGTGACCACAGGCGACGTGGGGATCGACGCGAGCAAAGTCGGCGGCGATAACTCGGCCGCCCAGTGGGTTGCCGCGAAGGCGCCGCCTGCAAAGGCCGCCGGTCAGATCATCGAGGACGAGGACACCAACGAGACGGTCGAGCAGATCGTCGCCTGGCTCGACGAGAGGAAGCTGATCTAGATGCCAAACATCTTGGTTTACGCGCTGCATTACGACGGTGCGATCAACAAGAACTCACTCGGCGCCGTCAGCGAGGGCGCAAAGCTCGCCGCGGAGCTCGGCGGTGAGGCGCACGCGATATTGCTCGGCGAGAACGTCCCACAGGACCTGGCGGCATCGCTTGGCAAATACGGCGCCTCCAAGGTGCTCGTCGCCGAGGGTCCCGAGGGCCTCTCACAGCCGCTGATTGACGCGATGGCCGCGGCCATCTCCGGCGGTGGCTACTCCTACGCGCTGTTCGGCGGCGGCCTGCTCGGCTTCGAGATCGGCGCCGGTCTGGCCGCGCGTCTGGGAGCGGGCGTCGTGATGGAGGTCACGGCCGTGCGCGCCGAGAACGGCGAGCTGATCGCCGAGCGCCCGATCCTGGGCGACTCCGCGATCTCCGAGATCAAATACCGCTCTGAGGTGGGCATCATCATCGGCCGCCTCAACGCGTTCGAGATCAACGACGCCAGTGGCGCGGATGCGCCCGTGGAGCAGCTGTCGTTTGAGCTCAGCCCGCAGGCTCAGCAGGCGACGATGGTCACGCGCGGCGAACAGCGCGGTGCGGATGTGGACATCGAGGGCGCCAGCATCCTCGTGGCCGGCGGTCGCGGCCTGGGCAAAGCCGAGGGCTTCCAGCTGGCTGAGGACCTAGCCGCTGCCTTCGGTGGCAACTCCGCCGTCGCCGCCACCCGCGCGGTGGTCGATGCCGGCTGGTATCCCTACGCGGCCCAGATCGGCCAGACGGGCAAGACCGTCGCGCCGAAGCTGTATCTCGCGGCGGGCATCTCAGGTGCGATCCAGCACAAGGTTGGGATGCAGGCGTCGGAGAACATCGTCGCCATCAACAAGGACGCCAACGCGCCGATCTTCGAATTCTCCGACCTCGGGATCGTGGGCGATTTGAACAAGATCCTGCCGAAGCTCACCGAGGCAGTGAAGGCGAAGAAGGCGGGCTAACCAGATGAGTCACAACGGCTCTCACAATGGGAAGGTCGTCCCTGCGAGCTTCCCGCCCCCGGTTGATTCCCAGAAGGAGTTCGTCAAGCATGGCCTCGACGCCGAGGACGAGCTGATCGAGGTCGGCGTCGCGATCGTCGGCGGTGGCACTGCGGGGCTGGCCTGCGCCAACCGGCTGCTGCAGCTGCTCGCTGACGACCCGGAGATGATGGAGCGCCTCGGCGAAGTGCCGGTCGCGGTGATCGAGAAGGCCAAGACCTGCGGCGGGCACAACCTGTCGGGAGCAGTCATGCGTCCCAAGGCGCTGGAAGAGCTGTTCCCAGAGTTGACCAGGGAGCAGTGGCGCAAGGAGGGGTTCGCGTTCGGCGAGGTCACCAAGGAGGCGGTCTACATGACCCCGACCTCCAAGCTCGCGCTGCGTGTCCCGACGCCGCCGCCGTTTAAGAACCACGGCAACGAGGTGATCTCGGTTTCGGCGCTGGCGCGCTACCAGCAGAAGCAGGCCGAGGAGGCGGGCGCCTACATCCTCACCGAGACTTCCGCCACCCAGCTGATCGTGGATGATGGCCGCGTGGTGGGCGTGCGCTCTGGTGACAAGGGCCGCGGCAAGGACGGAGAGCCACTTTCAAACTTCGAGCCGGGCACCGACATCAAGGCCAGGGCCACCGTGCTTGCCGAGGGCTCATGGGGTCACATAACGGGCGCCGCGATCAAGGAGTTCGGCCTCGCCGAGGGGCGCGAGCCGCAGGTGTGGGAGCTCGGCGTGAAGGAGGTTTGGAAGGTTCCCAAGCCCCTGGACCGCCTGATCCACACGATGGGTCCCTGGCCTATGAAGCTCTCTCCCAAGTACGGCCACGTGGCCGGCACCTGGCTATATCCGATGAAGGACGAGAAGAGTGGCGATGACCTCGTCTCGATCGGCTTTGTGGTCGAGCTCGAGTACGCGGATGCGACGACCTCGCCGCACGACCTGCTGCAGACATTCAAGACGCACCCGTTCGTGCGCAAGATCCTGCAGGGCGGCGAGCGCGTCGCCTGGGGCGCGAAGGCGCTGCCCGGGGGCGGCTACTGGTCGATGCCAAAGCTGTCGATGCCCGGCGCGGTGCTCGTTGGTGACTCAGGCGGCATGGTCGACACAATGGCGCTCAAGGGTCTGCATCACTGCATCAAATCGGGCATGCTCGCGGCCGAGACGATCTACGCGGCGCTCAAGCGCGGCAGCCACGACTTCTCGGACTACGAGGACGCGATCGAGAATTCGTCCGTCGGCAAAGAGATGTGGGAGGTGCGAAACGCGCGCCAGCCGTTGCAGAAGGGCCTGCTCCTCGGCGTCCCGTTCAGCGGCATCCAGCAGATCACCAAGGGCAAGCTGCCCGGCCGCGCTTCGTGGCACCGCAACGACGCAAAGCCGATGTTCATCGGCAAGACCAAGGACTCATACCCTAAGCCCGACGGGAAATACACCTTTGACAAGCTCTCCAGTGTGTTCATCACGGGTAACGCGACCCGGGATGACGCGCCGAACCACATTCGTGTGCGCAAGCACGTGCCGCGCGAGGTCGCCGAAACCTGGCGGTGGATGTGTCCCGCGGGTGTGTACGAGATCCCCGAGGACGCACCGGAGGAGGGTGAGGTGGACGTGATCGTCAACTACACGAACTGTGTGCAGTGCGGGGCGATCACCGCAAAGGGTGGCAGGCTGACGGTGCCCGAGGGGGGCGACGGCCCCCTCTACCAAATCCTCTGAGCGCCCTCGACGCGGCGCACAGCCCTCCGGCACCTGTCACCGTCGCTTGTGTACCGATCGTCGATCAGATGCACTCGACTAATCGGCCAGCACACTTCGCTCACTGCGTCCTTACCGATTGGAGATCGACGGAATATCCAATCGGCCAGCATGGTCGAGGACGCTCAGGGGGTTGTGACACCGCCCGGCACTTTGTGCGAAACATTGTGCTGGTCGTGGGTGTTAGGGGAATGTTATGAAGATGTTCCTCACAACGCCTGCGTCTTCTCGCGGGCGGACGACCCGCTTGGCGCTTGCCCTGCTCGCTTGCTGGGCTCTGGCGCTGGTATTCCTGACCCAGGCAACCGGCCAGGCGAACGGGTCCTCGCTCACCGCCGGCACGCCGGCGGTCTCGGCCACGCTCGAAGGGTGCGTGAGCACGGGCGAACAGGGGGAACGCTCTGCGACCTTCATGGGAGAAATGACGGCGACCGCCGCCACGGCGAAGATGGCGATGCGGATCGACGTGGAGGAGCGCGGAGTGGAACAGCTCGAATTCCACACGATCAGCGCGCCGGGGCTCGGCGTGTGGCGGTGGGCTGACCCGAAGGTGAAGATCTACAAGTACGTCAAGCAGGTCACCAATTTGTCCTCGCCGGCGGTGTACCGGGCGGTGGTGCGCTTCCACTGGCTGAACGACAGCGGTCATGTGATCCGGCGCGTCGCGCTGCATACACCCCGCTGTTCGGAGCCAGCTGTGCCCACCACGGCACCCGCCTCGCCTTCGCCGCCGCTAGAATAGTCAGACGATGAAGACGAAGATCCACCCGGGCTACATGCAGGCGCACGTGCGCTGCACTTGCGGCAATGAGTTCATGACGCGCGCGACGCGCGAGGAGCTGCACGTCGAGGTGTGCTCCAACTGCCACCCGTTTTACACAGGCAAACAGAAGCTGATGGACACCGGCGGGCGTGTGGAGCGCTTCCAGCGCCGCATGGCCAAAGGCCGCGCGGCGGCTCAGACCCGGTCTACTCAGTAGCCAGATGTCCGCGTCCCCGGTCGCGGATGCCCCCCCATCGCTCGCCACTGCGGACGGTGACGGCCAGCTGAACGCCCAGCGCGACGCTCCGGTGGGCGGGCAGGCGGTGCTCGAGGGCGTGATGATGCGCGGCGTCAGTAACTGGGCGGTAGCGGTTCGCAAGCCCAGCGCCGAGCAGCTGAGGGAGGGGGAGCGCTTGGATGGGGACCCCACCCACCCCACCCACCCGGCGCTGGGCGAGATCGAGGTGAGCACCTTCCCGCTGGACTCGGCAATGCGCCGTCACCGCGTGCTGCGCCTGCCGGTCATCAGGGGGGTGGTGGCGCTCGGGGGGTCGCTGGCGATTGGGTTCCGTGCGCTGGAGGTGTCCGCGAACGCTCAGCTCCCGCCCGAGGAGTATGCGGAGGGGGAGGAGGATTCGGCGGCAGGGCCGCAGGAGATCCCGAAGGGTGTGTGGGCGGGGACGATCGTGGTCGCGCTCGTGCTCGCGATTGGACTGTTCTTCCTCATCCCCGTCGGGCTGACGAGCCTGATCAAGGGCCAGCTGCACTCTTCGGTGCTGTTCTGGGTGGTCGAGGGCATCGTCAGGACCGCGATCTTCCTCGGCTACATGCTGGTGCTCTCGCGGATTCGGGATCTGCGGCGAGTGTTCGAGTACCACGGGGCGGAGCACAAGACGATCTCCTGCTACGAGGCTGGCCTGCCGCTGACGCCGGTAAACGCCCAGCGCTTCTCGCGGCTGCATCCGCGCTGTGGCACGAGCTTTTTGCTCGTGGTGATGATCGTGGCGATCTTCGTGTTCGCGCCAATTGGGTTGCCGGCGTGGTATTGGCTGGTGGCGACGCGCATCCTCGGGGTGCCGGTGATTGCGGGGATCTCGTTCGAGCTGATCAAGTTCGCCGGGCGCAACCGGCGCAGGCGCTGGGTGCAGGCGGTGATGTGGCCCGGCTTGAAGCTGCAGCTGTTGACCACGCGCGAGCCTGACCTCGACCAGCTGGCGGTGGCGATCGCGGCGCTCGACGCGGTCCTCGAGCTGGAGAGCCCCGGGGAGCTTTCGGCCGGGGACCTCGTGGGCGTCGAGGTCGTGGCCTAAAAGCTCCCGGACGCGGTTGCGGCCGGGATGGTCCGCTGCACGAGATCGGCCCAGCCGGCCTTCATTCGCTCCAGCGGCATCTCGCGCACGTCGCGCAGGTAGACGAACAGCTCGGCGGAAAGCGCCGCGAGCAGGGTCTCGGCCAGCACCTCAGCGTCGCAGCCGGGGTCAGCCGCACCTAGCAACAGCGTGACATGCAGCCGGTGCACTGCATATGGAGCGGAGACGAAGCGCGCGCCGCCGCTGCCGGCCGCCACCATCAGCTCGGCGTGGTCCTCGAGCATGTCGAGCATCGCTTCGCCGAACGCGATCAGCCGCTCCTGCGCCGGCGCGCCGGGGCCGAGGGGGGTCTCACCGCGAATGAAGTGCTCTTGCAACGAGCGCTCGCGCTCGTCGAGTACTGCGCTCGCGAGGGCCGCTCGCGATCCGAAGCGGCGGAAGAGTGTGCCCTTGCCGACACCGGCGGCAGCCGCCACATCGTCCATCGAGGTGCAACCCGCGCCGCGCTCGTCGAAGAGGCGTCTCGCGGCGCACAAGATGCGCTCGCGATTGCGCACCGCATCGGCGCGTTCCCCGGAGGTCTCGCCGATCAGCGGGAGGTCGCTCAGGGGAATCTCTAAGGAAGTGTCCATAAGCACAAGTGTACTAAATGGACTACGGTCCGGTTATGTGCTACGCTTCGTGAAGCAGAAACGGACTGTGGTCCGCAAACACCATCCCATCGAAGGAGCTTCCAATGAGCGTTGCAACACAGCAGGACATCTCCACAGGGACCTGGAGCATCGACAAGATCCATTCGCACGTCGGCTTCGCGGTCAAGCACATGGTCGTATCGACCTTCCGCGGCCGTTTCGAGGACTACGACGGCTCGCTCGTCGTTGGCGAAGACGGCGGGGCGGATGGGCTTCAGTTGGAGGGCCACGTGGAGGTCGATTCGATCGTCGTCAAGGACGAGAACCTCGCCGGTCATCTGAAAGCGCCCGATTTCTTCGACAGCGAGCGCTATCCGCGGATCAGCTTCCGCTCGAGCGGCGTGAGGATCTCCGAGGACGGACAGGTGGAGGTCGAGGGTGATCTGACGATCAAGGGCAACACGCACAACGTCACTGCCCGCGGCACGGTCACCGGACCGCACGAGGACATCGCGGGCAATGACAAACTCGGGGTAGAGCTCGAGGCCGTGATCGACCGCCGCGAGTACGGCCTCGATTGGAACGCGCCGCTGCCGAAGGGCGGCTTCGCGCTCGAGAACGACGTCAAGCTCGAGATCTCGCTCGAGCTCGGAAGGCAGGCGTAAGGATCATGCGCATCCTCGGACTCTCTGGCAGCCTGCGGCGCGACTCCCACAACACACGCCTGTTGCGTGGGGTCGCGACGCTTCTGCCAGAGGGGGCCGAGCTGGAGCTGTTCGGCCAGCTCGCTGCGATCCCGCCGTTCAGCGAGGACGACGAGCACCAGACGCCCCCGGCGGTGGCGGCGCTGAAGGCCGCGATCGCCGGGGCGGACGCCGTTATCGTGGCCACGCCGGAGTACAACGCCTCGATTCCCGGCGTGCTCAAGAACGCGCTCGACTGGGCCTCGCGCCCGGTCGCGGATAACCCCCTGAGAGGCAAGCCCGCTGCGGTCATCGGAGCGAGCACGAGCCTGTTCGGCGCCGTCTGGGCGCAGGCCGAGACGCGCAAGGTGCTCACAACGATCGGCGCGCGGGTCGTGGACCGCGAGCTGCCGGTCGGTCAGGCCGATGAGGCACTGGGTGAGAACGGCCTGCCGCGTGACCGGGACGCCGTCGAGCAGCTGTCGGCGACGCTCGACGAGCTGCTCGAGCTCGCCCAAGGCGAGCAGCTCGCCGCCTGAGAGCTTCGGCTTTAAGGAAAGTGTCAGGGTGCGCGCGTCAGGCTTGGCCAATGCAAATCTCAAAGACAGGTTGCTGGCTGAGCACGATCACCGCATGTGGCTTGCTGGTGGCGTGCGGTGGAGGCTCTTCTAAGCCTTCCTCAGTGGGCGCGCCGCCGGTGAGCTCTACCCAAAGCGAAGGTGCCGACGCGCTGGCTGCCGACGCCAAATCGGCGGCGACCGGAGATATCCCGGATAGCCAGAACTTCCTGACGCTCGACGCGCGGCGCCTGCGAGTTTCGATGCTCTACCCGGAGGGCTGGACCGTCCGGGAAGCGGGCTCGGGAGTGTCGATCACGGAAAAGAACAACCTGGTGGGAATCGCCCTGTCGCAGGGGACGGCGCCCACGATGGCGAGCGTACGGGCCCAGCTCGCGGTGCTCAAGCGCTCCACTCCCACCCTGACGGCGGGGAAGATCCGGACGATCACGCTGAAGGGCGGACCGGCCGTAAAGGCGACCTACACGACCCAGAGCGCGCCCAACCCCGTGACCGGCAAGCAGGTGACTTTGATAGTCGATCGCTACGTACTGGCGCACGGCGGCCGCGTGGCGGTTGTCGATCTCGGTACGCCCGTGGGAGTCGACAACGTCGACGCGTACAAAAAAATGATCGAAAGTTTCAAGTGGCGGTGAAGAGCCTGTATGTCGAGCCCGAGGAGGGCTCTCAGGAGGTTCGCTGGGGCGCACTGGAGTGTCACGACGTGTTCAAGATCTATCGCTCCGGCCCTGTCGAGACGGTTGCGCTGCGGGGGCTGGATCTGAAGATCGAGCCGGGGGAGCTGGTCGCGATCCTCGGCCCCTCGGGCTGCGGCAAGAGCACCCTGCTGGCGCTCGCCGCCGGCCTCGATGAGCCCTCTGCGGGCGAGCTGCGTGTGTGGGGCCGTTCGCTCGGACGCCTGGATGAGGCGGAGCTCGCCGCCTACAGGGCGCGGGATCTGGCGATCGTCTTCCAGAGCGACAATCTCTGGCCCGCGCTTTCCGCTCACGAGAACGTTGCCGTTTCTTTGCGTTTGGCCGGACGGGAGAACGCGGCCGGCGCGGCGGATGCGGCGCTGGCTGCATTTGGGCTGGCCCAGCGCTGCGCCCACCGGGCCTCAGCGCTGTCCGGAGGAGAGCAGCAGCGCGTGGCGATCGCCACGGCGGCGGCACGTCGCGCGCGGCTCGTGCTTGCCGACGAGCCGACAGGGGAGCTCGACCAGCACAACGAGGAGGTCGTGTTGCAGGCGCTCGAGAAGCTGAGTAGCGATTACGAGAGCACGGTCGTGGTCGTGACCCACTCCGAGCGTGTCGCCGGGCGCGCCGGGCGCGTGATCGAGATGCGCGACGGGAAGGTGGCCGCATGAGTGTGTCCTGCGGCGCCGTGATCGCCACGACCTCGTTGATTGCGTGCGAAGGCGTCACGGTGGCCTATGGCGATCAGGACGCACGCGTGACCGCGCTCCATGGAGTTGACCTCGCGGTGCAGTCTGGAGAGCGTTTGGCGTTGTGGGGACGGTCCGGCTCTGGCAAGACGACCCTGCTGCATGTGCTCGGTGGCCTGATCGTCCCGAGTGAGGGGCGTGTGATGTGGAAGGAGCGGGAGCTCTCTTCGCTCGATGAGGCGGCGCGCGGCCGTGCGCGGGCGGCAGGTATCGCCTACATCTTCCAGGGCTCGAACCTGCTGAGCTACTTCACGGCGTTTGAGAACGTGGCCTTTGCCCGTGAGGCCACCGCGCAGTCAGCGGACGGACGCAACGGCGGGGCCGGCTACGAGCCGGAAGACCTGCTCGAGCTGGTTGGGCTCTCCGTGAAGCTCGACGCGCTGCCCGGTGAGCTCTCGGGAGGGGAGGCGCAGCGTGTCGCGATCGCACGGGCGCTGGCCCAGAGTCCCGAGCTGCTGCTGTGTGATGAGCCGACCGGACATCTTGACTCCGGCACCGCTGAGCGGGTGCTGGATCTGATCGAGGCGCTGCAGCGGGAGTTTTCCTTCACGCTGGTTACGGCCACGCACGATGCTGATGTTGCGGCTCGTGCCGGCCGGGTGGTGGAGCTCGCCGACGGGCGCGTTGTGGGGGTCGCGAGCGGATGAACAGCGCCGTTCGCCTCGCCGTGTCGTGGCTGCTGCGTGCTCCCGGCCGGTCTCTGATCCGGGTGCTCGTGCTCGGCGCCTCGGTTGCGCTGCTCGGCGGGATGCTGCTGTTCGTGGGCAACTCTCTGCGGACGGTCGCCGGCAGCGCCGTTCGCAGCGTGCCGCTCGACCTGCAGGCTCCCGTGTCCTCGTATCGTGAAGCGCGCTCCGTGGCTGGCGAAGTGGCGAAGCAGACCGGGGTGCTCCAGGCCTCGGCCGTGGCCACCGCGCCGCTGTCCGGCGGCGAACACCACAGCGCGAACGGCCTCACGAGCTCCGGCAGCGGCGCTGTGCTCGCGGCCCCGCTCGATTACGGCACTCACATCCATACGTTCCGCCTGCTCGAGGGCGCACTGCGCCCGGGGGCCGTGGTGCTCGATCAGCAGATGGCGGCCACCTTGCAGGCCCATATCGGCGAACCGGTCACGCTGCGCGCCCCTGACGGGCGGCCGCGCACCTATCCGGTTTCGGGCGTCGCGCTCGTGACCGCGCCCGACAAGCTGTTTCAGCCACTCAATCCTCAGCTCGGTCCGGCTCCCGCGCAGCCCCCCGCGAACGTCGCGATCATGCCCTTGGACACGTTCGCCTCGACGTTCGCGCGGGGCCTGGGGACGATCGCAAACGCCAGCACCGGGACGAGCGCCCAGCCCGGTGCACAGACGGGCATTCAGTGGCAGGTGCAGACGCAGCTCGACCCGGTGGCGCTGAGCGGGGGTAGTCCCAGCGCGGCACTGGAACGGGCCACTCAGACGCGCAACCGCATCGAGCGCACACTGCCCGGGCGGGTCCAGTTCGTCGACAACCTTTCGGACTCGCTGAACACTGCCGCCGGCGACGCTCTATACGCCCAGACGCTCTACATCATGCTCGCGGTGCCTGGTGCCCTGATCGCCCTGGGGCTCGCTTACCTGGCTGCGTTGGGCACCGTCGACCGCGATCGCCGTGACCTCGCGCTGCTGCGAGCGCGGGGGGCGCGCCGGCGCGATCTGCTCGTGCTGGCGAGCTTCGAGAGCGTGATCCTTGGAATCGTCGCGGGGCTGCTCGGCACCGCGGCGGCGTTCGGCGCCGTCTCGGCGCTCGTGACGGGCGGAGCTCACGCGAGCACGGGACGGGTGCTGCTGATTGGGGCGATCTGCGTCCTCTTGGCGAGCGCCGGGGCGGCCGCGGCACGGGTCGGTGCGAGCCTCTCCTCACTTCGCAACAGCGTCTCGAGCGGGCGCAGGGGAACGCGCCGGGAGGGCAAGCTCCTGTGGCAGCGTCTGTACGTCGACATCGTGTGCTTGGCGGTCAGCGCCCTGATCTACTGGTTGACGGCGAGCACGGGGTTCTCGGCGGTGCTCAGCCCCGACTCCAATCCGACCCTGTCCCTGTCGGTGTACATGTTCTTCGCTCCCGCTTTGCTGTGGATCGGGGCGACGCTGCTGCTGGTCCGCCTCCGGGGCCGCGCTCTCTCCTGGCTGATAAAACGGGCGGTTCGCGGTCGCGCATCGACGCGCCTCGCCCTCCTGCTGGTGAGCGCGGGGCGCCGCGGCGCCGCTATCAACCGCGGCCTGGTCGTGGTCGGCCTGCTGCTCGCGTTCGGTGTCAACCTCGGGATCTTCTCGGCGACCTACAACCAGCAGGTGAAGGCCGACGCCCAGCTCACGCTCGGCGCCGACGTCACCGCCACCGCGCCACCAGGCGTCGCCGCCCAGCGCGACTTGACCCGGCGGATCGCCGCGGTGCCGGGCGTGGCGAGCGCGACCGGCGTGGAGCATTCCTACGCCTACGTCGGATCTGATCTGCAAGACACGTATGGGATCGATGCGCCGTCGTTCGGGAAGGCGACGACACTGCGCGACTCCTACTTCCTGAACTCGACGGCGCAGCAGGTGCTGGACCGGTTGCGCGCCACCCCCGATGGGATCGCCGTCAGCAAAGAGACGATCACCGACTTCTCGCTCAAGAACGGCGACCTGTTGCGGCTGCGGGTGCTCGACCAGCGGACGGGCAAGTTCCACGTCGTCCCGTTCCACGTTGCCGGGATCGTGCAGGAGTTTCCCTCCGCTCCGAAGGACTCGTTCATGGTTGCGAACCTCGCCTACCTCGAGTCGGTGACCCACGCCGGCGGGCCCAACGTTGTGTTCGCCAAGGCCAGCGGTTACCCCCCGGACGTCGCGCGCCGCGTCGCGGCCGCGACGAGCGCGCTCGGCACCAAGGTCGAAAACATCAACAACCAGAGCGCCCGCACGAGCAGCTCGATCACGACGGTCGATCTGACTGGGATCAGCCACATCGAGCAGGCGTTCGCGATCGTCCTGGCCGCCGCGGCGATGGCGCTGTTTGTCGCCCTGGGCATCTCCGAGCGCAGGCAGGAGTTCGCGACGATGGCTGCGATCGGCGCGCCGCTGTCGCGGATCTCGGCGTTCCTGTGGACCGAGGCGGCGATCGTGCTGGCTGTGGGACTCGCCCTGGCGGCCGGCCTCGGCCTGCTGCTCTCGGCGATGCTCGTCGCGATCCTCCAGCACGTGTTCGATCCCCCGCCGGACACGCTTGTGGTTCCCTGGGGGTTCCTTGGAGGCCTCGCGGGCGCGGCGATCGTCGCGACGCTGCTTGCCACTGCCTTCGCGAGTCGCGGGATCCGGCAATTGCGGCTCGGGGAGATCCTGCGCGAGCAGTGAGGTAGGCCGCGGTGGCGCATACTTCAGATGTGCCGGGGTTGCGGATCTTGGTTGTTGAGGACGATCAAGAGCTGCGCGGACTGCTTGCCCGTGGCCTGCAGGACGAGGGGTTTGCTGTAGAGGGGGTGAGAACGGGAGCAGAGACGATGCGGCGGGTCAAGGAGGGCCCACCCGATGCTTTGATCATCGATGTCGGGCTCCCGGACTCGGACGGGCGCGATCTCTGTCAGGCGCTGCGTGCCCGCGGAGTGCAGGTGCCTGTGCTGTTTCTCACGGCACGCGACGCGATGAGCGACCGCTTGTCTGGATTTGCGGCGGGTGGGGACGATTACGTCACCAAGCCCTTCAGTGTCGCCGAGGTGGCGGCTCGCCTGCGCGCGCTGCTGAAGCGGGCGGGGACCACACAGGCATTCCAGGTGGGTGGTTTGCTTTTGGACCCCACCGCCCACGAGATCCATGCGGCAGAGCGGACGATCTCACTAACGCCGACGGAGTTTCGCCTGATCGCGGCGCTCGCAGGTCGCCCGGGCGACACACTCAACCGGCGCGAGCTCGTACGCGCCGCGTGGCCCGACGGGGCCATGGTGCACGACAACACGCTCGACGTCTACCTGGCGCGGCTGCGCAAAAAGCTTCGCGATCTCCCCAAGGCTCCGGAGATCACCACTGTTCACGGTGTTGGCTACCGCTTGGCATGAAGCGCCCGCGATTCACTGGCCTGCGCGCGCGTTTGCTGTTGAGCACCCTGGCGGGCTCCGTGCTCGCAGTGGGGGTCTTGGTTACGGCGTTCAACCTCGTCCTTGACGCGAGGCTACGCAGCGATGTGGACAGCCTCCTGCGCGATCGCGCCGCCGGCCAGCTGCGGACCCTCAGCGTCGTGAACGGCCAGCTGAAAGTGCCGGAGGCTCCCGACCGGGCGACGCCTGACACCCAGACGTGGGTTTTCGCAGTTGGCCGGACGCTCGAGGCGCCTGTCTCTTCTGCCGCTTCCAGAAAGGCCGCGCTCGCCCTGGCCGGCGGAGCGCCGCGCTTGGCGACCGTTCAGAGCGCCGGTACGCGGCTTTACGCGGTGCCGGTCGCGCAGAGCTCGCGGCGTCTGGGGACGCTGGTTGTGGGGACGTCTTTGAGCCCGTATGAGAGCAGCGCGCAGACGGCTCTGATCGGTTCGCTGATTCTCGGGGTGCTCACCGTGTTGGGTATCGCCGCGGCTTCGGCGTGGGTGACCCGCCGGGCGCTTGCGCCGGTGGCTCGGATGACCGCGGCGGCGGCGGATTGGACAGAGCACGATCTTTCCCGCCGCTTCTTTGCCGGTAACCCTCACGACGAGTTGACGGAGCTGGCGGCGACTTTCGACCGGCTGCTCGACCGGCTGTCGCAGAGCCTGCGGCGTGAGCAGCGCTTCACAGCTGAGATCTCGCACGAGTTGCGGACTCCGCTGGCGAAGATCCTCGCTGAAGCGGAGCTCGCCGCCTCAAGGCCCGAGCGCCACCCGAGGGCCTTGGAGTCGATTCGCGCATCCGCCGAGAGTCTTGGGCGCTCGCTCGAGGTGCTGCTCGCCACCGCTCGCGCTGAGACTGCGGCCACGCCGCGCTTGGCCGACGCTCACGCGGTCGCCGAGCGTGCGGCAGAGAGCGCACGGAGCGCGGCGGCAGAGCGCGGACTCACCGTCCAGGTGAGGAGCGTGCCTTCCGCGGTGCGCGTTGCGGCCGAGTCTGACCTGGTCGAGCGTGCGCTGGCGCCGGTCCTCGAGAACGCCGTTCGCTTTGCTTGCAAGCGTGTGGAGGTCGCGATTCGTGCAGAGACAAACCGGGTGATCTTTGAGGTAGGAGACGACGGGCCGGGAGTCGACTCAGCGATCCGCGAGCAGATCTTTGAGCCGGGCGTCAGTCATGGCGCAAACGGCGGTGCTTCGGGTGCGGGGCTCGGCTTACCGCTTGCCCGCAGGCTGGTCCAGGCCGCGGGCGGAGAGATCGACTGCGTCGAGGTCAGACAGGGGGCGAGCTTCGCGGTGCGCTTCCCCGCCGCGTGAGGAAAGGGGGTGCTGGGAGCGCTTACACTCAGCCTCGATGATCGAAGATCTAGTCACCCAGATCGAGACCCGGTTCGCTGAGCTGGGCGAGCAGATGACCGACGCGGAGGTGATCTCCAACAGGGAGCGCTACGCCGAGGCCGGCCGCGCATACAGCCAGCTCGAGCCCGCGGCCAAGCTGGCCGCGGAGTGGCGCCGTGCTCAGGACGACGCGGCAGGCGCTGAGGAGCTGCTCAGTGAGGACGGCGAGGACCCGGAGGTACGCGCTGAGCTGACAGTGGCTCGCGAGCGGATCGGGCAGCTCGAGGAGGAGATTCGCCTGGCGATGGTCGAGCCTGACCCGAACGATCAGAAGAATGTGATCATCGAGATCCAGGGCGGCGCGGGTGGGGACGAGGCGGGGCTGTGGGCGGGCGATGTGTACCGGATGCTTACCCGCTACGCAGAGCGCCTCGGTTTCATGACCGAGCCGATGGACATCAGCGCAGGGAAGTACACGTTCGCGATTAAGTCCCGCCCACCCCACGGGGCCTATTCGGTGTTCAAGTTCGAGGGCGGCACCCATCGTGTGCAGCGGATTCCTGAGACCGAGTCCCAGGGCCGGACCCACACCTCCACGGCGACCGTCGCGGTGCTGCCAGAGGCGGAGGAGGTTGATGTGGAGATCAACCCGAACGACCTGCAGATCGACGTCTACCGCTCATCCGGCCCGGGTGGCCAGTCCGTCAATACGACCGACTCGGCTGTGCGCATCACACACAAGCCGTCAGGGATCGTGGTGTCGATGCAGGACGAGAAGTCCCAGCTGCAGAACCGCGAACGGGCGATGCGCGTGCTGCGGGCAAGACTGTATGAGCATGCGCTGGCCGAGCAGCAGGCCGAGCTCGCCGCCGACCGCCGCTCGCAGGTGGGGACCGGCGACCGCGCGGAGAAGATACGTACCTACAACTACGGTGATCGCCGCGTGACCGACCATCGCACAAAGCTCACCGTGCACAACCTCGAGCAGGTGCTCGAAGGAGAGCTCGACGAGCTGACCGCGTCGCTGCAGTCTGAAGAGAAGCGCCGGGGCCTGGAGGCGCAGGCGGCGGTGTGACCGGCTGGGTGAGTGGGACTCCCGTCAAGGAGGCGCTGGATGGAGCGATGACTGCTTTCGGCGCAGCCGGGTGCGAAACGCCCAGGCTGGACGCCGAAGTGCTGCTGGCGCACGTGCTGGGCGTCGCTCGCGAGCGGTTGCTTCTCGACGATGATCTGACCGTGACCGGACCGGCTGTGCGCGCTTTTCAAGACGCCGTGCGCCGGCGCTCTGTGGAGCGCGAGCCGGTTGCCTACATCATCGGGCGCCGTGGCTTTCGCCGCCTGGAGCTGATGAGCGGTCCTCGTGCGCTGATCCCACGCCCGGAGACGGAGCTGCTCGTGGAGGTGGGGCTTGCGTTGCCGCGCGGCGCACGCGTGCTCGACGTGGGCACGGGCAGCGGCGCCGTGGCGCTGGCGCTGAAGGACGAGCGCCCGGATCTGCTTGTGACCGGTAGCGACATCAGCGAGGCCGCCCTGAAGCTGGCCCGCGCCAACGGGGAGCGGTTGGGCCTGGAGGTGAAGTGGTTGCGGGCAGACCTGCTCGCTGGTGTGGAGGACGAGTACGGCGCCGTGCTCGCCAACCCGCCTTACGTGGCCGAGTCCGAGCGCGGGTCGCTGGCCCCTGAGATCCTCCGCCACGAGCCACATGAGGCGCTGTTTGCGGGGGAGGACGGTTTGGCTGTGATCGGAGAGCTGCTCTCCCAGCTCGCCGGGCGCAGCCGCGTTGCCCTCGTGGCCCTGGAGACCGGCGCCGGGCAGGCTAGGCCGGTTGCCGGGCTGACCCGCGCGGCGGGTTTTCAGGCGGTGCGTATCGAGCGCGACCTCGCTGGCATCGAGCGCGTGGTCGTTGGTGAACGGCGGTGAGCCTCACGCCTAAGGATGCCATGAGGCTGGAGGAATGCCTTGCCGGGGATGGTGTCGCCGTGATCCCGACGGACACCGTCTACGGTCTTGCCTGCAACCCCGAAAGCGAAAGCGCCGTGCGACGCGTCTACGAGCTGAAGCAAAGACCTCCCGCCAAGCCAGCCGCGGTCATGTTCTTTGCGCTGGAGCCGGCGCTCGAGTCGCTCACGGAACTGGGGGTGCGCACGCGCACTGCGGCAGCAGCCCTGCTGCCGGGGGCCGTGACCCTGCTGCTTCCAAACCCCGGGCAGCGCTTCTCCCTTGTGTGCGATCCGCTAGGCACCCGTCCGGCGCTGCTCGGCCTTCGCGTACCCGCGCTGTCGGGTCCGTTCGCCGCGGTAGGACTGCCCGCTGCCCAGTCGAGCGCCAACTTCTCAGGTGGGCCCGATCCTAAGCGTCTTGCGGATGTGCCGGTGGAGCTGCGCGAAGGGGCTGATCTCGTGCTCGACGGGGGTGAGCTGCCGGGTGTCCCGTCGACCGTGGTTGACCTGAGCGAGTACGAGGAGCGCGGTGAGTGGC
The DNA here is from genome assembly GCA_035940195.1 of Solirubrobacteraceae bacterium. Classification (GTDB taxonomy): domain Bacteria; phylum Actinomycetota; class Thermoleophilia; order Solirubrobacterales; family Solirubrobacteraceae; genus Palsa-744. The sequence continues at coordinate 52,149 of DASZFC010000049.1, forward strand.
GTGTGGTGCGGGAGGGGCCTTTGACGCGCGCGGAGGTGGAGCTGATCCTCGCCTCCTGCTAGCCTCGTAAGGCGCAGCCGCGACTGGCGCAAAAGGTGGAAAAGACCACCGGGGAGCGGCTGGGGGAAGCTCGCCGCGCGCCTGGGCACTCCATCGTCCTCCCCTGCCGAGGAGCATGCCATGCCCGAGCTGAGCCCCGACTACTTCAACCGTCCCCTTGCGGAGGTCGACCCGGAGGTTGCCGATGCGCTGCGGGGCGAGCTCCGCCGGCAGAAAGACACGCTGGAGATGATCGCCTCGGAGAACTTCGTGCCGCGGGCGGTGCTCGAATGCCAGGGCAGCGTGCTCACGAACAAGTACGCCGAGGGCTATCCCGGGCGGCGCTACTACGGCGGCTGCGAGTGGGTAGACATCTCCGAGCGGCTCGCGATCGATCGTGCCAAGGAGCTGTTCGGCGCCGGGCATGCGAACGTCCAGCCGCACTCGGGCGCGCAGGCCAACGCCGCCGTCTACCACGCGCTGCTGACCCCCGGGGACACGATCATGGGACTGTCGCTTGCCCACGGCGGTCACCTGACGCACGGAATGAGGATCAACGTGTCCGGGCGGCTGTACGAGATCGCCGCCTACGAGGTCGATCGTGAAAGCAGTCTGATCGACATGGACGAGGTCGCGCGCATTGCACGCGAGCGCCGGCCGAAGTTGCTGCTCGCGGGCTGGTCGGCATATCCGCGCCAGCTCGATCTTGCGCGTTTCCGCGAGATCGCCGACGAGGTGGGGGCTTTTTTGATGGTCGACATGGCGCACTTCGCCGGTCTCGTGGCTGCCGGGCTTCACCCCAACCCTGTGGAGCTCGGGGCCGACGTGGTGACTACGACGACTCACAAGACGCTCGGCGGCCCGCGTGCGGGGATCATCCTGTGCAAGGAGGAGCACGCGAAGAAGATCGACTCCGCCGTCTTCCCCGGCCAGCAGGGCGGCCCTTTGGAGCATGTGATTGCGGGTAAGGCGGTGGCGCTGCAGGTCGCCAAAAGCGAGCTGTTCGCCGAGCGCCAGCGTCGCACGGTACAGGGCGCCCAGGCGGTCGCTGAGCAGCTGCTGGCCGCCGGCAACGGCCTCAATGTGCTCACCGGTGGCACCGATGTGCACCTCGCGCTCGTCGACCTGCGCACCCTCCAGCCCGAGCTCAGCGGCAAGCAGGCGGAGGACCGGCTGCACGAGGTCGGGATAACCGTCAACCGCAATGCCGTGCCCTTCGATCCACGTCCTCCGATGGAAGCCTCCGGCCTGCGGATCGGCACACCGGCGCTGGCCACCAGGGGCCTACAGTGCGAGGACTTCGAAGAGGCGGGGAAGATAATCGCAGCCACGCTGCTATCTGGCGACTTCGCGAGCGACACCGCCGTCCTGTCCGGGCAGGTGCGGGCGATCGTCGAGCGCTACCCCCTTTACGAGGACCTTCCCGCCTAGCCGCTTCGCGGCTTCTGCGTCGCGTACGACCCCTGTCCCTGCGATGCTGTTCGCGGGCTCATGCCGCAACCGACCGAGCTAGACGCGCTCTACGCCTTCCTGGCGGCCGCTTTAGTGACCGCTCTGCTGACGCCGGTCACGATGCGGATCGCGAGGGCTGTGGGCGTGATCGACGAGCCGCGCCAGCGGGGCCTGTCCGATCATCCGACGCCGCTGCTCGGAGGACTGGCGATCTTCGCCGGGGCGCTCGTAGCCGGGCTGGTCTGGCTACCCGCCGGCTATGCCCGCGAAAGCCAACCCCAGCTGTGGCACGGCGTGCTGCTCGCCGCTGGGGTCATCACTGTGGTGGGCGCACTCGACGACCGTTTTGACCTGCACCCGGCGCTAAAGCTGCTGGGGCAGGTGCTGGCCGCGGTGATCGTGGTGCACTTCGGGGTGGCCGTGAAGGCGATCACGCTGCCGTTCGCGGGCACGCTGCACTTCCCCAATGCCGGTATCACCAATGCCGGGCCTGTGCTGACGGTGATTGGCCTGGTGGTGATGATGAACGTCGTCAACTTCTCCGATGGGGTGGACGGCTTGGCGGCGGGGGTGTGCGCGATTATCGCCGCCACGATGGCTGTCATCGCCTTTGATCTCAGCCGTCAGGAACCGGGGGTGCTCGCGGCTTTGACGGCAGGAGCGGCACTCGGCTTCCTGTTCTTCAACTTCCCGCCCGCATCGAGCTTCATGGGCGACTGCGGGGCCAACCTGCTGGGGCTGCTGATGGGCGTGATAACCGTTGAGGCGGCGGTCAAGACCGCCGCGGTCGTCTCGTTCGTGCTGCCCCTGATTCTGCTCGCGGTGCCGTTTCTCGACACGACGTTCGTGGTGCTCAAGCGGTTGAAGTACAAGCAGCCGATCTACCGTCCCGACAGCGAGCACTTCCACCACCGCATGGCCCGGATTGGCTTCTCGAGCCGGCGCACAATCGCCTATCTGTACGCCTGGACGCTGATGCTGGCCGGACTCGCGCTGGCGCTGCGGTTCGTTCCCTACTCAGACCACAAAGGCCACTACGACACTGTCTGGACTCTCGTGATCGTCGCCGTCGGCCTGATCGTCGCGTCGGCCAGCGTCTATCTCGTGTACGTGCTCGAGATCCTCAAGTTCCGGCGTCTGGACACCGTGCGCCTGCGGCGGCTGCGCCCGGATGCCTCAGCGGCGGAGATCGAGCGCGGTGTGGCCAGGGACCTGGAGACCGGTGAAATGGACGTGGTGTCCGCTGCTCAGAGGGCGCCGGGGAACGCAGTCTTTCCGCGTGTGGCAGGTGACTCGCTGCGGGCTGAGCCACCCGTTGCCGAGCGGCAGGTGAATCAGGAGCGCGTAGGCGCAGAGGACGAGCGTGGCAGCGCGCAGGCGCCGGTCGCCACTGACCGCGGCTAGCGGCAGCAGCCAGATCGCATACCAGGGCAAAAGCCAGGCGGTGGACAAAAGCAGCGCCAGCGTCGCCCACCCGGCGGCCACGCGCCAATCTGCTCCTCGCAGGGTGCGCCACAAGGCGTATAGAAGGACCACCACGAATCCGGCGATGAAGCAGTGCCGCCACCAGCCCGGCGTTCCTCCAAGCCCCACCAGGCGCGCGGTCTCAGCGGGCACGCTGTGCGTCGCCACGAGCTGCTGCTGCTCGCTCACGGCGCTGAGGAATCCCAGCGCGTGTGAGCCGAAGCCGATCAGCCCAACGGCCGCGAGCAGCGCCAGGCTCAACACGGCGGCGGCGGCCACACGCAGGCGCTCTTTCCTATTGGTCCCGCCGGCCCCGAGCACCAGAAACGGAAGCGCCAGGCCGGCGGTGACCTTGACTCCGACCCCCGCCGCCAGTGCGGCGGCGCCGGCGCGAAAGCGCGGGCTCGAGCCAGCCGTGAACACGAGCGCAGCGGCGAGGGCCAGCAGAAGGAGCGTGTCGTTGTGGGCGCCGCCTACGGCGAGCTCGAGCAGCACCGGGTTAAGGCCGACGAACGCCGCGGCATAGCGCCGCGAGTGACCGAGGCGCCCGGCTGCACGTGCAATAAGTGCCACTGCGGCGAGGCTCGAGATGACCGCGATCGCCTTCATGGCCCACAACCCGCCGGCTACCCCGAGCGGCACGATCGCGTAGCTGCTTAACGTAAACAGAGGACCGTAGGGAGAGTGCTGGAAAGGCCAGCCAATGAATGGATAGGAGGCGTCCGTGGGCGCCTGAGCGGCGACGTGCGTATAGGGGTCCAGCCCGTGCAGGGCGCCCAGACGGGCGAAGTCGAGATAGCCAAAGACATCTTGGGAGATCAATGGCGGGCCAAGCAGCAGCACGAGGTGCGCGGCGATGATCGTGCCCGCCAGCGCTCGCACGGACAACGTGCGCGCGGCGAGCAGCACCGCCAGGTAGCTCGCGCTCATGATCAGTATCAGCGTCTGGAAGCGATCCGGGGTGATACCCACACCAAGACCCTGAAGGGGGCCCGCCATCCAGCCCGGCCAGCCGCCACTACGGGCCGGGACGTACTGTGAGGGTCTACTCGCCACGCCCGCGGTGAGCAGGAAGACGGTCGTGAGCACGCCGAGGAGGCCGAGCGCGCCAAGTGCCCGCAGTGCGCGCGCCGGTTCCCTCTCCCCGGAGTGAGTCTGGCCACCGGGCACCGGGCGCATGCGGGGCGCGTCAGGAGTCAGAGGGGTGGTGGCCTGCACGCGCTTCATTCTTACGTCTCGCGGACATGCAACGCTTTGGTGTGCTCAGTACCCTGTAACTGCCGTCGCGCCCGCCGTGGGCATCTGGCTGTGGGCGTGTATGCGAGCCGCACCGGCGGCTTGCATTGCAAGACCTGACTGATATGCGACGCCGCTACCGCAAACCCACATCCCGGGTTCCCGGCCCCCGGCGTGTCTTAATCCTCTCCGCCGACGTGGGCGAGGGTCACGCCGCCGCCGCGCGCGCGCTGGCCGATCAGATCGAGAGCTCGGCCGAGCAGGCGGAGGTCACCGTCATCGACGGCCTCGCCGCGATGGGGCGCCTGCTGCGACCCGTGGTCGAGGACGGCTATCGCGTGCAGTTGCGCCTCATGCCGTGGACGTATACGTTCGTGTACTGGCTGCTCGAGCATGTGGCGCCGATCCGCTGGCTGGCACGCCGGCTGCTGTATCTCTTGGGCTCGCGCCCGCTGGCAAGGCGTATTGCCAAGCACGCACCCGATGTGATCGTGTCCACATATCCGGCCGTGACGGTTGTGCTGGCACGGCTGCGCCGCATCAAAAAGGTGCACTGCCCCACGGTGGCGACGATCACCGATCTCACGGGCCTGTTCTTCTGGGCGCAGCCCGGGATCGACATGCATCTGGTGATGTATGGCGAGTCGATGTCCTCGGTCGAGCGCATCGCCGGAGAGGGCAGCGTGCGTCTGGTACGCCCGCTGATTTCCGCCGATTTCCTCGGTCCTCGCTGCCCGCTGCAGGCCCGTCGCACGCTGGGGTTGCCCGAGGAGGGCCGCATCGTGGTTGTCTCCGGCGGAGGCTGGGGAGTGGGGGATATCGAGGGAGCGGTACGAGAGCTCAGCGTCCTGGAAGAGGTGAGCAGCATCGTCTGCCTGGCTGGGCGTAACGAGGAGCTCGCCGACAGGCTGAGGAGCACTTTTTCAGAGCAGTCCCGGGTGCGGGTCTATGGGTTCACCGACAAAATGCCCCAGCTGCTCGCGGCCGCGGACGTACTCGTGCATTCCACCGGCGGTGTCACCTGCCTGGAGGCCAAGGCCGCGGGGACCCCGGTCGTCTCCTACGGGCTGCCCGTCGGTCATGCACGGCTGAACACGCGCGCGATGGCGACGCTCGATTTGCTGCGGCTGGCGAACAACACCGACGAGCTGCGCGAGCACGTGCAGGCGAGTTTCGCCGAGACAGGCCCTGCTGAACCCAACCCCACCCACTCCGGCGAGCGCTCGCTGCAGGAGCTGCTGGTGAGCGATGGCCGGAGCCCCCGCGCACGAGCTCAAGGACAGCCGGCGGTCGGTCTCACGACGGTGGTCACTCATGCCGCGCCCGCAGCTGCAGCCGCCCATGAGGAGCTCACCGCGGGTGATCTCGTCCTCGACACCCCGCGGCGAGTGCGCCCGATCCCGCGGTGGCGGCTGCGGCTGGTGGCGTTTGCCACTCCATTTGTGCTGCTGCTGAGCATCGGCGCATGGACAATGTCCACCGACGAGGTGACAGCTGTGGCGAACATACTGCTGCATGTCCATCCGCTCACCCACGTGCGCACCAGCCAGCGCGAGGTCGGCATCATCGTGCACGCGCCGGCGGGCGATGTGACGCTCGTCGCGAGCGAGCTGGCCGGCCGTGGCATCCATGCCTCCTTCGCGGACGATGGCGGCGTGCCTTCGCGCGCGACGATCACAACGTTGCATGCGCTGGGGGATGAGCTGCTGCCGGAAGTTGGGCCCGGCTCATCCCTGCTGCGCTGGGTGCGCACCCGTGGTGCGCTGCGCTCACAGGCACGTGCGCTGGGGTTGCGTCACAAGTTCTATTTCCTGCAGCCCCGTGGCGGGCTGACGGTCGGCCAGCTGGTGCTGGCGCGCACGACAGGCGCGATTCCCGTGAAGGGGGCGCTGCGCTTGAACGCCACCGACGCTCTTCCTCAGGGCCGGAGGCGAGCGGGCGATGTGCTGGTGGTGACGGTCGATGGGTCTGCATCCTCGGTGCTCGGACTGGAGCGGATCGTCTCCTGGCTGGAGGCCGGGCGGTTGGGTGCCGAGCCGCTCGGCTCGCTCACGGGCTCGACCTCCATCAAGGCGAGCAAGAGCGGTGAACGTGCCAGCGCGGCTGCGCCGGCGATCAGCACCGTCAGCGAGATCGCGAGCGCGACCCCGCCGAACGGGGTCGCGGTGAAGCGTTCGCCGAGCAGCAGCGGCGCGAGCACGATCGGCACGACCGTCTGAGTCACGAACACGACCGGCGCCACCTGGATCGCGGGGCGCTCCTGCAGGGCGCTCATCTCGCTGAGCGCCCCGACGGCCGACGCGCCGGCTGTGGAGAGCGCCCAGGCTGCCGCAACGGCCAAGTGGTGGGTGTGGATGTCATCGGCGGCGAGCTTGGTTGCGACGCCGCTCCACGCGAACGCCAACCCTGCCCCGATCATCGTCACGGCCGGCGGCGGGCGGCGCACGAGGCTCACTACATACGGCAGCATCGCCAGCAGGCCGAGCCCGATGAGCGCGAATGTGATCGCCTCGTCACCGACGTGCGTGGTCGTGTGCGGTGGCGCGGTGAGCGCCGCGCCGAGCATCCCGAGCACGATGGCTGAAACCGCCATGTACTCGTACCGGCCTGCGCGCTCTCCGAGCATCCGCTCGCCGACGAGCATCAGCACGAGCAGGCCGGCCGCGAGCGCAGGCTGCACGACCACCAGCGGGGCCAACAGGAGCGCGAGAACCTGCAGCGGAAAGCCGAGGATCGATAGCCCTGTGCCGGCGAGCCAGCGCGCGCGCCGGATCAAGCTCCACACGAGCGCCAGGCGCAGGTGCTCCTCGCGCGGGGCCTGCTTGGCGTCCATCGCCTGAAGGGCGATCCCTAGGCTGTAGAGGGTCGACGCCCCCATAGCCGCCACGATTCCCAGCACAAGTTCGACCATGTCCGCTCCCGATCATCGCACTCCTAGTCCTCCCGCACCCGCTGCTTTGGGTGCGCTTGGTGGCGTGGCGATGGTGAGCTACCTGCTGCCCGCCCTCGCGGGCTCTTGGCCCATTTACTTCCCGCGCTCACCGGCGCCCATGTGGCCCGCCCTGCGCACGGCGCTTGGAGTCGAGGATCGCACTGCCTCAGGACGCGGTTATGCGCTCACATTCGACGACGGCCCCCACGTGCAGGGAACCCAGGCGATCCTCGAGATTCTCGCCGGCGCAGGCGTGGAGGCGACCTTTTTCCTGGTTGGAGAGCAGGTGCGGCGCAACCCCGCGCTGGGCCAGGAGATTCTCGCTGCCGGCCACGGGATCGGCCTGCACTGTGACCGCCACCGCAACCTTCTGCGTCTGATGCCGTGGCAGGTGCGTGAGGACATTGTTCGTGCGCGCGCGGCGATCGAGGACGCGACGGGTCACTCTCCGAGCCTCTACCGGCCGCCCTATGGCGTGCTGAACGCCTCCGCGTTGCGACTGGCCCGCGGGCACGGCTGGCGGACGCTGCTGTGGAGCCATTGGGGACGGGATTGGGAGGCGCGAGCCACCCCCGCGTCGATTGCCGCGCTCCTCACCGGCGGCGTGGGTGAGGGCTCGGTACTGCTGTTGCACGACGCCGATGACTACAGCGCTCCGGGCTCGTGGCGGCGCACGGCCATGGCGTTGCCGCGTGTGCTCGACACGCTTTCAGAGCGCGGCTTGCGCCCGGTTGCTCCGTAAGAGCGCCAAACATGGCGCGCACATGCAGATGCGGCTGGTGGGTCCGAGGCGCCATCGCCCTAAGATCCTGCGATGGCCCCTCGCGCTCAGAACGACACAGGCGGCGAACTGGCCGTCGCGCTGCCTCGCGTTCGCGCCCGTGCGGTGACGGTCGGAGCCGGGCGTCCGCGCTGGTGGCTGGACGTGCTGGTGATCGCATGGCTGGCGTGGGTGTACGACATCGTCGCCAACCTGGCGCCGCTGCGCCAGCACGCCGCCATCGACCACGCGCGGGGCCTGCTCGATCTGGAGCGCGCGCTTCACCTGGACCCCGAGCGGGCGCTCAACCACTGGCTGGTCTCCCACCACACGCTCGCCACGGTTCTCTCCTACTACTACGACAACGCACACTTCATCGTCACATTGGGCTTGCTCGGCTGGCTGTGGTGGCGCCGCGCGGACCTGTACCGGCCGCTGCGCAACACGCTGGTGGCGATCAACGCGCTCGGTCTCGCCGTGTTCTGGCTGTATCCCCTCGCCCCGCCACGAATGCTCCCCGGCTACAGCGACGTGGTGGCCAACAGCCATACGCTCGGCTCGTGGCACACCGGCTCGCTGGCCTCGGCCGCCAACCAGCTGGCGGCGATGCCCTCGCTGCACATGGCCTGGGCGGCATGGTGCTCGCTGGCGCTGTGGCGGCTTTCCTCACGAGGATGGGTGAGAGCCGTGGCGATCGCCTATCCATGCGTGACCGCGGTCGCCGTGCTCGCGACCGGCAACCACTTTTTGCTCGACATCTTCGCGGGACTGGCGACCACCGCGGCGGCGGTGGTGCTCACGCGAGCGGCAAGTGGAGCATTGCACAAGGCAATACCTCGCCGCTCTGCGTCAAGTACATAATCCCCGTACCTCATGTCACAAACTTGTTACGAAGTCCGGGATCGGGTAGGCTAGTCTGGCTGCCGCAGGCGTTTGAGGAGCGCCTCGATCGCTCCGCCGCAATCGAGCGCGCGGGCTTTCTCGCCTGTAGGGTGGATCCAGACATGCCGAACTTTGACGCCAACGAGGGGTACATCAATCGCCGCGTGCATCGCGTGGAGACGATGCTGCTGTCACGGCGCAGGTGCGCCTCGCGGCGCGCCTGCCCTCACGGGGGGCGAGTGTTCGTACTGGCTAAACCTCTGCGTCATCGCCGGCACCTGTGGACCCTGTGCCACGGACGGCTCCCCGGATCGCCAAGCTGACGTGGCCGTACTCCGCTACCTCGACGTGTGCCTGGTGCTCGCGACAGCCCCGTTCGTGCTGATTGCGGGCATGCCGCTGCTCGGCTACCTCGTAGGAGCGTGTGCCTGGCTTTTGACTCGTGCGGGGACGATATGGATGCATGAGCAAGCTCTGCGGGCGGGCGACCCGAAGCTCAAAGCCGGGCTGATGGTCGCGGCGCTGCTCGGCCGCGTCTGGCTCGTCGCGCTGGCGATCATCCTGGCGCGCTACGCGGGCAGCAAGGGCGACGGGATCATGGCCGCCGCGCTGCTGCTGGCAGCATTCACCGTGTACCTCGCGATGTCCTTCGTCACCCGCGAGGGTCCGATTCAGGGGGCGCCGCGCGCGCCCGGGACGCCGAGTACCCCATGAGCACGCCCGAACAGACGAAGAGCGGCGGCATGAGCACCAAGCGCAAGGTTCTGCTCGGCATCGGCGTATGGCTCGCCGGGACCATTGTGATGGTTGTGGTGTTTGGCTCCAGCGGGAAGAACGCCTCGTTCCTGCCGCAGAACGAGTTCAAGCTCGATCCATGGATCTCGATCAAGGTTGCCGGGATCGACATCTCGATCACGAAGGCCGTCCTCTACGTCGTGCTTGCGTCGCTCTTGACCTGCGCGACGATGATCTATATCGCACGTCGCATGCAGCAGCGCCCGAACAAGGTCCAGACCGCCGTCGAGGTGTTGTTCAACCTGATGCGCGACAACATCACGCGCGGGAACATGGACGACGCGATGGCGCGCAAGTGGTTCCCGTTTATCGGTGCGCTGTTCCTGTTCATCATGTTCTCCAACCTGATCGGCTACATCCCACTGCCGACGAACACCGAGCACGAGATCACGGTGTTTGGCCTGCACGTTCCGGCTTTCGCGCTGTACTCGGCGACCGCGAACCTCTCGATCCCGCTTGTGCTGGCGTTGATCGTGTGGGTCTCCTACACCGCTGAAGGCGTCCGCAAGAAGGGGCCGCTCGGCTATCTGAAGGGTCTGATTCCGGCCGGCGTGCACGGTGCGATGGCCGGAATGATCTTCACATTGGAGCTGCTCTCCCAATTCATGCGGCTGATCTCGCTCTCAGTACGTCTGTTCGCGAACATCCTCGCCGGCCACCTGATGATCCTCTTCTTCGGCGGCGCGCTCGCCGTGCTGCTCGGCGTTGCGGCGATCGCCTGGTTCACGTTGCCGCTTGCGATCGCGATCTTCATGTTCGAGGCTGTGCTCATCGCCGGCCTGCAGGCGTTCATCTTCGCCACCCTGACAGCTATCTACCTCGGCGGCGCGGTCGCCGACCATCACTAAAGGAGTCAATCGACGTGCTCACAGCTCTCATCACAGTCTTCGCGGTATCCGAAGAAATCGCCAAGGCGGGCAAGTCGATCGGTCTCGGCGTCGGCGGCGGCCTCGGCGCCGTGGGCGCCGGCGTCGGCATCGGCCTCGTGTGGGGCAAGGTGATCGAGGGCATCACGCGCCAGCCAGAGATGCGCGACGAGATCACCTCGCTGCAATGGCTCGGCTTCGCGCTGACCGAGGCGTGCTTCTTCTACGGCCTCGTCGCCGGTCTGCTCGCGGCGTTCATCGTCTGATGCACAGTATCCCCGCGTCCAGCGGCAGCAGCTTTCTGGTGCAGCCGGGCATCGGCCTGATGCTCTGGGTGCTGGTCGTATTCGGCATCTCGATGTGGCTGCTCGCGAAGTTCGTCTTCCCGCGTATCAGCGAGGCCTTGGAAAAGCGCCAGAAAGCGATCGAAGAGTCGATCGACACGGCCGAGCGCACGCGCACGGAGGCCGATGCCCTGCTCGCCGAATACCGCGAGCGCCTGAAGGAGGCCCGCACGCAGGCCGAAGAGATCGTCCAGCGCGCGCGCCAGGCGGCCGACACGCACGAGCACGAGTCCAAAGAGCGCGGTCAGGAGATCGTCGCTGAGGCCGCCAAGCGCGCCGAACGCGACATCGAGGCGGCAACCAAAAGGGCGCTCGACGACATCCGCAAGGAGGTCGCCGACCTGACGATCATGGCGACCGAGAAGGTCACCCGCAAGACGCTCACCGAGGCCGACCAGAAGCGGCTCGTAGAAGAGGCGCTCAACGAGCTCGACTTCTCGAGCATCTCCTCCCCCGCTGCGAACAACTGAGATTGGTATGACCGCCCGCTCGCCACTGATGCTTGCAGATCCCGGCTCATCGTTCGAGCCTGGATTGCTGATCCCGGCGCGGGCGAGCGGGCCGCAAGGACGCCCCTGATGGAGGAGCTCGCCGAGGTATATGCGCGCTCGCTGTTCGAGGTCGCCCTCGAGCAGCACAAGCTGGATGAGCTGCGCGAGCAGCTCGGGCAGTTTGCCGACGCCCTGGACTCCAACCGCGAGCTGGCCGTGTTCTTCTTCTCGCCGTACTTCTCAACGAAGGAGAAGGAGGATGCGCTCGAGCGCATCCTCGACGGAGCTGACGAGGTGTTCGTGAACTTCCTGGCGCTGTTGATCGAGAACCACCGCATGCCCGTGATCTTCCGCTGCCGCCGGCAGTTCGACAGGCGCTGGGAAGAGGAGAACAGGATGCTGGCGGTCGAGATCACGAGCGCGATCGAGCTCGACGAAGCGACCACCGAGAGCCTTGGCCGGCGGATCGGTGAGCGGGCCGGGCGCAAGGTGAAATTGGCCGCGCATGTGGACCCGGACATCCTCGGCGGCATCGTGCTGCGGGTCGGCAACTCGATCCTCGACGCCTCTATTCGCAATCGACTGGAGCAGCTGCGCAGGCACGTTGCCCAAGGAGCCTCTTAGGAACCGATATGCAGATCAACCCAGATGAGATCACCAGCATTCTCAAGAGCCGCATCGAGGGACTCGACGGCGGCGCCGCCGAGCTGACCGAGGTCGGCACCGTACTGTCGGTCGCCGACGGCATCGCGCGGCTGCACGGCCTCGAGAACTGCATGTCCTTCGAGCTGCTCGAGCTCCCGCACGGCGTCACCGGGCTGGCGCTGAACCTGGAGTCCGACAACGTCGGCGCTGTGCTGTTCGGCGAGTGGGAGCAGGTCTCCGAGGGCGACACCGTCAAGCGCACCGGCCGGCTGCTCGACATCCCTGTCGGCGAGGGCCTGTTGGGACGGATCGTCGACCCGCTCGGGCGTCCGCTCGACGGCAAGGGTGATATCGATACCTCAGAGCGCCGCCCGGCCGAGTTCAAGGCCCCCGGCGTCGTGCAGCGCCAGCCGGTCAAGGAACCGATGCAGATCGGCCTGAAGGCGATCGACGCGATGATCCCGATCGGCCGCGGCCAGCGAGAGCTGATCATCGGCGACCGCCAGACCGGCAAGACCGCGATCGCGATCGACGCGATCATCAACAACAAGGACACGGGCGTGGTCTCGGTGTACGTGGCGATCGGCCAGCGGATGGCGACCGTTGTGGCGCTTGCGCAGACGCTTGACGAACACGGGGCGCTCGAGAACACGATCATCGTCGCCGCGCCCGCCGACGAGGCCGCGCCGATCAAGTTCATGGCTCCCTACGCCGGCTGCGCGATGGGCGAGCACTTCCTTTACAACGGCAAGCACGCGCTCGTCGTCTACGACGACCTCACCAAGCACGCCTACGCCTACCGGCAGATGTCGCTGCTGCTGCGCCGTCCGCCCGGCCGCGAGGCCTACCCGGGGGACGTCTTCTACCTGCACTCGCGCCTGCTCGAGCGAGCCGTCAAGCTCAACGACGACCTCGGCGGGGGCTCGCTGACGGCGCTGCCCGTGATCGAGACCCAGGCCGGCGACGTGTCCGCGTACATCCCCACGAACGTCATCTCGATCACCGACGGGCAGATCTTCCTGGAGTCGAAGCTGTTCAACTCGGGCGTGCGACCCGCGATCAACGTTGGCATCTCCGTCTCGCGCGTCGGAGGGAACGCGCAGATCTCACCGATGAAGAAGGTCGCCGGGCGGATCAAGCTCGAGCTCTCTCAATACCGTGACCTCGAGGCGTTCGCCCAGTTCGGCTCCGACCTGGACGCCGACACGCAGAAAACGCTCGCGCGTGGCGAGCGGCTCGTGAAGACGCTCAACCAGCACGAGCGCGAGCCCCTCGCCGTGCAGGATCAGGTGGTCCAGATCTACGCCGCCACGAACGGCTTCCTCGACCGCCTGAGCGTCGAGCGCGTGGGCGAGTTCCTCGCTGAGCTGACCGAACGGATGCACTCCCAGCACGCCAGCGTGCGCGAGAAGATCTCAGGCGGCGACTGGTCGGAGGGGACGCAGACGGAGGTTCGCGGGGCCGTCGAGGCATTCGCCCAGGACTTCGGCTACGACCTCGACGAGGAGGGCTTGGCGCTCGGCGACGAGCACCCTCTGACCGCGAGCGATCGGCGTTCCGGCGATGCCTCCGGCGAGCAGGGCGTGTCCGAGGCCTCGCGCGAGGGGGAGCCGCAGCCGGCCTAGGGCCGTCAGGCGCGAATCGCCATGGCATCACAGCGCGACGTCAAGAACCGGATCTCCTCGGTCAAGAACATCCAGAAGATCACCCGCGCCATGGAGATGGTCGCCGCCGCGCGCCTGCGGCGCGCCGAGCAACGGATCGCCGCCCTGCGCCCCTACGCGGACGCGCTCAGGCGCATGACCCGCCAGGCCGCCCAGGCCGCCGGCGCCGAGGCGAGCAGGCTGCCGCTGCTGAGCGAGCACGATTCCAAGAGCAGCGTCGGGCTGCTCCTGATCACCGGCGACCGCGGCCTCGCCGGCGGCTTCAACTCGCAGATCATCCGTGCGGGCGTCAAGATCGCCGACGAGCTCGGCGACGACGGGATGCAGGCCGTCTGGTACGCGACCGGCAGGCGGGGCGTCTCCTCGCTGACCTTTCGCGGGCGCGAGCTGAGCGGCAGCTACACGGGCTTTGCCGACCGCCCAGCCTACGCGGACGCGCGCTCGATCGCCGACGACCTGATCACCGGCTACATCGACGGTCGCCTGGATGGCGTGGAGATCGTCTACAACGCCTACATCTCCCCGCTCACCCAGGAGGTCACCCGCGAGACTCTCCTGCCGCTGTCCGCCGCGACGATCGCCGCTGAGGGGTCCGGCGAGCACGCCGCCGGGGCGGGCGCCGAGCAGGAGGACGGACCGGTGAGTGGCCCGCGCGCGCTCGTCGACTACGAGCCCGATCCCGAGGAGATCCTCAAGCGACTCGTGCCAGACTATGTAGAGATCTCGATCTACCGAGCACTCGTCGAGTCGACCGTCGGCTTCTTCGGCGCCCAGATGACCGCGATGCGCAGCGCATCCGAGAACGCGGGCGAGATCATCACCGACTTGACTCTCCAGATGAACCGTGCCCGTCAGGCCGAGATCACCCAGGAGATCATGGAGGTCGTAGCCGGGGCTGAGGGTCTCACCTAGGACGTCTAGCCAGCGGCGCAGCCTTCACACTACGAACGCCAATCTTGAATAGATAAAAAAGAGGAGAATCGAACGCAAATGGACGCCAGCATCGCCACAGATCCGGCCACCGCGCAGGCAGCGGGGAACGGAGCCGCCGCCAAGCAGAACGTCGGGCGCATCGAGGAGATCCAGGGCGTCGTGATCGAGGCCGTCTTCCCAGAGCGCTTGCCGGAGATCAACCACGCGATCACCGTCGCCCGCCCCGTCGCCGCCGCGGAGGAGGAGGCCGAGGGCGTCAGCTCCAGCGCAGGCGAGGGCGTGCTCGTGTGCGAGGTCCAGCAGCACCTCGGTGACGACCGCGTGCGTGCCGTCGCGATGGACACGACCGACGGCCTGGCGCGCGGCACGGAGGTGATCGACACGGGCGGCCCGATCACCGTGCCCGTGGGCGAGGTCACGCTCGGCCGTATCTTCAACCTGCTCGGCGAGCCGATCGACCTCGGCGAGCCGCTGCCGGCCGACACGCCGCGCCGCGGCATCCACCAGGACGCGCCGCGCGTCGAGGATCTGACGCCGACAACGGAGATGTTCGAGACGGGCATCAAGGTCGTCGACCTGCTCGCCCCCTACGCCAAGGGCGGGAAGGTCGGACTGTTCGGCGGCGCGGGCGTTGGCAAGACCGTCCTGATCCAGGAGCTGATTCACAATCTCGCCAAGGAGCACGGCGGCCTGTCGGCGTTCTGCGGCGTGGGCGAGCGCTCGCGCGAGGGCAACGACCTGTGGCTGGAGATGAAGGAGTCGGGGGTTTTGGATAAGACGATGCTCGTCTTCGGGCAGATGAACGAGCCGCCCGGGGCGCGCATGCGCGTCGCCCTCTCCGGCCTGACGATGGCCGAACACTTCCGCGACCAGGGCCAGGACGTGCTGCTGTTCATCGACAACATCTTCCGTTTCGTCCAGGCCGGCTCCGAGGTCTCCGCGCTGCTCGGGCGGATGCCCTCGCAGGTCGGCTACCAGCCGACGCTGGAGACCGAGATGGGCCAGTTGCAGGAGCGCATCACCTCGACCAAGAGCGGATCCGTCACCTCGATCCAGGCGATCTACGTGCCCGCCGACGACTACACCGACCCGGCCCCCGCGTCCGTCTTCGCCCACCTCAACGCGACCACCGCGCTATCGCGGGCGATCTCCGAAAAAGGCATCTACCCGGCCGTCGACCCGCTCGACTCGACCTCCACGATCCTCAAGTCCGACATCCTCGGCGAAGACCACTTCCGCGTGGCCAACGAAGTCAAGGAGATCCTCCAGCGCTACAAGGAGCTGCAGGACATCATCGCGATCCTCGGCATCGACGAGCTCTCCGACGAGGACAAGCTGACAGTTCAGCGGGCGCGCAAGATCGAGCGCTTCCTCTCGCAGCCCTTCTTCGTCGCCGAAGAGTTCACCGGCACCCCCGGCGCCTACGTACCGATCGCCGAGACGATCCGCGGCTTCGAGGAGATCATCGTCGGCAAGCACGACGAGGTCCCCGAGAGCGCCTTCTTCCTGAAGGGCACGATCGACGAGGTCGTCGAGGCGGCAAAGAAATAGACCATGGCGCGGACCAAGTTCCAAGTCGAAGTGCTCACGCCGGAGGGCGAGGTCTTCTCCGAGGAGGTCGAGATGCTCTCCACGCGCACGTCCATCGGCTCGATCGGCGTGCTCGCCAACCACGAGCCCGTGCTCGCGATGCTCGAACCGACCGAGCTGCGGCTGTATCGCACGGAGTCTGAGGTTGTGCGCTTCGCGCAGGCCGAGGGCTACCTGCAGTTCGCCGAGAATCGCGCCCTGGTGCTCGTCGAGGAGGCGATCACGCCGGACGCGATCGATCGCGAGACCTTCCAGACGCGCTTGAAAGAAGCGCAGCAGGCTGCCGAGGAAGCCGAGGACGGGACCGAGCGCCAAGCGCGCGCGCAGCGCGACATACGCCGCTACGAGGCGTTCCTCGCCGTCGGGCAGTAGGCTCGGCGGGTGCCAGACAGCAGTCCCCAGGCCGACAACGCAGCCGCAGCGCACTTCGCACGCAAGCAGCCTGGCTGGTTCACGAAAAACGTCTTCAATCGCCTGCTGAACGGCCTCATGGGGCTCGGCTTCAGCGTGTGGGGCTCGCGCGTGCTGGAGGTCCGCGGGCGCAAGAGCGGGGAGCCGCGACGCACGCCGGTCAACCTCCTCACGGTCGACGGCGTCCACTATCTGGTCGCTCCGCGAGGCGAGACCCAATGGGTGCGCAACCTGCGCGCCGCAGGGGAGGGGCGGCTGTTGTTGGGGCGGCGGGGCGAGACCTTCAGCGCTGTCGAGCTGGCCGACGTGGCCGACAAGGCGCCGATCCTGCGCGCCTATCTCAAGCGCTGGAAGGCCGAGGTCGGCGTCTTCTTCGACGGCGTCGGGCCCGACTCATCGGAGCCTGAGATGCTGGCGGCGGCGGCGAAGCACCCTGTTTTCAGGCTCGACGCCTGAGCGCCACGAGCCTCTGCGCTCTGGCAGCGGCCCCGCCCCGCTAGCCTTCCCCGCTCATGAGTCCCGAGCGCGCCCCTATCGGAGTGATCGGCACCGGCTACGTCGGCCTGGTCACCGCAGCCGGCTTTGCCGAGCTGGGCAGCGAGGTGTACTGCGTGGACATCGACGCGGAGAAGATCGAACGCCTGCGCCGCGGGGAGGTGCCGATCTACGAGCCGGGCCTCGAGCAGCTGCTGGTGCACAATCGCGAGCGGTTGCACTTCTCGACGGACCTCGCCGAGGCGCTGGAGCATGCGCGGCTGCTGTTCGTCGCGGTCGGGACGCCACCGACCTACTCAGGTGATGCCGACCTGTCCGCGGTGCACGCAGTGGTGGACGCGATCCCTGCTTCGGATCGGCACGCGCTGGTGATGAAGTCGACCGTGCCGTGCGGCACCGGCGCCGCGATCCGGCGCGGGTTCGGCGAGCGCGGCAAGGACGGCCTGCGCTACGTCTCCTGCCCGGAGTTCCTGAAGGAGGGCTCGGCGGTTGAGGACTTCCTGCACCCCGACCGCGTGGTCGTGGGTGACGAGGGCGACTGGGCAGGCGACGCCGTCGTCGAGCTGTACGAGCCGCTGCAGGCGCCGCTCGTGCGCACCGACATCGCCAGCGCCGAGATGGTCAAGCTCGCCTCGAATGCGTTCCTCGCGACGAAGATCTCGTTCATCAACGAGATCGCGAACGTCTGCGAGGAGACCGGCGCCGACGTGGTCGAGGTCGCGCGGGGGATGGGCCTCGATGACAGGATTGGGCCGAAGTTCCTGCAGGCGGGGATCGGCTTCGGCGGCAGCTGCTTTCCGAAGGACGTCGACGCGCTGAAGCAGCTCGCGGGCAACTCCGGCTATCACTTCCAGTTGCTGACGGCGGTGATTGAGGTCAACGAGCTGCAGAAGCGCCGTGTGATGGGCAAGTTGCACAAGCACCTCGGCGGTCTCGTGGGCAAGCGCGTCGCATTGCTCGGGCTGGCGTTCAAGCCGAATACCGACGACATGCGCGAGGCCTCCTCGCTGGTGCTCTCGGCTCGATTGAACGCGGACGGGGCAACTGTCACCGCATGCGATCCGGTCGCCGAGGAGCAGGCGCGCAAGCTGGTGAGCGGCATCACCTTCGCCGACTCTCCGCTTGACGCCCTCGCGGACGCCGACGCCGTAGTCTTGGTCACTGAGTGGCCAGAATTCGTCAATTTGGACTGGAAGCTGGTCGCGCAGGCGATGCGGGGGACGCTCGTGATTGACGGGCGCAACGCCTTGGACGCGGACGCCGTGCGTGGCGCGGGGCTCGTGTACGAGGGGATCGGTAGACGCTGATGCAGGCCGTGATCCTCGTCGGCGGAGAGGGCACGCGCCTGCGCCCGCTGACCTCAACGGTGCCCAAGCCGGTCGTGCCGCTGGTCGACCGGCCGTTCATCTCATTCATGCTCGAGTGGCTGAAGAAGCACGGGATCGACGACGTGATCATGGCCTGTGGCTTTTTGGCGAGCGGCATGCGGAACGTGCTCGGCGACGGCTCGGGTCTGGGAATCAGGCTGCGCTTTGTGGAGGAGCCCGACCCGCGGGGCACCGCAGGCGCGCTGAAGTTCGCCGAGCAGCTGCTCGACGAGCGGTTTCTGATGCTCAACGGTGATGTGCTCACCGACATCGACCTCACCGGCCAGATCGCCCAGCATGAGCGCACGGGCGCGAGGGCGACGCTCGCGCTCGCGCCTGTGACCGACCCCAGCGCATACGGCCTCGTGCACCTCAACGAAGACCGCTCGGTGCGCGACTTCGTCGAGAAGCCGAGCCCCGACAAGATCGACACGAACCTGATCAGCGCGGGCGCATACGTGCTCGAGCGCGAGATCCTCGAGCTCGTCCCGCCGGACCGGAACGTCTCGATTGAGCGTGAGGTGTGGCCGGCGCTGATCGGTGCAGGGCTATACGGGTTCCCGGCGGAGGCCTACTGGCTGGACATCGGCACGCCCGAGCGCTACCTGCAGGGCACCTTCGACATTCTCGAGGGCAACGTCGACACGGCCGTTCGCGAGCGGCTCGGCGAGAGCTGGCTGGCGGTGGACGCAAACGCTGAGATCCACGGCCGCGTGATCCCCCCGGCCGTGATCGAGCGCGGCGTGAGCGTCGCGGAGGGCGCACATGCCGGCAGCCTGGTGGTGCTCGGCCAAGACGTGTCGATCGGGGCGGGGAGCACCGTAGAGCGCGCGGTGATCATGAATGGCGCGGAGATCGGCGCGGGCTGCACGCTGCGCGACTGCATCGTCGCGGCCGGCTGCCGCGTCGGCGCGGGCACGCGAATAACCGGCGGAGCGGTGCTCGGCGAGGGGGTGACCGTGGGAGCAGACAACGTGATTGCCCACGGTGCGCGTATCTTCCCGGGAGTGAGCTTGCCCGATGGAGCACTGAGGTTCTGATGAGTACTCGCGAGACGACCGAGTCCGTGGGTGGCCTTTCGCGGGCCGCGATCGCTGAGGTGGACGCCTCAGACCAGTTGGGCGACGTGCTCGCGCTGCCCGAGCACTTGCGCGATGCGCTGTGGCGCGTGGAGTCGGCGATCATGCAGGACTGGGATACCTCCGCGGGATTGGTGGTGGCGGGCATGGGCGGTTCGGCGATTGGTGGCGCGCTGGCACGCGCGGCGCTGGGCGATCACGCTTCACGGCCGATCTTCGTGACCCGCGCGTATGGCCTGCCACCGTGGACGACACCGGACACGATGGTGTTGTGCGCGAGCTACTCGGGCAACACCGAGGAGACGCTCGCCTGCTATGAGTCGGCGGGGGCACTGGGCGCACGGCGCACGGTCGTGAGCACCGGCGGGCGCCTGGCGGAGATGGCTCGCGAGGATGGCGTACCCGTGATCCCGCTGCCCGGCGGTTTTCAACCGCGCGCCGCGGTGGCCTATATGACGGTCGCCGCGCTCGAGGTTGCGGCACTGTGCGGTGCCGGGCCGCGGCTGACCTCGGAGATTGATGTGGCGGCGGCCCACACTGAGCAGCTGGTGGCCGAGTGGGGTCCGGACGCGTCTGAGGACTCGCTCGCGAAGACGCTTGCCCGCGGCCTGCACGGCACGATCCCGGTCGTGGCTGGCGCGGGCCTGACAGCACCGATCGCCTACCGCTGGAAGACGCAGATCAACGAGAACGCAAAGCAGCCGTGCTTCTCCCACGAGCTCCCCGAGCTCGATCACAACGAGCTGGTGGGCTGGGAGGGCGCCCCCGAGCTGGGCCGTTTTGCGGCGGTGTTCCTCGACGACTCCGATGCCCACCCGCGCGTGAAGGAGCGAATGGCGCTGACCGAGCGCCTGATCGCCAGCAACGCGGGAGCGAGCTTCCATTTGGAGACGCGCGGGGAGACGACGATCGAGCGCGTGATCTCGCTGGTGCTGCTTGGCGACCTCGTCTCGATCTACCTCGCCACGCTGCGTGGTGTGGATCCTGGGCCGGTGCGGCTGATAGACCAGCTCAAGGCAGAGCTCGCCGCAGGCTAGCGGCCCGGTGGGTGTGTGATACGGTCGGGACCGGCCGAGGAGCGCTGCGACGGGCTCCGGTCCCGCCACGCTCGGCCTCACTGCAGCAAGGGCGCTCACCTGACCGGACAGGAGGATTCGTTATGTCCGCAATGACACCCACTGCCGTAGCCAACGACTTCAAGGTCGCCGACCTCTCCCTCGCGGAGTTTGGCCGTAAGGAGATCGTCCTCGCCGAGCACGAGATGCCGGGCCTGATGGCGATCCGCCGCGAGTACGCCGCCGCCCAGCCGCTGAAGGGCGCGCGCATCACCGGCTCGCTGCACATGACGATCCAGACGGCCGTGTTGATCGAGACGCTGACCGCGCTCGGCGCCGACGTGCGCTGGTGCAGCTGCAACATCTTCTCGACCCAGGACCACGCAGCCGCCGCTGTCGCCATCGGGCCCGAGGGCACACCCGAGGACCCTCAGGGTGTGCCGGTCTATGCCTGGAAGGGCGAGACGCTCGAGGAGTACTGGTGGTGCACCGAGCAGGTCCTCAACTGGCCCTCCGAAGGCGAGGACGGCTCAGCGGGCCCGAACATGATCCTCGACGACGGCGGCGACGCCACACTGCTGGTGCACAAGGGCACCGAGTACGAGGCCGCCGGCGCCGTCCCCGACCCCTCCACAGCGGAGTCCGAGGAGCACGAGGTGATCCTGAGCACGCTGACGCGGACGCTCGGCGAGGACCCCGAGCGCTGGACGAAGATCGGCCAGGGCATCAAAGGAGTCACCGAGGAGACCACCACGGGTGTCCACCGCCTCTACGAGATGGTTGAGGCTGGCGAGCTGCTGTTCCCGGCGATCAACGTCAACGACTCGGTCACCAAGTCCAAGTTCGACAACCTCTACGGCTGCCGGCACTCGCTGATCGATGGCATCAACCGCGCCACCGACGTGATGATCGGTGGCAAGGTCGCTGTGGTGTGCGGCTTCGGCGACGTCGGCAAGGGCTGCGCCGAATCGCTGCGCGGCCAGGGCGCTCGCGTGATCGTCACGGAGATCGACCCGATCTGCGCGCTGCAGGCCTCGATGCAGGGCTACGAGGTCAAAACGCTCGAGGAAGTGCTCGACACCGCGGACATCTTCATCACGACGACGGGCAACAAGGACATCATCACCGCTGTGCAGATGGAGCGCATGAAGCACCAGGCAATCGTCGGCAATATCGGCCACTTCGACAACGAGATCGACATCGCCGGGCTGTCACGCGTGCCGGGCATCGAGCGCATCAACATCAAGCCGCAGGTCGACAAGTGGGTCTTCTCAGACGGTCACGCGATCATCATGCTGTCCGAGGGCCGCCTGTTGAACCTGGGCAACGCGACCGGTCACCCGAGCTTCGTGATGAGCAACTCGTTCAGCAACCAGACGATCGCCCAGATCGAGCTCTTCACGAAGAACGACGAGTACGAGAAGCGGGTCTACGTGTTGCCCAAGCACCTCGACGAGAAGGTCGCCCGGCTACACCTCGACGCGCTCGGGGTCAAGCTGACGAAGCTCTCTGCGGAGCAGGCCGCGTACATCGGCGTCCCGGTCGACGGCCCGTACAAGGCCGACCACTATCGCTATTAGGAACCGATGAAGGCGATGGTCCTCGCAGCCGGGCTTGGGACCCGGCTGCGCCCGCTCACCTATGAGATAACGAAGCCGATGGTGCCGGTGCTGGACAGGCCGGTGATGGAGCACATCCTCGACCTGCTGAAGCGCCACGGCTTCGATGAGGTGATCGCCAACCTGCACTACTTCCCCGACTCCATCAAGCAGTACTTCGGCGATCGGGTCACCTACCGGGTCGAGGAGGAGCTGCTGGGAACGGCCGGGGGCGTGCGGGCCTGTCGGGACTTCTTCGGCGGAGAGCCGTTCCTGGTCATCTCCGGGGACGCTCTGACCGATATAGACCTTGGTGCGCTGGCCGCCCGCCACGCCTCGGCGGGCGGGATTGCGACGCTGGCCGTCAAGAAGATCCCCGACACGCGCGAGTACGGCGTGATCCTGCACGACCGCGACGGGCGGATCACGGGCTTCCAGGAGAAGCCCGCTCCGGAGGAGGCCCTCTCGGACCTGGGCAACTGCGGCATCTACGTCTTCTCCCCGGAGATCTTCGACTACTTTCCCGAGCGGCCGTTCGCCGACTGGGCCCAGGACGTCTTCCCCGCCCTGCTGGAGAACGACGTGCCGTTCCACATCCACGAGATCGATGAGTACTGGAACGACGTCGGCTCGCTGACGGAGCTGCGCCAGGGGACCTTCGACGCGCTTGGCGGCGAGCTGCACCTGGAGATGGAGGGCAGTGAGGTGCAGCCGGGGGTGACGGTCGCGGGTGACACCATCCTGCCTGCCGACGCGACCGTCGAGGGTCCCGTGTGGATCGGAACCGAGGTGCGGATCGGCGCCGGCGTCCGTCTCACCGGCCCGGTCGTGATCGGCGATGGCGCCACGATCGGCGATGGCGCACAGCTGCGCGCCAGCATCATCTTCCCCGGCACCAACGTCGGCGCGGCCTTGATCCTGATCGACGCCATAGCCGGTCACAGCGGCATCCTGCAGAGCCTGCGCCGGCGCGGCTAGAACGCAAAAGGGCCCGCCAAAGCGAGCCCTTTCACGGAAAGTGAGACGAAGACATAGTAATGGGTCTCATGGCGCCGTGCTTAAAGATTTGATGAAGGTATGGCCCGCAGGATGTGCTCGCTCGAGCGGACTGAAGGACGATGGACATCCGCCACTCCCAGGCGTAGGATCGGAGACGTCTCCTCACAAAAGCCGACGAAGGGAACCATGATGCAAATCGACATCAAGGGTCGCAACGTTCCGGTCACCGACGAGATCCGCGTCCACGCGGAGCGTCGCTTGAGAAAGGTCGATCGGCAGGTCTCAGACCTGGCCCGCCTGGAGATCGAGATCTTCGAGGAGCGCAATCCCTCGATTGCGGAGCGTGAGGTGGTGGAGGCGACGCTGTACTTGAAGGGCGTGACGCTGCGTGCGCGTGACGCTTCGCGGGAGATGGGCCACTCGCTGAACCTCGTCGTCGACGAGCTTGCGCGCCAGGTCAAGCGTCACCGCGACAAGCGCCGCAAGCGCCGTGAGGCGCACGCCGCCGCGACCCAGTCCAGAGCGGCGCGGGCCGCGCTGTAGCCGCTAATCTGGGGGCGTGTCCCCATCACTGCTCGATCGCGCGCTGAACGTCGGCGAGGCGAAGAAGTTCAAGTCCTACCAGAAACGCGTTGCGTTGATCAACGCGTTCGAGGGAGAGCTCGAACACGACTCAGACGATGAGCTGCGCGAGCGGATGGACGCGCTACGCGCCCGCGCGGCTGAAGAGGAGTCGCTCGACGAGCTCTTGCCGGAGTGTTTTGCGCTGGTGCGCGAGACTGGCAAGCGGACGATGGGGATGCGCCATTTCGACGTGCAGCTGATCGGGGCGATGGCGCTGCACGACGGTCAGATCGCCGAGATGAAGACCGGCGAGGGAAAGACGCTGACGGCGACCCTGGCGGTCGTGCTCAACTCGCTGGCGGTCCGTGAGCCCGCCACTGCAGAGTCCCCACCGCAGCGCAAGGGCGTGCATGTCGTCACCGTCAACGACTATCTGGCCAGGCGCGATGCGGAGTGGATGAGCCCGATTTATGACGCGCTCGGCGTGACCGTGGGCGTCTTGCAGAACATGCAGCCCTACGCCGAGAAGCAGGCCGCATATGCGAGCGAGGTTATCTACGGCACGAACTCGGAGTTCGGCTTCGACTACCTGCGTGACAACATGGCTACGGACCTCTCCGAAAAGGTCCAGAAGGGCCACTTCTTTGCGGTCGTAGATGAGGTCGACAACATCCTGATCGACGAGGCGCGCACGCCGCTGATCATCTCCGGCGCACCCGAACAGGCGGCCGACCTCTACGTGAAGTTCGCGCGTCTGGCGCCGCAGATGACGCTTGGCAAGACACCTGAAGGCATGGACCCGCGCACGAAGAAGGGATTTCTCGCCGATTTCGACTTCGAGATCGACGAGAAGCAGAAAACGGTGGCGATTACCGAGCAGGGTGTCGCCAAGGCCGAGAAATTTCTCGGTATCGACCATCTGTATCGCGCGGAGAACGGTCATCTCGTCAACCATTTGATCCAGTCCCTGCGTGCTGAGGCGCTGTACAAGCGTGACGTGGACTATGCGGTGATCGACAACGAGGTGAAGATCATCGATGAGTTCACCGGGCGCATCCTCGATGGGCGGCGCTGGTCGGAGGGCCTGCACCAAGCGGTCGAGGCGAAGGAGCGGGTGGCGATCCAGGAGGAGAACCAGACGCTCGCGACGGTCACCTATCAGAACTACTTCCGCCTCTACGACAAGCTCGCGGGCATGACCGGGACGGCGCTGACCGAGGCGACGGAGTTCATGAAGATCTACGAGCTGCCGGTCGTGCAGGTGCCGACGAACATGGAGATGGTCCGCGAGGACCGTAACGACCAGATCTACAAGACCAAGGATGGCAAGTGGAACGCGGTGGTCAACGAAATCAAGGCGCGCCACGAGAACGGACAGCCGGTGCTCGTAGGAACGATCTCGGTCGAGGTCTCAGAGCTGCTCGGCGATCGCCTGATACAGGCAGGCATCAAGCACACCGTTCTGAATGCCAAGCCCGAGCACGCGGCGCGTGAGGCCGACATCGTCGCCGAGGCCGGCCAGCCGGGTGCGGTCACGATCGCTACGAACATGGCCGGCCGTGGTGTCGACATCAAGCTCGGCGGCAACCCCGAGCACCTGTCTCACCAGGAGCTCGCCCGGCATGGCATCGGCCCCGACGACGATTCCTACGAGGCACGGCTGGCTGAGGTGCTGCCCCAGCTGGAACGCAAGGTGCAGGAGAACCGGGAGACCGTGATGGCGGCCGGTGGCCTGTTCATCTGCGGTACCGAGCGCCACGAGTCGCGCCGTATCGACAACCAGCTCCGAGGCCGCGCCGGTCGCCAGGGCGACCCTGGCGAGTCGCGCTTCTTCCTCTCCGCCGAGGATGATCTCGTCCGCCTGTTTGCAGGCGACAGGATCTACCGGATCCTCGACAAACTCGGCGGCGTCGATGGGGAGGGCAATGAGGAACCGATCGAGGCAGGGATGCTCTCCAAACAGATCGAAAAAGCGCAGAAGAAGGTCGAGGAGCAGAACTTCCTGATCCGCAAACGCGTGCTCGAGTACGACGACGTGATGAACGAGCAGCGCCGCGTGATCTATGCCTATCGGGACGAGGTGCTGGAGGGAAAGCCGATCGGCGAGGAGGCGCGCCGGGAGGTAACGAACACGGTTGAGCGCACGATCGACCAGTACACGCCGGGCGATTTCATGGAGGATTGGGACCTCGACGGGCTGTTCACCGCCCTTGGGCAGTTCTTCCCGCTAGACCTGAGCGACGCGGATCTCGACCGCGAGACGATCGACAGGACCTCGTTGACCGATCGCGTCACCGAGCTTGCGATGGAACGCTATGACGCGCGGGAAAGTGAGCTGGGTGAGGAGCTGATGGGCTCACTCGAGCGCTTCCTGCTGCTGAAGATCATCGATGAGCGCTGGCGCGAGCACCTATTCGACATGGACTATCTGCGCGAGGGTATTCACCTTCGCGGCTTCGCCCAGATCGATCCGCTCGTGGCCTACAAGAACGAGGCCTTCACGCTGTTCGGCGATCTGATGAGCAGCGTTTGGACCGACTACACACGCATGATCTTCAACGTCCAGGTGAATGTCGAGAATGAAAACGGCGCAGGCGCCCCTGCGCCGGCTTTCGCTCCTGGAGGCTCCTCGACGCGCGCTGGCCGCGTCTCCTATTCAGGCGGCCATAGCGCGGCCGGATCCGGCGCGCTGGCCGCGGCCGCCGCTGCTGGCGGTTATGGCGGCGAAATCTCCGGCGAGGAAGAAGTTCTAGCGATGCCAGTGATCGAGCAGCGCGTCGTTGACGATGAGCATCAGGTGGGGCGCAACGACCCATGCTGGTGCGGGAGCGGCAAGAAGTTCAAGCGCTGCCACGGGGCTTAGATATGGCCGCCACAACCCCCCGCGAGCCGGTTCCGCAGCGTTTGGCGGCAATACGCGAGCAGCTGAAGCTGCTCGCGGACTATCTTTGACCCGCAAGAGCTGAGGGACCGCACAGAGGCGCTCGAAGCGCAAATGGGCGAGCCGGGCTTCTGGGATGACGCCGACGCCGCCGCGAAGGTGGGCGCCGAGCACGCCCGGGCGGCCAGGCGCCTGGAGACATTCACTGCGTTGGAGAAGGACGTGGAGGATCTCGACGGCTTGGTCGAGATGGCGGCGGAAGACCCGGCGCTACAGGGAGAAATCGACGAGCAGTTTGGCTCGGTTCAGGAGCGCCTGGCGGCGCTCGAGGAGGAGAGGCTGTTCTCGGGGAGCTATGACTCAGGGGATGCGCTCGTGAGCGTGAACGCAGGGGCTGGGGGGACGGATGCCCAGGATTGGGCGGAAATGGTGCTGCGGATGGAGATGCGGTGGGCGGAGCGGCGCGGCTTCCAGACCGCGCTGCTGGAGGCGAGTGCGGGCGATGAAGCGGGGATCAAGTCGGCGACGTTCCAGGTGAAGGGCGAGAACGCGTACGGGTTGTTCGGCGCCGAGCGCGGGGTGCACCGGCTGGTGCGGCTGTCCCCGTTTGACTCGGCCCACCGCCGCCAGACGAGCTTCGCGGGTGTCGAGGTCGCGCCCGTGGTGGAGAACACAGAAGAGGTGGAGATAAACGACGATGACCTGCTCGTCGACACCTACCGTGCTTCGGGCGCGGGGGGGCAGCACGTGAACAAGACCGACTCGGCTGTGCGGATCACACACCGGCCAACAGGAATCGTCGTGCAATGCCAGAACGAGCGCTCGCAGTCATCCAACCGGGCGACCGCGATGGCGATGCTGCGCGCGAAGCTGCTGGAGAAGCAGGAGCGGGAGCGCCGCGAGGAGATCGCGCGCGAGAAGGGGGAGGCCCAGGACGTCAACTTCGGCTCGCAGATCCGCTCGTATGTGCTGCACCCGTACGCGCTGGTGAAGGACCATCGCACAAACCTCGAGATGGGCGATGTGGGACGCGTGCTCGATGGGGATCTGGACGACTTCGTCAGGGCCTACCTGCTCAAGGCCGCATAGTGGGAGACGACGGCCTGCTCGCACTCGTAGGACGGGCATTGGAGGAGGACATAGGCTCCGGTGACCTCACGACCGAGGCGACCGTCCTAGCCGATGCGCGCGCGCGGGCGCTGATCACGCAGAAGGGGCCTGGGGTCATCTATGGGCTCGCCGCGGGGGAGGCGGCGTTTGCGCTGCTGGATCCTGACGCGCGCTTCGAGCGCCTCGCCGGCGAGGGGCGCTGGCGCGAGGAAGGCGGGCCGGTGCTGTCGATCGAAGGCCTGGCGCGGGCTCTGCTGACGGGGGAGCGCACCGCGCTGAACTTCCTCGGGCACCTGTCGGGCGTGGCCACGATGGCGGCTTTGGCCACGCGTGCGGTACAGGGAACGGGGGCGCGGGTGTTGGATACACGCAAGACGACACCGGGGCTGCGGGCGCTCGAGAAGGCCGCGGTGGCTGCGGGGGGCGCGTGCAACCACCGCGCGGGGCTGTATGACGCGGTGCTGATCAAGGAGAATCACATCGTGGCGGCGGGGGGGATCACCGCGGCTGTCCTGCGGGCCCGCGAAGCGGCGCCGGCCCTGGCCGCGAGCATCGAGGTCGAGGTGCGCAACCCGGAGGAGATCGCAGAGGCGCTTGCCGCCGGCGCACCACGTCTTTTGCTCGACAACATGGACGAGGGACAGCTGCGGGCGGCGGTCGCCCAAGTGGCGGGCCGGGCGGAGCTCGAGTGCAGCGGCGGGGTGACGCTCGATACGCTCCAGGCGCGGGCACAGACGGGAGTAGAATGGGTGTCAATGGGCGCGCTGACCCACAGTGCGCCCGCCCTGGACCTGTCCCTGATCTTGGAGGTCTTGCCTTGAATCTGCCCATGGCACCGACGCTGCCAATGGCTCCAGCGCAGGGGCCGGGCACGGGCCTTTCGCCTGCAGAGGTGGAGCAGATACAGGGGGAGGTACGCGCCCTGGCGGCGGAGCGCGGCGCGGTGATCCTGGCGCACAACTACCAGGTGCCCGAGGTGCAGGACGTCGCCGACTACGTGGGCGACTCGCTGGGGCTCTCACGTAAGGCTGGCGAGGCCGACGGCGAGATGATCGTGTTCTGCGGGGTGCACTTCATGGCCGAGACGGCGTCGATCCTGTGCCCGGAGAAGAAGGTGCTGATCCCCGATCTCGACGCTGGCTGCTCGCTGGCCGACTCGATCGACTTCGGCCAGCTCGCTGCGTGGAAGGAGCAGTACCCAGAGGGCGTGGTCGTGATGTACGTGAACACGAGCGCCGAGGTCAAGGCGCTAACCGACTACGTTTGCACGTCCTCCAACGCGGTCCAGGTCGTGCGCCACATCTACGACACGCACGGTGAGGACACCGAGATCCTGTTCGGCCCCGACATGTGGCTCGGTGCCTACGTCGAGAAGGAGCTTCACCGGCGCATGCACGTGTGGGACGGCGAGTGCCACGTACACGCGGGCATCCGGCCCGCTGACATCGAGGCCACGCGTGCGGCGCACCCAGGGGCGGACTTCCTGATCCACCCTGAGTGCGGCTGCTCGACGAGCGTGATGGAGTACGTCGCCGCCGGCGACGTCCCGGCCGAGGGCGTGCACATGCTCTCGACCGGCGGGATGCTGAAGTACGCCGAGTCCTCAGAACGCGAGGGCGGCCCCGATCAGGTCGTCGTCGCCACCGAGATCGGCATGCTGCATCCGCTGCGCATGGCCGCTCCCGGCACCGAGTTCATCCCCGCCAACGCCGAGGCGAGCTGCAAGTTCATGAAGATGATCACGCTGCGGGGCCTGCGCGATTCGCTGCTCGAGGAAAAGTACGAGGTGCGCGTCCCGCCGGACATCGCCGCCCGCGCGCGGTTGCCGATCGACCGCATGGTCGCGATCGGCTAGTTGCGACGCTAGAGGATGCCGATGCGGTCGATCGGCCAGTAGGTCGCGAAGGCTCCACCGATGATCCATCCGGTGGGGACGGGTCCCCAGAAGCGGCTGTCATCGGATTCCCCACGGTTGTCGCCCATCATGAACCAGTGGCCGGGCGGGACCCTGATCGCCACCGGGAAGTTGCACTCCTGGCTCATCCCGCAGGCGCGGATGTAGCTGTCGTTCTCGCGAACGAATCCGCTCTTGCCCGCCTCCTTGCGGAAGACGTGGCCTTCGCGAATGTAGATTTCATCGCCCGGGCCGCCGACGATCCGCTTGATGAAGTTCGTCCCACCGTCCTTGTTGGGGATCGGCGCGGAGCAGGGCGCACCGCCGAGCTTGACGACATGGGGCGTCGGGCCGCACTGCTCCTGCTCGGCGCCCTGGGGCGGGTGGAAGACCACGATCTCGCCGACATGCGGGTCGCCGAGGTCCATGCCGATTCGGTTCACCAGCACGCGCTGGCCCACCTTCAGGGTCGGTTCCATGGAGCCGCTCGGGATCCTGTAGGGCTTGATGATGACTGCCTGGATCAGGAGCGCCAGACCGAGCGCGATGGCGACGATCACGACCAGCTCGACGAGCGAGCCCATCGTCGTTTTCGGGCGTTTGCCGCTAGAGATAGGCCGCCATCCCCTCCGCGCCGGGACGTCTTGGGCTGGCGCCGGCTCAACGGGCTTGGGGCCCCTGGCTGATTTAGATGTGGGCACGCTCATCGCTAGCTGAACTCCCCGGCGCTATGCGGACCGACACAGGCGACGGCTAGGTTGTCCGCCACGCTCGCGGCGACCTCACGGACCTCCTCGTGGGTGACGGCGTCCAGGGCGGCGATCGCGGCATCGGGGTCGATGTCCTCGCCGAACACGATCTGCTGGTTGGCCGCGTAGCGGGCGACTGCGCCCGTATTCTCGAAGGACAGCACCAGTCGCCCGGCGGCGTAGGCGCGGGCGCGCTGCACCTCCTCGCCAGTCGGGCCCTCGTCACGCAACTCACATACGATCTCGCGCATACGCGTGTAGGCCTCGATGCACTTGGCCGAGTCCAGGCCGGAGCCGAGCTGCAGGATCGGCACGTCGGCGAATGCGTGCGTGATCGCGTAGACGGAGTAGCAGAGGCCGCGTTTCTCGCGGATCTCGTCGAACAGCCGCGAGCCCATCGAGCCGCCGAGCAGCGTTGAGTAAATCGACAGGGCCGCGCGCTGGCGCACGTCGGTGACGGCCACGTCCGGGCGGTAGATCATCCGCAAGTGCGACTGGTTGGTGTCGCGTTCCTCGACGAGCGTTTCTGGCGCGAAGGGGGGCACCGGGTCGTACGGACCGGGCGCCGCGAGCGCGGGAAAGCGGGCAAAGCGCTCGTGTAGCTCCTGCTCCTCGGGCAGATGGTCGAGGTTGCCCGCCAGGAAAGCCCCGCCGCGGGCGCCGGCCCAGCGACGCTCGCGGAACGCGACGATTCCCTCACGGGTGAAGGCGCGCAGGTTCTCCTCCGGGCCGAGCACCGTCCGTCCCAGGGGATGCTCGCCGAAGGCGGCCCTGTCGATCAGGTACTCGGCGACGGTCGAGGGTTGGTCATAGGCGCGGTTGATCTCCTGGATCACCACGCCGCGCTCGCGGTCGAGCTCCTCTGCGTCGAGCCTTGGCCGGCCCACGAAATCCGACAGCAGGTCGATCGCCTGTGGCGCGGACTCGGCGCGGACGGTGAGGTGGAAGGCGACGAGGTCGTGGCTCGTGTAGGCGTTGAGCACGCCTCCGAGCCGCTCGGCTGTCTCGTTGACCTGCTTGTAGGTTGCGTACTTCTCACCGCCCTTGAAGACGAGGTGCTCGAGGAAATGGGCCATGCCGTTCTCCTCTGCCCGCTCGTTGCGCGCCCCCGCGTCGAATGCGACGAGCACGGTCAAAGCCCGGGTGCCTCCCAGTGCGACCGTGGATACGGGCAACCCGTTCTCTGGGACTGTGCTCGTCTGGATCGTTGTCATCGGCCCACAATAGTTAGGAAAATGGCCTGGGGACGCCGCTAGGTGCCTGCTCCACGGTCCTCCCGGTGCAAATCCCGTTGCATGCAGGCAATTTGTCAATGCGATGGCCAATGCCGCGCTACTGTGCCCGGCGATGGCCACTACTGAGAAGGGCGTGACCGGGCGCGATGCGCTGCGTCGCCGCCGCGCGGTACTGCGCCTGCGCGCGAGTACCCGTCCGGCGGCTGTGCGCCCTCGGGTCAAGCCGGGAGCGGAGACCGTCGTGGAGTTTCGCGGCGTGTCCAAGCTCTATGGCCCGGGTGGCATCGGCTTGGAGCGCGCGACGTTCGCGGTCAATCGCCAGGAAATGGTGTTCCTCGTCGGCGCGACCGGCTCGGGGAAGTCGACGATCATGCGGTTGCTGGTCAAGGAGCTGGAGCCGACCGAGGGCGCGATCCGTGTCGCTGGCCGTCCCCTGTCGGAGATCGGGCGCAAGAAGATCCCTTATTTCCGGCGGAATGTCGGTGTGGTCTTCCAGGACTTCAAGCTGCTCCCGACGCGCACGGTGTACGACAACATCGCCTACGCGTTGCAGGTCACGGGTGCCTCGCGCAAGCAGATCCGCGCCACGCTACCGGACATCCTTCGTCTGACAGGGCTCTCGACGAAGCTGCACAACTATCCTCACCAGCTCTCCGGCGGCGAGCAGCAGCGTGTCGCCGTGGCACGCGCGTTCGCCAGCCATCCCCCGCTGCTGCTCGCGGACGAGCCAACGGGCAACCTCGATCCCGAGACCTCGATCGGAATCATGCAGCTGCTGTACCGCATCAACCGCGCGGGGACGACCGTGATCGTGGCTTCGCACGACAGCGAGATGGTCGACAGGATGCGCCGCCGCGTGATCGAGCTTCGTCGCGGGCGCATCGTCCGCGACGAGGCCTCCGGCTCCTACGGCTCACGTGATGAGAACACCGACGAGCTCGGTGATCGCCTGCGCCAGGAAGCCACCGACACCTCGCCCGACTCCCTGGAGCGGTAATGAAGCCAGCGTTCTTCCTGAAAGAGGCGACTAGGTCGATGCGCCGCAACGCCGTTCCGAGCTTCGCGGCGCTGGCGTCGGTGCTCGTGACCACACTCGTGCTCGGCGTGTTCATCCCGGTTGTGCAGGCGACGAACGGGGCTGCCAACGACATTCGCTCGCGCGTGCTCGTCGATGTCGATCTCAGCCCTGGCGCGAGCCCTGCGGAAGCGGCGCGTGTGAAGAGCGAGCTGCAACGGGCGCCGCACATCAAGAGCATCCAGTTCGTCTCAAAGCAGCAGGGCTACGAACAGGAGCGCAAGCTCAACCCGCAGGCGTTCGCACTGATCGGCTACAACCCGTTGCCGGACATCTTCCGCGTCACCCCCTCCAGCCCCGAGGAGTCGGGGGCTGTGCGGGCCGAGCTCGACCAGTCAAGCCCACTGGGCACACGCCTGGTCACCGACGCGGCGATCGTCGACGTGCAGAACCGCCAGGCGCAGACGAACACGATCCTGTCGGCCACGCGCACGATCAAGCTCACGATGGCGCTGCTCGCTGGGCTGCTCGTGTTCGCATCGGTGCTGCTCATCTCGAACACGATCCGCCTCTCCCTGTTCTCGCGCCGGCGCGAGGTCGAGGTAATGAAGCTGGTTGGCGCCACCGACTGGTTCATTCGCTGGCCGTTCGTGCTCGAGGGACTGTTCCTTGGTGCGCTCGGCGGCGCTGGCGCGATCGGTCTGCTGGCGCTCGCCAAGATCACCCTCGTGGACCCACTGGCGAATACCGTCAAGCTGATCTCCCAGCCGAACATGATCGACTTCCGGCTGCTGATCGTGGTGCTGATGGCGTGTGCGATCGCCGTCTCCGCCGCTGGCTCGGGCTTATCGCTCCGCCGCTTCTTGCGAGTCTGATCCGTAGGCTCTCAGGGCCTTGCACACACCTAGACGACAGTTGCTGATCGCGGCCTTGACCGCGATGCTCCCGATCCTGCTCATCGGGGGGATTTGGCTGGGGGGCCATCCGGAAGAGTTGCCAGGGTTCGCGCGGAGCGCATTCGAGGTCAACCACCAGACGCTCGTGGTGGACGAAGCGATCGCGCGGATCTCGAGCGACTACTACCGGCCAGTTGGCAAGAGCCAGCTGGCCAACGCGTCGATCGCCGGCGCGGTGAGCAGTCTCGGCGACCGCTTCTCCCATTACCTGAACCCGAAGGAATACAGCCAGTTCAATGCGCCTCCGAGCTTCGCGGGCATCGGTGTGTCGATCGAACCCGAACGGCACGGCCCGCGAATAACGCGCGGTGGACTGTTGATCGCAAGGGTGTTCGACTCCTCGCCGGCTTCAAGGGCCGGCCTGAAGGCCGGAGAACTGATCGTGTCGGTGGACGGCCACAAGCTGCAGGGGCTCTCTGAAGATGCTGCCGCGGAGATGATCAGAGGACGGCCCGGCACGAACGTCCAGCTGCGGGTTGAGGGCGCTCTCGCCAAAGGCGCAGTGCATCGTACGCTGCGTAACCTGAGCATCACGCGCGCGATGATCTCCGAGCCGGTCGTGGCCTCTGAGACGCGAACCGTGCATGGGGTGAAGCTCGGCGTGGTCGCGCTTGCGACATTCAGTCCCGGGGCGCACGGCGAATTTTCAAGTGCGGTGCAGCGCGAGCTGCACGAGGGTGCGCGCGGGATCGTGCTCGACCTGCGCGCCAACGGCGGTGGCCTCGTGGAGGAGGCACGGCTGGTCGCGAGCATCTTCATTGCGAAGGGCACAATCGTCTCAACGCGCGGGCGCACCCAGCCGAGCGAGACGATCCTGGCCACCGGCCATCCGATTGCTCCCTCGATTCCGGTGGTGGTGCTCGTCGATCACAACACCGCCTCAGCCTCGGAGATCGTCACCGCGGCGCTGCAGGATCACCATCGCGCCACGGTGCTCGGCACCCACACGTTTGGCAAGGGCGTCTTCCAGGAGGAGGAGCCGCTGTCCAACGGTGGCGCGCTCGACATCACGGTCGGTGAGTACTTCACGCCCAACGGGCGCAATCTCGGCGGCGGTGGCGTCAAGCAGGGTGCGGGGATCGCCCCCGAAGTGCCCCTCCCGGCAGGTGTCGTCGACACCCCGCGGGGCCTCACCGCTGCGCTGAATACGCTCGCCACGAAGATCAAGTGAGCGCCGCTCGCCGGCCGGCCGGCAAGTCTCCGGGGACGGTGGTGGCGGTGCTCGACAAAAAGGGGAAGTTCTGGTCGGCTGAGCCGCTGTTTCCAGCGCAGCGCTCGGCTGAGGACGGCCGGGATTCCAATCGCTCCAGACGCGTCACGCTCGCCTCTAACCGTGTCGTTGGGCCGGGGGCAAAGACGGCGCGTGCGGGGGACCTGGTGCTCGTGCAGCAGGCCGGACGCGGTAAGGGTGCTCGCGCTCAGATTACGCGTGTGCTGGGGCGCCCCGATGTGGCCCGCGATCTGATCGAGGGGCTACTGCTCGATCGCGGGCTGGCGCGTGGATTCGAGCAGGCCGTCGAGCGCGAGGCTCGCGCGGCCGGCGAGAAGAAGATTCGGGCGATGGACGGCCGCCGTGATTTGACCGGCCTGCCGACATTCACGATCGACCCCGCGAGCGCACGCGACTTCGACGACGCAATCTCGGCCGAACGCCTGGGATCAGATCCCACCCACCCGGTGCGCGTGTGGGTCCACATCGCCGACGTCTCGGCATATGTGCCGGAGGGCTCGCTCGTTGATCTCGAGGCGAAGCGGCGCGGCACGAGCGTGTATGTGCCGGGCGCCGTCGAGCCGATGCTGCCCGAGGCGCTCTCGAACGACGCCTGCTCGCTCGTGCCGGGAGTCGAGCGCGCGGCGGTGACGGTCGAGCTCGAGTTTCACGGGGCCAAGGTCGCGAAGGCCGCGTTCTACCGCTCGCTGATCCGCTCGGACGAGCGCTTGAGCTATGAGCGCGTCGATCAGATCTTCGCCGGGACGCAGCGGGCGAGCGCGCCATGGGGCGAGCCACTGCAAGCCGCACGCGAGGTGGCAGCGGTGCTCGAGGAGGACCGCCGCAAGAGCCACAGTGGCGCGCTGACGCTCGACTCCCCGGAGCCCGAGTTCTCCTTCGATGGCGATGGGAACGTGAGCGAGATATGCATGCGCGTGCAGACCGAGTCCCACCGCTTGATCGAGCATTTGATGATCGCCGCCAACGAAGCGGTCGCGCGGCTGCTGTCAGAGCGCGGGACGCCGGCCCTGTATCGCGTACACGAGCGGCCTGAGCCCGAGCGCGTGAAGCGTCTCGTCGACCAGCTTTCAACGCTCGAGGTACCGACGCCGCCAGTACCGCGGAACATGTCGCCCTCGCAGGCCGCCGAGCTGATGGGGGAGATCTCCCGGCGTGTCGAGGCCCATGTGCGTGGTGTGCTCGCGCATGCAGGGTCAGGCGATGACGGCGCGGGGCCATCTGGTGGACGCGTGGCGTTGACCTCACTGATCCTGCGAACCCTGCAGCAGGCGGCCTATTCGCCGAAGAACAGCGGTCACGCCGGCTTGGGAACGGCGTACTACTGCCACTTTACCTCGCCGATCCGCCGCTACCCCGATCTCGTGTGCCACCGCGCATTGCTCTCCGCCGTCGGTGGCGGGGAGCAAGGGGTGGGCGGGCCATCAATTCACGGGCTTGGAGACTTGGCCGAGTGGACCTCCGACCGTGAGCGTGCGGCGATGAGAATCGAGCGCGACGCGGACGATGTAGCGCGCTGTTTCGCTCTGGAGCGGGTGCTGTACGAGGACGGCTGGGAGCAGACGTTCGCCGGCGAGGTGGTCGGGTTGATCGCGGCCGGTGCGTTCATCGCGTTCGAGGGGTATGAAGGCATGCTGCCGGTAAGACGCATGGCGGGCCCTGAGGGGCGCGAGTGGTGGCAGCTCAACGAGCAGAGCACAATCCTCTACGGGGATCGCTCGGGCGCCACGCTGAGACTGGGCGACCCTATCGAGGTGCGCGTGGGCCGCGTCGATGTGGCCCGCGGCCGGGTGGACCTGATGCCGGCCGCAGATCGCCCGGCAGGCTAGTCTCGGGGGTATGGCCAAGGGCAAGGGCAAGCGTAAGATCGGGGCGGGTGACGTGGCGTCCAATCGCTACGCCTCGCACCGCTACGAGCTGATCGAGCGGCTCGAGTGCGGGCTCGTGCTCGAGGGCACCGAGGTCAAGGCGCTGCGTGCCTCCGGCGCCCAGCTGAAGGACGGCTACGCAGCGATCTCAGGCGGCGAGTTGTGGCTGCACTCGATCCACATCCCTACATATGCGCCCGCCTCCCGCGAGAACCACGACCCCGAGCGTCCGCGAAAGCTGCTGCTGCACCGGCGCGAGCTGGACCGCATCGCAGCGCGTGCCTCTGAGCGCGGGCTGACGCTCGTGCCGACGCGCATCTACTTCGCCGGTCCACATGCCAAGGCCGAGATCGCGCTCGCGAAGGGCAAGGATCTGTACGACAAGCGCCAGTCACTGCGCGAGAAGGACACCAGGCGGGACATCGAACGCGGGATACGCGAAGCGCAGCGCTAGAAGCGCCCGAAAGTATGGCCGCTGGAGGTGAGGACGTACGCCGTCTCCATTCCGATCACCAAGGCCGCGATCAAGCCGATGTAGACAGCGCCTACGAGCAGCCTGTTGCGCCGCGATACGCGGTAGTAGGCGGCCTGCTCGAGCGAGCGTGTGCGCCGCGCCTTCCACCGGTGCCAGGTCTCCATGCCACCGAGGAGCAGGAAGATCAGCAGGAACGCGTTTCCCGTGAGCAGCAGCAGCGCGAGGATCACGCCGAGGCCGAGGAACCACATCGTGGGCGCCATCGCGGCCATCGCACGCCCGCCGTCGAACGGAACGACCGGCACGAGGTTGATGAGATTGATCAAGAAGCCTACGAACGCGAGCGCGCGCAGCAGATCGCTGTTCGTCGCCTCGGCGATCGCGAGGCATAGTCCAGCGCCCAGCGTTCCGAGGACCGGTCCGGCGAGCCCTACACGCGCCTCGGCGAGCGCGTCGTCGGGCAGCGACTTCATCATCACAACCGCGCCGAAGCCCGGTATGAACATCGGCGCGCTCGCCTTCACGCCTTCTTTGCGCAGCTGGATCACGTGGCCCATCTCGTGCACGAACAGC
Source organism: Solirubrobacteraceae bacterium (assembly GCA_035940195.1). Taxonomy (GTDB): domain Bacteria; phylum Actinomycetota; class Thermoleophilia; order Solirubrobacterales; family Solirubrobacteraceae; genus Palsa-744. The sequence continues at coordinate 89,794 of DASZFC010000049.1, forward strand.
AGCACAACGAATCCCAGCGCGAACCACCAGCCGAAGAACAGCGAGTAGACGACGACCGACACGAGGGCAGTTCCAGCGGTAGTGAGCAGCTTGACCTTCGGCAACAGCAGCAGCACGCCTTTGATCGCAGCCCAGAACTTGGCGAACAGCGCCACGATCGCCGCGAGGATGCTGCCTATCCGTTTGCGCAGGTTGTGCACCCTGGAGGTCCCGCGCGCGGGCTCGCCGAAGGGACTTTCACCCCCGTGCGGGGGCGAGGCGGGCGTGCCGCTGGGGATTACCGGCGCGGATGAGGGCAAGGAAAAGTCGCCGCTGTCCATGCCTCCATTGTGGCAGCACGGGTAAGCGTTGTCTAAGAGCGGCGTTTTTTTTCGGAACGTGCGGGATGAAGCTCTCAGAGGGGTTGCAATCGTTTGGGGAGGGAGCTACTTTGAATCCAGACGCGGAACCGAGCCGCAAAGAGCGAGGCCACCGAGGTGTGAGGCCGCGCCACCTAAACCGAAGGGCTTTCGGGTCAGTCGGAGAGGGTTCCTCAAGCGGCCCGGGACCGCGTCGCTTTTGTTCTCTGCGCCGGTCTGTAAAGACGGTTTGTGCGGCGCTACACTAGGTCAGCAATACATCCCCGGGGACGACAGGCTTCGACGTGGTCGGCTCGTGAGGGTGGTGGCGAGTCGAGGTCCCGGGCGGCCTCGTAAAACACCCGGGAAAAACATAAGTGCGGACTCTCACGAGTACGCCCTCGCTGCCTAGCAAACACTAGGTGAGTGAGGTCTCGGGCCCCGCTTGCCTGCGGCGGGGAAGGCCGGGATCAGAAAGCAGGCTCACCCGGTGCGGTCCGCCTTTGCCAAGCTAGGGAAATCTAAGAAGGCTGGTCCCCCACAACCCCGCCGGCGAGGCGAGTAGGGGATGAGATCAGAGCGCCGGCTACGCTCGTAGAAGCCACTCTTACGCGATCGCGGACGCGGGTTCGATTCCCGCCGTCTCCACTTTTTCTGACGTTGCGCGAACCCCGGCAGTGAAGACGCGGCCGGGTGCGATGACACCGCGGCGCTTGGGCGAACTCCTCGGGTCTTACAGCTAGTCGAGGGTGATCGCGCGCATCACATGCTCGTCCGGCAGCTTCTCGAGAATCGTGTGCAGGCGCTTGACCTCGCCGGCCTGCTCGCGTCCCAGATCGCGGTAGAGCGAGCGTAGCGCCGTGTGCGTGATCTTCATCTGACGCGAGCTGAGCGTGACGGTGAGGATGCCGTGCTCATCCGGCTGGCCGTCGAGCTGCGCGAGCACCTCCCGCGCCAGGCCGCGAATCTGCTGCTCGTGCGCCTCGTCGGAGATCAGCAGTTTGAGCGCTGTCGCCGCGACGCCGGTCTCGCTGGCCTCGAGCAGCAGGTGAAAGGGGGGCTCGGGGTCTGTCTGTGCCATTACGCTCGGCCCGGCGCCAGCACCGTAGCCGGTGGCAGTCTACCTGCGAGCGCGCTCGGCCGATCCTATGAGCCCAGGTACGCTGGCGCCGATGGGCATCTCTCCCTACCTGCGTCGTTTGCGAGAGCTCGTTGGTCACGAGTTACTGGTCCTTCCCTCGGTGGCTGTTCTCCCCTGGGATGAGGACGGACGGCTGCTTTTGGTCCGTGAGACCGAAACGGGCCTGTGGCAGACGATCGGTGGCGCCATCGAGCCCGATGAGTCGCCCTCAGAAGCTGCTGTGCGCGAGGCGGCCGAGGAGGCCAGCGTCGGCATACAGATCGATGGCATCCGGGCGGTGACAGGTGGACCGCAGTTCCGCCTGACCTATCCAAACGGTGACCGCGTCAGCTACGTCTCGACGGTCTTTGACGCGCACGTGCTGCACGGCGAGCCTCGCCCCGACGGCGACGAGACCATCGAAGTCAGCTGGTTCTCGGTAGACGGCTTGGCACAGGTTCCGCTATCAGACTTTACGGTCGCACTGTTCGAGGCAGCTCGCATCGGCTGGGCCGGTCTTCCGGGAGAGCTCGAGCGCCGTGTGCCCTATCCAGGGAAGTGACGCTCATGCCGTGGCGGCGACTGCAACCGGCAAGGCGAGACGATCCGAAGTGCCCACTGCGGTCGTCGCCTCCTCAGTGTGAGTGGTCTCGGCGCACTGTTCCCCATGACTGCCAGGTGATGCGCAGAATGATGAGCGCGATCCCCAGGCCGATCAGCGGATCGGCGACCGGGGCTCCAAGTGCCACGACGACCGCGGAAGCGATTACTGCGAGGCTCACGTAGGCGTCGGCGCGGGCGTGGTACCCGTCGGCAACCAGCGCGGGGCTGTCGAGCCTTCGCCCGGCGCTCAGGCGTATACGAGCCGCGATGAAGTTGCCCGCATAACCGACGGCCCCGGCGAGCGCGAGCACGAGTAGATGACCGGGCGTGGATGGGTGGATCAGTCGCCCCACAGCCTCGGCGCCAGCCACACACGCGCTGATGAAGATCGCAACCACGACCGCGAGGCCGGCGCGGTGCTCGGCCACTCGAGAGTGCAGAGCAAACGCTATCCCCAACGGCACGGCGGTCAAAGCGTCACCGTAGTTGTGGATCAGGTCGGCCAGCAGGGCGATACTGCCGCTGGCGATGAATACGGCGGTCTGAGCAGCGGCCGTGAACCCCAGGACTGCGAGCGAAAGCGAGACGGCACGGATGCCCTCACGGGAGCGCTTGATGCTGTCGTCGATGAGCCCGTGCGAGTGGCCGTGCTCAACACTGTGCGCGTGGTCGTGGCGCGAATCATCGTGCTCACACGTCGCTGGCGCCGAGCGGCGCAGGCCCAGCCGGAGATGACGATGGGGCCCTGTGTGCGAGTGGCTGTGGACACGCCTGCCGTGCCGGTGAGCCTGCGCGTCAACAATCGCAGGACTCATTCGCTCAGGCTGGCTTGGCTAATCGTCTTGTGCATTACAAGCACGGATAATGCACCGCCGGCGCGCAGTATGCACCCGAGCGCCGTCCCGTGCCAATCATGGAGCTACTTGCTCGGCAAGGCCGCCGGCTGACGCCTCGCCCCACGGCATGTCTGTCGAGCGCCTCGATAGAGTCTGCCCATGCTCGCCACGATCCGCTTCTACGATGTGGTGCTCTGGATCCACATCACCGCTGTGGTGACGGCGTTCGGAGCCCTGTTCGCCTATCCGGTGTTCCTTGCCGTAAATGCGAAGGCGCCACTCGCCCAGCGGGCGAGCTTCCACCGGCTGCAGATCGCGTTCAGCAAGCGCATCACCGGACCGGCGATCGGCGTTGTGCTGCTTGCGGGTATTTACCTCGCCAGTGACGCGCACCTCTGGTCGAAGGTATGGGTGATCGTGCCGTTCATCATGCTCCTGGTGATCGCTGGGTTAGGGGCTACCGTCCTGCGCCGGGGCGAGGAACGCCTCGCCGGGGCCTCCGAGTCTGGAGACGAAGCCGGCTACGCGGGCGCCCTGTCTACCGTTACGAGTTGGACGCTGGTGACGATCGCGCTGATCGTGATCACGATCTTCTTCATGACCGCCAAGCCATTCGCGTAGGGAATCGTTAACGAACCCCAGGCGATCTTGCCAGCAGGGCGGCGGCCACGCCCTGGATCGTTTCCTCGCCATAGCTCATCGAGGGGTCGCCGGTGGTGAGGACCGCGACCGTGATCGTCACGCCTGGACGCTCCAGGCGGGCGACCTCGTTGAACAGGCCCTCCGAGGGAAGCGCTCCGGTCTTGAAGAAGACCTGCCAAGGATGCGGCCCGCCCCGGGCGACCGGTGGGATGCCCCAGCTCTGGGAGGGCTCGATGCCTGACAGCAACCAGCGGGCATAGCCATAGAAGCGGGGCGGGATCAGCCGCTGCAGGGCAAAGAAGAAGCGCGCTTGGTCTGGGGCGGAGGTCTGTGTGTAGGCCCACCAGCCGACGCCCGGAGCGTAGGCCCTCATGCCCGATTCTCGCGCTACGCGCGCGAGCGCTGCGTTGCCGACGATCGCGAGGACGGCCGAGGCGGCTTCGTTGTCGGAGATGTGGATCATCGGGTACAGCAGGGAGGTGCCGGCGGAGTCCAGGCCACGGTGGTGGGCCTTGAGCATTTGCAGATAGGCGACGAGCATCATCACCTTCACGACGCTGGCGGTCTGGAAACGCTCATACAGCCGTATGCCATGCACGTGTCCCCGGCTGTCCATCACGGCGAATGAGGTTCTGCCTGCGCGTGTATCGAGAAAGCTCACGGCTGCCGCGATCGCATTGGCCGATGGGTACGCCGGCGTCGGGGTACCCCGGGCTTTGGGCTGGTGCCCGGACTCTCGTGCGCTCGCGGGTCCGGCGGCCGCGAGCAAGACGATCGCCGCGAGCGTCGTTGCGAGTGCGCCGGGGAGAATGCGCTGGCTGGTCATTTCGGCTGCACCGTAGCGAGCATGGCGCTGCTCGGCTGAACATCCAGAGTGAGCACACCGGCTCGGTTTGGACTGCTCTGCAGATGTGCGGGCTCGTGCCAGGAGCCGTCGCCTGCGACGGCTCCGCCCCCCAAACGGACGCCGGTTCTAGCGTCGGGCGCGGACGCTGTCAGCGGCAGAACTGTGGCGCCTCGAAAACCGCGTCCCACGTGCACTCTGATGGTGACGGGCAGCGCTGAAGGCGGGTCGTCGTCGACGATCACGATGTGGAGCTTGCGCTGAGGGCTCAGCAGTGCGATGACGTCGACGTTAGCCGCAGCTGGGGAGACGGTGAGGTGCAGTGGGCGATCGCCGATGAGCTCTTTGCTCAGCAGCAGGGCGTACCACTCGGGCTGAGCACGTAGGACCCCCGCCGCCAGGCGCCCGGGCGAGGTGGCGCACAGGGGTGAGTAGCCGTTGCAGTTGGCCGGGTTGCCCTGAAAGTTGATGCCGGTGAGCCCGGCGGTCATCGCATGAGCGGTGTAGTCGACCGCCCACAGCGCCGAGGCGAATGTGTTGCTGATGCCGGCTGTGCCGCCGCAGGAGACAGTGTTCGTCTCATCCATGCGGAACGGCGTCGCGGTTGCGTGCGCCACCGTCAGGAAGCGAGCCAGCGACTGCGCCTCGTTTTCGCGAGTGGTCCTGCTCAGCAGCGCTTCGATCGTGGGCGGGGGGATCGTGTTGCAGCGCAGCGGGTAATGGTGGCCGGTCAGCAGCGCCGGATGCTGCCTGCGTGTCTCCGCCGGACCCCAGCGCTGGAAGGCCCGCGAGCCGGATACGCCGGGGCCGGCGAGGGGGATGCCGGGTGCTCTACTGGCGATCGCCCGGCGGTAGGCGCTCACCTGCGTCTGGTAGGCGGACGGCGTCCAGGGCAGCGGGCGCAGGTTGTGACGGGCGTAGGAGTCGGGCTCGTTACCCACCTCGATTCCTGCCAGCCACGGTCCGAGTGTCCGCTTGGCGGCCGCCGCCTCACGGGATGCCGCGTGCGGGTCGTAGTGGGCGAGGTTGATGGTCAGCAGCACTCGCCAGCCGCTGCGGGCGGCGAGCCTTCCGAGCTTGCGCAGGTCGCTGACGTCCAGCACGCTGCTCGCCCATGCGGGCCTCGGCGTGAGGCGATCTGTCCATGCCACACGCGTGTCGGCCGATGCTCCACCCAGGCGAAGGACCCCAGGCCCGAGCGAGCGCAGGAGCGTGGCGAAATCTCCGCGGTCTGAGTACGCGGCGATCTGGCCGGCGCTGGAGAGCTCGAACGAGAGCCCGAGGAATTCGCGTGGGACCCGTGGTCCGGGGTGGAGGCGGTCGATCGAAACCGATATTGGGTCGGGTGCGGGGTTGGGTGCGGGCGCAGGCCCGCCTGCGACCTCGATCCACTCGAAGCGGTGTCCGCAGAGTGAGTGCCACTGGGCAGCAGGAGTGATGTGCAGCATCGCCTCCTCGCTGGTGCCCGCGGGGGTGAGGAAGATGGCGTCGAGGATCGCCGAGCCGCCGTCGCCGGGAGCCAGCGGGCTGGAGTGAGCGCGGGTGATGCTCAGGCGATGGTGCCCGGCGGCGAGATGGACGGGCAGTGGCGCCATCGTGTCGGGATCGGAGGCGACGCCGGTGAGCTGGGCGCTGAGGTGAGCGAGCGGATGGCCGTCGACGCTCACGTGCACGGCTGGCATGATCTCTCCCTGGAGCCACAGCTCCCATAGGCCGGTGCGCGGGAGGGCGAACGTGCTCTCCAGGTGGCCTGACCGTGCCATCAGGAGCCCGAGCCGCGTGTTCGCCCAGCCGGGGTGCAGGGCGCTCGCGACATTGACGTGCACGAGCTCTGGGGGACTTGCGCTAACCAGCTGTGCATTGTGCGATTTGGCCAGTTGCGCGAGGCTTTCCACGCGGGCGCATTGGACGGGCAGCGCGGGGGACAGTCCGAGGTGGGCGAGCGCTGCCGGTGTGTTGGGGTGACGACCCCAGACCTGGTAATAGGTGCCCTGCCACACCAGGGAGTAGGCGAAGGGCGGCCGGACGGCGGCGGGGTTGCGGCGGGTAACGATCAGCGGGTAGGAGCGCAGCGCCGTGGGCGCGATCCGGTTGAGATCGACCGGCAGGCCGTGGGGCAGCACAATCGCAGCAGGCGGGATCATGAAGTCCGGGCCGCCGACATCGAGGTCGCGCAGCGAGTACAGCGCGTATTCGTCGTAGTCGGTGAACAGGGCCGGTCCCTGCCCGGCGAAGCGGGAGCCGATCCGGGCCAGCTCCTGATAACGCGCCGTGGGCGCGAGGTTGGAAGCGTGGTACTGCATCGCGTCGGACGTGGCGACGGCGCCCACGAGCGTGAGCGCCAGCAGCAGCGCTGCCGGCCGGAGTATCGGCGGCAACGCGGTGCGAGCTCGCAGGGCGGCTACGCCGGCCCAGGCCAGCAGCAGGATCACCGGCGAGGTAAGCATCAGGGTCTTGCCAGTGGCCCAGGTCGTCCCGTACGCGGTCAGCGCAAGGGCCACGGCGAGCGTCAGCACGATCCAGCCGCCGAGCGCGTAGCGCCGTGTGTACACCAGGTATAGGGCGCCGAGTACGGCTGCGAGGAGCGCGACGGCGGCGAGTACGTAGGAGAGCTCGAGCAGGCCTCCTGTGGGGACGTGCTTGTAGCTGCCCACCAGCCACGTCCCGAGGATCTGCACGGTCCGGAGCGGTTTTTGCAGGTTGCCCGGGTTGGTGGTCGTTGCGATGTTCTGCGCCACCTTCAGTGACCCTGAAACGCCGGTCCATGTATTGAGTGCGGCGATTAGACCTATAACCCCACCAACTGCGATCAGCAGGAGGGGCTGGCGTGCGCTCTGACGGCTCGCCGTGATCTGGCCGGTCACGATCACGGCGAGCACGAGCACCGCGGTGAGCACCCAGGCGCCGAACGCCACCCCGAGCGCCGAGACGCCGGCGGCGGACACGAGCGCGAACGGCATGGCGGCGAGGGGAGGGCCCTGCAGCCAGCGCGCGTGCAGGGTGACGAGCGCGCCGAGAGTAAGGATCATTGCCAGGGCGGTGATCTCCTTGACCGATGCGATCAGCTCGTAGCCGTAGACGAGAGCGGGCAGCGTGATGCTCAGCGCGGCCAGCGCGGCGAATGCGCCGTGCAGCCCGAGGTGGCGCGCGAGCACCCAGGCCGGGCCAGCGGCGATGGCGAGCATGAATGCGTTGAACGGCTGGAAGGCCCAGATCAGAGGAACACCAGAGAGCAAGGCGCTGCCCCCAAACAGGGTGTCGGCGCCTGAGGGATAGCTGGCGTTGTAGTAGGAGTTGATGTACTGGCCGTAGGAGTTGCGCAGGTCCAGATGGGAGTAGTCCTGGCCGTGGTGGATCAGGAAGTCGGCCCCCAGCATGTGGAAGGCCGAGTCGGTCAGGACACCGTATGAGGAGAACGAGGGACGGCCGGCGAACAGGACGGGGGCCAGGGCGGCGAGGAAGGCGAGAACCGGTACGGACAGTTGCCAGGCGCATCGCCGCCATCGCTGCGCGAACGTCCTTACTCGCTGCCATCCGAGCGCGAAGCCCGCAGCGGCCAGTAAAGCCAGCAGGTAGGGCGTCGCCTGAGCCGCGAACACGGAGTAGGTCGTGAGCTGAGAGACGGCGATCAGCGTTGCCGCGCCGGCGGCCGGCAGCAGCATTGCGTGAAGGTTGCGGCCGCTCAAGCGGTCGACGAGCAGCCCGGCGCCGACGCAGAGCAACGCGAGCAGGCACGGGTAGAGCAGCGTGGCTTGGAACCCTAGATCGCTCACGTGGGCAGGGCGAAGGGTACCGTGGGACCCGCCCGCCGTACTGACGGGCGCGGCCCATGGAGAGATCCGAGGCGTTCCTCAGTGCTGGCTAGCGCATGCGGGGGTCGACAAAGACATCGTCGATCGCCGAAGTTCCGCTGACGGCTGTGAAGGTGAGTGCCATCTGCGCGGTCCCGCCCAACAGGTTTCCGGCCAGCTGTGCGCCGGTGGGCATCGCCGGTGTTGGCTGCCAGCCGTTAGTCAATGTGACGGTTCCCACGGGGACCGACACGGGTCCAATCGGAGTCTGATAGGTGACTTGGACGAGGATCTTGGACGACGCGCCGGTGTTGCGTGCGAAGAAGCGGAACGTCTTATAGCTCTTTTCGACGCAGGTGAAGGGTGACTGCGCAGATGCGCCCGCCGCTAGGCCCAGTGAGTATGAGCCGACCGTTCCGGTCGCGCCATAGGGCTCGCTTCCGGCGACCTTCTGGGCGCCCCCGCTGAGCGTCCATCCTGAGAGTGAGCCCTCGAAGGAGCCGCCGGTCACCAGCTCGTAAGAGCTCGAGTCTCCCCATTTGAGGAACGGCTGGCTCAGCGCAGGGGTGGGGCATGTGGTGCTTGCCGGCGCGGCCTGTGCTGAGGCGGCGGGCAGAGCGATGACCGTGAGGCCGGCGAGCATGCTCGTGAGGCACAGCGGCAAGCTTGGCCGCGGCGCCCAGCGCGGCACCCTGCCGGATCTGGGACGAGACGAATATGAGAACACAAGCAGCCTCCGTGCGTTTCCTGGCGGCTGAGCTATCTCGTGTTCGAGACCCCTGGCTTTGCGTCCCCACCTCGCGGTGGGTTTGCCTTTTTCAGTCTTGGTTGCAGATCAGATCGGCAAGCATGAAGCACGGGCCAGCTCGAGGGAAGAGATGTGGACAGGTGTTGTAGCGACCAGCCGGTCGAGCCCGCGATTGTTCCAGTGATAGGAATTACTCGCTGCCGAAGTGGGCGGATGGCTTCCATTGCTCTACTTTCGGGACTGGAGTGACGATAGGCGTGGAGGGTATGTCTGCTCACGGCTACACAGAATCCGAGCGCGCCCGCGCGTCATTCGCCGCCCGCGCGCAGCGGATGCTCGCCGACGAGCGCCGGGAGGAGCTCCTCGTCGGCGCCGGCTTCATCGTCGTTGCGCTTGCCCTTGCTGTGATCGGCGGCGGGGAGGAGAGCTTTTCCCTGCCGATCGCCGCGCTGTATGTGCTGGGCATCGCGGTGGCTGGTCATGTGCGGTTCGATATCGGCAGGGGCAGGGGCTTTACGGTGCCGACACAGGCCGTGTTCGTACCGATGCTGTTCGCCGTGCCGGTCTCGCTCGTGCCGCTCCTGGTGGCGCTGGCACTGGCACTCGGGATGGTGCCGCTGATCCTCAGCGGGCACGAGTCACCCAGCCGGCTCTTGATGGTGCCCGGTAACTCCTGGTTTGCGTTGGGGCCAGCGGTCGTCTTGCTGCTCGCACACGATCATTATCCGAACGGGCACTGGGGCATCCTGCTGCTTGCGTTAGGCGCGCAGTTCGTCTGTGACTTCGCTGCAAACGCTGTGCGGGAGGGCCTGCTGCACGACATCACACTGCACGAGCTCGTTGCTGAGGTTCGCCAGGTATATGCCATCGATCTGGCGCTGTCCCCGCTCGGGCTGGCCGTAGCGTTCGCCACGTCTCCGGTGCAGAGCCAATGGTCGGTGCTGTTGATCGCACCGCTATTCGGGGTTCTGTGGCAGTTCTCCAAGGAGCGCCGTGCCCGCTTGGAGCAGCTGGTCGAGCTCAACGACGCATACCAGGGGACCGCGCTGCTGCTCGGCGACGTGATCGAGGCTGATGACACCTACACAGGCGAGCACTGCAAGGGCGTGGTGCGCCTAGCGCTCGATGTCGCCGGGCAGCTGGGGCTGAACGCCGATGAACGGCGTAACGTCGAGTTCGCCGCCCTGCTGCACGACGTCGGCAAGATCGCGGTGCCAAAGGAGATCATCAACAAGCCCGGAAAGCTCGACGATCGCGAGTGGGCAATCATCAAGACGCACACGCTCGAAGGCCAGAAGATGCTCGAGCGGGTCGGTGGCTTCATGCGTGAGGTCGGCGAGATCGTCCGCTCCTCGCATGAGCGCTGGGACGGCGAGGGCTACCCAGATGGTCTCAGCGGTGAGGACATCCCGCTGGAGGCTCGCATCGTCTCGGCCTGCGACGCGTTCAACGCGATGACCACTACCCGCTCCTATCGCCAGGCGATGCTTTTCCGCGACGCCGTCGCCGAGCTGACCAGCAACGCCGGCGGCCAGTTCGACCCGCAGGTTGTGCAGGCTCTCGTGCGGGTGATTGACCGGCCCACCGGGGTCTCCGCTTCAGCGGCCATCCAAGAGCGCACCTAATTCTCCCGGCCCGCACGGAGCGCGGCGGCGAGCCGCGCTCGAGCCTTGCTTACTCCTCGCGCGGGATGTAGGGCGCGAGCTCGCGCCGGGCAATCGAGAGCTTGTGGACCTCGTCGGGCCCGTCGGCGAGGCGCAACGTGCGCAGGTGGGCATAGGCCCAGGCGAGATGGAAGTCATCGGAGACGCCGCCGCCGCCGTGGACCTGGATCGCGCGGTCGATCACCTTCAGGGCGACGTTCGGCGCGGCGACCTTGATCGCGGCGATCTCGGTGCGGGCGTGGCGGTTGCCGACTGTGTCCATCAGCCAGGCCGCCTTGAGCGTCAAGAGGCGGGCCATCTCGATTTCGATCCGCGACTCGGCGATCCAGTCCAGCACGTTGCCGCGAGTGGCGACCGGCGCTCCGAAAGTGACGCGTGAAACGGCCCGCGCGCACATCGCCTCCAGCGCCCGCTCGGCGGCGCCGATGGCGCGCATGCAGTGGTGGATGCGCCCGGGGCCGAGACGCGCTTGGGCGATCATGAAGCCGTCGCCCTCGCCTGCGATCAGGTTGCTCGCGGGCACGCGCACTCCGGTGAACTCGACTTCGGCGTGGCCCTCCTGGTCTTGGTAGCCGAACACCGGCAGGCCGCGGAGGATCCTCACGCCGGGAGTGTCGATCGGAACGAGGATCTGGCTCTGCTGTTTATAGGTCGGACCGTCCGGATCGGTCTTGCCCATCACGATCATGATCCGGCAGTGTGGGTGAAGCGCATTCGAGGTCCACCACTTCAAACCGTTGAGCACGTAGTCCTCGCCGTCACGCTCGATCCGCAGCTGGATGTTTCTCGCGTCCGAGCTCGCGACCTCGGGCTCGGTCATCGCAAACGCCGAGCGGATCTCGCCGTCCAGCAGCGGCGCCAGCCAGCGGTCCTTCTGCTCGGGCGTGCCGAACTGGTGGAGCACCTCCATGTTCCCGGTGTCCGGGGCGGAACAGTTGCATGCCTCCGAGGCGATGGGAGAGCGGCCGAGCATCTCCGCCAGCGGCGCGTAGTCGCTGTTGGACAGTCCCGCCCCGTACTCCTCGTCGGGCAGAAACATGTTCCACAGCCCCGCCTCGCGGGCGCGTAGCTTCAGTTCCTCCATGATCGCCGGCTGGTGGTGCGGGTCGCCGGACTCGCGCAACTGGCGCTCGTAGAGCGCCTCCGCCGGGTGGATGTGCTCGTCCAGGAACGCGCTCAGGCGTTCTTTGAACTCGGTACAGCGTTTGCTCGGCTCGAAGTCCATCGGTTCTCCTCGGTTGCAGCAATGGGCTGGGTTAGGATCATCGCCGATGAGCGATCGAGGTGCGAGCTACCGCGCGGCCGGCGTGGACTACGAGGAGCTCGACGCGGGCAAGCGCCTGGCGATGGCCAAGGCCCTGTCCACCTCTCCGCTGCTCGCTGCCCGCGGCGCACGCGCGCTCGACGCATCCCGCGGCGAGCCGGCCTTCGTATTCGAGCTGGACGGGCGAACGCTCGCGTTCGTCGTGGAGGGGCTCGGCACGAAGTCGATCATCGCGCGTCAGGTACTCGAGCGCCACGGGATCAACCGCTTTGACGATGTCGCGTACGACACGGTCGCGGCGATCGTCAACGACCTGTGTTGCGTCGGTGCGCTGCCGCTCGTCGTCAATGCCTACTTCGCCACCGGTGCGTCCGAGTGGTACGCAGAGGCTGAGCGCTCGGCGGCGCTGCTCGAGGGCTGGCGCCGTGCCTGCACAGACGCGGGTTGTGCATGGGGCGGGGGCGAGTCGCCTTCGCTGCCGGGGCTGCTCGACGAGCGCGACATCGAGCTAGCAGGCGCCGCGGTAGGCGTGCTGCCCGCGGGTGCCACGCCGATCCTCGGTGAGCAGCTTGCCCCGGGCGATGAGATAGTGATCGTTTCCTCCAGCGGCCTGCACGCCAACGGCGCCTCGCTCGCCCGCCTGATCGCTGAGCGACTGCCCGGCGGCTACGCGACCGCGCTGTCAGATGGGACGAGCTTCGGCGAGGCCCTGCTCGCGCCGTCGCTGATGTATGTGCCGCTCATCGCCGCCGCCCTGGAGGCACAGCTGCCGGTCACCTACCTCAGTCACATCACCGGCCACGGCCTGCTCAAGCTGATGCGCCCCGCGCGCGAGCTCTCCTACCGGATCGAGCGGCTGCCGCCGGTCCCGGCGGTGCTCGAGTTCCTCGTGGAGCAGGCCGGCCTGGAGCCGCACGCGGCCTATTCGACGTTCAACATGGGCGCCGGCTTCGCGCTCTACTGCGCGCCCGGCGTGGGCGAGCGGCTCCTCGAGCTGGCGGGTGGCCTGGGGCTGCGGGCTATGCTCGCGGGACACGTGGAGGAGGGACCGCGACAGGTGATCCTCGAGCCGGTCGGGGTGCGCTTCGCTAGCGATGAGCTGGAGCTGTCCTAGCTCCAGCTGCCCGCCCAGTGTCGTCCTTCAACCCAGGCATAATTCTCTGGTTGAGCCTGAGAGTTCCGTTGAGGTGAGAGCATTTGGACCAGGATGGCCCGCTTTGGCTGGCCGCACAGCCAGGCAGAAGGGCGCTTGCCCTGCAAGCCACTGCCCGCCCGCGCCTTCGGGCTTGAAGCGACTGGCCACGACGGATATGGTTGCGCTAGAGATCGCCATTGTTCTCCGGCGGGGTAAGCCGGAGATCTCGAGTCGCCGGACCGGCATGGTTCCGGAGCTACCCGGATCGAGGCGGATCTGTCCATCAAAATAGAGGAGAGAGAGTGATGCGCAGAATATCCACCTGTCTGGCCGTGCTCGGCCTTGCCGTCCTTGGCCTGTCGGCCACAGCGTCAGCGGCGCCGACGATCACGATGAAAGCAAAGGCCGTGCCGATTCCCGGCTTCCCGCACACGGGGAACATCCTCGGCGCCGGCGCCGCGCTACAGACCGAATACACAATCTCGGGGACCGAATACGGCGGCTTCCCGCCGCCGCTGACCGGGGTCAAGTTCTTCGGGCCGGCAAGTGCGAAGCTGCACACGCAGGGGTTCGCCACCTGCTCAGAAAACGTGCTCAAGGAAAAGGGCCCCATCGGATGCCCGGCCAAATCGAAGGCTGGACCGGCGGGCAGCGCGAGCGGTGTCGTGAGCTTCGGTACTGAACGTGTGGCTGAGACGGTGTCGGTGCTGCCATTCTTTGCTCCCGGCGGCAACCTGGAGTTCTACGTGCAGGGCACCTCGCCCGTCTCGATCGAAATCATTTCCAAAGGCAAAGTCGTCAACTCCTCCCCGCCGTTCGGCCCGACGGTCGAAGCCGAAGTGCCGCTGGTCGAATCGGTTCCCGGTGCGCTCGACGCATCAGCCAAAGAAATCAGCGTCAGGGTCGGTGCCGCGTACAAGAAGGGCAAGAAAACCTTCTACTACATCACGGTGCCGAAGAAGTGCCCGAAGGGCGGCTTCCCGCTGAAGACGATCATGAGCTTCCTCGGTGGCGCTACCGCGGAAGCCTCGTACAAGGCGCCGTGCCCCAAGAAGTAATCGACAAAACGGCGCGCTGACGTCCAGGGGGACGTGAGCCCGGCCGAAGCGCAAGTAAGACGGGCGGCCCCATCGATACGATGGGGCCGCCCTTCGCGTAGTTGAACCGCAAGGAAGGATCGGGTTGAGGACGCAGACTGTCGGGTGGAGGAAAGGCGCGGCTGCAATCGCAGGCGCCCTCTGTGTGGCTGCGCTGGTGGCGGTCGTGCTGCTCGCTACCTCGGCGGGCGGCTCGAACGGCTCTTACACCGTGCGCGCGATCTTCGATGACGCCGGCAACATCATCTCGGGTGAGAACGTGAAGGTCGACGGCGTGAAGGTTGGGACCGTGGGGACTGTCGTTCCCACGCCGCAGGCCCAGGCGGCGGTTGTGATGAACATCGAAACCCCTGGTTTTCAGGACTTTCGCGCCGACGCTAGCTGCACGATCGAACCGGAGGCGCTGATCGGCGAGAAGTTCGTCAACTGCCTGCCGACCCAGGCCCGTGCGGCGGGTACCCCGCTGCCGCCGCCGCTTGATGAAATCCCGAGCGGGCAGGAAGGCGCGGGCGAGCGCTTGCTGCCAGTCAAGAACACCTCGAGCCCCGTGGACGTCGACCTGCTGCAAGACATCCAGCGCCGGCCCGAGGCTGAACGTTTTACGATCATCATCAACGAGCTCGGCGCGGGCCTGGCGGGCCGGGGGAGTGATCTGAGGGCCATCATCCACCGCGCTGACCCGGCGCTGCGCGAATTCGACAAGGTGCTCGCGATCTTCGCCGGCGAGAACAAGATCCTGGCGAAACTCGCGGTCGACTCAGACAGGGCGCTACAACCGTTCGCCGCCGTCCGCAACCGCGTCGCTGACTTCATCGTGCAGAGCAACACGGTCGCGCGCGCCACCGCCCAGCAGCGCGGCGCGCTCGCTCGCAACTTCGCGGATTTCCCGGCGTTCCTGCGCGAGCTCGGACCGGCGATGGAACGCATCGCCCAGTTCGCCGGCCAGACGACCCCGACGTTTGCCAATCTCGAGGTGGCGGCGCCCGGGATCAACAACGCCTTCACTCACCTGAAGGCGTTCTCAAACAGCTCCGGCACGTTCTTCAAGAGTCTCGGCAGCACCGCAAAGACCTCTGGGCCCGCGATCGCCGCCACCCAGCCGCTGCTTGCACGGCTGCAGTCGCTGGGCGGCGCTGCCAAGCCGTTTGCGGGCAACTTCTCTGAACTGCTCTCCAGCCTGCGCTCCACCGGCGGGTTGGAGCGTCTGCTCGATGCGCTCTTCCTGAGCGGTGGCGGCCTGAACGGGTATGACTCGCTCGGCCACTTCCTGCGCGCCGAGATCATCGCCAAGAACTGCGTCGGCTACAAGGTGGTTCCCCAGAACGGGTGCAGCGCCAACTTCGTCAAAGCGGAAGGCTCCACTACCCCCGCGAAAACCGCCAGCAACCCCACGAGCCTCGTGATGGACCGCACGCTCGCAGTCCTGAACGGCGCGACCCCAGCGCAGGCGATTGCAAAATATCCGGGCTCGGTTCCGACGCTCGGAGAAGGCGCCGGCGCGCTCTCGGGCCTGGGCCCCGAAGGCGGGGCCACGTCCACCACGAAACCGGTGGGTGGGGCCAGCGGTGCGACCACCTACTACACGCCCTCGGCCGAAAGCTCCTCCGGCGCGAGTGGGATGCTGCTCAACTACCTGCTGGGCAACTGACGGCATGATTTCCAGACAACCGGTCATCCGCCTTTCAAGGCGCCTGCTACTTGCAGTCCTGTGTGTGCTTGCACTGGCGCCAGCGCTGGCAAGAGCCACTGAACCGGCGCCGCCGGCCGGTGTAACAACGCCGGGTGAAACGACAACGTCGCCTGCGGCGACCGTCCCAACAGCTCCAGCGGCGCCGGGTCCTACGAGCACGACCGAAGCTCCTCCCACGCCCTCCTCGGGGGTGCCCGCGGAAGCGCCGGCACCGCAGGTGCAGGCCCAGCAGGCGCAGGGCAGTACAGCTGGCAGCTCGCCCAAGGCTTCCCATCCGCACCTCAAAGCTCAAACGCCCGCCGGCAGCGGGCAGCCCGGACCTAGCGGAGGATCGTCCCCGTCCACCGCTGCCGCGAAACACAGCGCACCCGCACCATCGGCTTTGACGCCGCCGCTGCCGCTCACATTCGGATCGCCGATCTCGGGCGTGCCCGGCTTCTACATTGAAAGCTTCCGGATTCCCCCGTTCCTGCTGCCGATCTTCCAGGCCGCCGGCAGCGCTTACGGGATCCCGTGGCAGGTGCTGGCAGCGATCAACGAGGTCGAGACCGACTATGGCCGCGACCTCAGCGTCTCCAGCGCCGGCGCCGAGGGCTGGATGCAGTTCCTGCCCTCCTCGTGGGAAACCTATGGCGTCGACGCCAACGGCGATGGCTTCAAGGATCCCTATAACCCGGCTGACGCGATCTTCGCTGCCGCGAGGTACTTGAAGGCGGCTGGCGGTGACGTGGATATTCGCGGCGCTGTGTACTCCTACAACCACTCGCAGGCATACGTCGCCTCGGTGCTGCTGCGCGCGCAGCTGCTTGGCGGCACCCCGCCCAACTTGCTCGGGGCGATCACCGGATTGACCCAGGCGCGCTTCCCGGTGCACGCGCAGTCGCACTTCTCAGACGGCTTCCAGACCGTTGTCGGGACCACGATCTACTCCCAGCAGGGCGCGCCCGTGATCGCGGTGCAGGACGGGCAAATCCTCGGATTTGGCCACACACCCTCGCTGGGGCGGTACGTATCAATGCGCGACGCCTACGGCAACACCTACACCTATGCCGAGCTCGGCAGCGTGGCGAAGCTGTACCCGGTACTGGTGCCACACGCCCATGCCGGCGCCAGCGCGCAGGCCCAGCAGGCGGGTCCCTCGGGCGAACCGGCTCCGCTGGCCCCGGCCAGCGCGGGCACGCAATCCCGCGCGCCGCTATCTGAAGGCGCCGCTGGCACTGGCCTTCAGCTGGGAGTGGGCAGCGGCCTGGAAGTGCCCGCGGCGGGGGCGGCCCCGGCGTCTGGTGCACCACCGGCCGTGGCGGGCGGGGTTCCAATCCTGCATGCTCCGGCGCCGCGGGTGCTCCATCTGGCCTCTGAGGACGTTTACCTGCACCCCCTGAGTGCCGGTGTCCAGGTCCTCGCGGGGACAGTCCTTGGTCACGTCGGGCCTGGCACGAGCGTTCAGGGATCGCTCAGCGCTCCCGGGCCGCACATGCTCTTCCAGATCCGCCCGGCCGGCGCGGGAGCGCCGCTGATCGATCCGAAGCCGGTCCTCGACGGCTGGGTGGCGCTCGAAAACACCTCGATCTTCAGGGCGAAGGGCGCGAACCCGTTCCCGAGCAGTACGCCCGCGGCCGGACAGGTGCTGTTGGAGTCCAAGGCGCAGCTCGAGCAGCAAGTGCTGGGCGACGCTGGCATTCACCTCTCCGCGTGCGGGCGCCATGACGTCCAGACCGGACAGGTGGGCCGCCGCGTGCTGGCGATGCTCGAGTTCCTGTCGGTCTCGGCGCTGCGGCCGGCCGTATCCTCGCTTCAGTGCAGCCGCGGGACCGGAGCCACTGCTGCCAACGCCGCTGAGAGCACCGCCGGTGACACGGTCGAGATCACGGCCGTCAACGGCATGGCGATCGCAACTCATCAAGGGCGGGGCTCGATCGCAGAAGCCACGATCCGCAAGCTGCTGGGCCTGCAGGGCATGGTGAAGCCGAGCCAGATCGCGGGCCCGGTGAGCTATCCGGGTGCTCCCAGCACGCTCGCGGCGCGCAGGCGCGGTGACAGCATCCACGTCGCCTTCGCGCCCTTGGGACTGGAATCCCGCCCGCCCGGGGGGGGTTCCAGTCCCCGCAAGGCCCGGTCTGCTGGCATCTTCAGCGCGGCGATCACGCCGGGACAGTGGGTCCAGCTGATCGCGCGGTTGGGTGAGATCCCCAACCCGAAGGTGGGCAGCGGGCCCTCGGCGGCGGCGATCCCCGACCACCCGGGCGCGCCCAGAGCCGCTGTGCCCTCGCCGGGCGGGGAAGGAAAGTAAGCCAGTGGCAACGGCCAGCCCACCCCGACCGCCCGAGGACTCACCGCTGCCGGGCGAGGACTCGCCGCCGGCCGGGCGCGTGCGCTCCTCCTCGCCGGGCTTCACGCGGCCGCTCGCCATGGGCTCGCTTGCGGTGGTTGTGCTGCTCGTCGCTTACCTGATCTTCGCCGGTGGGGGTGCGACCCGCTACAAGCTGCTGTTCAACGAAGCCAACCAACTCGTGCGGGGCGACCAGGTCCAGGTCGGTGGCGTGCCGGTTGGGAGCATCAAGGACATCGTTCTGACGCATGACTTCAAGGCGCTGGTCACGATCGAAGTCAACTCTTCGCTGACGCCGCTGCACGAAGGCACCACGGCCCAGGTGCGGGTGCCGTCGCTGACGAGCGTGGCCAACCGCTATATCGCGCTGACGCCCGGCCCCAACATGATCAACGGCCACCCAAACCGCGCGCTGCCGGCTGGGGCGACGCTGCCGGTGACCGTCACCAAAGGAGTGGTGGATCTCGACCAGCTGTTCAACATCTTCAATCCACAGACGCGCAAGGCGCTGCAGCAGGTGCTCCAGGGCTCGGCTGAACAGTACGCCGGCGCGGGGCACGACTTCAGCCTGTCGGTCAAATACTTCAGCCCGTCGCTGGCCGCCAGCGACCATCTCTTCGCCGAGCTCTCCAAAGACCAGGCGACGCTGACGAGCTTCCTCGTGGAATCCGCCAAGGCGACCACCACAATCGGCGCGCGCGCCCCAGCCTTGAGCAGCCTGATCGAAAACGCGAACACGACCTTCAGTGCGGTGGGCGCACACCAGTCGAGCCTGGCCCAGAGCTTGCGCCAGCTCCCCGGCACCCTGCGCCACGGCAGCCGCACATTTGCGGACCTGCCGTCCACGCTCAGCGCACTGAAACAGCTAGTGGACGTGTCCAAGCCGAACCAGAAGCAGCTTCCGCTGCTCTTCTCCCGCCTGCACTCGCTGCTGGTGCCGGCTACGCCGGCCGTGCGCGACTTCAGCCTGGCGTTCAACCGTCCTGGGCCCAGCAATGACCTCACCGACGCGATCCGCGCGCTGCCGGCGCTTACACAAGCGCTCTCGACCAGCTCCCCGAACGGCGTCACCGCGCTGAAGGAATCGGTGCCGATTACCGCCCCCTTCGGTCCTTACAGCCCCGACCTGCAGGGCTTCTTCCGCGACTTCGGCGAGGCCAGCGCCTACTACGACGCCAACGGCCATTACGCGCGTGCCGTCCCCGTGTTCGACGACTTCTCGCTCGGCGCGAACAACACCCTTACGCCCGTCAGCCCGCAACAGGGCCTAGAAGGCTTGAGGACCGGCCAGCTACGCCGTTGCCCGGGCGCGGGGACCCAGCCGGCGGCCGATGGGTCCTCGCCTTTCGTGGATGGCGGCCTGATCAATTGCGACCCCACCCAGACACCATGAACCGGCGCAGGCGCAGCTCCCTGGCAGGCAGCCCGCTGTTGATCGGCGCGCTCACGACGCTGATCGTGGCGGTCGCGGTGTTCCTGTCCTACAACGCCAACAACGGGCTGCCGTTCGTGCCGACATACAACCTGAAAATCGTGCTGCCCGAAACCTCGGGCCTGCAACCGACCAACCAGGTGCGGATCGCGGGTACGCGCGTGGGTGTCGTCAGCTCATTGACCCCGCATCAGGACCCAGTCACCGGGCGCGTCACCGCGACCGCCGACCTGAAGCTCGAAAAGAGCGTCGAGCCGCTGCCGGCCGATACCAAAGCGATCGTGCTGTCCGTGTCGGCGATCGGGTTGAAGTACCTGGAACTGGAAAAGGGCAGATCCTCACAGACACTGAAGGCGGGGGCGACGATTCCCGCCTCACAGACGCGTGAACCGGTGGACATCGTCCAGCTGTTCAACATGTTTGACAAGAAGACGAGGACCGCGATTCAGCACAACACGATCAACTTCGGCGATGGCCTCGCCGCACGCGGGCTGGGGCTGAACGACACGATCGCGACTCTGCGCCCGCTGGTCACCAACGCAGTCCCGGCGTTGCACAACCTCGCCTCGCCGAAGACGGGGCTGCGCGAGCTGTGGATTGCGCTCGACCGGGCTGCCTCTCAGACCGCCCCCGTCGCCCAGGCCAACGCGAACGTCTTCAGCGAGCTCGACACGTTCTTCACGGCTTGGGCGGGCGCTGCTCCCTCGCTCGAACGCACGATCGAAGGTGGCCCCGCGGCGCTCGAACAGGCAACCCACTCGTTCCCGCACGAGGCGGCGTTCATGGAAAAGAGCGCCGAGTTCATGCGCCTGCTGCGCCCGAGCGCAATCGCGCTGCGCACCGCGGCCCGGCCGCTCGGCCATGCGTTCGCCGAAGGCGCGGTCAACCTGAAGGCCGCCACCGCGCTGAACACGCGCTTGGCTCAGGCCTCACAGGCATTCCAGGCCTTCGCCCAGAATCCAATCGTCACGCTCGGTCTGGAAGACCTGACCCAGACTACGCGGCTTGGCAACCCGCTGTTCGCGGGGCTCGCACCCGAGCAGGCCACCTGCAACTACCTGACCCTGACGTTCCGCAACGTGGCGAGCCTGTTCTCCGAGAACGTCGGGGTGGGCACGCTGGCCCGCGCCCTGCCAGTGCTCTCGCCGGACGGAGTCAACGCCGAGGGCTTCCCCGCCTCGGCGCCGGCCAGCGGCCCCTCGATCGATCACGAACCGGGCGTCCTGGGTAAACCCGGTGAACTCGGTCCGGCGATCAACGACAACCACCTGCACTACAACCCCTACCCGAACGTCGCCGGGCCCGGCCAGCCGAAGGTGTGTGAAGCGGGCAACGAGACCTACGCGCAGGGCCAGACCGTGATCGGCCACGCGCCGGGCAGCGGCAGCACCACCGAACCGACCACTCGCGAACAGAACCTGTTCGGAAACCCCTACGCGAGCGCCGAGCTGAAGGACCTGGGAGTCGAAAGCGCCAGTGAAAAGGCGGCTAAGGAAAAAGCGGCAAAGAGCAAGGCGAAAAGGAAAGCTAAGACCAAGGCGAAGGGGAAGCGGAAATGAGCCGCCTGCGCCTGCGCCGCCGCCGCGATGAACTGTCGGTCGTCGAGATGCAGCGGTACAACCCGCTGCGCGTCGGGATCGTGTTCCTCGTGATCCTCGTGATCGCCGTGTACTTCGGCTTCACCAAGAGCATCCCGTTCAAACACCACTACAACCTGAAGGCGGTCTTCGCGACGGGCGTGAACATTCGCCCCAAGGCGCCGGTACGCATCGCTGGCGTGGATGTCGGCAAGGTCACCTCGCTCGTGCGCCGGGGCGATACGGGTCTCGTGAGCATGGAAATCGAATCGAAGGGCCTGCCGATCCACTCAGACGCCACGGTGAAGATCCGCCCGCGCATCTTCCTGGAGGGCAACTGGTTTGTCGAACTACAGCCCGGCAGCCCCTCGGCAAAGACCGTCTCCTCGGGCTACACGATCCCGATCACGCAGACCTCTGACCCGGTGCAGCTCGACCAGGTCCTGGACGCGCTCAACACCGACACGCGCGCCAACCTGCAGGACTTCCTGGCCGGCTACGGTGACGCGCTGACGCGCAAACCGACGCCCGCCGAAGACGCCGAACAGGACCCCGAGGTGCGCGGCCTGAACGCAGCACAGGCGCTGAACAAGTCCTACCATCGCGGCCCTGCGGCGCTGCGCGGCTCAGCGATCGTCAGCCAGGCGGTCACGGGCTCAGAAGTTCACGACCTCTCCAAACTGGTCACGAGCATCGGCAAAGTGACGGCGGCGCTGAACGTGCATGAGCAGGAGCTGGGCGAACTGATCGGCAACTTCAACACCTTCTTTCACAACTTCGCGGTGCAAGCCTCGAGTCTCTCCACCACGGTGGCGCTGTTGCCGGGCACGCTGCACAACGCCGACAGCGCGTTTACCTCTCTCGACGCCGCGCTCCCGCCGACGCGGGCTTTCGCATTGGATCTCATTCCGGGTACTAAGCTGCTGCCCTCGACGATCTCAGCAGCACTGCCGTGGATCGAACAGGTCAAGGCCTCGCTTGCGCCTTCAGAGCTCGGTGGCGTGGCCAAGGGGCTGGTCGCGGCGACACCGTCACTCGCCCGCCTGTTCGGTGAACAGCCCGCGTTCTACAAACAGACCGACGCTTTCAGCAAGTGCCTGACGAAAGTGTTCTTCCCCGCTGGCAACACGAAGCTCCAGGACGGGCCGAACACCTCGGGCGCCGAAGTTTATAGGGAATTCTTTTACACGCTGACGGGCCTGGCGGGCCTCGGCCAGAGCTTTGACGGCAACGGTGTGATGAACCGCTTCCTGGTCGGCGGCGGTGGCGACACGTTCCGCTCCGCCCCGGTCGGGATCGTCGGCTCGAGCACGAAAGGCCTGTCGCTGGTCGCCCGCTCACCGCTTCACCCGCTGGGCACCCGTCCCGCCATCCCCACAGAAGAGCCTGCGTATAAGCCGCTCGTGCCTTGCTACACCCAGGCCGTACCGAACTTCAACGGCCCGCTGTCGCAAGGCCCAGCTGACGGGAGCGGCGGATGACGCCAAGCGAGTCACACGAGGGCGGGCTGGGTGTTCGCGATCAGATCCGCCGCTACCGCTCGGCGTTCATCGCGGTGGTCTCGATGATCCTGATCGCGGCGTTCGTGGGCGGCTACATCCTCTCGCACGAGAATCTGAAGCTGCCGAGCTGGGTACCGGTACTGGGGAAAAACTACTTCACGCTGAAGGCTGACTTCCAGACCGCCCAGGCGGTCACGCCCGGCCAGGGCCAGGCGGTCACGATCGCCGGCGCGAAGATCGGCGAAATTGCGAGCGTGGATCTGCAGAACGGGATCGCGACGGTCACCATGAACCTGACCCCGAAATACGCGCGGGGCCGCATCTATCACGACGCGACGCTGCTGCTGCGCCCGAAGACCCAGCTGAAGGACATGACGGTGGAGGTCAACCCCGGGACGCCCGCCAGCGGGTCGCTTGAAAGCGGCGCGAGCATCCCGCTGTCGCAGACCGCTCCGGACGCCAACTTCGATGAATTCCTCGCGACACTGGATAGCGAAACCCGCGCCTACCTGCAGGAGCTGCTCGCCGGCGCGGGCATTGGCCTGAAGAACAACGGGAAACCGCTGTCGGCGGCGCTCAAGCGCTTTGACCCGACGGCGCGCTACCTGCAGGAGATCGCCTCACAACTCGAAATTCGCCATGCGAACATCGCCCATGCGATCCACAACTTCCGGCTGCTGGTGGAAGCGGTGGGCGGCAAGGACAAACAGCTGGCGGAGTTCGTCGATTCATCCAACGCGGTGTTCAAGACGTTCGCGGAAGAGGAACGCAGCGTGCAGAGCACGCTGCACCTCTTGCCCGGCGCGCTGCGAAAGACCAAACAGGGCTTGGGCAAGCTCGCCACCGCCGCGCGCGTACTCGGCCCCACGCTGAAAGAGCTGCAGCCGTTCGCTCGCTCGCTCGCCTCAGGCGAGGAAGCCTCGCGGGCGCTGTTTGAACAGACCACGCCGGTGTTCAAGAACCAGGTCAGGCCGTTCGCGCGCCAGATCCTGCCCGTCGTCAACGAGCTGGCGCCCAGCACCAAGGAACTGAGCGCGGCGTTCCCGAAGCTGGCAAGCAGCTTCAGCGTGCTGAACGAACTCTTCAACGAGTTCGCCTACAACCCCGGCTCCAGCAAGGGCGGGTTCCTTTTCTACCTGGCCTGGGCCAACCACGACTTCAACAGCTCGATAAGCGCTTCGGATGCGCATGGCCCGCTCGGCCATGTCCTGGCGTACTTCAACTGCAACGTCGTACCGATCCTGAAAGGGGCCGGGGAAGTCAACCCCACGGTCAGGTTGCTGCTCGGCCTGCTGAACCCGCCGACCGGGGCGGCGTGTGCCGCGGGCGCGAGTGCGAAAGTGGCGAGCGCGAAGGGCAGTGCTGCGAGCGCGACCGGCCTGCTCGGAGGGCTCGGCGGCGACGTGTTCGGCCAGCAGGGCCATGGCGCCCTGGCGCGGCCGGCACCGGCGAGTAGCGGGAGGGGTGGCTGAGCGGTGCAAAAGCGCGCGCCCACGCTGGGCAACATCTTGGTGATCGTGCTGTTCGCACTGAGCTGCTTCGGCCTCTTGCTGT
The DNA here is from genome assembly GCA_035940195.1 of Solirubrobacteraceae bacterium. Classification (GTDB taxonomy): domain Bacteria; phylum Actinomycetota; class Thermoleophilia; order Solirubrobacterales; family Solirubrobacteraceae; genus Palsa-744. Next base: position 113,960 of record DASZFC010000049.1, read on the forward strand.
ACCTGTGGGAGTCCTTTGGCGGTTCGCTCCCGCTCAAGCCGAAGGGCTACCGCATGACTGTGGCCTTCCCGCATACGCTCGCGCTCGCCGAACAGTCGGACGTGCGCATCGCGGGTGTCAATGTCGGTCACGTGATCACGCTGAAGCTCGGCAAGGACGGCCGCACCCATGCCACGCTCGAACTCTCGAGCCAGTACGCGCCGGTGCGCTCGGACATGCACGCGATCGCGCGTCAGAAGACGCTGCTGGGGGAGACCTACGTGCAGCTGATTCCTCAGGGCAACGGCCACGAAGGCCCGTTCTTGGCAGACGGAGGTCAGCTGCCCGACAGCCAGGTCGAACCGTCGGTGACGCTGGACGGCGTCCTGTCTGCGCTTGATGCAAAGACTCGCCGCGCCTTCCAGGTGTGGCAGCAGTCCGTGGCGGAAGGGATCAACGGGCACGGGGAAGAAATCAATGCCGACTTCGCCACCCTCGACCCGTTCGTCGAACACGCCAACCGCCTGGTGGGCATCCTCGCCTCCCAGGAAGGGGCGGTGACCGCGGTGGTGCACAACACCGGCGTGGTCTTCAACGCGCTGGCCAGCCGTGACCATCAGCTCGAAGGGCTGATCTCGAGCAGCGAGCGCACCTTCCACGCAGCCGCGGAAGAGAGCCAGGCGTGGGCCGATGCCTTCCGCGCGTTCCCGGCCTTTGAGAAGGGCGGGCGCGTCGCCCTGAAAGAACTCGACAGCTTCGCCAACGACGCCAACCCGTGGTACGACCAGTTCCGTGCGGCCGAGATACAGCTCGCGGGGCTGACGGCGCAAGCGAAGACGTTTGCGCCCGCCTTCGACAGCTTCCTGACCGGCTTGGGGCCCCTGACGAAGGCAGCGAAGACAGGCCTGCCAGATGTCTCAAAGACGCTCGGGCTGACCGTCCCGCTGCTTGAAAACTTCAGGCCGGTGCTGCACAACTTCGATCCATTCCTGCAGTACGCGGGCGAATACGTACCCGAGGTGCAGGCCTTCTTCGCCAACTTCACAGCTGCCACCGGGGCCCACGACACCAACTCCAACGACGCCACGGGACCACAGGAGCACTACCTGCGCACGATGCAGGCGCTCGCCCCGCAGGGCCTGGCGGTGTACTCCAAACGAATCGGCACCGACCGGGCGAACCCGTACTTCAAGCCCGGTGCCTTCAGCGGCCTGGGCAGCGGGCTGCCGGTGTTCAGCAGCTCCTCCTGCGCGAGCTCGGCGCCGTCGGTGAGCGGGCCGCCCAACGCGACGGTCTCGCAGCCCATCATCGAACAGCTGATCGAACTGCACGTAGCCAATGCGCCGGAAAGCCCCAACACGGTCCCGGCCCCTGCCTGCCTGCAGCAGAGTCCCTTCACCTTCAACGGACAGTCAAGCCAGTTCCCGCACGTGGTGTACTCGGCCTCCACCCCAGGGAAATGATGAGCGACGAGTTCGAGTATCACTCCCAGGAGCTGGATCTCACGGGCGACCCGGAGGATGGCGACTGGTCGATTCGCTGCACGGACGTCGTCAAGCGTCTCGGCGGCATACCGGTATTGAACGGTCTGACCATTGCGATTCCCGATCAGACGATCACCGTCGTGCTGGGCCCGTCGGGCACCGGTAAGAGCGTGCTGATCAAGCACCTGATTGGGCTGATGTTCCCGGACTCGGGCGAAATCCTCGTAAAGGGGCAGTCGGTTCCCAATCTGACGATGCCCAAGCTGCTGGAATTGCGCCGCAAGATCGGCGTGCTGTTCCAGGATGGCGCCCTGTTCGGGTCGATGTCGGTGTTCGACAACGTCGCCTTCCCGCTGCGCCAGCACACGGACTTCTCTGAGGGGAAGATCGCAAAAACTGTCTCCCAGCGCCTGACAGATGTCGGATTGGCCGACGCGATGGACGATCTGCCCAACCAGCTCTCCGGCGGGATGCGCAAGCGCGCCGGGTTCGCCCGCGCGCTGGTGATGGAGCCCGAGATCGTGATCTTCGATGAGCCCGACTCGGGCCTCGATCCGGTGCGCACGGCGCTCCTGTGCGAACTGATCCAGGAGATGCACACCATCTACGGGGGGACGTACATCGTCGTGACCCACAACATCGCCTCGGCGAGGCAGATTGGCGAGTATCTCGCGCTGTTGTGGAGGGGCAGGATCGTGGAGGCGGGCGATGCCGAGCGAATGTTCTCCTCGGAGAATGCGTTCGTGCGCCAGTTCCTCAGCGGGTCGGCCGAGGGCCCGCTGACGATGGACTGAAAGCGAGCGCGTGCCCGTCAGGGTCGCGCAGGACGAGCTGTCCACCGTCCTCATTCACCTCGGCCAGCCCACGCTCGACTGCTGCTGCTGCGTTCGCGCCTGAGAGCTCGAAGCGCACCTCGCGCAGGCCCGGCGCGGTGTGCGGCGGCGGTGAAGCGCCCTGGCTCTGCCACGAGTTCAGTCCGATGTGGTGGTGGTAGCCACCGGCGGACAGGAAGGCGGCCGAGGGGATTTGCGCTTGTTGCTCGAAGCCGAGGGCATCGCGGTAAAAGGCATTCGCGCGGGGTACGTCCGCCACCTTCAGGTGCACGTGTCCGATGCCCGTGCCAGCTGCGATCAGCGGTACTGGCCCACCTTGGTCCTGAGCCAGCAGGTCCTCTAGGTGCAGCGGCAGCGAGACCATCTTCACGCCGTGCCCACCGGCTGGGCGCTCCCACCGCGCGCGCGGGCGGTCGGCGTAGATCTCGATCCCGAGCCCGTCGGGATCGCTGAGGTAGAGAGCCTCGGAGACCCCGTGGTCGGCGGCGCCCTCCATTGGCCAGCGCTGGCCAACGATCCGCCGCACGCTGGCGGCGAGCGCGGCGCGCGAAGGATGCAACCAGGCGACGTGAAACAGGCCGGTGCTGTGCGGCGAGAGGGGCGTGGGCTCCTCAATCCCGGTGAGCACCAGCGCCGGGCGCTCGCGGTCTGCTCCCAGCTGTACGCGGCGCTCTTCGCGGGCGATCAGCGGCAGCCCGAGCACGCGCTCATAAAAGTCCGCGCTGCGCGGCAGGTCGCTCACCGCGAGCTCCACGGAGCCGATGCGCAGGGCCGGGTCGATCGCAGCCACTCCTAAAGGGTAGTCTCCGGCGCATGAACTTCCGCAAGCTCGGCTCGAGCGACATCTCCGTGTCGGAGATCAGCCTCGGTTCGTGGCTCACCTACTCGGGCGGGGTCGAGCGCGAGCAGGCCGAGGCGTGCGTGAAGGCGGCGTTCGACGCGGGCATCAACTTCATCGACACCGCCAACGTCTACGGGCGCGGCGCGTCAGAGACGCTGCTGGGCGAGGTGCTCTCGGGGTATGAGCGCTCCGATTACGTGCTCGCCACGAAGGTGTACTTCGAAATGTCGCCCACCGACCGCGGGCTGTCGGCGGCGCAGATCCACAAGCAGATCGACGCCTCGCTGAAGCGCCTGCAGACCGACTACGTCGACCTGTATCAGTGCCACCGCTACGACGAGAAGACGCCCTTGGAGGAGACGATGGGTGCGCTCACCGAAGTCGTGCAGGCGGGTAAGGCGCGGCACATCGGCTTCAGCGAGTGGCCGGTGGAGAAGATCGACGAGTCGCTTCAGCTGCCTGACGTAGAGCGATGGGTGTCCAGCCAGCCGCAGTACTCGATGCTGTGGCGATCGCCCGAGGCTGAGGTGATCCCGCTGTGCGAAGCAGAGGGGATTTCGCAGATCGTCTGGTCCCCGCTCGGGCAGGGCGTGCTGACGGGCAAGTACCTTCCCGGCGCTCAGCCGCCTGCCGATTCACGCGCGGCGAGTGACAGCATGAACACCTTCATCGGCCAGCTGATGGATGACCGGGTATTGGAGGCCGTGCAGCGCCTTGTGCCTATTGCAGAGCAGGCTGGGCTGACGATGCCCCAAATGGCGCTCGCGTGGGTCCTGCGCCAGGAGAACGTCGCCTCCGCGATCGTGGGGGCCAGCCGTCCCGAGCAGGTACACGCCAACGCGTCGGCCTCGGGCGTGACGCTCAGCGCGGACACCCTCGCCGCTATCGACGAGGCGCTGGACGGCGTCGTCGTGCGCTGAGCACGGCACCAGCATCCCCATTTTGGCGGTTTTCAGGACCGCTCTGAGCCTCGAAGAGGCTTGACATCAGATGATGTGACGCCGGGCACGAACACCGCGATCTTCCTCATGCTCGCCCGGCGCTCGTATTGGACTGGGGGGGTATGCGGTGTCCACCCTCCTCGAAGCCCAAAACGGCCTGGAAATCCACCAGAAAGATCTTCGCGCTGGCGGACTGAGCGAATACGCTGGCCCGATGGCTAAGAGATCCGGCGACAGTCCCGAGGGATCCGGGCAGCGTCCCTACAAACAAGTCGCCCGCGCAGAGTCCCAGCAACGCACTCGCGACGCGTTGCTGGACGCCGCAAACGAGGAGTTCTTCAAAGACGGATCCCCGCGGCCTTCGCTGGAGACGGTGGCGGCGAAGGCGGGCGTCACCAAGCAGACCGCATTGCGCCACTTCGGCTCCAAGGACGGGCTGATCGAGGCCGCCATACGGCGCATGAGCGAGATCGTTCGCAAGGAACGCGCCAAGGCGCCAATCGGAGACGTGCCAGGGGCAGTGCGCAACCTGATGGTTCACTACGAGCGCTATGGAGAGGTGATGGTGCGGCTGCTGGGCGAGGGTCATTGGTTCTACCTGGTCCGCAAGGCGACCGACCATGGCCGGCACGTCCATCAGGAGTGGGTCGAGCGGACATTCGAGCCTCAGCTTCAGAGCCTGGAAGACGATCAGGCGCGCAAGCTGCGGATGGCTCAGCTGGTCGCCGTCTGCGACGTGTACGTGTGGAAGGTGCTGCGCCGCGATATGAAGCTCGACGTGGCGCAAGCCGAAACCGCACTGATCGGGCTGATCGAAGGTCTCTTTGCGCAGGAGCAGTGAGGGGGACGCCAAGCGAGCGCAGGCACGGAGAGTAGCCCGGGGAGCACGGGACGCTGGCGAAGCGGAGAATGACGCGATGACTTCGCTGAAGCTCGTCTTGTTCGACATCGACGGCACCCTGATCGACACCGGGGGTGCGGGCGCGCGCAGCTGGACGTGGGCGTTCGAGCACGCATTCGACCGTCCCGGGGTCGACATCGGCAAGTACTCGAGCGCCGGGATGACCGATCCGGTGGTGGCTGGAAAGACGTTCAGCGAAGTGATGGGCCGCGAGCCCACGGGCGAGGAGCTGGCGCGGCTGATCGCGGCCTATCTATCAGTGCTGCCCGACTATGTGACCGCGTCGGAGGGGTACCGCGTGCTGCCCGGAGTCACGGAGCTGCTGCCTCGGCTGCACGACGCCGGAGTCCTCCTCGGTGTGACCACGGGCGCGATGGAGGCCGGCGCGCACGCGAAGCTCGGGCGGGCGCGTCTGAACCACTTCTTTCTCGTCGGCGGCTACGGCTCGGACTCCGCGGACCGCGTCGAGCTGACCACGGCCGCGGTCAAGCGCGGCGAGCGTCTGCTCGGCAGATCGCTCGATCCACGCGAAGTGGCGGTGGTGGGCGACACCCCGCTCGACATCTCCGCGGCCCAGGAGGCGGGTGTCGTCTCGGTGGGCGTGGCCACCGGCAAATACGACCTCGACGAACTGCGCGCGGCAAACCCCGATTACGCGCTGTCCTCGTTGGCAGAGCCTTTTCCGGGTCTCGAGGACTGACTCGTCGTTCTCAGCGCGGCTGTACGACGAGCGTCTGAAAGGCGCGGCCGGCCGGGCCGGCGCTGTCGTGCAGCACGCTCTCGGCGAGGCCCGTGCCGCCGCTGTGCAGCAGTGTGCGCGCGTCGAGGCCGATCCACTCGCCTTGTGGTTGGCGCCACAGGTGGATCGAGAGGTCGGCGTTGATGAACAGGTACTCCTCGAACGGCAGCTCCGCGCTGACGCCGTTGCCGAAGTCCGCGGTAGCGACCAGGCGGATCAGCGGCGTCAGCGGCTCGTCCGGCAGCAGAGGGTGGCGCAGGCGCATCCAGACTTTGCCTGGACCCTGATCCCAGGGGCCGGTGAGCCAGCTCATCTCCATGCCCGTCGTCGCGAGGCCTGCTCCGGCGTCTGCGTCCAAGGAGAAGCTCACCGTCTTGCCGTGCTCGGGTCCCGGCAGCGCCTCGGCTGGCGCGGGGCCACTGCTCGGCAGGCCCGCGGGGACCGGCTGGAGGCGCAGCGCGCTCGCGCGGCAGATCAGCTCCTCGCCGGCGCTCAGCTCGGCCGCCAGCTCCTGCACGCGGCGTCCCTTGCGCACGATCTTCGTGTGCAGCTCGAGCGGCGCGAACGGGATCGGGCTCAGGAACTCGAAGGACAGTCGCGCGACGGGCAGCTCCGCGCCCGGCTCTTGCTGCTCGAACGCGTGTGCGATCAGGGCCGCCGGCGCGCCTCCGTGCAGCGCGCCCGGATCCCACGGGCCGCGCGCGTGCTCGGTCGGCGTAAAGCGCCCGTCCGCGGACGGGGTGAAGATGCTGTCGCTCACGCCGGCAGGGCGGCTACAAACTTCGCGAGCTTGCCGGGGGCGCGCAGCGGCGCGCCGTGGCCGAAGCAGGCAAGCGTGGGTTCGAGCGCGGCGAGGCGCCGCGCTGAGGCGCGGTTGCGGGCGGGGTCGGGGGTCAACATGCCGGGGGGTGTGTGCAGGCCGGGGACGCCGGTTAGGAAGTTCACGTTCGTGAGCACATCGCCCACGATCAATACCCGGTCTGACTCGCGCCAGAAGGACACGTGCCCGGTGGAATGCCCAGGGGTCTCCAGCACCGTAAACCCGGCCACCTCATCCCCCTCGTGCAGCGCCCGCGCCACGGGATGCGGCGGGCCCACCCAGAAGTGACGCTGAACGAACGTCGCCCACGTCGGTGGATTGGAGTTCGCCACGCCGCCTGGAGTCTCTATCGCGGGGACGTCGCCCTGACCGCACCACAACGGAATGCCGAGCTTCTCGCAAATCGCGTGGCTCGAACCTTGGTGATCGGGATGGGCATGGGTGAGCGCGTGCGCGCTGAGCGTGCGTCCGGAGATCTGGCGCATGATTCGCTTCTCGGCATAGCGCGTGGCGGCATCGATCAGGACGTCGCCGAGGAGATATACGTTGATCGCGTTCGGCGGCCAGCCTTTCAATTGGTAGACGCCGTCGGCCAGCTGCTTCACGTGGCGAAGCCTATCCGCTGCGCTGCTCCCAAGAAAACCCGCGCACGGCGAAGTACAGCCCGAAGACACCCCATAGGCCGATTACCGCTAGGGCATCGAGTTGGTTGCCGAGCCCTGAACCGGTGATGAACGCTCCATACAATCCGTCGATCAGAGGCTTCAGCGGTAGCGCTTCGGCGATCTGACGCAGGAAGCCTGGCGCACTGTGTGAGTCGAAGACGTAGAAGGAGATGAAGACGACCGGCAGGAAGACGGCATTGACGTAGGCAGCCGTGGACTCGAAGTTGGGGATGGCGTGCGCGAAGGCGACGCCGAGCGCGGCGAGGCTGATCACGCCGGCCAGTACGAAGACGACGAGCTCGGCCCAATCGCGTGGCCAGCCGATGCCGAAGACGAGCTTGCCGGCAAGCACCACGATGCCGATCTGCAGTGTCGTGTTGGTGACGGCGTTGGCGGTGACGCCGCCGAAGTAGGAGAGCGCTGGCAGCGGCGTGCCGTGGATCCGCTTGAGCACGCCGCGCTCGCGCAGGAAGACGATGTTGTAGGCGAGCGCCGTGAACGTCGTCGACATCACGCTCATCCCGGCGATCGCTGGGATCAGGCGGTTGAGCTGGTGCTGGTTGCCGGCGAGGATCGCGCCGCCGCCGGTGAGGAACAGCAGCGGCAAAAGAAAGTTGAAGAACGCCGCGCTCGGATTGCGCCAGAACATGCGCCGCTCCAGGCGGTACTGGCGCCAGGTGAGGGTCAGCGCGTCACCCATCCGCCGTGAGCTCCAGGTAGACGTCCTCCAGCGTTGGGCGTGTCACCGCCAGCTCGTGCAGGCGCTCGCCGCGCGCCAGCGCGGCCGTGGTGAGCTCGTTCAGCAGGCTCGTCGGGTCGTCGGTTTGCAGTTCTATGGATTGACCGGATCCACCGCGATAGCTAACGCGGTAGTGAGCCGCGCCCCCGGGTGGGTGGGCCATCAATTCCCGCGGCGGGCCGGTTGCGAGGATGCGCCCGTCCTTGACGATCGCCACGCGGTCCGCGAGCGCCTGAGCCTCGTCCAAATAGTGGGTCGTCAGCAGGATCGTCTTCCCCAGCGCCCGCAGGTTGCGGACCGTCTCCCAAGCCGCGTGGCGCGCGGCGGGGTCGAACCCGGTCGTGGGCTCGTCGAGGAAGATCAGCTCTGGGTCGCCGATGAGCGCGAGCGCGAAGTCCAGCCGCCGCAGTTGTCCTCCAGAGAGCGTTCGGCTGCGCGCATCTGCCTGCTCATTCAACCCGGAGAGATGCAATACCTCTTCGACATCTCGCGGGTGGGGGTAGAAGCTCGCCCAGTGGCGCAGCGCCTCGCGTGGGGTCAGGTGGTTGTAGATGCCGCCACTTTGCAGAACGATCCCGATCCGCTGCCTCAGTGCCCGGCTGCGCCTGCCCGGGTCCTGCCCCAGCACCGAGACTTCGCCGCCGCTGCGCGCCCGGTAGCCCTCGAGGATCTCGACTGTCGTCGTCTTGCCCGCGCCGTTTGGCCCCAGCAGGCCGAACACCTCGCCGCGTGCCACGGTGATGTCGATCCCACGCACCGCCTCGCGCTCGCCATAGCGCTTGCAGAGGCCCCGCACCTCGATCGCGGGGCTCATGCCGGTTACCAGTGAACGCCCCTCGTGAGGGTCGCCATCGCGATCTGCTCGAAGGAGGCGCGCTCCTCGGTGTCGCTGTGCCCCTTGGAGGCGGCGGAATCGGGGAACACGCGATAGGCGAGGTGCAGCAGCTGATCGACCGCCCGCGGCGCGAGCGTGTAGGCGACCTCCCCGAACGTCCCCAAGCGGGTGCCCATGTGCTTGGGCCGCGTGCGCAGCGCTTCGCAGATCATGTCGCCCGCCTCCTCCGGGGTGATCGCGGGGAAGGCGTCATACATCTTCGTCGGGGCGATCATCGGCGTGCGCACGAGCGGCATATGAATCGTCGTGAAGGTGACCCCGTCGCCAATCACCTCGCTGGAGACCACTCTGGTGAACGCGTCGAGCGCAGCCTTCGAGGCCACGTACGCCGAGAAACGCGGCGGGTTGGTCTGCACGCCGATCGAGGAGATGTTCACGATGTGTCCCGATCCTCGCTCGCGCATGTGTCCCATCAGCCCGATGATCAGCTTGACCGCGCCGAAGTAGTTCAGCTGCATCGTCCGTTCGAAGTCGTGGAAGCGGTCGTAGCTCAGCGCGATCGAGCGGCGGATCGAGCGCCCCGCGTTGTTGACGAGCATGTCCACGCTTCTGTGATCGGCCAGGACCCGCTCGACCAGCCGGTCGACCGACTCCATGTCCGACAGGTCCGCCGCGTACACATATGCGGTGCCTCCGGCGGCGACGATCTCCGCGCGCAGCTCCTCGAGCTTCTCCACGTTGCGGGCGACCAGCAGCGGCACCCCGCCCGCGGCCGCTACTTTCAGCGCCGCTGCCCAGCCGATGCCCGACGAGGCGCCCGTGATCAGCACGTGCTTGCCGGTTAGCGCCTCCTGCAATGAGCGTGCATTCAGGCCGCTGTCCATCTCTCGCTCCCAGTAGTCCCACAGCCGTGGCGCGTAGTCGTGCAACGCAGGCGGGCTCTCGAGCACCGAGCCCTTCAGCGCCCGGGCGGCTTCGCGCGTATCGAACTCTGGCTTGAGCTCCATGTGCTCGATCACCTCGCTGGGGATGCCCAACTCGCGCAGGGTGATGCTACGGGCCTGGCGCAGTGGTGGCAGCGCCAGCGCCAGCTTGAGCGGCCAGGCCGGCAGCACGCTGGTCAGTCGTTTGTCGATGCTCATCGCCACCTTCGGCGCGTGCGCGGCGGCCGCGAACTCGTTGTACAGCTCGTCCACTTTCTGCCCCTTCGGGTCCGTCAGGTGAAAGGCCCTGCCGTCGAGATCGGGCTCGTGCGCGATGTGGTCCAGCGCCGCCGCGACCCAA
>DASZFC010000050.1:0-28419 GCA_035940195.1 Solirubrobacteraceae bacterium
TCGGCCCCCACCCGACCGCGCGCGCGCCCGCCGTCCAGACCGCCGCCGCGAGCTCCTCCTCGCCGGCGCCCTGCGCCAGCGCGCTGAGCGTGATCGTGTCCGCCAGCTCCGCCACGGCCGCCGTGTCGCCGAGCGCGACCAGGCGGGCCAGCCCGAGCGCATACAGCCGGTCGCCCGCCAGCAGGCTGAGGTCCGCTTCGGACGTGCGCGCCACGCGCGGCGTTCCGTAGTGCAGCAGGTAGCCCTCGTAGATTGCCTGCATCAGCAGCTCATAGTCCTCACGGGCACCCTCGGCGCGTGGGCCCGAGGCGGCGAGCTGCGCGGGGCTCTCGAGCCCGTGATCCTCGCCAGCCGGCGCCTGCGGACCGGCGTCTGCGAGGTCCACCAGGCTCGCCATCAGGCCACCCTCATCGAGCAGGAGCGCTCGCAGCCGCTGCAGCGACGAGCTCGGGGCAGGCGGCGTGGACGAGCCGCTCATTCGAGCTCCGCGAAGGCGGCGGTGGCAGCGGCGACGGTGCGTTCGATGTGCTCCTGGGTGTGCGCCAGGGACGGGAACCAGGCCTCGAACTGCGAGGGGGGTGCGTAGACCCCCCTCGAAAGCAGCTCCCGGCACCACGCCGCATGGGCCTGCAGGTCGCATTTGCGCGCGTCCTCGAAGCTCCTGATGGGACTGTCCGAAAAGAAGACCGTCAGCAAACCGGGGAAGCTTGCAACCTGGATCGGATACCCCACCGCCGCTTCGTACAGGCCCTCGGCGAGCCGCCGTGTGACCGCGGCAAGGCGCAGGTAGGCGGGCTCGTCGAGCAGGGCGAGCGTAGCGAGGCCCGCAGCAATCGCCAGCGGGTTGCCCGACAGGGTGCCAGCTTGGTAGACCTCACCGGCGGGTGCCAGCAGGCGCATCAGCTCAGCCCGGCCACCGACCGCAGCCGCGGGCAGGCCGCCACCGAGGATCTTGCCCATGATCGTGAGATCGGCCCCCACGCCTGTCAATTCCTGTGCACCACCGCGCGCCACGCGGAAGCCTGAGATCACCTCGTCGAGTACGAGCAGCGCCCCATTCTCATCTGCCTGCTCGCGCAGCAACTCGAGGAAACCAGCCTGCGCCGGGACCAGGCCCATGTTGGCGGGCAGCGGCTCGGCGAGGATCGCCGCGAACTCGTATCGCGCGGTGGCGGTCCTCAGCGCCTCGGGGTCATTCCACGGCACGATCACCGTGCAGGCCGCTGTGCTTGCAGGAACGCCTGGGCTCGAGGGGAGTGCCTGAGTGGCCAAGCCCGATCCCGCCTGTGCGAGCAGACCGTCGGCGTGGCCGTGGTAGGCACCGGCGAACTTGAGCAGCATCTCGCGACCGGTCGCCGCGCGAGCCAAACGGATGGCCGTCATCGCCGCCTCGGTCCCCGAGGAGGTCATGCGCAGCATCTCGACCCCCTCGATCCTGCGCGTCACCTCCACCGCCAGCTCCACCTCAACGGTCGTCGGCGCACCAAAGCTGGTGCCCTTCGCCGCCGCCGTGGCGAGGGCGGCGAGCACTTGTGGATGGGCGTGGCCGTGGATCAGCGGGCCCCAGGAGCAGACGTAGTCGATGTAGCGGTTGCCGTCGACGTCGATCAGCTCGGCGCCCTCGCCGCGGTCGATGAAGATCGGGTCGCGCCCGATCGCGCTCATCGAGCGCACAGGTGAGTTGACCCCGCCCGGAAGGACCTCGAGCGCCTGGCGATAGAGCTCGCTCGAGCGAGTGTCGGTGAGCGAGGTCGTCACGAAGCCACACTCAGGCGTGCTGGCTCTCCCAGTTCTTGAAGTCCTCGGTGAAGTACAGCAGGCGGATCTTCTTGAACTCGGTCGAGGAGTACAGCGTGGCACGCTCGTGGATGCCCGTCTGCTCGGCGATCGCATCCAACACCGCGTCGCACTCCTCCTTGGAGCGCCCGTGCGCCATCGTGAACACCGAGTACGGCCAGTCCTCGTAAGTGGGGCGCTGGTAGCAGTGGGAGACGCCGCGTACGGCGGCCATGCGACAGCCGATGTCGAAGATCTGCTCGTCGGGCACCTTCCACACGCCCATGCCGTTGGCGGAGAAGCCGGCACGGCGGTGGTAGAGGATCGCGGCGACGCGGCGCAGCAGCCCGCGCTCCTGCATGCCGGCAAGGTGGTCGAGCAGGCGCTCCTGGGTCATCCCCAGCTCGGCGGCGGCGGGTACGTAGGGTTCCTCGATCACGGGCATGTCGCCCTGCAACGCGCGGATGATGGCGATGTCTAGCTCGTCGTAGGGCTGGGGCTCGAGCTCGATCGGCTCCTTGACCTCGGCGGCGCTGGAGAGCGCGTCGGTGTCGCCCTCCATCTCGAGGTCCATGCGGATCTTGAACAGTCGCAGCGTGGGGAGCTTGCGTACGGACTCGGCGCCGGCCTCGCGCGCGAGCACCTCGAGGGTGCTCTCGAGTCCGAGCTTGGAGTCGGGCTCGGTGGCGATCGTGAACCACAGGTTGAACTCGTGGTTGCGCAGGTAGTTGTGCGAGACGCCGGGGTGCTGGTTGATGACCTGGGCGGCGCGATGCGGGTGCTCGGGGTCGACCTTGGCGGCGACGAGCATTGAGGAGTAGCCGAGCGCGCGCGTGTCGAAGATCGGCGTGACCTGGCGGATGATGCGCTTGTCGAGCAGGCGCCGCACGCGCTCCATTACCTCGAGCTCGGACACGCCGCCCTGCTCGGCGACGTGCCGGTAGGGCCGCGGCGCGATCGGGAAGCTGCCCTGCATGAGGTTGAGGAGGCGGCGGTCGAGCTCATCGAGCGCGATCGCGGCGCCGTCCTTGCGACTGCGGATCTTCGGCGGCGCGGTGGTCGCTCGCGCAGGGTCGGCGACATCGGCGAGCGGCGGCGTCGCCACTGACGCGTCGTGCTCTGTTGTCATGTCTGCTCTGCCAGCCATCGGGCCGCGTCCTTTGCGTGGTAGGTGATGATCGTCTCAGCGCCCGCGCGGCGCAGCGATGTGAGGATCTCGAGCACGGTCGCGCGCTCGTCCACGTAGCCCGCCGCCGCGGCGGCCTTGACCATCGCGTACTCGCCGCTGACGTTGTATGCCGCCACCGGCAGGCGCGTCGCGCGCTTGACCGACGCGATCACATCGCCGTACGCCAGCGCCGGCTTGACCATCACCATGTCCGCCCCCTCCTGCACGTCGAGCAGCGCCTCGCGCACCGCCTCCTCGCCGTTGGCCGGGTCCAGCTGGTAGGCGCGCCGGTCGCCGAAGGACGGCGTAGAGCCCGCCGCCTCGCGAAACGGCCCGTAAAAGGCCGAGGCGAACTTCGCCGAATAGGCGAGGATCGGAGTGTCGGTGAAGTCCTCCTCGTCCAGCGCCGCGCGGATCGCGCCGACACGCCCGTCCATCATGTCCGAGGGAGCGATCAGGTCAGCACCGGCACGGGCATGGCTGACCGCGACGCGCGCCAGCAGCTCCACGCTCGCATCGTTGTCCACCGCGGGTGGGTGGGATCCGTCCTCGCGCAGCACGCCGCAGTGGCCGTGGTCGGTGTACTCGCACAGGCACACGTCTGTGATCACCAGCAGCTCCGGCAGCGCCCGCTTGATCGCGCGCACGGCGGTCTGCACGACGCCCTCGTCATCCCATGCCCCCGAACCCTCCCCATCCTTCTCCGCTGGCACACCGAACAGCATCACGGCGGCGATCCCCAGCGCAGCCACCTCTTGGGCCTGCTCGAGCGCCCCGGAGATCGATAGGCGCTCGACGCCGGGCATCGTGGCGATCGGCTCGCCGTTCGCTGCGTTCTGCGAAACGAACAGCGGCAGCACAAGCTGGTCAGGGCGGAGCTCGGTCTCGCGCACGAGCCCGCGCAGGGAAGCCGTTGCGCGCAGCCTGCGCATGCGCGTTTGGGGAAAGGCCATCGCCCTTCAGGATACCCCCGCTCAGTCCAATCGCCGCAGCCCCACGCGCGCGAGCGCGCCGAACAGCACGACCAGACCGGCGAGGTGCGCGAGGGAGACCCCGATGCCGGGGGCGGATTGATTGACGGCCGCGTCGAGCGCCTGCAGCGCCGCCTTGAAGGGGAACACGAACGAGATCACACCGATCGCGTCGTACAGGCCGCTTGCCACCGCCCCCGCCGGGACTAGCGCGAGGAAGGCCAGCGGCAGCGACGTCAGGAAGGCCAGCAGCGACGCCGCACGCACCTCCCGGGCGAGGACGCCGATCGCCACACCGAGCGTTCCAAACGCGAGCGCGCCGAGCGCGAGTGCCGCCAGCCACAGCCCGGCACGGCTCCAGTCGAGGCTCACAAACGCACCGATGCCTGCGAGCATCGCGAAGGCGAGCAAGAACGAACAGCCTGCGCCGAGCAGCGCCTTCTCGGCCAGCAGCCCCTCGCGCGAGGTCAGCCCGCGCACGAGCCGCTGCAGCGTGTTCTCCTCGCGCTCGAGTGCGAGGCCGCCCGAGGCGAGCAGGACGGCGACGAACATCAGCGAGATGCTCACCGCGACGACGACCGCGAACGTGTTCAGCGGCGTGCGCCGGCCGGCGATCAGCGTGCTCTTGACCTGGATTGGCTGTCCGATCGTCGACAGCACGTTCTTGGCGAGGCCGAGGTTCTGCGCGGCGAACTGCGCGAACGCATCCATCCGTTCCAGCTGCCTGCGGTCCGGACCAGGCGGCTGGCGCGCGATGATGCCCTTCAGCCCAGAGGGGATCTGGCTGAGCCCGATCAGGTCCGGCGGCGCGCCGAGCACGCCGAGGTTGCCGCCCTTCAGCAGCAGGCCAATCGCCTGAGCAGCGGCGCCTTGGATCTGTTCGGAGAACCCCAGGTTCGCCTGAGCGAGCGCAGAGCTCAGCTGCGACTGCACGAGGGACTGCTCCAGAGCGTTGCCGTTGTACAGCACTTCCAAGCTCGCTTGGCTCAGGCCGGAGGAGACACGTGCGGCGATGTTTCGTGGGATCACCACCGCAGCCAGCACGCGACCGGACTTGATCTCGGCGATCGCCTGTGCTCGCGAGGAGGCGTGGACGGACTGGACCTGGCTGAACAGCTCCTCCGCGTACCGTCCCACGGCGACGTGTTCGCTGCCGACCGCGATCGTCTGCCCCGGCGGGGTTTCGTTGACGATCGCCACGCGCGGCTTGGTGGGACCGCGTGAGAGAGCCAGCCCGATCAACAACGCGATCGCCACGGGGTAGATCACGAGCAGCGCCACCGTCAGCCGCGAACGGCGCAGGATCAGCAGATCCTTTCCCAGCAGCCACCTCACCGGTGACCACGCCCATGCAGAAATGACACGAACGCGCCCTCGAAGTCTCCATTCTCCTCGCCGGCCGCGGCGAGGAGAGCCTCTGGGGAGCCGTCGAACAGCAGCTCCCCGCCGGCGAGCACCAGCGCGCGCTTGGCATAGCGCTGCACCTCATTTACGTCGTGCGTCGAGAACACCACGCTCGTGCCGGCGGCCGCCAGGCTTCCGACGAAGTCCCACAGCCGCGCGCGCTGGGCCGGATCGAGGGCCGAAGAGGGCTCGTCGAGCGCGAGCACGGGAGGATCCGCGAGCAGGCCGATCGCAACGTTGACGCGCTGACGATTGCCGCCCGAGAGGCGTCTCACCTGCTCGCCGGCTCGCTCGCCCAGGCCCGTCTGCTCGAGCATCCGCTCCACCGCCTGTGCCGGGTCGGCGACCTTCTCTAGGCGGGCGAACAACTCGAGGTTCTCTGCGACCGACAACTTCGCATAGACCGCGGAGGATTGAGGCACCCACCCGACTTCGCGGGGAGTCCTGTTCACGCTGCCCGCGCTCGGGCGCTGGATGCCCGCGAGGATCGACAGGAGCGTCGTCTTGCCCGCGCCGTTGGGCCCGACGACCGCGACCAGCTCACCCGCGCCAGCATCGAAGCTAACACCGCGCAGCGCCTCGCGCTCGCCGTAGCGCATCGCGAGGTCCCGGACACTCAGAACAGGCCCGCCAAGCCCGGCCCCGGCCAGCGTCTGGATCACAGAACTCCGTCTTGTGAGTGCTCCCATGACTCGAGCGTCAGGTGGCGGCTCAGGTAGACGGCCGTCTCGCGCAGCACCGAGAGGATCGGCAGCGCAATCAGAGCGCCGACGATTCCGTGCAGCTGGAGACCGAGCAGCAGCGCGAAGATGACCAGCAGCGGGTTGATGCGCAGCGTGTGCCCGAAGATCTGCGGCGCAACCACGTGGCCCTCGAGCTGCTGCAGGCCAACGAACAGCAGCGCCACCCACAGCGCTGTGATCGGGTCGGTGAACAGCGCCACGAGCACGGGCGGCAGGGCGCCGAGGATCGGCCCGACGTAGGGCACGAGCTCCATCACGCCGTAGAACACCGCGAAGGCCACCGCGTACTTGCTCCCGGCCGGGAAGATCCCGATCGCGCCGAACAGATACAGGGCGAATCCCGCAGAGGCGCCCATAACCGTGCTGAACAACAGCTGGCCGCCGACGTAGCGCGCGACTGCGTTCTGTACGAGGATTGGGTAGTCATCCGTGCGCGAGCCGTCGCCATCGGGCATCACCCGGCGCACGAGCCCCCCGATCTGCTCGCCGTAGAGGAGCATGTACACCGACAGCACGAACACGAGCACGAGATCAAAGATCGCGTTCGCCGCTTCGGTGGCAAGCGCACCGCCGAACGACGCCAGTTTGCTGGCGCTCTTGGCCACTTTGTCCTGAATGCTCTGCAGCGCCGTTTTGCCCTGTTGGACGAGGTGCAGGTGGATGCCGCGTTTGTCCAGTTCGCCCTGAAACGTCGCGATCTTCTTGTTTGCTTCGTTGATGATGTGCGGGAGGTTGTTCGAGAACGTGCGCACCTGATTGGAGATAGGATTCGCGAGCAGGACGCCGATACCGGCCAGCGCCAGGAAGAATGCGAGGTATACGGCGAGCACCGCCAGGCCGCGAGGAAACCGCGAGCGCTGGAGGAAGGCCACAGCCGGGTTGAGGATCAACGCGATGACTCCTGCGACGATGAAGATCACCAGCACTTTTCCAGCGGCTTTCGCCAGCGCCCAGCACCCGAGCAGCGCGACCGGCAGCAGCACCAGCTGGACCCAGCGGGGCACGACCACGCGGGGTGGCTTGGATCCCTGCCCACCCGGCGGGCCGGCCAGCTCCCGCTCCTGCGCACTTGGCGTGGCTGCCTGCGGCGCGCTCCCGGGGACGCCGCTCATCTGCCTCCCACCACCATGGGTGGAGTATGGCTGAGTCGCAGGCGGCGAGGACCGCGCAGACGCCGGTGAGCATCCTGTTCGTCGGCGACCTCGTCGGGGGCATCGGCCGGCGCACGCTGCTCAGTTGCCTGCCCATCCTGCGCGAGCGTTTTGACCCGACCTTCGTGGTGATCAACGGCGAGAACGTCGCGGGCGGGCTGGGAATCACGCCGAAGGCCGCCGATGAGCTATTCGGGGCCGGCGTCGATGCGATCACGCTCGGCAACCACACCTACCATCGCCGCGAGATCTATCCCTATCTGGAATCCGAGCCGCGGATCGTGCGCCCAGCAAACTTCCTGCGCAGCCAGCCGGGGCACGGAACCTGCGTGGTCGAGCAGGGCGGCGTGCGCCTGGGCGTGGTCAACCTGAGCGGCAATCTGCACCTGCGGGCAGGGCGCTCGGCGTTCACCGAGATCGAGGTGGCGCTTCGGGAGCTCGGTGCCGTCGACCACATCCTCGTAGATGTGCACGCGGAAGCAACCTCGGAGAAGGTCGCGATGGGCTGGCACCTCGACGGGCGCGTGACGGCCGTCGTCGGCACGCACACACATGTGCCCACTGCGGACGCGCGCGTGCTGCCGGGAGGGACCGCCTACATCACCGACGCCGGCATGACCGGCCCGCGCGGCGGCGTCATCGGAGTAAAGCGCGAGCAGGCAATCGAGTCGCTGCTCACGCAGATGCCCGTGCGCTTTGAGACCTCCGAGGAGGACCCGTGGCTCATGGGAGTGCTGATCCGCTGTGAGGCGCGCTTGCGAGCGGACTCCATCGAGCAGGTGCTGATGCCTGCGCCTGACTCGCCTGCAGGGCAGTAGGGCCATCAACGCCTGCGCGGGACGGTGGGGTTCCGAGCAGCGCGATCATCACGAGCCCAAAGAACCAGGGGATATAGAGGTAGAACCAGTGTTCTACCCCGAGCTGTGTGGCGATCACGATCGCCGCGCACGCCGCTGCCAACCCCACCACATCAGGGCGGCGGGGCAGCACCGCGAGCGCCACGGCGAGCACGATCGCGGCCACCTGCACCGCGGTCTGGACTCCGTGCAGACCGCCATAGAGCCCCCACACCGAGAACGGCGAGCCGCGGTTGGCCTGATATTCGATCGTGCGCTCGTAAATCGTGTGCAGCGAGTCGTGGCTCAGCGCGGGGACCGATACCAACGCGGCGGTGGCGGCGAAGGCGAGCAGGAACAGCGCGAAGGCACGCGAGCGAAGTGCGGAGATGCTCACCCACCCATCGCCGCCGCGCAGGCCGTGGGTAGCGAGCAGGGGCGCGAGCGCGAGCGGGGCGAACTTACTCAGGCCGGCCAGCGCCGCGAACGCCCCCCGTGCGGGCGCTGAGCTGGCGAGCAGGAGCGCCGCGAGGATCAGCACGGCCACGAGCGTGTCGTTGGAGTTGCTCTCCAGCGCAAACAGCGTAAAGGGATAGGAAACCCACGCATACGCGAGGGCAATACCCAGCGATGGCCCGCGGATGCGACGGCCGAGCAGGAACATCAGCGCCACCGCGAGCAGGTCGAACACGACCGCGGCGGCGTGGGCGGCGGGCAGGTCGTCCCACTTGCCGCTCCAGCCAAAGATCTGCTCGAACGGAACATAGGCCTCGTAGTTGACGGGGCCGTAGGTGTCACCGTGTTCGTTGTCCGCCGGGTAATGGCCATACAGAGGCTTTGAATGGACGATCCGCTGCGCTCCGATCACCCCGGCGTAGCCGACGTCGATCACGTTCGCATCGGTCACGTTCAGCGCGATGCGAAAGCCGAGCAGAAAAACCACGCCGAGCGCGAGCCAGGGCACCGGAATCAACAGGCGTAGGGGCCGTATCGGTCGCGAGTGCCGGCGCAGGAGTGCGAGCATCCGTGCGAGCAAATAGAGCAGCGGCGGATAGGCCAGCGGCACCGAGGCATAGATGTGCGCGTGGTTGAAGAAGGCGAGCGAGACCGAGAACGAGAGCAGCACGAGCAGGTCGAGGTGCAGCAACTGAAGCGGCCTGCGCCAGTCGATAAACGCCAGCATGAAGAGCACGCACAGTGGCAGCCAGATATACAACGCACCCGCGTGGCGCCCGAACGCACCCTGATAGCCGCGCGCCATCGACCAGGCGACCTGAAAGCCCGTCCATTGTTCGAGGACGCGGCCGGACAGGTCATCGATGATCACCTGCCCGATCTCCTTCTTGCCGTTCTTGGAGAAGTAGCTGACCTGCCAGTGGAACGCGGGCTTCAAATAGGCACCGCCGTAGGAGCCGGGGTATTCCCGCCGGACGGACTTCATCTTCGCCAAGCGCCCGGCAATCGCGAGCACCTGGCTGGCCGACAGCCTGCGCCCGGCCGGCGGCTCCTCTGAGGCCGGCACCGGGACCGGGGCTTCGGGATTCGCCGCGGAAGCCGCTGATGAGGAGGACGACGAGGAAGCACCTGTCGCGGTCCTCCCGGGCAGAGCGCCCGCAGCGGCCCTGGCGGGCTGCGGAGCGCTCCCGAGCGAGCCCGCCGCGGCATGCGCGGTGGCGGGCAGCGCGCATGCGAGCGCGCAGGCGATGAGGGTCATGGAGCGCCGCACCACGCGAGCGTAACGGGAGCGTTGGCGAACGGCTTACGGTCCCACCGGCGGCTGCTCGCCGCCCGCGCTCAAGCCGAAGTGCCGCAATACGAGCGGGGCGACGTCGCCGATCGCCCACTGGGCGGGCTCTTCGACCGGTTCGACCCCACAGAGCACGAGCGCTCCGAGCGAGTCCGATACGTGCAGCGAGCCGTGGCTGCCGCCGCCCACGTGCGCAGCGCCGCCCCAGTCCACAAACTCATAACCGGGGGCAGCGCTCAGCAACACCTCACCGGAGGTGGAACACGTGAGCGCCGGCCACAGGCGCGCCAGGGCGTCGGGGTAGGAGGGCGTCGTAAGGGCGTTATCGCCCCCACGCACGACCGCATCGAGCACTCCCAGCGCGCCGTCCACGTGCCAGCTCGCACCGCGCGCGTCGAGCAGATCGCCGCCAGGGGCGAAGCGCAGCTCGCCGCGATCGGGGCTCGATACCACCCCCTCGGAAGGCCGGTCGTGCGCGTCATAGGAGAGCCAGGCGACGAGGTCCACGCCCTCGATCGCCAGCGCGCGGGCCACGACCGAAGCGCGCATCGCGTCACGCTCGGCCTCATTCAGCGCGTACACCATCGCCGCGCGTTGGGACGGACAGACGGCGATTTGCGGCTTCGCCACGTCGATGCCCTCACCACCCTGCACTCCGCCCCTGGGAGCGAGCACACCCAGCTCGGCAAGCTCGTGCTGGAGGTCGATCGTGCTCTCCACGGGCGCCTGCGAGTGGTCGGCCATCACGATCACCGCGTGCTCCTCCAAGAAACTGTCGATCCCCCCGCCGGCGTCAAACACGCGGGCGAGCTGCAGGTCGGCCGCAGCGATTGAGCGCAGCTGGCCCTCGGGCCCGTGCTTGTGGGAGTACCAGTCGTTGTCCGGCAGCGACAGCAGCAAAAAGTCAAACAGGTCGTGTTCGACCATGTAGGCGCTGACGCAGCCGGAGTGGCGGTCGCGCACACCCGGCATGCCGAGCACCGAGCGGCAGCCCGTGGCTCGCGAGGCGAAGATGTCGGCGTAGAACAGCTCGCGCGGGCCCATCACCGGATGGCGCATCAAGCGCGAGGCAAAGCGCGTGAGGGTGGTGTCGCGCTGGGGCTCGTGGCGGTACCGGCCCCTGTACATCAGATAGGTGGTCCCAGCCGTGCGCTGGCCAGCGTCGTCGAGCGTCTCGAAGACCGTTGGCGTCTGCTGGGACAGGTGTGCGCGGTTCATGTTGTAGACGAGGTCCGTCAGCTGGCGCGTGATCCCGAAACGCTGGCCCGCGCGGAAGCTCGAGCCGTACTCGACGTAGCGTTCCTCTTCGCGGTGAAACCAGTTCATGCCCGGGATGTGATGCTCGTCCTGGGCGGTGCCGGTGACGATCGATGCGGCGCACACCGGCGTCACGGACGGAAACGCGGCCACGCAGTCGTTTACGTAGCTGCCTCGCGCCATCAGCGCCGCGAGCACCGGCGCAACCCCCTCGGCCACCGCACGCTCGAGCATCGCGGGCGCCATCGCGTCGATCACACAGAGGACGAGCTTTCCCGGGGAGCTCACTAGCGCCCGAGGATTCTCAGGCCGGCGTACTTCTCGTCTTCGCGCGCGCGACCGCGCCAAGCAAACCACGCGAGCAGCGCGAGCGCCACGTAGCCGAGCGGGTGCAGCAACGCCACAAGCGCGGCGAGCAGCAGCGCCACGGCGTCGAGGTACACGGTCAACGCCTCGCGCGCGGCGCGGTCGGGCAGGCGCTCGCGGGCGCGGGCGATCACCGGTCCGGAGGCGCGCAGGGCGAGCGCGGCTGCGGCGGCTCCGCCGATCAGCCCAGGCCACCAAGCGTCACCGTGTGCGGCAAGCGTGCCGGCGAACAGCAGCGCACCGGCTGCCACTGTCTGCGCGGCGATCGCGGGCTGCGCGACGGCCTGAAAGCGCTCCTGGCCAAGGCGCAACTGCAGCAGGTAGGAATTGACGAACACGAGCGCGACCGCGATCAGCCACCAGCCGGCCTGCAGGAAGTGAAAGTGGTGCGTGAAGAGGACTCCCAGTGCCCCGGCGGAGCCGAGCGCGCCCACGAGCAGGGCCGGGAGGTAGGGGCGCAGCCCGCAGGCGAGCGCGAGGCCGAGGCCGAGGCCGATGTAGAAGAAGGTGCCGTTCATGCAAATTGCCGGTTGCCGGTGCGCTACCGTGCCAGGATGCGAGGCCCGGACGATAGACGACGAGCCAGGCCGGCAGCGCACGAGCTGGCGCGTTACGAAGCGCTGTTTGCCGCGCGCACGCGGGGGATGAAAAGCTCGGCGATGCGCGAGATGATGGCGCTGACCGAGCGCTCCGACGTGATCTCGCTGGCCGGCGGCCTGCCCGACACCACCACATTCGCACCCGAGCTGTACGCGAAGCTGATGGCCCAAGTCGCCGCCGAGTCCACCGCGCGCGCTCTCCAGTACGGACCCACCGAGGGAATGGCGGTCACGGTCGACTGCATCGTCGAGGTGATGGCCGCTGAGGGCACCGAGATCGAGGCCGATGAGGTGATCGTGACGACCGGCGGCCAGCAGGTGATCGACCTGGTCTGCAAGACGCTGATCGACCCCGGCGACGTGATCGTCGCCGAGGCGCCCACCTACCCGGGTGCGGTGCCGACCTTCAGCGCGTATCAGGCCGAGGTCGTCCAGATCGAGATGGACTCAGACGGGATGCCGATCGACGAGCTGGAGAGCACGCTCGACCGCTTGCAGAGCGAAGGCCGCCGCCCGAAGTTCATCTACACGATCCCCAACTTCCAGAACCCCGGCGGCGTGACGATGTCGCTGCCCCGCAGGAAGCGGCTCGTCGAGGTGGCGCGCGAGCGCGAGCTGCTCGTGCTCGAGGACAACCCATATGGCCTGCTGCGCTATGAGGGCGACCCCCTGCCGACCCTCTACTCGCTGGACGCCGGACACAGCCAAGGCGGTAGCAGCGACCTCGTGATCTACCTCGGAACCTTCTCCAAGATCCTCTCGCCGGGCCTGCGGCTCGGGTGGGCCGTCGCGCCGCGCCCGGTGCTGGAGAAGCTGAACCTCGGCAAACAGGGCACCGACCTGTGCAGCTCGCCGATGACCCAGCTGTTCGTCGCCGCCTACTTCGCCGAGCGCGATGCCGCAGGACGGCCGGCCTGGATCGATTACGTGGAGCGCCTGAAGAACCTCTACCGGCGCCGGCGCGACGTGATGCTCGAGGCGCTCGAGGCCTACTTCGGCGGGCGGGCATCCTGGACGCGACCCCAGGGCGGGCTGTTCATCTGGGCCACGCTCGACGGAGTGAACACCACCGACCTGCTGGCTCTGGCTCGCAGCGAGGGCGTCGCTTTTGTGCCCGGGCACGCTGCATATATGGACGGCCTCAGCGGCTCCTCCTCGATGCGCCTCAACTTCGCCGGCGTTCCCGACGATGACATCCGCGAGGGCATCCGGCGGATCGGCAGGACTCTGGGTCCGGACACGCTGGGGGCGCTCACCGGATCCCTTCCTGCCGCTAAGCCCGCCACCACGCCCGCACCGGGACCGGCTGGGGAGAGCACCGGGATGGCGGACGTCCTCGAGCTCCCCCGGCGCGAGGCCAGCCACCCGGCACGCCGCAGCCAGGATCGATGAGCGAAGTCAAGAAGGTCGCGGTCCTCAAGGGTGGGGGCTCGCTCGAGCGTACCGTGTCGCTGCGGTCCGGCGCGCGTGTGCAGACTGCGCTCAGGCAACTGGGGCACGAGGTGACGGCGATCGACGTGGGTCCGGAGCTGGTGACGCAGCTACTGGAGGCGCAGCCCGACGCGGCGTTCGTCGCGCTGCACGGCCGCGATGGCGAGGACGGCACGGTGCAGGAGGTCCTGGAGGCGCTCGGGATGCCTTACACGGGCTCGGGGCCAGCGGCGTGCATGCGCGCCACCGACAAGGCGCTGGCGAAGTACCTCATGCGCGAGGCGGGAATTCCCACGCCCCAGTTCGCCGCCTTCAAGGAGTCCGCAATCAAAGACCTCGGCGTCTCGGCCGCACTCCCGTCACTGGAGCGGAGCATCGGCTTCCCGATGGTCGCCAAGCCCGCCAAAGGCGGCTCAGCGCTCGGCGTCAAGTTCGCGCGCTCGCACGAGGAGCTCCCACCGGCGATCGTCGGGGCGCTGTCGTACGACCGCAAGGTCCTACTCGAGCGCTACGTGCCCGGACGCGACCTGGCCGTGTCGGTGCTGGAGAACGACTCCCCTCCCGGCGACTCGCCACCCGACCACAAGCAGATCGCGCTGCCCGTGGTCGAGGCGATTCCGCGCGAAGAGGACTTCTACAACTATGAGTCGCGCTACGAGATCGGAATGACGACGTTCGTCTGCCCCGCTGATCTGCCCGAGGAAACGACCGCGCGAGCCCAAGAGCTGGCCCTCGAGGTCTACCGTCTGCTCGGCTGCCACGGCTTTGCGCGAATCGATCTGATGCTCGACGAGGACAGCGCCGAGTTGTGGGTGCTCGAGGTCAACGTCGTCCCCGGTCTCACCGAGACGAGCCTCCTCCCCCAAGCCGCCGACGCCGCAGGGATCGGCTTCGACGAGTTGACCGAGCGGATCCTCGCAAGCGCCTTCACCCGCTAACGGCTGCGCACAACGCTCGGTGGTGGGGCACGGAGGCCCCACCCCCACTCGCCTTTGGGATGATGCTCACCTGCGCGGATGCGACCCAAAAGACCAGACAATTCCCCCCTGCAACTCTGGTTCCCTGTCACGAGGCCCGTGCCTTAGGGGAGGGGGTATTGGTGCCCGCCCTCCAGGGCCTGCCTTCCCCAGCCTAGGAATCGCCCGCGGCAAAGTCCTCCGGAGAAACATGATCGAGGAACTCCTTGAACTTCTCGACGACGTCCTCTGACTCCTCGACGTTGTGCTCGAACTCGATGGCGGACTCGGAGATGACCTCCTCCGCGGCGTAGATCGGAGCACCGGAGCGCACCGCCAAGGCAATCGCGTCGCTCGGCCGGGAGTCGATCTCGAGCTCACGACCGCCGACGCTGAGGGTGATCGAGGCGAAAAAGGTGTTCTCGCGCAGCTCGGTGACCGCCACCTGGGTGCACTTGACGTCCAGCTCGCCGAGGATGTCGCACAGCAGGTCGTGGGTCATCGGCCGCGGGGTGCCGGCGCCCTGGAGCTTCATCAAGATCGAGGCAGCCTCGGGATGTCCGATCCAGATCGGCAGGAACTTATTGCCCTCGGCCGTCTTCAAGAGCACGATCGGCTGCTTGCCAACCATGTCGAAGCTGACGCCGTAGATAACCATCTCCTGCACTGGGGTCCTCCGTAAGGGGGAAAGGCCAGAGTATAGGTACCCGCTGAGCGCCCTCCGACGGCCCAGGCGGCCCCGATCAGCGCCTGGCGGCGGCCCCGGTAGGTGGGATGCGGTCCTCGGCGCGGAAGCTCCAGAGCTTGTTGCCGAGGAAGTTCAGCGGCATCGACGCCGCCACGGCCAGCGCCTGCGCCGGAATCTTGGCGAGGCCCACGCCCTCCACGAACAGCGTCAGCAGCAGCAAGCTGCAACCCTCGGCCACGAGACTGACCACGAGGAAACGCAACGCCTGGAAGTGCGCCCTCCCGGCGCGCGCGTCGAACGTCCAGTGGCGGTTGAGCACGAAGTTGTTGATCACCGCGACCAGCCATGCGGCAACCGAGGCCACCCGGTAGTCGACCCCCACGGGGTGCACGAACAGCGAGTAAACCGCTAGGTTCACGGCGAAGCCGACGCCCCCCACGAGCCCGAAGCGCACCAGCTGGAGCCAGTTGGCTGGCCGGCGCATGCCATGCAGGAGGCGAATATGCGTGCGAATCTCCACCGCAGTCGCCTCGTCACGCATCTGCCCAGGTTAGCGACACGTCGTGGCGGATGCTCCCGCTAGCCTTCGGTGGATGCGCTCGTGGCGAAAGGCGATCGGCGGGTGGGGCTGCGTGCTCCTCGTGGCAGCGATCGGCGGTTGCGGTCAGGCGGGGGGTTCCGCTCCGCACTCCGCCAAGGCGAGCGCCAAAGCCGGGTCCCCTATCGAGATGGCGGCGGTGGCGAGCTCATCCGCCGTGCCGTCCACAGCTAGCGCGGGAGGCACCGCCAGGGAGGTACGCGATCCGGAAGAAGCCAAGAGCTTTCCCCTGCCGGCGTCGGTGCATCACCGGCCCGCCAGTGCACCGCGGGTGGCCGGCGAAGCCGCGGTGGCGGCAGGCGCACCGTCCGATGCCGAAGTGCGCCGCGAGCTCAACCAGATGCAAGCCGTCGAACGCGCGGCGCAAAATGCGCAGCGCCGGCAGCTGACCCCCATAGCCGGTGGCGAGTCGGTCGGGGGCAACGGCACGATCACCCCACCCCCCGGCGTTCCCGCGGTCGTCGCCCGGGTGATCGCCGGCGGCAACGCGATCGCAGACTTCCCTTACATCTGGGGCGGCGGACACGCTTCGTTCGTCGCCAGCGGGTATGACTGCTCTGGCTCGGTCAGCTATGCGCTCGCGGCCGGCGGGCTGCTCAGCGCTCCCCTGGTGTCGGGCGATCTCGCCAGCTGGGGCGAACCTGGCCCTGGCCGCTGGATCACGATCTACGCAAACGCCGGCCACACGTTCATGGACGTCGCCGGCATGTGGTTTGACACCGCAGGCCGTTCCGGCCCCTACGCATCCCGCTGGCTCGTCGCCACGCCCCCGCTAGCCGGCTATGCCGTACGCCACCCACAGGGGCTGTAGGCCCACGCTGCTCCCGAGATCTCGGAGAACGCCATGAACCTGGCCCTGTCCCTGCTGGCGCCGCTCGCCCTGGACGGCGAATCGGTCGTCAATAACAACACCGCGATCGCCGCGGTCTCGCTGGCCTCGATCGCCGGTGGATTCCTGCTACTGGGCGCGCTGTGGTATTTCGTCTTCCGCCCCAAGGCCTGGGACAAAGACAAGGACGACCCGCCGCCGCCGGGCTGAGACACCTGCGCTCCGCGGCGGGAGGCGGGAACCTCAGCCGGACAGTGTGACGGTGCTGAGCACCGTCGTCGAGAGCGGGCTGTGGGAGGCGTTGCGAACAACGAGCCTGACCATCAGCGTCACCTTGTGCAATTTACGAAGTTTCGTTGCGGTCTTCTTGCCAAACAGAATCTTCACAGTATTCCTGCCGCCCTTTGTCGTAATCAGAATCGCTTTCGCAATCACGATCTGGGGAGGCGTGCCCGCGGCGAGCCCAGTCGCGGGTGCACCATGAAGGCCGATCCGCTTGGCAGTCGAGGCTGCGAGCAAGACCTGGAACTGTCCAGCGACCTGCTCATTGACCGAATAGCTGACCACGAGACCATTGCGCAAAACCTTCCGCAGCGATTTCGAGGTGACTGCAGCACTGGCCACCGGGCCGGGGATCACGGGCTTGGTGGAGGGGCCGGACCCCGCCGGGCTGGTCACACCCGGGGTTGCGGCGGATGCGCCAGGGCCTGCGGAACCCGGTGACCCACCGACGACCGTGATCGGCTTGGTGAAGCTGTTGCTGTTCCCTGAGCTATCCGTCACGGTCAGCGTCACGTTGTACGTGCCGCCCTGCGCGTAGGAGTGGAACTCGCTCGCGGTGTTCGTACCTTCCGCGCCCGTGCCGTCGCCGAAGTCCCACTTGTAGACCGGGGCGACATATGGCTCATCGGGCGGAAGCCCTTCGGTGTGGGCGTCCAGGGTGATACTCGACTCGGTTGCGTCGAAGGCGACGACGTCGCCGGCGTTCACCGGATTCGGCGCGGTGTAGTGCGCTTGGAGATTTACCCCAGACCAACATGTACGGCCCTCTCCGGCGGTCATCCCAACGCTATCGAACGCCCATTGCAGATAGTAGGGGTGACTACCTATCGTCTCGTTGCTGAGGATCTGAGCATGGGCGGGTTCTTGTTCTTCAGGGATTGTCGGAAGTTTTACGGGCGGCGGGCCGAAGTTGAACTGACACATGTCGCTCTGCTCGGCTTTCGAGCCGGTCTGGTACCAGCCGTTCAGCAGCGGGTCTGTCACCACATTGCTCTGCTCGACGCTGAGATCGTTGATGATCACGTCAGCCAAGCCCTCGGTCCACTCGCCAAAGAGGTTGTGCGTTGAAAGCTGGTTTGGCTCGTCCAGTTCCCTGTTGTTCTGGCAGGCGATGACGTCGGATGTCGGCGTTCGGGTCGCTGTCGGTTTTTCGGGGTTGATCACTTCTCCGGCGTTACCGGCGACCCACGGCTGCACGGCGTATATAGTCGGGCTCGCACTACTTGGATCAATAGCCGAGTGGTATCCGCAGATGCCGGTTTTGGGTTCGGCTCCCAGTTTCGTCGAGTTCGAGCATGTGTTCTTGCTACCGCCGTCTGTGCACACCGTGACGCCGGGGGGAGTGAGGACGTAATAGACGGGCGTACCCGTCGCGCCGGGCGTGTGCCCTTCGCTGATGACCTTCAGCAGCTCGGTTTGGATCTGCGCGTCGGTGAGACACGGTGCCGGTTCGATGCAGTTTCCCGTTTTCGGATAGGGATCTTTGTCGGTGAACGAACCGCGGAAGATCGATTCGTTTGCAGCCTGGCCCGAGGTGTCCCGGTACTGTCCGTTCAGCGCAAACACATTGCCGAGCGTCCCCTTGTCGGCTCCGACGCTCTGCAGGTATCCGTTGATCAGCTGCTTCCATTCGCCGCTGTAGTTGCCGATCGGATCCCAGTAGATCGCGTATGAAGCGGACGAATGAAGCACCGGGCCACCGTGGTACTGCAACGGGGCTTCTTCCACGAACGGGGCGGCGCGCTGTGTCACACCAAATTCTTGCGAGGGCGTGACCACGGCCCCAGCGGGCACGACTGCTACTCCGAGGGATAGGGCCAGCACCCCGCCGAGCGGCAGCACCAGCCGGCGCGTAGCGGCAGGCCTGAGACCGGCAAGCTGGGAGAGCAAGCGAGTAGAGGTGGGCACGAGCCCATCATCGGCAGCCCATGCCCGATGCCTTAGCCCCGTTGGACGAGGCGCGCCGTTTGGCCTCTGGGTAGCCGATGAGCGGAAACCCAGAGTTCTAGTATGTGGAATCCAGTCCCCATCCTGCGGGAGTGGGCGATCCAGGACTCGAACCTGGGACCTCCTCCTTATCAGACGCGCCACCATGCCCGCCGCCGAGCGGTG
The DNA here is from genome assembly GCA_035940195.1 of Solirubrobacteraceae bacterium. Lineage (GTDB taxonomy): Bacteria > Actinomycetota > Thermoleophilia > Solirubrobacterales > Solirubrobacteraceae > Palsa-744. The sequence goes on from DASZFC010000050.1 coordinate 18,915, forward strand.
AGCACGAGGAAAGCGGTTAGACCCCTCCCGCTCTAGGCTCACGATGCGTGACATCGGCTCGGCGCTTGTCGCGCCTGTGGCGAGCGCGTGCCGTCTCACTCGCCACTTTGAGGCCGTCGCGGGTCCATTCATCGATGGGTCCGATGTGGGCGACGGTCGCCCGATGACCCGGGATGCTCGCAGCATCGAGCACAGCAAGCAACTCCGTGGCAGGACGCGCAGCCCGCGGCCCATCGAATGCGACGAGAATCTCCTCGCCGAGGAGTGCGATCCACGACACCTCGGCAGCGGCTTGGGCATCGACAAGCACGTCGAGTAGGTCGGCAACGTGCTCCGACTCGGCCGATGCCACCAGCACCTCCTGCCCTCGCACAAGCACGCCAGGGGCTGTGCTGCGAGTCGGTAGATCGCAGCCTGCGACAGCCCGCTGCTCCAACGTGAACGCATAGGCCTTCGGCTTGCGCCCGCGTCGCGAACCGACGTGGGGCGCAGGAACGCGCATAAGCAGCCCGTCCAGCACTAGCCGGTCGGCCTCCTTCTTGACGTTCGACTGGTGCACCGAGACAACGGACGCGAGTTCCGCAGCGGTCATCGGAGCATCGGCCTCGAGCAAGGCACGCCCGATCGAAACCTTAAGTTCGGAGCCCACCCACGGACTGCCGTCACCCTGCCCACTCATTATGGTGGTCTACCACAATATGGGAGGGGGGAGAAGCAAGGTCAGTTCAATATGGCCTCAATACTAGAGCTAGCTCTCTTTAGTCCATTTATGGTGCTACACCACAAAAGGTTGTCCGGCGCGGCGGTCACAATAGCGCCGTACACCGTAAATTCTGCCCTAGAGAACCTGCGTCCAGCAGGCTGCGGAGAGGCGAAACACTTCGCATTATCCGCGTGATCAGGGAGACGGCGGGTAACCCATGGCATACGCTCCCGATCAATGGAGATTGTGATGACTGTTGACGCCACTGACCGGACAATTAGCGAAGAGATCGTGCGAGCACGGGACGCCTTGATCCAGCTTGCCCGCGAAGAACCCGAGGACCGCTGGTGGACCGCCCACGAACTCGCGGTTTGCGCACGCAACGGTTGGAGCAGTGCCGTCGTGGACTTGGCGCTTCGCGAACTGTTGGACGAGGGCATCTTCGAACAAAGGCCGGATCTACAGGTCCGGCTCGTCCGGCCGCCTACCTAGCCTTCCCGGTGTGGATGAGTCGCTCACGCCACGGAGCGAGGACGCTGTCTCCCGTCTGGGCGATCGGGCCACGGATGGGCCGGAGGTCGTGGACACGCTGGACCAAGCACCCGACCTGTGGGGACGAGATTACCGCTCTCGTGCCGAATGCGACCGCGATCGCATCCTCTACTGCTCAGCGTTTCGTCGCCTCGCGTACGTAACCCAGGTCACCGCTCCCGAGGCCGGCCACGCCTTCCATAACCGCCTGAGTCACTCACTGAAGGTGGCACAAGTGGGCAGGCGCAATGCTGAGCGACTATTGGCGATCGCGCAAACCGAGGAGGAGATCACCGGCAACGCGCGTACCACCGTGCTCTCGATAGATCCCAACGCGGTCGAGGCGAGTTGCCTGGCCCACGATCTCGGGCATCCACCGTTCGGTCACATCGCCGAAACTGTGCTCAGCAAATGCGCTGAGGACTACATCCAGCACGACGGCGTCTTCGAGGGGAATGCGCAGAGCTTCCGCATCGTGACGCGCCTCGCGCAGCGTGCGGGCGGCAGCGGCCTGGATCTCACTCGCCAGACCCTCGACGGCATCCTCAAGTACCCATGGCGATGGTGGCGGGAGGATCCGCTCAATTCGGGCAAGCGCGAGCGGAAGTGGGGCTACTACAAGGACGACGAGGACACCTACACCTTTGCCCGGCAATACAGTCCAGGCGAGGACGACGACAAGACGCTGCCCGAGCGGAGCATTGAGGCCCTCATCATGGAATGGGCCGACGATCTGACCTACGCCGTGCATGACGTCGACGATTTCTTCCGAGCCGGTCTCATTCCGCTCCATCGCCTCAGTCGCAGCGCCGACGACGAGGTCAAGCGATTGAAGGAGTTGCTTGAAGACGCGAGAAATGCAGACCGCAAGGCTTGGCCCGGGTTCGAGATAGACGAGCTCCTTGAGACGATCGCGGCGGTCGCAGGCCGATACGCCCCTACGGGTGCCTATCACCAGACGCGAGATCACCGGCGGCGGATGCGCCGGTTTGACTCCGATCTCATCACCCGCTACCTCGCAGCGTTCCGGGTCGAAGATGCACCCGAGTCCGCCAAGGTCCATGTTGTCGTTGACGAGGCCATCGTTCGCGAGGTCGAGGCTCTAAAGATGCTCGTGCGCGTATATGTGATCAGGAGACCAGGCCTCGCAATCGTGCAGCACGGGCAACAGCGAATCATTAAAGATCTGTTCGACGCCTACTTCTATGCGAGTGAGGAGGGGCGGGCGGGGGATCGACGCATCTTCCCGCCGGGCACCAAGCGGACCCTCGACGAAGGACCGAACGACCCGGCCTATCGGGCCCGTACCGTCATCGACTTCATCGCGGGCTTGACCGAGGAGACGGCACTCGAACTTCATCGCAGACTGTTCGGGGAGGGCACGAAGATCACGCTAGACGCCACAGCCCACATGGCTTAGTCAAGAGCCACGGTGGGTGTGAACATCGAAGTTGCCCTCCTACAAGCTCGTCAATGACGGCAATGGCAGCATCTTGAGTCTCCGCCCCAGCCATAACGCCAGCTAACCGGCCCCACAGAGCCGAAACAACAGAATGGGCGATCCAGGACTCGAACCTGGGACCTCCTCCTTATCAGAGAGGCGCTCTAACCAGCTGAGCTAATCGCCCGCGGCGCCGGATTCTAGCGGCGTCTATACCTCCGCCCGCACCCCCAGCCGCCGCGCCAGTTCGAGTGCCTCCTCTGGCGTGGTGAACTCCAGCTCCGCGCGATAGCTCCCGTCGCGGGTCATCTTCACCTGCACCTCCGCGGCGAGCGCCTCGCTGAGCGCCTCTGCGATCTGCATCGCCGCCTGCACCTGATCGGGATGCGCCGCGCGCATTAGTTCTCCCTGGCGGCCACCCTTGCGCGGAGCCGCGCTCGCTGCCTCGTTGCTTTCCCGGGCGCGTGCTTCCGCGGTCCTCACTGACCATCCCTGCTCGGCGGCGGCGCGGGCGAGGCTCCTACGCTCGCCATGATCCTCAGCCAGCAGCAACGCCCTCCCGTGGCCCTCGCTCAGCGCGCCCTCCTCCAGCAATTCGATCGTCTCATCGGGCAGGTCCAGCAGCCGTATCAAGTTGCTCACCGCCACGCGGCTGCGCCCCACGCGGCGCCCCACCTCCTTGCGCGTCAGCCCCAGCTCCTCCACGAGCGCCGCGCACGCGCGAGCCTCCTCGATCGGGCTCAGGTCCTCACGCGCCATGTTCTCGATCAGCGCCAGTTCCAGAGTCTCGGCATCCCCGCTCGGGCGCACCAGTGCCGGAATCTTCTCCAGGCCGGCCATCTGTGCCGCACGCCAGCGCCGCTCGCCAGCGACGAGCTCGTATGTCCCGCCCGGCTTGGCCCGCACGAGCACCGGCTGTAACACACCCCGCTCCCCCAGCGAACCCGCCAAGGCCTGCAGCGTGTCCTCGTCAAAGCGCCGGCGAGGCTGCTTCGGGTTCGCCACGATCAACTCGACTGGCAGCTCGCGCAGCTCGCCCGCGCGGGCCTTCGCCCCTTCGCCCGACACCGACAGAATCGCCTCGAGACCCCTTCCCATGCCGGGCTTTGGCTTAGCCACGTGCCGCCACCTCCTTTGCCAACTCGAAGTACGCCGCCGCCCCCGCACTGTGCGGATCGTGGTGAGTCACCGGTAATCCGTAGCTCGGCGCCTCGCCCACCCGCACATTACGCGGAATCACCGTGTCAAACACAAGCTCCGGGAAGTGCTCGCGCACCTCGCGTTCCACGTCGCGCCCCATGCGAGTGCGCGAGTCGTGCATCGTCAACAGCATCCCAGCCACCGTCAACTGTGGGTTCAGCTCACGCTGGACGAGCTCCAGTGTCTCGAGCAGCCCAGCCAACCCCTCCAGTGCGAAGTACTCCGTCTGCACTGGCACGATCACCCTGTCAGCCGCCACCAGCGCGCTCACCGTCAGTGGGCCAAGCGACGGCGGGCAGTCCATCAGGATGAACTCGAACATATCCCTAACCGGCTCCAGGCGCTCGCGCAGGCGCTGCTCGAAGCCCTCGATCCGGGGCAGCTCCACGTTTGCGCCCGCCAGCCCCGGCCCGGCCGGCAAGACCCGCAAGCCCCCGATCACCGTGTCCGCCAGTGCCTGCACGGCCGTTGCGCTGCCTGTCAACACCTCGTAGAGCCCAGGCACCTGCGAGCGGGAAAATCCCAATCCGACAGTGGCGTTGGCCTGCGGGTCCACGTCCACCAGCAGCGTCTCGCGTCCGGCCTCAGCGATGCACGCAGCGACGTTCACCGCTGTCGTCGTCTTGCCGACCCCCCCCTTCTGGTTGGCGATCGCATACACCGTGCCCATTCCCCGGCAAGCTAGCGCCGATCACTACTGCTGTGCGTCGCGGTACCCCAACGGGCGCTTGCGCGCCATCCCCGGCCGCCTTGGAAAGCGGTCTGGCGTTTCCCGCACCTTCACATAGAGGTGCAGGTGGCGATCTCTGACTCCCGGCCATGGCTGCACCCTGTGTACGTCCACCCTTTCCAGGCCAAGCTCGGATGCCGCAATCTCGGCCATACCCTCCTGCAGGTGCTCGCGCCGTCCGCGCCAATCCACCAGCGTGCCCCCCAACCGCAGCACCGGCGCCGCGTACTCCAGCACCACCGCCTGCGCCGCCACCGCACGTGCCACCACGAGATCGTTGCAACCGGCCCCATCGTGCCACTCCTCTACGCGAGTACACACCGCACGTGCGTTCTCCACGCCTGCCTGGGCGAGCAGGTCCGCCAAGAACTTGCACTTCCGGCCCTGGCTCTCAATCGAGCTCACCCGGGCCCCAGCCACCGACACCGCCAGCGGCACCCCCGGAAAGCCAGCCCCCGCACCCAGATCGGCGATCGTGCGTGCCTTCCTCACCACCTCGAGCTCCAGCGCCACCAACGAGTCGGCTATGTGCACATCCACCGCCTGCTGCGGGCTGCGCACAGCCGTAGGTGCCAGCTCCTCTCGCGCTAGCACCTCCAGCAGGGCCGCGAGCTGCGCGTACTGGCGCTCGTGCAGGCCATATCGCTCGACCAGCTCACGCAAGCGTGAAGGCGCACCGATACCAGTCATACCTGGCAAAACAGCGCTGGCCAGCGGTTCACGTGAAACGCTTTTGCGGACGTTCAGCCGGGCAGCGGGGAGACCACGAGATGGCGCTCCGGCTCATTGCCCTCGCTGTGCGTCTCCACCCCGCCGCGCTCACGCAAGTACTCGTGGACGATCCTCCGCTCCGAGGCCGGCATCGGGGTGAGCTCCACCGGCTGGCCCGAGCTGAGCGCGTCGTCTGCCGCCTCGTCCGCTTCACCCCGCAGCGTCTCGGCACGGCGCTCGCGATAGCCGTTTGCATCGATCACCACGCGAATTGGCGAGGGGCCCTCGGGGAATACGATCCGCTGTGCCAGGTGCTGGACGGCGTCGATGGTCTGCCCGTGGCGCCCGATGAACAGACCTGCGTCACTGGCCTCGACGCGTCCTGTCAAGACACCATCGCGCTCGTCGATCTCGATGCCGGCGTCCAAGCCCAAACCGGCGACGATCTCCTCCAGCAGATCTTCCAGTGCCTCGGCCGGGCTGAGCTCCTCGTCTCCCGCATCCCCGGCGTACTGCTCTTGGTCGTTCATCGCCGCCTGCCAGAGCGTTTCTTCTTTTTCCGCGGGGGCCGTGGAGGCGGAGAGGCGGAGCCCCCGTTGGGCCCACCATCGGTGGCTGGTGTGGGGGCGCCCACGGCGCCAGAAAGAGCGGCTTTCAATGCACTCAGTGGTTTCCCGTTCGCAGCACCCGGCGCCGGATCTGGCCTGGGCGGCGGCGGCATACGCCGCTTAATCAGATACTGCTGGCCAATAGTCCACATATTAGTCGTAATCCAATAGACGAGCAGGCCGGCCGGATATCTGTAGAGGATTACGACGAACACGACCGGCAGCAGGAGCATGAGGCGTCGCTGGTTCGGATCGGCGCTCGCCGTGGCTATCAGCGTCGAGGCAATCTGGGAGCCCACGTAGAGCGCGATCAGCACGATCAGCGCCGCGCCGGTCGCCTTTTCGGTTATGTCTGGCAGGAACAGGAACTTGGCCGAGTGGTGGGCGACGACGTCGCAGCCGATTTCTGAGAGGCCCTTCACCTTCCCGGCAGCGGTATGGATCGCGTTCGCCGGGATTTGGCTGTTGTGCGGGATCGGGTGGCCGAGCGCCGCCGTGTAGTGCTCGCGCAGCTGGCGCCCACAGATGTCGAGCTTGAGGTCGGTGCGGAGCATGTAGAAGAGCGAGACGAACACGGGCAGTTGCAGCAACAGCGGCAGGCAGGAGGCGAGCGGGTTGATCTTGTGCTCGCGGTAGAAATTCATGATCTCCTGCTGCTGGCGCTGTTTGTCCTCCTTGTACTTCTCTTTCAGCGCCGCGATCTGTGGGGACAGGCGCTGCATCTCCTGCATCCCCTTCAGCTGCTTGAAGGTCAACGGCACCAGCACCGCGCGGATCAGCACCGTCAAGCCGATGATCGCCAGCCCCCAGCTACCGCCCACCACATCGTTGTGTATGAACACCAAGATCGCCTCGAACGCTCTGATCAGCGGCGAGAAGGCGTCCTCGATGATGTTGGTGGCGAAGATGGGCATGCGCTCTGGTGGCCTAGCTCATTGTGCTGGGTGTTGCTCTTGGTGAGGCTCGCGGCTGCAAGCTCGGGTGCTGGTGGGTGGACTGCTGCCCACTCAGCTCAGGACCGGGACCCACCCTCCCCGGTCCTGAATACGCGCTGTGACTCCACGGGATCGTACCCGCCATGGCTCCACGGGTTGCACCTGAGCAACCGCCACACCCCGAGCACCGAGCCCCTGAGTATGCCGAACTCACTGATCGCATCGACCGCGTAGCGCGAACACGTCGGCTCGTACTTGCAGCGTCTCGGCAATGCAGGTGAGATCACCCGCTGGTAGATGACTACCGGCGCGAGCACCACGGCCCGGGCCAGACGCAGCGGGCCAGACGCGGGCGGCGGATGGCCTGCACCGTTCACGTCTGCTTCTCCTTGGACCCGTCCCGGCCGGGACGGAGCCCCGCGCGAGCGAGCAACTCGGCGAGTGATGCGTCGATCCCCGCGAGGCCCTCGCGCTCGGTGAGCTCGCGCGCCTCGGGGCGAGCAACCACAACGATGTCCTGTCCCGGGGAGAGCTCAGCCTCCGCACCCGCGAACGCCTCGCGCAGCAACCGCTTCATGCGGTTGCGCTCGACCGCACCACCAACCTTGCGAGATACCGACAGCCCCAGCCGGGGGCGGCCCACCGCCGCGTTGGGAAAGACGTAGAGCACGAGGTGACGGTTGGCCGTCGAGCGCCCCTGGCGATACACACGCTCGAACTCGGCGCTGCGCGAGAGCCGGCCACGGCTTAGGGATCGCGGCTTCATCGCGCGGGGCGAGTCAAGTAGACAGGCGCTTGCGTCCCTTGTCGCGGCGGCGCTTTAGCGTAAGGCGCCCAGCGCGCGTGCGCATGCGGCCGCGAAACCCGTGAGCACGGGCTCGCTTGCGCTTCTTGGGCTGGTAGGTGCGCTTCATGGTCTTAGTTCTTCGCCCTGGGCTCTGCTCCTGCCCAAAGATGGCGGGTTGCTCATGCTGAAGTATAGGCCCGCGGGCAGGTTCGGGAATTTTCCCGCCAATTGCGGCCAGGCGCCGTGAGGGGCCCAAGTGCGTGGGCTATAGTCGCCGGACCGGGCCGTTCGCGGCCCTCCTTGAATAGATGCCATCACTTTCTCCTTGGAGGAGCGGGTTGACGCTGCCGTGAGCGACGAGCTGGAGCACATATGGTCACGCGTGCAAGCCGAGCTCACCTTGGCTGTCGACGAGTCGACCTACCGCATCTGGCTCGAGAGCCTCCGCGTGCGCGATCTCTGTGGCCAGCGCCTGGTGGTGGAAGCGCCTCCCCAGACTTGTGGATGGATCCGCGACCGTTTCGGGCGCGTGCTGCAGGCCTGCGGCGCCGCCGTCCTCGGCCCAGAAGCTGTGTTCGAGCTCATCAGTAGCCAAGACCCCAGCAGCCATGGCACAGGAGGAGCTCTCGCAGGTCCCCCCAGGCCAGGTGGCGGCGGAGGGGGTGAGCACTGGCGCCCGTCGCGGGCATGGGCGGGTTCTGCGGGTGGCGCCGGCGAGGGGCCTGCAGAGCCCGAGAACGGGCCCCGAGGCGGCCCGCTGGGCAACCCCAAGCTCGGCTTCGACCAGTTCGTGATCGGCGACTCAAACCGGCTTGCTCATGCGGCAGCGCTAACCGTCGCCGAGATGCCCGCGCAGGCCTACAACCCCCTCTTTATCTGCGGGCCACCCGGTGTCGGCAAGACCCATCTGCTGAGCTCAATCGCAAGCCTGCTGGTCTCTCACAATCCCTCACTCGCAGTACGCTGCACCACCGGCGAGGCATTCACCAGCGAGTTTCTCGGTGCCCTCTCCGGCGGGCATACAGACAGCTTCAAGAAGAGCTTCCGCCAGCTCGACGTGCTGCTCGTCGACGACGTTCAGTTCCTCGAGCGCAAGGTCAAGACAGAGGAGGAGTTCTTCCATACGTTCAACGCCCTATACGACGGCGGACAGCAGGTCGTGCTGACCTCCGACCGGCCACCTAGAGATCTGCAGGCCTTGGAGGACCGGCTGCGTGAGCGCTTCGAGGCGGGCCTGGTCGCCGACATCAAACCGCCAGAGCTCGCCACCCGCTTGGCGATCCTTCGTAAGCGAGCCCATCACGACGGTATTGAGCTAGCCGATGAGCTAGTGCTACAGGCGATTGCCGAACGTGTGACGCTGAATGTCCGCGCCCTCGAGGGCGCACTGATCAGGGCTGTGGCCTTCAGCTCGCTCACCGGAAGGCCATTGACGATCGAGTTGGCAAGAGAGGTTCTAGATGGTCTATACCCGGTCACCGCACAGCACGAACGTCAAGGCCCCTGGTCGGTCAACGAGATCCAGGCCGCAGCATGTGAGCACTTCGGCCTCTCAGCTGAGGAGCTCCTCTCCGCTTCGCGCACGCCACGCATCACCTGGGCGCGGCAGGTGGCTATGTATCTCACGCGTCAGCTGACAGACGAGTCTCTTCCTGCCATTGGGCGGCACTTCGGTGGGCGCGATCACACTACAGTCCTCCATGCCTGCCGACGCACTGACGCTCGTATTGCTTCTGATGAGCTCTCCAGAGAAGCTGTGGAGAAGCTGTGGAGCCAGCTGTGTCCTAACCGTCACAAACCACAAGTCCACAGCCCCGACCGGTCAGCCTGAGAGACTTCTCTGTGCTCACCCACAGCTC
>DASZFC010000051.1:0-31443 GCA_035940195.1 Solirubrobacteraceae bacterium
CGTCACGGGCGGATGGACCTCGAGCTGACGGTCACCGGCGATCTGCAGACGGGCGCTCACCACACGGCCGAGGACACGGCGATCGTGCTCGGCCTGGCGCTCGATGAGGCGCTCGGCGACCGCACGGGCATCACACGCTACGGCGCCGCGACTGTGCCGATGGACGAGGCGCGTGCTAGCTGCGCGATCGATATCTCCGGGCGCCCGTTCACTCTGTTTCAGGCGCAATTGCCGGAGGGCTCGACGGGAGGCTTTGAGCACGAGCTGACCGAGGAGTTCTTCCGGGCGCTGGCGAACGCGGCGAAGCTGACGCTGCACCTGCGGGTGCAGGCGGGCAGTAACGCGCACCACATGATCGAGGCTGCGTTCAAGGCCTTTGCGCGTGCGCTGCGCGAGGCGGTGAGCATCGATCCCACCGAGACCGGTGTTCCCAGCACCAAGGGCACGCTGACCTAATGAAAGCCGGTGGCCCGTTGATCGGGGTCCTCGACTACGGCATGGGCAACCGCCGTTCGGCGGAGAAGGCGCTCGAGCACGTGGGGGCGCGTGTGGTGCTCAGCGGCGACCCGGAGCGGCTGCGCGCGATGGACGGGCTGGTGCTCCCCGGTGTGGGCGCGTTTCCCGCCGCGATGGCAGCGATCCGCGCGGGTGGGCTCGACGAGCTGTTGCAGGAGCGCGTGGGCGCGGGCGTGCCGCTGCTCGGGCTGTGCTTGGGGATGCAGCTGTTGTTCGAGACCTCCGAGGAGCACGGCGGGGCTGCGGGGCTGGGACTGCTGGCGGGAACGGTGCGCCGGCTGCACGCACCTGGCTTGAAGCTGCCGCACATCGGCTGGAGTGAGCTGCGCTGGCTGCGGGATACGCCGCTGAGCGAGGGTCTGCCGGACCCGGCGTACCTGTACCACGTGCACAGCTTCGCGGTGCGCCCGGCCGATCAAGAGGTGGTGCTGGCGAGCGCCGACTATGGCGAGCCGTTCGCGGCGATCGTGGGCCGGGGGAACGTGTTCGGCACTCAGTCGCACCCGGAGAAGTCCTCGACGCACGGACTTGCGTTGCTTGGAAACTTCACGCGGCTGTGCGGTCGCGCGGCTGTCCCGGCGTGAACGAACGGGCGATCAAGATTTTCAACCCAGGCAACTGCCACTCTGGGACTGGATTCTCGGCATGATCCTGTACCCGGCGATAGACATTCTTGACGGCAGCGCCGTGCGGTTGGTGAAGGGGGATTTCGAGGAGAAGAAGGTCTACGACTCCGATCCGCTGGATGCCGCGCGCGGCTGGACGGAGGCGGGCGCGGAATATCTGCACGTGGTCGATCTCGACGGTGCGAAAACGGGAGCGCCCAAGAACCTGGAGAACCTGAGGCGGATCGCCGGTGAGCTGGGCGTGCCCGTGCAGTACGGGGGCGGGTTGCGCTCAGCGCAGGCGGTGAGCGACGCGCTGGCGGCGGGAGCCGCCCGCGTGATTCTCGGCACGGTCGCGATGCTCGACCCCTCAGTGCTGTACACGTGCCTCCAGGAGCACGGTCCTGAGCAGATCCTCGTCGGCGTGGACGTGCGCGGCGGCGAGGTGGTGACGCACGGTTGGCTGCAGGGCACCGACGTGCAGGCCCGCGTCGCGCTTGACGCCCTACACGAGCGCGGGGTGCGCAACTTCGTGTTCACGAACGTCGACCGCGACGGAATGCTCGAGGGGCCGGACCTCGAGGAAGTACGCGGCGTTGCGCAGGCTGTGAAAGGCAGCCTGATCTATTCGGGCGGGATCGGCCAGCTGGCTGACTTGGAGGGGCTGGCGGGCCTCCGGGAAGCGAGCCTGGAAGGGGTGATCGTGGGGAAGGCGTTGTACGAGCGGCGCTTCACGGTCGCGCAGGCCCAGGCCGCACTCGGTAGCTGACGGCCCGGCCGCTACGGTGGGCGAGTGCACTACAAGCGCGTGATCCCTTGCTTAGACGTGGACGCCGGACGCGTGGTGAAGGGCGTGGAATTCCTCGACATCCGCGATGCCGGCGACCCGGTCGAGCTCGCGGCGCACTATGACCGTGAAGGCGCGGACGAGCTGGTGTTCCTGGACATCACTGCGACACACGAGAAGCGCGACACGATCGCCAAGCTGGCTCGCGCGACGGCCGACGACGTGTTCGTGCCGTTCACGATCGGCGGCGGCATCCGCTCGGCGGCCGATGCCCAGGCTGTGCTCGACGCGGGCGCCGACAAGATCTCCATCAATTCCGCCGCCCTGCAGCGACCGGAACTTCTCGACGAGCTGGCCGAGGTGTTCGGTTCGCAGTGCGTCGTGCTTGCGATCGACGCCAAAGCCGATCCGTTCGTGGGTGACGGGCTCGAGCACCCATCGAAGTGGGAGGCATATCTCGCCGGCGGGCGCACGCCGACTGGACGCGACGTGGTCGAGTGGGCGCGCGAGGGCGTCGAGCGCGGAGCGGGCGAGATCCTGCTCACGAGCATGGACCGCGACGGCACCAGCGACGGCTACGACCTGCCGCTGATCGAAGCCGTCAGCGAAGCTGTCAGCGTGCCCGTGATCGCCTCCGGCGGCGCCGGCGAGCTCGACCACCTCGTGCAGGCGCTGCGCGCGGGCGCCGACGCAGCGCTGTGTGCCTCGATTTTCCACTATGGACGGCACACGATCGCGCAGGCCAAGGCGCACCTGGCGGAGGCTGGCATTGCGGTGCGCGCTGCTTGATCAGGCTCGCGAGCAGCCCGGGGGCGAGGCTCTGCTCGCGGCCGCCTACGAGGGCGTTCATCTCGTTGGCGGCGCGGTCCGCGACTTGCTGCTCCTCGAGCACCCGCGCGAGCTCGACGTCCTTGTCGAGGGGGAGATCGAGCCGCTGCTGCTCGCGCTGGGCGGTGAGGCAGTCACGCACGAGCGCTTTGGGACGGCCAGTGTCTCGCTGGAGGATGCGCGCATCGACGTTGCCCGTGCGCGCCGGGAGCGCTATCCCCACCCAGGCGGGCTGCCGGTGGTCGAGCCCGCCTCGGTCGCCGAAGATCTGCTGCGGCGTGACTTTACTGTCAACGCGATTGCCGTTAGGATTGACGAGGGGCGCGCCGGGGAGGTGCACGCAGCGCCCGGTGCGCTTGAGGATCTCGCCGCCGGGCGGTTGCGTGTACTGCATGACGCGAGCTTCATCGATGATCCGACACGCCTGCTGCGCCTGGCCCGTTATGAGGCGCGCCTGCGCTTCGTGGTCGAGGATCACACCGCCGCACTGGCCAGGGAGGCGATCGCGGCACGAGCATTCGACACGGTGTCGGGCGCACGCATCGGCGCCGAGCTACGTCTTGGGCTGGCCGAAGACAGTGCGCTCGAGGCGCTGCAGCGGATGGACGAGCTCGGCATCCTGCTCGCGCTCGGCCTCCACACGCCGCTCCCGGAAAAGCTCGCTGCCGGCGCGCTGGCGCTGCTGCCGGACGACGGCCGGCCTGGGGAGCTGCTGATGGCGCTCCTGTGCGAGGACCCGGCGATCCTCGACACATTCGAGTTCTCGGCGGGCGAGCGCGACCGGATCGTGTCGAGCGCCCGCGCAGCGCCCCAGATCGGCGATGTGCTGGCGAGCGACACGCGCGCCTCGTTCCTGCACGGGGCGCTCGCCGGCAAGACACCAGAGGCGATCGCGATCGCCGCCGCGCAAGGCCAGTCCGGCGCCGCCGAGACGGCGCGGCTGTGGTTCGACACGCTGCGCCACGTGCGCCTCTCGATCACTGGCGACGACCTGCTGGCGGCGGGCGTGCCCTCCGGGCCCGAGCTCGGACGCCGCCTGGCGGTCGCGCTCGCCCGCCGGCTCGACGGCGAGCTGGAGCCCGGCCCGCGGGCGGAGCTGGCGGCGGCGATGGAGGCGGGAGCATGAAACTCGACGTGGAGCTGCCCGGCGGCGGGCGGGCGCTGTTCACCGGGCGTGTGGACGGCAACATGTCTAGCGTTTCCGGGCCGGAGTACGAGCACGGCGCCCGGTGCCGGGAGGCGATCTGCACCCGCGTTGGCGCCAAGGGCCTCGTGCGCGGCTATCAAGTTCACGGCACATGCGTGCGGCGCGTGCGCGAGATGCCCGATCCGCCCGTCTGCACCGGTCGCCCTGAGGACGCCGACGGGCAGGCCACGCCCGTGCCGGGGCTCGCGGCGATGGTGCTGGCCGCAGATTGCCTGCCGGTCGCGCTTGGCGCGAGCGGTGCCGTGGCAATGGTGCACTGTGGCTGGCGAGGCCTCGCGGCGGGGGTCTTGGAGGAGGGTGTTCAGGCAGTACGAGAAATAGACGGCGTGAACGAGATGATGGCGGTCATCGGTCCGGGCGCTGGCCCCTGCTGCTATGAGGTCGGCGAGGAGGTACACGCTGTTTTCGGTGGAGCTCACCGCGACCAGCAGCGAATCGACCTGAAGGCAATCGCGCGCGAACGGCTGCTAGCGGCCGGCGTCGCGAAGGTCGAGGACCTGGAAGCGTGCACGATTTGCGACGAGCGCTTCTTCTCATATCGCCGCGAAGGCGCACATTCCGGGCGCCAGTCGGGGGTGGCATGGCTGAGCTGATAGCCAGCCTGCGCGCGGAGAGGATCCGCGCGAACCTCGACTATGTGCTCGCGGAGATAGCTGGGGCCTGTGCCGGTGCGGGGCGGGACGCGGGCGAAGTGGAGGTGCTCGCCGCGACCAAGTACGTGTCCGTAGACGACCTGCCGGCACTTGCGCAGGCGGGCATCCGCCTGGCCGGTGAGAATCGCGCCCAGGACCTCCAGGCGAAGGTCGCCGCGCACGGCGAGCTGTTCGAATGGGACTTCATCGGCCAGCTCCAGAGCCGCAAGGTCAGAGTGATCGCGCCCCACGTGCGGCTGATCCACTCGGTTGCCTCGGACTCCGCGCTGCGCGAGCTCGCACGCCTGCAGGCGCGCCCCGGTTTGGAGATCTTGATCGAGGTGAACGTGGCGGGGGAGCCAGGGAAGCCGGGTATCTCACCGGGTGAGCTGGACGGGTTCATCGAGCGCTCGCCTGTGCCCGTGGCAGGGCTGATGACGATGCCCCCATACGCCACGGACCCCGAGGACAGCCGCCGCTGGTTTCGGGCGTTGCGCGAGCTGGCGGACGAACGCGGCCTGAACCGGCTGTCGATGGGGACCTCCCAGGACTACCGCGTGGCGGTGCAAGAGGGCGCGAGCATCGTGCGAATCGGCACGAGACTGTACAATTAGGGGTCCCGACCACCGGCTTCGCCGGCGGTGCCCGCTATGCCGGATGGCTAGCATGAGCAGGGAAACCGGCTCGCCGGGCGAAAACGCACATAACTATGGCCTTCAGTGATTCATGGCATCGCGCGCTCGTGTACTTCGGCCTAGCCGAGGAGTATCACCACGACGACGGCTACGACGACGCGCCACCCGAGGCTGAACTGGAGGATCGTTACCGTGAGCGGCCGAACGTGCGTCGCTTGCGCCGTCGCCGCGACGAGTTCGACGACATCTTCTCCGATGATGACGAGGCGGCAGCCGGTGGCCGCGGCGGGCGTTCGGCGACGGTGCTCAAGTCCGTCGGCGCCCGCACGAACGGCGACGTGCGCGTGCACCTCGTGATCCCCAAGTCCTTCAACGACGCGCAGCAGATCGCGGACAAGTTCAAGGACTCGATTCCCGTGATCCTCAACCTGCAGTCATCCGACACGGACCTCTCCAAGCGCCTGATCGACTTCGCCTCCGGCCTGACGTACGCTCTCGACGGCGGCATGCAGCGAATCGCCGACAAGGTGTTCATGCTGACGCCGCGCAACGTCGAGATCTCCGCCGAGGAGCGCGCGCGGTTGATCGAGAAGGGCTTCTTCAACCAGTCCTGACCGGTCAGGACTGCCTCGTGGCGATAACGCCCGGTAGCCTGAGCTCATGCAGATAGGCCTCATAGGAGCCGGGAACATGGCCCGTGCGCTCGCACGTGGTTGGGGGCAGCCGATTGTGTGCGCCGATCCGCTCACCGAGCGCGCCCAGGCGCTCGTCGCGGAGGTCGGCGGCAAAGCGCTGGCGAGCAATGCAGAGGTCGCGCAGCAGGCCGACCTCGTCGTGCTCTGCCACAAGCCCGCACAGTTGACCGGCGTGGCGGCCGAAGTCGCGCCGCACGCCAAGGCGGTCGCCTCGATCCTCGCCGCCACACCTCTCGCTGCACTCCATGAGGCCTACCCCGACAGGCCCGTCTACCGCTTCATCCCGTCACTCCCCGTGGAGGTGCGCCAGGGCGCAGTCGTCCAAGCGGCTCCCGAAGTGCAGACCGAGCTCGATGCGCAGGTCTCGGAGCTGTTCGCCGGCCTCGGCACGCTCGTCGTTCTTCCCGACAGCCTCGTCGACGTCGCCATGGGCTTGATGTCGTGCTCACCGGCTTATGTGGCGCTCGTCGCTGAGGCGCAGATCGACGCCGGTGTCCGTCATGGCGTTCCCGCTGCCCAAGGAGCCGAGCTCGTCGTGCAGACGCTCGCCGGCACCGCCGAGCTGCTGCGCAGGCGGGACTACGACACCGTCGCCGTGCGCCGCGAGGTCTCCTCGCCCGGCGGGCTGACCGCTCGCGGAGTCGACGCGCTGGAGCGCGGCGGCGTGCGCGCGGCCTTCAGCGACGCCCTCGATGCCGTGCTCGATCGGACAGGCTGATCGCCGATGATCCTCGCCAGCGCCCGCACTGATATAGCCGACTACCTGTCGACGCTGATCTACGTCTACACCCTGCTGATCTTCGTCTACATCGTCACCCAGCTGCTGTTCAGCGCGGGGATTCGCCCGCCCTACTCGCGCACGAGCGACGCGATCCTCGGCTTCCTGCGCGACGTCTGTGAGCCGTTCCTGCGTATCTTCCGCCGCCTGCTGCCCAGCTTCGGCGGCTTCGACTTCAGCCCGATCGTGGCGATCCTCGCGCTCGGAATCATCAACTCGATCGTCGTTCAGGGCATCATCCACGGCTGATCTCGTCCGTGCGCGCTGCCCTCTCAAGCGCCTACGCCCGCGCCGCGCTCGTGCTCGTCATTGTCGCTGGCGCCGACCAGATCACGAAGCACGCCGTCAACGCGAACATCGCGCAGGGCGAAGAACGCAAGCTCGTGCCTGGCCTGCAGCTCGTCAACACGCGCAACCATGGTGTCGCCTTCGGTTTTTTGCCCGGCAGCCATATCGCCATCACGATCCTGATCGCGCTCGCCCTGCTCGTGCTGCTCGTCTACTTCGCCCTCCACACGCGCGAGCGTCTGATCTGGCTGCCCACCGGGATGCTGACGGGCGGCGCCATCGGCAACGTCGCCGACCGCCTGCGCGCCGGTTCGGTCACCGACTTCATCAAGCTCCCGCTCGGCTGGCCGCCGTTCAATTTCGCCGACATGTCGATCACCTTCGGCGTGCTGATCCTCTTCCTCGTCATCGACCACGAGCGTCACCGGGCGCGCCGCGCACAGCGATGAGCGCCGGCTCGGGGCTCCCGCAGCCCTTTACGATCGCCTTTCAGGACGAGCACCTGCTCGTGGTCGACAAGGCCCCCGGCGTCGTCGTGCACCCAGCGCGCGGTCACCGCGAGGACACGCTCGCGCAACTGCTGGCGCCGCTGCTGGACGAGGAGGACGCGGGCTGGGAGTCCGAGCGTCCGGGCATCGTCCACCGGCTCGACCGCGACACATCCGGGCTGCTGATTGTGGCCCGCACCCCGCAGGTGCTCGCGGCACTGCAGCGCGAGCTGCAGGGGCGGCACATCGAGCGCGAATACCTCGCGCTCGTCGAGGGCCGCCCGCCCGCGCGCAGCGGCACGATCGAGGCCCCCATCGGCCGCGACCCGCGCGTGCGCACACGTATGGCCGTCGGCGGAGTGAGCCCACGCGAGGCCCGCACCCACTTCACGCTGCACCGCGCGCTGTCGGAGCACTCGCTGCTGGCGCTCAAATTGGAGACTGGCCGCACTCACCAGATTCGTGTGCACCTCCAGGCCATTGGCCACCCCGTCGCCGGCGATCCCGAATACGGCACCGCGGGCCTGCTCGGTCTGGAGCGGCAATTCCTCCACGCCACGCGCCTCTCGTTCGAGCACCCGATCACGGCCGCTCGCGTCGAGGTCTCCTCAACGCTGCCTGCCGACCTTCAGGCCGCGCTCAAACGGGCTGAGGAGCTATCCTGAGGCACTAACCAGAAGATCTTCGACCCGTGCGGCAACGGTCGCGGCCCTGCCCGGAGAGCGCGAAAGCGCTGAACACCGGGTCCGCGCCACCCGCACGGCATCCAATCGCATAAAAAGGGAGTAACCGTGGCTCAGGTAGGCATAGCGGAGCTGCTGGAGGCCGGCGTCCACTTCGGTCACCAGACACGCCGCTGGAACCCCAAGATGCGCCGCTTCATCCATGGTGAGCGTGGTGGCATCTACATCATCGACCTGCTCAAGACCTCAGCGCTTCTGAACGAAGCGCAGGAGTTTGCCGGAGCGCTCGCCCATCGTGGTGGCACCGTGCTGTTCGTCGGCACCAAGAAGCAGGCTCGCGACACGATCAAGGACGTCGCCGAATCGGCCGGCATGCCGTTCGTCAACCACCGCTGGCTGGGTGGTCTCTTGACGAACTTCCAGACGATCAGCCTGCGCATCCGCCGGCTGCACGACCTCGAACGCTACGAGGCCGAGGGCCAGCTAGCGCTGCTGCCCACGCGTGAGCGGATGGCCGCTCAGGCCGACCTGGAGAAGCTGCGAGCCAACCTCGGCGGCGTGAAGAACATGCAGCGCGTCCCCGACGCGATGTTCGTGATCGACCTCAAGACCGAGGAGATCGCGGTCAAAGAGGCGCGGCGCCTGCGTATCCCGATCATTGGCCTGGTGGACACCAACTGTGACCCGGACGGGATCGACTTCGTGGTTCCCGGCAACGACGACGCGATCCGCTCCTGCTCCCTGATCACCCAGGCGATCGGCCAGGTGGTCTCCGAGGGTCACTCCGTGTTCCGCGCCGAGGAGGAGCGCGCCCGCCAGGAAGCCGAGGAGAAGGCCCGGATCGAGGCGGAGGCCCGCGCGAAGCGCGAGGCCGAGGAGCAGGCCAAGCGTGAGGCTGAGGAAGCAGCCAAGAAAGAGGCCGCCGAGGCTGCGGCGCAGGCTGCGCCCGCCACTGCGGCTGGCGCTCCGGCCCCGGCCGAGGCAAAACCGGCGCCCGTCCAGGCGGCTGCCACCCCGGCTCCGGCTGCTCCGGCGCCCGCTGCTGCTGTCCCGGCACCGGCCGCCAATGAGGCCCCCGCGCCTGCCGCGGCCGAGCCCCCGGCGGCGCCAGCACCGAGCACACCCGCTGAGGCTCCGGATGCCGAGCCCCCGGCAGAGTCCGCGCCGGTGGCGGCGTCGGTCACGGTGCAGGAGCCGGGCGCATGAGCCCTGCGGAGATTTCAGCACAGGATGTGAAGGCTCTGCGCGAGCGCACGGGCGCGGGCATGATGGACTGCAAGAAGGCCCTCTCCGAGGCTCAAGGCGACATCGAGCAGGCGATCGAGATCCTGCGCGTCAAGCAGGGCAAGAAGGTCCAAGATCTCGGCGAGCGTGTGGCCACCGAGGGCACCGTGCAGGCCTACGTCCACGCGGGCGCCAAGGTTGGCGTCCTGATCGAGGTGGACTGCAACACCGACTTCGTGGCCACCAACGAGGACTTTGTCAGCTTCGCGCGTGACGTGGCAATGCAGATCGCAGCCAGCCCCACGGTGAAATATGTCAGCCGCGAAGACGTCCCCGCGCAGGCGCGCGACGCCGAGGCGCGCATCTACGGCCAGGAGGCCGCTGAGAAGCCCGAGAACGTGCGCGAGAAAATCGTCTCCGGCAAGCTCGACTCCTGGTATGAGACGATCGTGCTGCTCGAGCAGGAGATGCACAACCCCAAGTTCGACGGCAAGACCGTCCAGCAGCTGCGCGACGAGCTGACCGCGGCCACCGGCGAGAACGTCGTTATCCGTCGCTTCACACGGTTTGCAGTAGGTCAGTAGGCTGCGGCCGGATGGCCGATCCTGCGTTCAAACGTATCCTGCTGAAGCTCTCGGGCGAGGCGCTGATGGGGTCCTTGGACTTCGGCACCGACCCCGAGCGCCTCAGCGCCGTCGCGCGCCAGGTGAGCGATGTACGCAGCCAAGGCGTCGAGGTCGCGATCGTCGTCGGCGCCGGCAACATCTATCGCGGCATGCAGGGCGCCGCCGCGGGCATGGATCGCGCGACCGCCGACTACATGGGCATGCTGGCGACGGTGCTCAATGCGCTGCCGCTGCAGGACGCGCTCGAGAAGCTCGGAAACCCCACGCGCGTGCAATCCGCACTCGGGATCTCAGAGGTGGCCGAGCCCTACATTCGCCGCCGCGCGATGCGCCATCTCGAGAAGGGGCGGGTGGTGATCTTCGCGGCGGGCACCGGTAACCCGTTCTTCACTACCGACACCGCCGCCGCCCTGCGCGCGGCAGAGATCCACGCGGAGATCATCCTGATGGCCAAGAACGGCGTCGAGGGGGTCTACACGGCCGATCCGGCCCGGGATCCGACGGCACAGTTCATTCCCGAGATCACGCATATGGAGGCGATCGAGCGCCGGCTGCGGGTGATGGACTCGACCGCGCTGGCGCTGTGCATGGAGAACTCGATGCCGCTGAACGTGTTCAACATGGACGATGCGACGATCCTCGCGCGGATAATCTCAGGCGAACGCGTGGGAACACTTGTGAGGAGCGCTCAAGGAGGCGAAGGCGATGGCAGCTGAGAACGTGATCGACGAGCTGATCGAGGATGCCCGGGGGAGGATGGCCAAGTCGGTCGAGTCCGCCCAGCACGAGTTCTCAACCGTTCGCACGGGGCGAGCGAGCCCGTCGCTGCTGGATCGCATCGTTGTCGACTATTACGGAGCGATGACACCTCTGAACCAGCTCGCCACGCTGTCCGCACCGGAGGCGCGCCTGATCACGGTGCAGCCCTATGACAAGTCCTCGATCAAGTTCATCGAGAAGGCGATCAACGAGTCCGATGTCGGCCTGAACCCGTCCAACGACGGGAACCTCGTGCGCCTAGCGGTGCCAGAGCTGACCGAGGAGCGCAGGCACGAGCTGGTCAAGGTCGTGCGCAACCTCGCTGAGGAGGGGCGCATTGCGATTCGCAACGTCCGCCGCGACACGATGCAGCAACTGCGCGAGCTGAAGTCCGACGGGCAAGCCAGCTCCGATGACGAGCACCGCGCCGAGGTGGAGCTGCAGAAGCTCACCGACACCAAGGTCGCAGAGCTCGACGGTGTGCTGAAGGCCAAGGAGCAGGAGATCCTCGAGGTCTGATGGGCGACCCTCAGGCCGCGCGGTATCTCGCCATCATCACCGATGGGAACGGCCGCTGGGCGCGAGAGCACGGCGTGCCCGTCAACGAGGGTCACAATGCCGGCGCCGACACGGTCAAGGCGCGGCTGCGCGACGCCGCTGAGCTCGGCATCGAGGAGCTGACCGTCTACTCGTTCTCGACGGAGAACTGGTCGCGCCCCCCAGCAGAGGTGCAGGGCCTGATGGAGATGTTCTCCCGCCGGATCGCAAGCGAAACGCCCGAGCTCGATAAGGAAGGTGTGCGGATGCGCTTCATCGGGCGCCGTGACGGGGTGAGCGAGCAACTCTCCGAGCAGATGAGCTGGGCGGAAGCGCTGACGGCCGCAAATGAGCGGATCACGCTGTTCGTGGCCTTCAACTACGGCGGGCGCGCGGAGATCCTCGACGCCGCGCGGCGCTTTTCAGCCAAGAGGGTGGCGCAGTCGGCCGAAGGCCGGCGAGCCGGGCCCCTCGCTCTTCAATCCGATGAGGAGGACTTCCGCCAGCTCCTCTACGCGCCGGAGATGCACGACCCGGACCTGATCATCCGTACCAGTGGCGAGCGGCGCCTGTCCAACTACCTGTTGTGGCAGTCCGCCTATTCTGAGCTCATCTTCCGCGAGGAGCTGTGGCCGGACTTCACGCGCGAGGCGCTAGAGCAGTCGCTCGCTGAGTTCTCAGAGCGCCGCCGGCGTTTCGGCGGGCGCTGAGCAGGCGTGATGGCCAGGAACCCACGCACACCCGGCGGGCGCTCACGCGGGGCTGGCAGGAGGCGCTCGCCCGCCGGGCGCCCCCCCTCGCGGCGAACAAGCCGCGCCCGGCCTGCGCGGCGCCGGCAGCGCTCGGACCTAAACGCGCGGCTCTTCGCCTCTGTGCCTGCGATCGCCTTCGCCCTGTTCCTCGTGATCGAGGGTGGCCCGGTATTCGCACTTGGGCTGTTCGCGCTCGGCTGCATCTGCATGCACGAGTTTTACGCGATGTATGAGCGCGCCCATCCTGTCCGCCTGGCCGGCTTCCTCGCGCTGGCTGGCTTGCTGGCGGCAGCCCTGTACGGCGACCAGTTTCAGGTGCTGCTGGTCGCTGTCGCGTCGCTGCCGGTGCTGTTTGCGCTCACGCTGCTCGCGCCCCGCCCGAGCGTGGGTGGGCTGGCGGTCACGCTGCTGGGGATCTACTGGATCGGCTTTGCGCTGGCCCACGCGGTGCTCTTGCGCGGGCTGCCGCACGGGCTGGGGATCGTGATCGATGTGCTCGTCGGGACGTTCCTCGGTGACACAGGCGCCTACCTGGGCGGCAGGCTGTTCGGACAGCGCCCTTTGGCCCCGCATATCTCCCCCAATAAGACAATCGAGGGCCTGGTGATCGGGATGTTCTTCGCGATCATGGGCGTCTGGTTCGCCGGGCGCTACCAGGACTGGCTGCCTGGCACCCACGCCCTCGTGCTCGGTCTCGGTGTGGCCCTCGTGGCACCGGTGGGCGACCTGTTCGAGTCGTTCATCAAGCGCGAGGCCGGCGTCAAGGACACTGGGCGGGTATTCGGCGCTCACGGCGGCGCCCTGGACCGCTTGGATGCGGTCCTTTTCACAGCCGTCGCCGGCTACTACATCTGGGCGGCCTACATGTAGCCACACCGCTGTCGCAGACAATCGTCTTCAAGCGCTACCCTGTCGCCTATGGACGATCACGACGAGCTAGCTGGCAACCCGCTCGAGACACCGGGCGCTCATCAGATGACGGCTTGGACGCTGCGCCTGGCGGAGAGCGGTGGTCTCGGCTGGCTGCTCTCTGCCGACCCTCACCTGTTCGGGCTCTTCTACGCGACCTGCGCGGCGGCGGTCCCTCCCCCCGGGCTGCTAGCGGGCGAGCGCGGAGCGAGTGGTGTGGTTTCTGAAGAGCTGCTGCCGACGCTCAAGGACCTGCAGCGCCAGTTTGGCGATCGCACCAGCGGCCGGTTCGCGCGCCTCTACCTACAGGGCGTGAGCGTGTTCGCGCTCGTGGAGAAGGACAGCAGCGCCTATCGCAAGGCCATGCGGAAATGGCGGAAAGCGGCGGAGGTGAAGGCATCGCGGTTTGTCAGCTCCCAGGAGCAGAACATCGACTGGGTCACCGGCCTGCTGGGCCTCGAGGCGCTCGAGCGCAAGCTGCTCGTCTTCCAGCTCAACCGCCACCGTCCCGGGTTCTCGCAGCTATTCGACCTGCTGATTAGCTCCGATCACGCGACGGCGGTGATCCTCGCCGCCGCTCTCAATGCCAGCGAGCGCGAGATCGTCTCGGCACTGTCGGAGACCTCGAGGCTCGTGCGCTCTGGGCTGCTGAGCGTGCAGGAGCACCCGCTGCGCATCGGCGAGCCATCCATCCAGCTACGTGCGACGCTGACCGAGTTTGCCGAGGACGAGGCCGGGTTCCTGGAGCGCTTCGTGAGGCCACTGGAGCCATCCCCCTCGATGAGCTCGCTTGCTCGCCTGCATGAGGATGACGAGAAGATCTTGCGAGGCCTGCTGCGGCTGCCGGTGCCCGAGGACCACGGATTGCATAGCCTCGTCTACGGCCCCAAATCGGTGGACAAGCGCGACATGCTCTCGAGGCTGCTGCTGGACGAGGACATTGGCGCCTATGCGGTCGTGACCAAGCACATCCCGGCCGGGGACCTGCCGACCTGGGTCTACATCGCGCAGCGCCACTTGGAGAAGTCCCATCCGGACGCGGTGCTGGTCGTCGACCGCGCCCATGAAGCGCTTGCCTGCCATCGCATCAGCATGCTCAGCATCTTCGGCATCGAGGACGAGGCTCCCGCGGAGGAGGAGGGTCGCGCCTCCGATGAAGGGCTCACCGGCAGCCGCGTGCGCTGCGTGTGGCTGACCGACCGCGCCAAGCTCCTCTCGGAGCGCAACCTCGGTGCCTTCCTGTTCCACTGTGAGGCGCTCCCGGGTTCACGTGCCGATCGCCGTGAGCGCGTCACGCAGGTGATCTACGACTTCGGGCTTTCCAAGCAGCTCGAGCGGCATCTCACCAAGTACAGCCTGCTGGGCGAGCAGCAGGTCCGCCAGGCGGCGGACCTCGCGCGCCTGCTCTCTCCACACGACCAGGCAAGCGAGGACGATGTCACCGAGCGTGAGCGCGTCATCAAGCGCGCGGTCGCTCAGGCTCAGAAAGTGCTGGGGCGCGACCACACCGAGGGACTGCGCGACTCTGTCACGCACTACAGCCTCGACCATCTCAACATCGCGGGGCGCTTTACACCGCAGCAGATCATCGCGGCGCTGCGCAAGAATCCAAAGGGCTCGCTCTGCTTCTGGGGTATCCCCGGCGCTGGCAAGACGCAGCTGGCCGAGTACATCGCAGTCGAGCTGGACCTGCCGATCCTGATGCGATCAGCCTCTGACCTGCTCTCCAAGTGGCTGGGGGAGACCGAGCAGCAGATCGCCGCGATGTTCGCCGAGGCCGAGGCAGAGGGGGCGCTGCTGTTTCTCGACGAGGCTGACTCGTTCCTGCGCGATCGCACGCTGGCTCGCGCGGAGTGGTCTGTGACGCAGGTCAACGAGCTGTTGCAGAGCATGGAGCGCTTCGAGGGGATCTTCATCGCGGCCACCAACCTGATGGACTCGATCGACGCGGCGGCGATGCGTCGCTTCACCTGGAAGCTCGAGTTCAAGGCGCTCGAGCTCGAGCAGGCCTGGTCGATGTTCTGCACTGAGGCAGAGTTCGACGCCAGTGCCCAGCCGGAGCGCGCCGAGGAGCTCAAGCAGCGGCTCGCGGCGATTGCAGACCTGGCTCCCGGCGACTTCGCGACCGTGAAGCGCCAGGCGAACATGCTCGGCGAGCAGCTGTCCCCAGATGCATGGCTCGAGCAGCTCACAGCAGAGGCCAAGGCGAAGATGTTCGGCCTCCGCCGCCAGCAGCTCGGCTTCGCAAGCCGAGAGCACGGCTGAACAGGACAGCGGGCCTCGATGCCCGGCGCCTGGATTCTGCGAGCATCCCTCACACTTTGCGCAGGCTCCTCATCCTCGGCTCGACAGGCTCGATCGGTGTGCAGGCACTCGACGTCGTTGCCCGCAGCGATGAGCTGGAGCTCGTGGGTCTCTCCGCCGAGCGCTCGTGGGAGGCGCTCGTCGAGCAGGCCGTCACTCACCAGGTGCAGCGAATAGCTCTCGTCGACGAGCACAGCGCGGCACGCGCGTCGGAGGCCTGGACCGGAGGAGAGGTGCTCAGCGGGCCGGAGGGACTCGTGGAGCTGGTGGTCGAGTCGGGCGCCGATCTCGTGCTCAACGCGCTCGTCGGCTCTGCCGGCCTGGGACCGACGGTGGCGACGCTCGGTGAGGGCATCGACCTGGCGCTCGCCAACAAGGAGTCCCTCGTTGTCGGTGGCGAGCTGGTCACTGCGCTCGCGCAGGCCACGGGCGCGCAAATCGTGCCGGTCGACTCCGAGCACACGGCCCTGCACCAGCTGCTGGCTGGGCAGCCTCCGGGCGCGGTCGAGCGCCTGACGATCACCGCCAGTGGTGGGCCCTTCCGGGGCAGGACTCACTCCGAGCTAGAGGACGTGACCGTGGCGCAGGCACTGGCCCACCCCACATGGGCGATGGGCGGCAAGATCACGATTGACTCGGCCACGCTCATGAACAAGGGGCTGGAGGTTATGGAGGCCCACCACCTGTTTGGCACGTCCTATGAGCGGATCGACGTGGTGGTCCATCCGCAGTCGCTCGTACACGGGCTGGTTCAGCTGGCCGACGGGGCGATGCTCGCCCACCTCGGCCCGCCGGACATGCGCATCGCGATCTCCTATGCGCTGCACGCTGGCGAGAGTGTGGATCTCGGGATCTCGCCACTGGATCTAGCTGCGCTCGGTCAGCTGACCTTCGAGGCCGTCGATTTGGAGGCCTTCCCTTGCCTGCGCCTCGCTGGGGAGGCCGCCAGGGCGGGCGGTACCGCGCCCTGCGTTCTGAACGCCGCCAACGAGATCGCCGTTCACGCCTTCTTGGAGGATCGCCTGCGCTTCCTTGAGATCTCCGAGGTGATCGAGCGGACGCTCTCCGAGCTCGGCTCTGAGCCTGTGCGCGCGTTCGAGTCGCTCTATGAAGCCGATCGCCGGGCTAGGACGGTCGCGGGCGAGGCCGTGGCCACGCTTGCACAGTGACCGCAAGGCTGAAGGGTCTAGGCCGCCTGCCAAACTAGGCGCATGAGCTGGTTTCTGACAATCCTCGGGATCGTCCTTCTGATCGTGCTGCACGAGCTTGGGCACTTCACCGTGGCGAAGGCCGTCGGAATGCGCGTGGAGCGTTTCTCACTGTTCTTTCCCCCGACCCTCTTTCGCGTGCGCCGGAGGGAGACCGAGTATGCAATCGGCGCGATCCCCGCGGGGGGCTACGTGAAGATCACCGGCATGAACCCCGAGGAGATCACACCGTCGCTGCGCGACCTCGCGCGGCGACTCGGCGCCGACAGGGCCCGCATCGAGGACGGCCCGCAGGTGCTGATGCATGTCGGCGACCAGTGGCGCGACGTCACCGCTGAGTTGCCGCCGGAGGCGATCGCGGCCGTGCTCGAAGACCAGCGTCGCGGCTACTTCAACCAGCCGCCGTGGAAGCGCATCGTCGTGATCCTCGCGGGGCCAGGCGTAAACATCGTGATCGCGTTCGTGCTCTTCTGGGCCGTGCTGTTCTCGGGCAGCCTGAGCGGCGCGAGCGCGATCTACAAACTTGATCCCGCGACTAACGCCGTTGCTGCGAGCTCGACCGTCCAGGCGGTCGCGCCGGGCGCGCCTGCCTCGGCCGCGCTGCGTGCAGGCGACCGCATAGTAGCCGTCGACGGCAGCGCCGTCAGCGAGAAGGCCGCGAGGAGCAGGATCGACGCGCATCGCTGCGCCGGCGTACCCACCGACGGCTGTCGTGCGAGCGCGCCCGTGGCGCTCACTGTTCACCGCGCAGGCAAGACGCTGCAGGTGTCGGTGCTGCCTCGCTACAGCAAGGCGGCCAAGCGCATGCTGATTGGCGTCGAATTTGGCGTCACGGCAAAACCCTTCGGGGCACTCGCCGCGGCCGGGAGCGCGATCGGCGCTATGTGGCACGCCACGACGGGCACGCTGACCGGCTTTGCAAAAGCGCTGACGAGCTCCAAGACGCGCAGCGAAGTGAGCAGCATCGTGGGAATCACGAAGGTGGCGCACGAAACGGTTGTGGCCGGGCCGGGCATCGCCCTGGTGTTCCTCGGCTACATCTCGCTCGTGCTGGCTGTGATCAACCTATTCCCGTTCCTGCCGCTCGACGGTGGGCACATCCTGTGGTCAGTGGCCGAGAAGTTGCGTGGCAGGCGTATTTCGCTCGTGGCCATGTACCGCTTCAGCTCGGTGGGGATCGTCCTGTTGCTGTTCCTCGTGATCAACGGGGTCAGCAACGACATCAGCCGCCTCGGTGGCTAAGCCGCTACACGCCGGGCGCGTGCACGCAGACCCAGCTCTTGACTAGCGGCCCCCAGCGCTCGGGTAGCGCCGGTCCGAACAGCGCTTGCATCTCACTGCGCCTCAGCAGCGAAATCTCTTCCCAGCAACCGGTTGCCCCCAGGCGCCAATAGGGCTTGCGCAGGCGCGCTGGCAGCCAATGGGCCAAGGGCAGCAGCGCGTGAGGCTCGATCGGGAACGAGAAGGCGGGCGTTTGCACGAACCAGCCTCTCCCCACACGCCGCAACTCGGCGGCGAAGGCCGCGCGGCGCGCCTGGGGGACGTGCTCGATCACGCTGGAGCAGTACACGAGGTCGAACTCGCCGTCGGCGAACGGCAGGCCCGCGGAAGCGTCCGCGCGCACGAACGGCCCCGGATAATCCGGGCGCTCGACGAGATCGACGCCCGTGATGTCCAGCTCGGGCTCCAGCGCGCGCAGTCCGAGCCGCCCGCAGCCGACGTCCAGCACCCGGGCGCCGTCTGACAGCCCCGTGAGCGCGAAGAAGCGCGTGTGGCGCCGGGCGCGGGCGCGGGCGGACAGCGGTGAGGCGATTCGTGCCAGCGGCCCACGGGCGGTGGAGTAGACATCGGGCATCTAGAATCAGCCTATGTCCTCGAGGCGCCAGATTCACGTCGGCCCGGTGCCGGTGGGCGCAGGCGCGCCGGTCGCGGTGCAGACGATGACGAAGACCGAGACGGCGAACCTGCCGGCGACGATGGAGCAGATCCGCACGGTCGCGGAGGCGGGAGCGGACATCGTGCGCGTGGCGGTGCCGCGCGAGCAGGACGTGGAGGCGCTGAAGAGCATCGTCGCGCAGTCGCCGATCCCGGTGATCGCGGACATCCACTTCAACCACACGCTGGCGCTGAAGGCGATCGAAGCTGGAGCCCATTGCGTGCGCCTGAACCCGGGCAACATCGGCGGCCCCGAGAAGGTGGCTGAGGTGATCGCGCTGGCCAAGCAGCGCGGTACGCCGCTGCGCGTAGGCGTCAATTCGGGCTCGCTGCCCAAGCATCTGCGCCAGCTCGAGTACGACAACCCGGTGGAGGCGCTCGTGACGGCGGCGATCGAGACGGTGGCGCTTATGGAGCGTCTGGACTTCGAGAACTTCAAGGTCTCGATGAAGTCGACTTCGGTGCCGAACACGATCGCCTCCAACCGGATGCTCGCCGAGCGGATCCCGTATCCGCTGCACCTCGGCGTGACGGAGGCGGGCACGAAGTGGTCGGGCTCGCTGAAGTCGGCCGTCGGCCTGGGCACGCTGCTGGCGGACGGAATTGGCGACACGATCAGGATCTCGCTGTCGACCTTCCACGCCGAGGAGGAGGTGAAGGTCGCCTGGGAGATCCTCAAGGCGCTGAAGCTGCGCGAGCGCGGCCCGGACCTGATCGCCTGTCCGACGTGCGGGCGGCTGCAATTTGACATGGACCGCGTGGTGGTCGAAGTCGAGCAGCGCCTGGAAGCGTATGAGGACCCGATCGAGGTCTCGGTGCTGGGCTGCGCGGTCAACGGCATCGGCGAGGCCCGCCATGCGGACTTCGGAATCACGGGCGCCAAAGACATGGGCATGATCTACTCCAAGGGCGAGCCGCTGAAGAAGGTGCCGACGGAGCAACTGGTCGACGAGCTGTTCAAGGAGATCGACCGCTACTACGCGGCCGGCAAGACCGTCCAGCGCGACGAGGCTCAGGCCGCCGAGGCACGCCGCTGGCTGGCCGAGAACGAGGACGACACGCAGATGACCCCCGAGCGGGTCGCCGCGATGGAGGCCGCCGCGGCCGAGGAGGCAGACGCGGTGCTGGAGGCGATGCTCGAGCCGGCGGTGGCGCTCGACGAGGACGTATCGCCAGTGGCCGGCCGGCGCTTCAGCCGCAGCTGAGCGCCGGCCCGGGCAAGTACTCTCAGCCGGCGGCTGAGAACCGCTCAGCGATCTTGTCCCAGTTGACGACGTTCCACCAAGCGTCGATGTAGTCAGGACGGCGGTTCTGGTAGGCGAGGTAGTAGGCGTGCTCCCACACATCGACGCCCAGCAGCGGCGTCTGTCCGTTTGAGATCGGGCTGTCCTGGTTGGCGCTGGGAACGATCGCGAGCCCGGAGCCGTCGTGCACGAGCCACGACCAGCCGGAGCCGAACTGGTTGATACCGGTTTCCTTCAGCTTGGCCTGGAAGTCAGAGAAGGAGCCGAAGGTTGAGTCGATCGCCGCGGCCAGCTCGCCTGAAGGCGCGCCGCCAGATTGATCCCCGCCCGCCCTCATGCTCTCCCAGAAGAGCGTGTGGTTGTAGTGGCCGCCGCCGTTGTTTTTGACGGGTCCCTTCTTCTCACCGAGGCTGTCCAGGTTCTGCAAGACCTCCTCGACGGGCCGCTCGGCCCACTCTGTGCCCTGAAGCGCGGCGTTGGCCTTGTCCACGTAGGCCTGGTGGTGCTTGTCGTGGTGGAATTCCATCGTCGCCTTGTCGATGTGCGGCTCGAGCGCGTCGTAGGCGTAGGGAAGCGGCGGTACGGAATAGGCCATGTCGGGGGCTCCTTGTCGGGTGTGAATCGAAGATCAGTGGATGACGGCTGTTCTATCAGAGGGTCGTTTCACGCAGAGGGACAGCCCGCAGCCCATCCCTCTAGGCTCTGATCTCTGATGCCCGTCTTCCGCGCCGTTCAATCCTCCTGAGATGAGCCACCGGTGACCCGTCTCTCCGAATACCTCCTGCCCACCGAGAAGCAGCCGCCGGCCGATGCGGTCGCGATCTCGCACAAGCTGATGGTGCGCGCTGGGCTGGTCCGGCAGATGGGTGCTGGCATGTGGACGTGGTTGCCCGCGGGCTGGCGGGCGCATCAGCGAGTGGTTGAGATCGTCAGGCAGGAGATGAATGCGATCGGCGGGCAAGAGATGCTGATGCCGGTGCTCCAGCCCGCCGAGCCATGGCGCAAGACCGGGCGTCTCGAGATCGACGAGCTTTTCAAGCTCGAGGACCGCAAGGGCTCTGAGCTGGTGCTGGCAATGACCCATGAGGAGGCGGTGACCTTCCACGTCGCTGATGTGGTCGGCTCCTACCGCGACCTCCCCTTGATCCTCTATCACTTTCAGGTCAAGGAGCGTGACGAGCCACGTCCCCGCGCTGGGGTTTTGCGCACACGCGAGTTCGTGATGAAGGATTCCTACAGCTTCGACCGCGACCAGGCGGGGCTGGAGCAGAGTTATGCGCTGCACATCGGGGCCTATGACCGCATGATGGAGCGCACGGGGCTGCGCTTTTACCGCGTTGAAGGCGACGTTGGGATGATGGGCGGGCTGGGGGCCCACGAGTACATGGCGCCTTGCGCTGCGGGCGAGGACGAGGTGGTATTGGGCTCCCCGGCCCACCCCGGCTATGCCGCGAACGTCGAGGTGGCGCTGCGCAGTCCAGGGGTCGAGAGGGTTGGTGATGACTACTTCAAAGACGGGGAGCCGCTGAACCTGGAGCCGGCGATCGAGATCGGCAACATCTTCAAGCTGGGCACCCGCTACTCGGAGCCGCTCGGGGCCAGCTATGTGGATGAGACCGGGGCCGAGCGGCCGGTCTGGATGGCTTCTTACGGCATCGGACCAGCGCGGATCGTGGCGGCCGCCGTCGAGCAGTTCGCCGACGAGCACGGCATTTCATGGCCCAAAGCGCTCGCACCATTCGCGGTGCACCTGGTCGCGCTGGGTAAGCCTGGAACTGATGAGCGTGCCGCCGCTGATGAGTTGTATGAGACGCTGCGCGACGGTGGCGTGGAGGTCCTCTATGACGACCGCGACCTCGCTGCAGGCGAGAAGTTCGCCGACGCGGAGCTGCTCGGCTGCCCGCTGCGGCTGACCGTCGGCCGGCGCTCGCTGGAGTCGGGCGAGATCGAGGTGCAACTGCGCCGGGGCCGCGCAGAGTCTGCGCCACTGCCCCTGAAAGACGAGCCGGCAGGGCTGATCCGGGCGGTGGATGAGCTGTGGCGGAGCCTTCCCTAGAGCGGCGCCTGACCGTCCGGCGCCTGTTCGGGCTCGATCGCTCGGGCCCGCCGCCGCCAAGGACCTTGGCTGGCCAGCCACTGCGTCCGTGGACGATCCCCAATCTGATCGGCTTCACACGCCTGGCCCTGATCCCTGTATTCCTGATCGTCGCCCTGTCCAGCCGCGACGGTACGGACCCGCTGGGAGCGACCCTGTTCGCGGTGATCGGCTGGGGTGACTACGCCGACGGCATCGCCGCCCGCGTCACGCGCCAGTACAGCCGGCTTGGCGCGCTGATGGACCCCGTTACTGACCGCCTGCTCGTGATCTGCGGCGTCATCGTCACCTGGGACTTTCGGCTGCTGCCGCGCTGGGCGCTGGCGGTGCTCGCGGCACGCGAGCTGGCGATGCTGATCCTCGGCCGCTACGGACAGAAGCGCGGGGTGGAGCTGCGCATCAACTGGCCGGGACGCTTGTCGGTCGCACCGGTGATGGGAGCGTTCTTCTTTGCGATGGCCGGTCTGGCGAGCTTCGCTGAGGTGTTGCTGTATTCAGGCCTTGCGCTTGCGCTGGCCGCGAGTGGACTGTACCTGCGCAGCGGGGTCCGGCAACTGGGTGCAACCTCAAGCTCAGCCTGACCTTTTGGTCTATACTTCCTGCCCCGGCGTTGCGCCGGTATGTCCCGATAAGCCCGGCATAAGTCCGCAAGAGGAGAAGCCCGTGATGGACACGTTTCCCGACCTTGGCTCGCTGACGGATGCCGAGCTGAAAGACCTCATCAAGGAGCTGACCGACGAGGAGACCGAGATCTCCTACAGGCGTCGCATCCTCCACGGCAAGATCGACATCCTGCGCGCCGAGCTGGTCAACCGCCTGCGCAAGAAGCACGACGGGGGTGAGGTGATGATCACCGGCGATGATGTCCAGCGGCTGACCGACATCCTCGCCAACGGGAACGCTGCGAGCGATTCTCTTCCCGGCGGCGCGGCCTAGAGGAGCCCGGCCGCTCATGGCCCTGCACTGCACCGAGTGCGGCTTCGTCAACGATGAGGGAGCCAACTATTGCCAGCGCTGTGGCGCGCTGATGCCACGCGCGGAGGTGACTGGAGCACCCCCCGGGGGAGCGGGCGGGGGGGTGGGCGGGGATCCCATAACCGCGACCTACCGCATCGATGAGACCGGCGAGCTCGTGCCGGTCGAGCCTGGGCAGGTCACGGCGCATGGGCCAGCCCTGGTGATCAGGGCGGGTGGGGGACGAGTGGGCGAGAGCTTCGCGGTGGACCGCGAGCGCATGAGCATCGGCCGCCGGCCAGACGCCGAGGTATTCCTCGACGATGTCACGGTCTCGCGCGATCACGCGCTGCTGATACGCCGCGGCGAGGCGTTTTACCTCGACGACATGGGCTCGCTGAACGGGACCTATGTGAACCGCTCGCGGATCGAGTCCCAGCGCCTGGAAGAGGGCGATGAGGTACAGATCGGCAAGTACAAGCTCACGTTCCACGCACGCTGATGGCGCCCCAGGTTCCCCAGGCGGACGTGGCCGAGCTCGAGAATGGGCTGGCACTCACCACGACGGGGACCCCCCGGCAAAAGTCGATCACCATCGGCGCCGTATGCAAGGCGCTCGTACAGGAGTTTCCGGACATCTCGATCTCCAAGATCCGCTACCTCGAGGACCAGAAACTGCTCACCCCGCGCCGCACCCCCGGCGGCTACCGGCTCTACACCCAGGGTGACGTAGCGCGCCTGCGCACGATCCTGCGGATGCAGCGCGATGAGTTCCTGCCGTTGCGGGTGATCCGCCAGGAGCTGGCGGCCGGACGCGCGGGGGACACCACGCTTGATCAGAGCCAAGCCCACTCCCGCTCATCCCGCGAGGGGGTGCGGTCATGGCGCACGCGCACGAGCGTGAGCGTGCGCGAGGTGACCGGTGCGCTGTTCTCGCTCGAGGAAGTGCTCGACGAGACCAAGGCCGAGGCCAAGCTCGTGCGCGAGCTCGAAGAGTACGGCGTGGTCAAGGGTGAGCAGCGGGGTGGCGTGCGCTACTTCGACGAGACCGAGCGGGAGATCATCGGCGCGGTGGCCGAGCTCGCGCGCTACGGCGTTGGCGGGCGCAACCTGCGTGTGTTCCGCTCCTCGGCCGACCGGGAGGCAAACCTGCTTCAGCAGATTCTCTCTCCGGCGTTGCGCTCGCGCAACCCGCAGCGGCGCAAAGATGCGGAAGAGGCATTGGAGAACCTGGCGGCGGTAGCCACCCACCTGAAGCACCTGCTGCTAGTCCGCGACCTGCGCAAGATCGTGCGCTGATGAGCCCCGCGGCCTAGAAGACCAGGCGGCGATGCCCAGCGCGAGTCGCAGCCGTACGATCGCCGCGCCCGCGGAGGAGCTTTGGGAGGTGATCTCAGACCCCCACCACTTACCGCGCTGGTGGCCGCGCGTGAGCAGGGTGGAGGATGTCGAAGGGGACGCGTTCACAGAGGTCATGAAGACGGCCAAGGGGAAACTCGTGCGTGCCGACTTCCGTCTCGTGCACGCCGAGGGAATGCGCTCGCTGGCCTGGGAGCAGCAGCTCGAGGGCACGCCGTTCGCCCGCCTGATGAGCGCGGCCGTCACGCGCGTCAGCCTGCAGGGCGCCGCTGACGGCACGAGCGTGACGCTCGAGCTGCACCAGTCGCTGAACGGGTTCTTCCCGCGCTTCGGCGGCTTCATGGTCCGCCGCGCTGCCGCGGCGACGCTCGAGGAGGCGCTCGACGGCCTGGAGCGGATCAGTGGCTGAGGCCGGTCCGCCCGCGATGCGCTGGTGGGGGTGGGGCGATCCGGCGCACCCACCAGCAATGCCCGCGCACGCGCTTCAGTTCCTGCGCGAAACCGTGGGAATCGCCGCCCAACCGCGCCCGCCTGTAGCGCTCGGAGCGGTGCACATCGCCCAATCGGCGCTCACTGAGCAGGCAGCGGCGGCGTTGCGTGGGATCACCGGCTCTGGCGGCGTGCGAGATGACCATTTAGAACGGGTCGTGCACGCCGCCGGTAAGGGCTACCCCGATTTGGTGGCGCTGCGCGCCGGGCAGCCAGAGGGGGCGCCCGACGCTGTGGTCCGCCCGGCTGGACACGAGCAGGTGCGTGCCGTGCTGCAGGAGTGCGCGCGATCCTCGGTGGCGGTGGTGCCCTGGGGCGGGGGGACGAGCGTGGTCGGGGGAGTAGCTCCGCTGCGGGGAGAGCACACGGCGGTGGTGGCCCTGGACATGAGTCGCATGCGGGGTGTCCTTGATCTCGATCATCAGTCGCGGACGATCGCCGTGCAGGCCGGGATGCGGGCGGTAGAGCTGGAGCGCTATCTGGCTGGCCGCGGGCTCACGCTGGGTCACTATCCGCAGTCTTACGAGTACGTCTCACTGGGAGGATGCGCGGCGAGCAGATCTGCGGGACAGGCTTCGAGCGGTTACGGGCGCATCGAGCAGATGGTGCTCGGCCTGCGGTTCGCGGCGCCCGCGGGCGACATCGGGCTTCAGGCCGTGCCCGCCAGTGCCGCGGGACCGGAGCTGCGCCGGTTGCTGGTCGGCTCGGAGGGGACGCTGGGAGTGATCTCAGAGCTCTCGCTGCGCGTGCGGGCGGCGCCCGGCGAGCGGATCTACGAGGGTGTCTTCTTCGAGGACTTCAGCGCCGGGGTGCAGACGTTGCGCGCGCTCGCCCAGGAGCACATCTGCCCGGATGTGGCGCGGCTGTCCGACGAGACCGAGACGCGTATGTCGCTGGCGCTGGCCGGCGTTGGTGGGCTGAAGGGGCGCCTCGGCCGAGCCTATGTCGGCCTGCGCGGCTACCGCGAGGGCTGCCTGGCGATCTTCGGCTTCGAGGGAGAGGCGGAGGAGGTTGCCCCGCGCCGCAAGCGCGCGCTCGCACTGGCACGCCGCGGCGGTGGCCTTCAGGTGGGGCGCTCGCCCGGGGAGGCGTGGCTGAAGGCGCGGTTCTCCGCGCCTTACCTGCGCGACGAGCTGCTCACGCAGGGTGTGATGGTGGAGACGCTCGAGACGGCGACGCGGTGGTCGGACGTGGGAGCGCTGCACCGCGCCGTCGGTGACGCGATCGCCCAGGCGCTGAGCGAGGGCGGCACGCCGGGACTCGTGATGTGCCACGTCTCACACCTGTATGAGACCGGCGCGTCGCTGTATTTCACGTTCATCGCCCGCCAGCAGGAGGGCGAGGAGCTCGAGCAGTGGCGCGCGGTCAAGCAGGCGGCGAGCAGCGCGATCGTGAGCGGCGGAGGAACGATCACCCACCACCATGCGGTGGGGCGCGACCACGCGCCGTGGATGGGAGCGGAGGTGGGGGAGAGCGGCCTGGGCGCATTGCGCGCGCTGAAGGACGAGCTGGACCCGGCCGGGATCATGAACCCTGGGAAGCTGCTGCCTTAGGTTATGTCGCGCATTGGCAGACAGATGCTGACGTGGGCAATCTGTGGGGCGGCGCTCGCCGCGCTGGCCGTCTTCGGGCTCGCCGCCAACCGCTCCAGCCCGGCCGGGCGCGCCGCTCCGGCGCTGCCCCGCGAACTGCTCGCCGGTCCCCCGGTGACGATCGCCGGGCTGCGAGCCGCGGCGGGCGGGCACCCGGCGCTGGTTGTGTTCTGGGCGAGCTGGTGTGAGCCCTGCCGGAGTGAGGCCCCCGCCGTGGAGCGCCTTGCGCGCAGCGTTGCAGGCCGGGGACGGGTGGTGGGGGTGGACTGGAGTGACGCTGATCAGAGCGCGCGCAGTTTCATCAGGAAGTACGGCTGGAGCTTCTCGAATTTGCGCGACAGCGGGGGGGAAGCCGGTCTCGCGTATGGGCTGCGGAACTTGCCAACGACGTTTGTGGTCGGTGCCGGCGGGCGCATAGAGAAGACCCTGTTGGGGCCGCAGACAGAACAGTCGCTTGGCCGCGCACTGGCCGGGAGTAACTGAGCTGACACAGCTCTCGGGGAGGCAAGGTTTTTGACGGTGCCGAGGAAATTCAAAGCCCAGAACGGGACGGCCTTAGTGGGAGTGTGACTGCAGCCGCTGCAGTGAGCGCGGGGTCCAGTAGGCGGCGGGGTCGGGGTGATCGAGGGCCGTGCTCGCCAGCTCGTAGGCCTGCTCGATCAGCTCCCCGGCGTGGCTGAATTCCGAAGGAAGCACATCTAGCGGGCACGGCGGTGGCAGGACGATCAGCTCCGCCTCCTGTGAGAAGGCCTCGATGTCTTGTACCAGGCGCTGGTTGATCAGCAGCGTGATCGCGTGCACAAGCATTCCGATTGCGCCACGCGGGGGGGTTGGCAGCTCGCAGGTGATTCCGGTCGGCAGGACGTAAATCTTTGACGCGCCGAGTTCGGCGGCGTCGGAGATGGGAGTGTTGTTGGCAACTCCTCCGTCGACGAGATCTAATCCATCGAACCGGACCGCCGGATAGATCCCGGGGATCGCGCTGCTCGCGAGCACCGCGGCTTGTGCGTCGCCGTGGGAAAGCCGTCGCGCATGACCGCTGCGGATGTCGGTCGCGATCACGTGAAAGGGAACCGGCGCGTCCTCGAGTCGCGTGAACTGCTGGTGGGTGGATATCAGCGCCCTGAGCCCGTCGTTGGGTATGAGGTGGTCGCGCTTGCCGATCAGCGCCAGCAGAGCGGTCGCGGGGTTGGGCGGGAAGACCTGGAAGGTTCGCAACGAGCGCCAGATCCGCTCGAGCGACTGCGCGGTCGCCACCGTCGGCGGGCGCGAGGCGATGAAGGCGCCGTTGACGGCTCCGGCGGAGGTGCCGACGATCAGCTCGGGCGCGATGTCACGCTCATACAGAGCACGCAGCATCCCCGCCTGGATCGCGCCGAAGCTTGCGCCACCCGATAGAACGAAGGCGACCATCCCGCAGATAGTACGAGGCGGCGATACGGGGCTTGCTCTGTCGTCCGGCTAATACACGGGCCTTGTTGTGCTGCCGGCGATTACGCGCGGTGGTACGGTGCGAGCAAATCAAGGGTTTGTGGGAGCGTGAGGGAGAGTTGGCGCGAGGATGAGCTTGATGGTTCTCCGCAGAGCCAAATTCATGGCTCTGCTTGCTCTGCTCGCGACGCTGCTCAGCGCGCTTATGTTGAGCGCCACTGCCTCGGCGAACCCAGGAGCCCCCGTGATAGTCGCTGAGTCCTCCGCTGATGTGACGAGCTCCAAAGCCGAACTTTCGGGCGAAATCAACCCAGAAGGCCTCGAAACAGAATATTGGTTCGAATACGGCGAACGAGGTACCTACACCAAGAAGACTGCGGCGCAGAAGACGGTGGGAGCTTCCGGGCCGGTTAGTGTCGGCCCGGTGATCATTACCGGCCTCAGCCCAGCCATCAGCTACTCCTACCGTCTCGTTGCCAAGAACACAGCGGGCGAAACGAAGGACACGGAAGACAAGACGTTTACGAGCGAACCCGTACCGCCGAGCGTGATCAGCGAGTCCGTCTCACGCATAACCGAAGGTTACGTAACGCTCGAAGCGCAGATCTCCCCGGGCGGCGAGGCCACCTACTACGCCGAATACGGAACGAGCCCCTGCGGGGCCAACGCTTGCGGGACAAAGTCCCCCGAAGGATTCCTCATCGCCGACACCCAGGAAGCAGTCACTCTCGGTCTCGCCAATGTCAAGCCAAATACGACCTATCACTACTGGGTGGTGGCGCTGAACTCTGCGGCTCCAGCAGGAGTGCATGGCGAAGCGCAAGAATTCACCACACCCAGGAGCTGGGAAGAAATACGGGGTGAAGAAGACGAACACCTCTTCAAACAAAGAGTCCAAGAAGAAGCCAAGGCTAAAGCTGAAACAGAAGCCAGATTTGCGCTAGCAGCAAAGGAGCACCAGGAAGAAGAAGAGGCAGCCGCCAAGAAAAAGCAGGAAGAAGCCATGAGCAAATCCGTCTCCGTCACGATCGTGAAGGTCAAGGTGGGCACGGGCAGTGTGACGGTCACGCTCGATGCCTCTAAAGCCGGCACAGTCAGTATCTCTGGGCCGGGCTTGAAGACTACCGCCAAGAAAGTTGCTGCTGGCACTAACCAGATCAAAGTTATGCTCACCAAGACCGGCAAGCACGACCGTGAGCATCACAAGAAGGTCAAGCTCACGGTGCAGCTGAAGGCCGCCGGCAAGACGGTGTCTGAGTCAAAGACGGTCAAGCTCTAGAAGATCCTCCCTGAACCAGGCGGTCAGGGCTCCTCCGAGCCGTTCTGGGCTTTGAGCAGGGTAGGCATTTCTATCCTTGTGATTGCTGGACGGGCTTAGCCTGTGCTTGGATCGCTTCGAGGATCGTCCTCAGGCCTCCCTCGGTTTCCGTGTTCATCGCATCGAGGATCGCCTGGGTATCCTTGAACGTGTTTTCCGAGCGGGCGTCGGCGGCGATCGACTGCACGTCCTGGCCGACCATGATGATCGACAACAGGACCAGCTGGATGAAGGTCTGCGCGATCCACGCGACGATCAGGATGAGCCCCGGCTTGGTGAGGAACTTGGGCACGTCGCTGTTGGTCAGAACGCCCGCCTGAATGAGGATCGCCGGAAGGCTCGTCAGGGCGATCACGCAGAAGATGTATGCCATTGCCATCGACCCGACGGCGTGAGTGATGACGACCGCGAGCTTGGCGTTGAAGCCTTCAACCTCGCTCATTGCGTGCCTGATCTCAGACGGGCTGAAGCGGACCGCCTTGGCGAGATGGTGCCGTGTCTTTTCCGGATTCGGCGGCTTCGTTGCGATAGGCCCGGCAGTCGCGGTAGGAGATGCAGGGCTTGGCGGTGTCATCGGCGTATCCCTTCGGGCAGTAGGTCTCGAGCGTGTCCCGGCGGTTTCCGCATCCATGGGTGAGAGCGGCGGCACCCCGGCCGAAGATGTCCATGTTGCGCTGCGAACATCGAGAGCCAGTATCCCCCAGGTTCCGGCGGGTACGCCCACGGCCTGCCTACATCAGGTTGATGCCGACGCGCAGGGCACCGGCGCGGAGCGCGTCGACCTCGGTCCACCCGCCCGGTGCGCGGTGCAGGGATCCTCGCCCTTGTTGCACTGTCCAGTAGGGGGTGAAGCGCACCCGCACCGTGAATTTCCCGGGGCGGCGGGTCAGCAGCGTGAAGCTGTCCGGTCCCATGCCGGTCAGCACCGCGGGTGGCTGTGCCAGCGGGGTTGCGCCCTGCACGGCGAACAGGCGCCAGTGCGCCGAATGCCACACCTCGATCAGATAGGGGAGCCCCCGCGCGATCAGCTGCCCCTCCCGCTCGCCGGCGGAGTCCAGGCGCACGTCGGGTAGCGCCACATAGGAGACGGCGTTCTGAATCAGCCATGACCTATAGGTCACGGGGGCGAGACCGGGCCGGTAAAACAACGCGTCGTAACGCGTGTCGAGCTGGCGCTCCCAGCCACGCGCCAGCAGGATCAGAGGATGCTCGGGGATATACACCGACTCCCAGTGGGCTTCGGTCAGCGGTACCTCTACGCGCAGCGGCCTACCGTCCGTGAGTCGCGTGAGCTCCCCGGCTAGCGGGGCGTAATAGGAGGCATTGACCGAGGGGTTACCAGCCAGCGCCGCGAAATCACTAATCGGGGTGTCCAGCTGCCAGTACAGCAGCGCAGGCGCCAGCAGGAGGAGCGCGAGCCGCCGGTGCTCCCACAGCACGCCGGCCGCCAGCGGGGCCGCCAGCAGCACCCCCAGGCGAGCGGCGTTGCCACCTACTGGTGTGCGCAGCACGAAGGATCCCGTCAGCGCCAGGGCGTAGAGCCAGGCTCCCCACGTCAGAGCTCCTCGCGCGTGGGGCGCGAGCTTGCCGCCCGCGTGCGGGAGCGTCACCGCAATCGCAGCGACTCCGGCGAGGGCGGGCCAAAACAGCGACGGCGCGAACGGCTCCCAGCCACCTTCGGGGAACGCGACTGCCAGCGCCAGAATCGGGGCCAGCGTCGCGACCGCGAGCGCCAGGCCGCGTGTACGCGAACGCAATCCTCCTCGCCCGCCGGCGCGACGTCCGGCCTGCGCGCCCTGGGGTGCGGCCAGCGCGTAAGCGAGCCCAGCCAGCGCCAGGAACGTTCCGGCGACGGGACTCGCGAGGCTGGTGAGCACGGCCAGTGCCAGCGCCACGGCCGTCCGGCCGCCTATCAGCATGAGAAGCGCGAGCAGGCCAACTGTGAGCCCAAGGCCATAGGCGACCTGGCCGGAGAGCAGCCCAACGCAGGCGCCGAGCGCGAACGACGCGCCGGCCACGCGAGCACCGGCACTCTGAAAGGTCCGCTGCGCGAGCAGGCCGAAAAGTCCGGCCGCGGCGACGGCGCACAGCGCGAGCAACAGCCGCTCCCCTACCAGGGCTCCGGCAGCGGGTGCCAGCAGCGAGTAGCCGGGAAGGTTGTGCCCCCCGTACCAGCCGCCGTCCCACAGCGTGAACCCTGCCCGGGCAAACAGGTCACCGCGGTAGGTCGCGGCCGCGAGGTCGCCGCTGGACGGCGCGAGCGCTAGATAGACGATCGCCAGTGGGGCGGCCACGACTAGCGCGAGCGCCCACGGTGACAGCGCGAGGCGCCACCCACTCAAGCGCGCCCGGTGCAGACCCACCCCGAGGCTGGCCGGTGGGTCGGTCGCTAGCGCGGCCGTCGCCATGCGGGTACTACACACAAGCCCGATAAGAGGCACCTCAATTGCTCGTGAGAGCTTTCTCAGCAAAGGCAAGCGCTATCTGGAACTACGATGAACCTCCTCATTTATTCTGTCCTGGCCGGGGTGCTTGCGGGCGTCTGTGTCACAAGCGGAGCGGCTC
>DASZFC010000052.1:0-8651 GCA_035940195.1 Solirubrobacteraceae bacterium
TGGAGAGGTGCCGGAGCGGTTGAACGGGCGCGACTGGAAATCGCGTAACGGGGGAAACCTCGTTCGAGGGTTCGAATCCCTCCCTCTCCGTTTTGTGATCGTTGTACGAACCCTCAAGTTGTTTCGAGCGTTGTCCCTCGATTCCCGTTTGTGATGTCCGGCACATCAGTCTCCGATGTCCCGGCACATCCCCCTCTCCGTTCCCGCCGCAAGCGCTGCGGGCACGCGGGGCGTCTAGACTGGGCTGCCTGCGCCCGTAGCTCAGCTGGATAGAGCGTCGGTCTACGGAACCGAAGGTCAGAGGTTCGAATCCTCTCGGGCGCGTCGAGAACCCTGCATTGAGTTCGCGTTTTAGATGATGTAAACCGGCGTGCCGACCGGCGATTTGCTGTACAGCGCAATCACGTCGGGGATGCGCATG
The DNA here is from genome assembly GCA_035940195.1 of Solirubrobacteraceae bacterium. Lineage (GTDB taxonomy): Bacteria > Actinomycetota > Thermoleophilia > Solirubrobacterales > Solirubrobacteraceae > Palsa-744. The sequence continues at coordinate 422 of DASZFC010000052.1, forward strand.
CGAATGCAGCCATGCGAGGCGTCGTGGCCGATCGAGCTGTACTCGCTCGGGTCGATCCCGTGTATGCCCGCGCCGCCGTCGAAGGACATGAAGCGCGCCTTCAGGGGGTCCGCCGGACCCGGCGGGACGACCGTGCCAGCAAGCGCCCCGGCCCACGCTTTTTTCGGTACGTACCAGGGCGGATCGACCTGCTCCCATTCGATCTTGTGCAGGCCGCCGGGGGTTTCCAACCCTTCCATTCCCACCGCGATTTCATACGTTTTCGCCAGTTTCAAATGGTCGTAGAAGCGCAACCTGAATTCTGAGCGGTCGACGACGATGTACCCGGGGTACTTCGCCCCGAGCCCGGACGTCGTAACCGCTGGCTTGACCCCGTGCGCAGGAACGGCGACCGTGCGGCTCGCGCCGGTGGCGTTCAGCGCCCGCTCGATACGCCCGGCCAGCCGTGCCCCGTCGACGGTCAGCCCAACCCGGGCGGGGACCGCGGTGAGTCCGCTCGCGCTCACTGAAACCGTCGCGTCGCGCGGCGCGCGATTGACGGCCGCGCTCACCTTCGCCACCAAACCCCTCACCGCCCTGTGGGAGTAGCTGACCACCAACGGGATATTCCGCTTCACGCTCCCCCCGAATAGCCCCCGTGCTGTCCGCGTGAAGATCGAGCCTCCGCGGCTCACGCTCACGGCCTCGGCGACCATGTTCTCCGTGTCGACCGTCAAGCCCGCTTCGCGCGCGCTCAGCGTCCACAACTTCTCACCCGCACGCACGGTCACCGGCCCGTTCAAGTTCGCCACCACATCGCGCTGGACCTTCGCCCGTGCAGCCGCCGCGCGCATGCCCCCGACGTCCACCCCGTCGATCCTCACACCCTTTGCGATCTCATCGCGCCGGCCGTGGTCATACAGATACATCCCTGCCGCGAGCACCACCACGACCGCCGTGAACAACGCGGCGAAGATTCCCATGCCGCGGCGAGAGCTCATCGTGGGTTGCAGTTCGTCGGATTAAAGCTCATCACTCGTCTCATCCTCAGCCCCCTCAATGTACCGTTCGGCGAACCCTTCGGATCACCTTGCACGCTGGCTTTCGCCGCCACTCACAAACGCGCCACCACGAGCGCGCAGGCGGTCACCACGATCCCTATAGACAACGCCGCCAGGGCGCCATCCAGCGGTGCCAGCAGACCCTCACGCGACAGCGCTTCCCTGCTGCCATCGAGGAGCTCGCGCACGCCGCTGACCGCCCTCGTGCGACGCCGCAGCTCGCGCGCTTGGGAGCTCAAACGTCGCTGCGCCACGCTCAACGCCAGGCAGCCTCCGGCGATCAGCAATCCCTGCAGCGAGATCCTCTCGGCCTCCACGAAGTAGCCCGTAAAGGCCGGAAACGCTCCCCAGCCGACCGCGAACCACATATCGCTGTGCAGCCTCCCACCCATCAGCTCGAGGTTGTACGCGGGCAGGAACACGCCTCCGGCGAGCACGAACGGCGCCAGCCACACCGACACGGTGAGCACGCCCCCCACACCGATCGCCACCGCGCCCACCAGGCTCACGGCTGCCATCGCGATCAGCATACGGCCGGACAGGCTCGTCCCCAGCGGCCGGTCGTGCAGCTCGTCGAGCGCATGCGCCGCCACCCCGACCGCCAATCCGAACGCAGCCAGACCCCACAGCAGGCGATCGATATACAAGTGCGGGGCAAGCGCCGCGCCGATCGCGAAGTAGCTCAGATGCCAAGCCGTATATGGCGGATGCAGCAGCGTGATCAGGTCCCCCGCCCTACCGCCCTCGCGGGCGTAAAAAGCAGGGCGATCAGCCTTAGCGGGCATCGCCGGTGAACTCGCTCTTTCTGGCCGACATCACGACCCCGCCGCCGAGGCTCATCCGCCGCACCTTCAGCTCGCGCAACCCGGCGTCCTCCCAGTAACCGACGATCCGCTCCAGCGGATGGCGCTCGTAAAAGCCTCTGATGCTCGGCCCGAGAAAACGGCCCACCGTCGCCCAATCGCACGAGGCCATCCGCCCCAGCACGGGCAACCCGATCGCGGTGTAAAACCGCCAAGCCGCCCGCGCCGCCGGCCACGGGGGCACGCCGAACTCCAGCGACGCCACCCGCCCTCCGGGACGCACCACACGGGCCAGCTCGCGCATCGTGGCCGCTGGATCGTCCACGTAGCGCAGCAGATACGTGAACGTGACCGCGTCGAAGCTCGCATCCGCGAACGGCAGCTGCTCGGCCTGCCCCTGCACCAGCTCCACGCCGCTGTTCTCACCGGCAAAGCGCGCCTTGGCGCCGGCGAGCATCTCCGCGCTCTGATCGACCCCCACGACCGAGCAGTCAGCGCGCCTGCGCAGCTCGGCGGCGACCATCCCCGTGCCGGTCGCCACGTCGAGCACCCTCTCGCCCGCTTTCGGCGCCACCTCGTCCACCAGCGCGCGGCGCCAGCGGGGATCCTGCCAGAAGCTCAGCGCCGCGCTCAACTGGTCATAGCGCTTTGGCAGGCCTTCGAACAGCTCGAGCGCCTGGAGCTTCCTCGCCGAGTCCATGCCCCAACCGTACCTCGCTGTGCTTGGCTTCGGAGATATAGGGTGTTGCGGATGGTCGCGGTGATCACAGGGGCCTCGAGCGGGATCGGACAGGCGGCAGCCCGTCGGCTCGCCCGCGAGCCGGGAGCTTCGCTGGTGCTCGTCGCGCGGCGCGAGGAGCGCCTGCGCGCGCTCGCGTCCTCGCTGGGCGAGGATCGTGTCAGCTGGGTTGCCGTCGATCTCCTCGACGAGGACGCACCCGCGCGCATCCTCGCGCACGTGCAGGAGCGTCACGACCGTCTGGACCTGCTCGTCAACAACGCCGGCTCCGGCTGGCGCGCGCGCTTCGCCGACGGAGGCTACGAGAACGTGCGCCGCACGATGGCGCTCAACTTCGACGCGCCCGTCCGCCTCACCGAGGCTTTACTGCCCCTGCTGCGCGCCTCCGCGCCGAGCGCGATCGTCAACGTCGCCTCGACCTCTTCCCGTGTCGCGCGCGCGGGCGCCGGCGCTTACTCAGCCTCCAAGTTTGCGCTCGCCGGCTGGTCGGACGCATTGTGGGCGGAGGAGCGCCCGTATGGCGTCCACGTCGGGCTGGTGCTGCCCGGGTTCATCTCGACCGAGGGCTTTCCTCAGACGGAGCTAACCGAGAAAGCACTCACGCGCTGGGCCGTCTCCACCCCCGAGCGCGCCGCCGAGGCGATCTTCCAGGCTGGGATCGGTCGCCGTCCCGAGCGCTACGTGCCGCGCCCCTACGCTTTGGCGGCGGCGTTTCGCGTGCTCACGCCTGGCCTCGTCCGCCGTGCCATGGGTGGCAGTGCCGCAAAGGTCATGACCACGACCACCAACCGCGAGGATTAATAAATTATCCGAAAACTCCTCAGATCCCAGCACAGCACGCCCTGAGAAGAAGCCTCGGAGTTTTCGGATAATTTCTAAGGCTCGCGCCAGACTTCGGGCGTGGGCCCGCCCCCACCCGAACGGGACGGCCAGCCAGCAGTCCCATCCCGGGCGTTGCCTAAGGTGCAGTGTTCGTGCCTGCTCCTGACTTCCATGCAACGCTTGCCGGCGAGGAGGCCCTGCTGTGCTTTCCCTACGACGAGCGCCTGCGTCAGCTGTTGCGCGCGCTACCGGGGCGGCGCTGGGATTCCGTTAGGCGAGCGTGGTGCATCCCCCTCGATCCCGAACGCGCGGAGGCGCTCGCGCGCCTGTTCGCGAGCCTGTCGCAGGCGCCGGATGTGACCCACGAGCTCGCTCGCGCGATCGAGCGCCGCCGCGCCCGCCGGCGCCACGATGAATGCGTGCTCGACCTCGCCCGGCCCGATGAGAACTGGTGGCTGAGCTTCCCCACTGACACCGCGCCCGAGCTCGCACAGGCTTTGCTCGAGCACCCCGACGGCTACAGCCTGCCCGCAATCGCCCGCGCGCTGATTCCGCTCGACAGCCAAGCCGCACGGCTCGTGGAGGAGCTGCCCACAGGCCCTTCCCGCCTGCGCCTGACCGACGACGCGGCACATGCGCTCACAGAGATCAAGCAGGGCACTGGGGCCGCGCTGGGACGGGACTCGCTCACCCACGATGTCGAGCTGCGCCGCAACCGTCGCGGGGAGCACTGGATCATGGTCTCATCCCCGTACGCGCCGCTCGCCCGCGTGCTCTCCAGCCGAGCGGGCCTGCGAGCGCTGGACGGCCCCGGGGAGACGTTCGCGCTGGCCGCCGCCGAACACGATGCCGAGTCGATCGCCGGGCTGATCGCCGGGCTCGAGGTGAGCCGGATCGACCCGCGCGTTCAGAGCTGGCTCGAGCGGGCCACCACCTGGACGGGCACGATCGAGGTCGCGGGGTCACACGAGCAGCCCGTGTTCCTGCTGCTCGGTGAGAGCCGGCGCTTACCGCGAGAACTGCGCGAGCAGGCGGCCAGCGCCCCCGGCGGGGCGACCGTACCGCTGAGCACCGGCTCGTGGCAGCTGATGGATGGCCAGCTGCGCGGCTGGATCAGCCCCGGGGCAAAGCGCTGCATCGCGGCGCTGCGCGAAGGACGGCCCGTGCCACCCTCCGTACTGGAACTGTCTGTCCTCCACGAGGACCCGACGTTCGTGCTCGCTCCCGGCCACCGACCCGAGCAGCTCGAGACCTTCGCAGCGCTCGCGGGGGCGAGCGCCGGCAGACCCCGGTATGGCGGAGGACCCGCCATCGCGGGCGCAGCGGAGCATGCGGAGCTCCCCTGCATCCGCGCCGATCCGTTCTGTGTCCCGGAGCTCGACGGCTTTCTCGCCGCGCACGAAACCTGGATCGCACCCGAGGCGCTCACACTGCTGCAGGAGATCCGCGAGGAGCACGCCCACGCCGCCGGCCTGGTGGCGCTGTCGGCCGCGACAGACGCACCGCTCGATGGCAAGGTCTCACCCACCCTCGGCGGTGAGCTGAAGCCATTTCAGCGCGCGGGCGTGCGCTACCTGATCGAGCAGCGGCGCGCCTTCCTCGCCGACGAGCAGGGTCTCGGCAAGACAATCGAGGCGCTCGCGACGCTGGAGGCCGACGGCGCCTACCCCGCGATCGTGGTGTGCCCCGCGAGCCTCAAGCTGAACTGGCTGCGCGAGCTCGAGCGCTGGCTGCCGGGCCGCAGTGCTCAGGCGCTCAGCGGCACGCGCCCGGATGCTCCGATCGCGGCGGCTGATGTGACCGTCGTCAACTACGACATCGTCGCCGGGCGCCTGGCCGCACTGCAGGCCCTTGCGCCCCGTGCGCTCGTACTCGACGAGTCTCACTACTGCAAGAACGCGGCCGCCAAGCGCACCCAGGCGGTTCAGCGGCTGTCAGCGGCGGTGCCGCGCGACGGGCTCGTACTCGCACTCACGGGCACGCCCGTGATGAACCGCCCAGCAGAGCTGATCTCGCAGCTGCGAATCCTCGGGCGACTTGCCGACTTCGGCTCGGGCACGCAGTTCGGCAAGCGCTTCCGTGGGCCTGACGCCCACCTGCGCCTGCACTGGCACCTGCGCGCGCGCTGCTTCGTGCGGCGCCTGAAGGCCGATGTCCTGCCGCAGCTGCCGGCCAAGACACGTGGCATCGTGCCGATCGAGCTCGACAACGAGCCCGAGTATCGCCTCGCCGAGCGTGATCTCGTCGCGTGGCTGCAGAGCCAGCCGCTGCACCTGCACGAGCTCGACGCGAGGGTCGCGGCGGCGCTGCGCGCCGAACGCCTCGTGCGGCTGAACGCGCTCAAGCTGCTTGCCGCGCGCGGCAAGCTCAATTCCGCACTCGCCTGGATTCACGATTTCTGCTCCTCGGGCGAGCGGCTCGTGGTGTTCGCACATCATCGCGAGATCCAGCGCGCCCTGCTCGAGCGCTTCCCCTCAGCGCTGCACATCCTCGGCGAGGACAGCCACGCCGCGAGGGATGCAGCGCTGCAGGCCTTCCAAGCGCCTGACGGCGCCGGGAACCAGCTGATCGTCTGCTCAATCGAGGTCGCGGGCCACGGCATCACGCTGACGCGATCCTCGAACGTCGCCTTCCTCGAGCTCGACTGGACGCCCGCCAAGCACGACCAGGCCGAGGACCGCTGTCACCGCCTCGGTCAGCACGACACGGTCAATGCCACCTACCTGCTCGCCGCGGGCACGGTCGACGAGACGATCGCCACCCTGCTGGAGCGCAAGCGCGCGGTGATCGGCGCCGTCACCGATGGCCGCGCCGAGGATGAGGAGGGGGTAGTCGACGCGCTCATCCGCGAGCTGCGCGGCACTCCCTACCGGCGGCTGCGCGCGGTGGCGTGAGGGATGATGATTTACGTGTGGTTGTATCCGAGCAGGGCAAAGCTCTCGAGTGCCGCGTCCACGCCGGCCTCAGCAGCATCAACCTGCCCTCGCGCCGCGTCGTAGCTGGCCACGCTTTCGGCAGTACCCGCAGCGGCGAGTGCCCTGTATGTGTCGCGTGCGTGCAGCATCGCGCCCGCCAGCGCAGCCTGCGCTGGGCCGGCAGCTAGCGGCGGTTCGAGCGCCGCCAGGGATGCCGCCGCAGTGGCAAACTGACCGGCAAGAGCTGTGGCGAGGCGGGCCGCCTCGCTGGGCGTCGAACCCCGGCGGATCGCGCGCCTCAACCTAAGACGTTCTCTATCCAGGACTCCCACCAACCCACCGAGCCGGCGAGCGTAATCAGCGTCCGGGCTCAGTTCGGACGACGACTGGCCTACCAGCGTGAGCTTAGCCACGATTTGCTCACACTGCTGCATGTAGGTGGAGAATCCGTTTGACGCATAGCACGCGAGCGCAGTGGGATTGTCTCCCGGTTTGGGGACCACATAGATGTCGAGTATCCGGTCATACCCCGAGATGCTCACCTGGTTGTATCTATAGGCTTGGACGTCGACGAGATCCGACACTTCGGCGTGGGGAATCCCACGGACGAGGGCCAGGAACTGGCGGGGAAGCGGACTCGGTTCACCGGCGGGGAGTTGTCCGCTGATAAGGCCGGCGTGGGTGGAGTCGCCGCCTGGGGCCAGCAGCAGCGGATGGGCGAGCGAGAGGCCTGGGATCACCGGAGCACCGGCTGTCGGCTGCCAGGTGGGGGGATATTCGAGCAGTACGCCCGTCCCCGACGCGATCCGCGTCGTTTCTCCGGATGCAACTCCAGGCGTGGCGGGCGCACCACGAATGCCGACCAGATAGCCACAGATCGCGACCGCGACGAACAGCAGGACCACGACCGGGGGCAGGCTGCGAATCGCACCGGACACGGGGTCAGCCCGAGCTGTCGAACGATTTGCCGGGGGCTGGTGCGCTCTTCGCGTGTTCCCGCGAGCTCGTCGGTGCTGCCGGTGCGTGTGGTTGCGGCGTGACGGGCAAGGCTTCTGTCCGCGGAGCTTGCACCGGCGGCGCTTCGCTCGTGGGTCCCGGTGCGCTCGCAGCAGGGTTTGCTGCGGAGACCTGCACGTTTCTGCTCTGAGCCTGGCGCTTCGTGCCCGTGACCGCTCCGATCTCGATTGGTGGAGCGCTGCTCAGACGGACCGGGATCGCGGTGCCGCCAGAGGCAACTGGCAAGCTCGACGACAATCCTTCCGGTGGAGGGCTTCCGGGGCTCGTCGCCCGTCCGATCGCGAAGAAGCATGCGAAGACCGCCACGCCCAAGCACGTCACGATGACCACTGCGCGACCGTCTATGCCCAAGGGAGGCCTCTCCGTGCGAAACCAGCGCTTTGTGATGCGGACGGTGCTCATGACGAGGGGCACACGATCGGCTGGATCCCAGCTGGGCTGAGACACATGTCGACCCGCGCAGGAGGCTTGCCGCGACGAATCGTGAAGCGCGTGTACTTGCCGATCTCGCCGCTTTTGGAGACGCGGATCTCGAGCACTGATCCAGCGCGCAGGGAACGCTCGAAGCGCCGGAACTCGACCAGGTTCGTACCGGCCGCGCTCCTCGATGCCACTACGCGACTCTCCGTCTTCTTGGGACACCCACGGCCTCGGCACCGGATCGCGATGTGAGCCCCGCCCGGAGCCTGCACGGTGAGCAGGCTGATCTTGACACCGGAGGCGTTCTCAGAGCCCGCGATCCGCACAATCGGGAAGGGCAGCATCGTGCGGGGTGCAGGTGGCGATGGTGGGAACGTAGTCGTGAGGGGCTGGCTCGACGGCGGGGCTGTCGGGGGTGGTGATTGCGTGGATGGGGCGGCCACCGTGGGCGCGGTGACCGTCAACGTCGCGGCC
>DASZFC010000053.1:0-23805 GCA_035940195.1 Solirubrobacteraceae bacterium
TCGTTCGCGGTTCTCAGCGATCTCAGCTCGATGCAGCTCGTCGTGCCGTTGAGCGAATCCGAAATCGGCAACGTCAAGGATGGTCAGACCGCCACGGTCACCGTAGAAGCCCTCAACGGCGCCAAGCTGGCGGCCCACGTCAGAGCAGTCGCGATCCTCTCCACGAGCAGCAGCGGCGCGGTGAGCTACGACGTCACGTTCCAGCTCGATCAGATGGAACCCGGCCTCAAACCAGGCATGAGCGCTACCGCCGAAGTCGTCGTCAAGCAGGCCGAAGGCGTCAACGTTCCAACCAGCGCGATCTCCGCTGCCTCCGTGACCGTCGAGCGAAGTGGCAAACAGATGCGCCAGCGCGTCACCACAGGCCTGGCCGGCAACACCTCCACGATCGTCCTCAGCGGCCTGAAGGCAGGAGAAACGGTCGTCCTGCCCGCGGTGAGCAGTACGAGCTCGAGCACCAGCCTCACCTCCAGACTCGGCAGCCGCCTCGGTCGTGGGGGCGGCGGTTTGGGGGGCGGCGGCGCAGGCTTCGCCGGTGGCGGCGCCACATTCTTCAGAGGTGGTGGGTAATGGATCTCCGTCCGTCTCGCTCACGGCACCTGCGCCTGGCGAAAGCGGGCCGTTCACGCGTCCCTCGCAGTGAGCCGTTGGTGGCGCGCGAGGCGAGCACTCACACATCCGCGGCGCGCTACGAGCGTCGCCGGCGGGCACCGGTCATCAGCGTTCACGATGTCAGCAAGACGTACAACATCGGCGAGATCGCGGTGCACGCGCTGCGCGGGGTCTCGCTGCAAATCGAGCGCGGCGATCTGGTGGCGATCATGGGCAGCTCGGGCAGCGGCAAGAGCACGCTGATGAACATCCTCGGCTGTTTGGACATACCAACGAGAGGGCGCTATGAGATCGATGGCGTGGACGTCAGCCACATGGACGAGGACGATCTCTCCGATCTGCGCAACCGCAAGATCGGCTTCATCTTCCAGAGCTTCAATCTCGTGCCCCGCACGAGCGCCCTCGCCAACGTCGAACTGCCGCTCGCCTACGCCGGATTGAAGGGCGCCGAGCGCCGGCGGCAAGCCGAGCGTGCACTCAGCTCGGTGGCAATGAAGAACCGCCTGCACCACCAGTCCTCGGAGCTCTCCGGAGGGCAGCAGCAGCGGGTCGCGATCGCGCGTGCAATCGTGACCAACCCCTCGCTGATCCTCGCCGACGAGCCGACTGGCAACCTGGACTCGCACTCCACCGAGGACGTCCTTGCGATCTTCACGCGCCTGAACGAAGAAGGCCGGACCGTCGTCCTCATCACCCACGAGCCCGACGTCGCGCAGCAGTCCAAGCGCGTGATCAGGCTGAGCGACGGCGAGGTTGTCGAGGACCACCGCTCGCTGGGTGTGCACGATACCCCACCCCCCTTTCACGCGCAGAAGTCCTCCCATCAGCACGCGGCCGTCGTGGAGGCGCAGCCATGATCGCCACAGAGATGCTGCGCATCGCATGGAGCGGGATAACCGCGAACAAGCTCCGCTCGGGCCTGACGATCCTCGGCATGACGATCGGGGTCGCCTCGGTGATCGTGCTGATCGCCGTCGGCAACGGCTCCTCCAAGGCCGTCCAGTCGACGATTCAGAGCCTCGGCACCAATGTGCTCGTGGTGCAGGCCAGCGGCGGCTTTCGCGGCGGCCCCCGAGCGAGCACCGCAGGGACGGTCTCACTGACCAAGCAGGACGCCGAAGCCCTGGAGAACCCCAGCCTGGCACCGGATGTCAAGAGCGCCTCGCCCGTAGTCGATGCCAGCAACGTATCGCTCGTCTATGACGGCACGAGCTTCGAACCGTCCTCATTCGTGGGCACAACACCTTCCTATCTGACGGCCCACACCTACAAAATCGCCGAAGGCGCCTCGTTCACCTCCGAAGATCTCAGCAAACACAGACGCGTGGCGATCATCGGCCAGGAAGTCGTGCAGGAACTGTTCGCCGGGACCAGCGCCGTGGGCCAGAACATGAAGGTCAACGGCAGCAATTACGAAGTGGTCGGAGTGCTCGCCAAAAAGGGGACCAACGGCACCACCAACGAGGACGACGTCGTGATGGCCCCGATCACAACAGTGCAGAACACGCTCACCGGCTCGGGTCCGATCGACTCAATCACCGTCCAGGGCAAGTCCGAGTCCTCGCTCAACGCCGCCGAAGCGGAGGTCTCGACAATCATCGAGGAACGCCACAAAATCAAGGACAGCGCCGAACCGGGCTTCAGCGTCCTGAACCAGGGATCGCTGTTGGAAACCTCCAGTTCCACCAGCAGCGTCTTCACCACGCTACTGGGAGAGGTTGCCGCGATCTCGCTGCTCGTCGGCGGGATCGGTGTGATGAACATCATGCTCGTATCCGTGACCGAGCGCACGCGCGAGATCGGTATCCGCAAGGCGATCGGCGCGCGCCGCTCAGACATCCTCACCCAGTTTTTGACGGAGGCTGTGCTGGTCTCTTTATTCGGCGGTCTAACCGGCGTGTTCGTAGGCGTGCTCGGCAGCCAATTCGAGATCGCCGGAGTGCATCCGGAAATCGCCACGTACTCGATCTTCCTCGCCTTCGGCGCGGCGGCGCTCTCCGGGCTGTTCTTCGGCACCTACCCCGCCGCTCGCGCCGCCCGCCTCCGACCGATCGAAGCGCTGCGCTTTGAGTAGCGACACACCCAACGAGGAGCCCGCCATGTCCGACGAGCAATCCACCACCGAGCCGGCCGCGGGCGCGAACAGTCCCGAGCACGCCGTGGGAACTGGCGACACTGCCGTCCAGACCACTGGAGAGGTCGCCTACGATCCGGCCGCGGAGGACGATCAGGGGTGGGAGGAGCCAGTCGAGGATCTGCCCCGCCGGCCTCGCCGGCGATTGCTCGGCGTGGGCGGGAATCCCATTGCATTGGCGCTCCTCGGCGTACTCTTGATCGCCTGTGGGTTCATCGGCGGCGTGCTCGTCGAGAAGGGCCAGAGCACCTCGAGCTCATCGGCCGGGACCGCAGGGACAGGTCTGGCCTCGCGCTTCGCCGCCCTGCGCGGTGGTGGTATTGGTGGTGGCGGCAGTGGCGGTGGTGCGGGCACCACGGGCGCGACCGCCGGCCAGGTGGCGTATGTGTCTGGGAGCACGTTGTATGTGAGCACCACCGAAGGCAACACCGTCAAGGTCACGACGTCGCCCGCCTCGACGATCACGAAGACCGTGAAAGCCGAGGTCAAAGGCATCCATCCCGGCGAAACCGTGCTCGTCACCGGCACCGCGGGCAAGAACGGCGCGATCAGCGCCGAATCGATCCGCGCCGGCGCCGGCACCGCGGGGGGCGGCGGCCTCGGCGCACTGTTCGGCGGCTCCGGCGCAGGCGGTGGCGGACGTGGCGGCACTGGCGGTAGCAGCACCGGCGGTGAACCTGCCTTGTTCGGCAAGGGCGGCTAGCGCCTGGCCTTAGACAACGATTAAGCCGCCGTGGTTAGGTTTGCGCGCCGGTCCTCGACAAAGGAGCTTCATGCCTCACCTCAACAGCAACAGACGCAAACCCGCGGCAAGCGCCGCAGCTGTGCTGGTCCTACTGCTCGCCTGTCTCGGCTTCGCGGCATGCGGGAGCTCCTCGGGCTCTCCCTCGAGCACCACCAGCGCGTCGGCCCCGGCCACCACGACGACCGGTGCCACGGGCGCCAAAGGACCGAACGCCGGCCGCTTCGCGGGGATACGCGAATGCCTGCAGAAGAACGGCATCACCCTGCCGCAGCGGACTCCCGGCCAGCGGCGGCGACCCGGCGGGGCCGGTGGCTTTCTCGGCGGTGGTGGCGGCGCCGCGGGTGGGCCTTCATTGCCCAAGGGCGTGACGCGCGCGCAGTATGAAGCCGCGCTGAAAAAGTGTGGCGGCGGCAACTTCGCCGGTCGCGGCGCCGGCGCGCGCTTCAAAAGCCCCGCCTTCAAGGCGGCGCTCGTGAAGTTCGCGAGCTGCATGCGCGAAAACGGCGTAAACATGCCCGAGCCCAACACCTCGGGCACAGGTCCGGTCTTCAGCAGCAAGGGCCTGAACACGAGCAGCCCAAAGTTCCAGGCCGCCGAGGTCAAATGCCGCAGCGACCTGAGCGCGGCGTTCCGGCGCGGTGCAGGCGCCGGTGGTAAAGCGCCCCCGGCCAAGTAGCCGGCGACTGACTCGCCCGCTGGCTAGCTAGCCGGCGGAGGCGGGTGGAGCAGCTCCCAGGCCGCGGTTACCCGGTGCGGCCTGGGGGTCGCGGATCGCCCCAGAGCTCGGCTTGGCGGCCACGGCCGGCGCCGGCAATGCGCCGATCCTCACGAACAGTTCATTCCACTGCGCCGGGCTCAGCGTGCCGCCCACCACGAAAGGCGAAGGCGCCGTCCGGCCAGATGCCGCCGAGTGCGCCGCCTTGGCGCTTCCAGCTGGGATGAGCCGGACGGCGCCGGACGGCTGGAAGGCGATCTGCAACGTGTCCGGGTGTGCGCGTGTCGCGAGCGTGTTCGCAGCGCCCGGGTACTTCATCAGGCTGGCGAGCTGGCTGGGCACGAATTCGCCCTGCAAGGTGAGCAGCGTCCGGATCGCCGTGTCGGTGATCGTTCCAGAGCCCTCGTGCCCGGCAACCGGGATGCCGTTGATCCGGGAGACCTCTACAGCGCCGCCGGTGTCGAGATCGCTCGCGGAGTGAAGGCCTGCGGCGGTTGACGGGCTGGGACCACGGTGCAGCGCGCTCACCGTCGGCTTCAAGCCGCTGCGCGAAAGGAAGGCCAGCACCGCCAGCACGCGCCTGTCGATCACTCCCGCTGCAATCTCGTGGCGAGCGCGGGCGTCGAGGCCGATGCCCGGGTCGGAGAGCACGGCGAGCTCGAGCTGGCTCTTTGGCAGCAGAAACACGTCGCTCGCGGTGGCCCCGAGCAAGCCTGCCTGCCCCTTTGCCCCTTGCGGGTGCAGTGCTGCGCCGAGCAGCTTCCAGTTCTCGAGAACCGGACGGGGATCGATCGTTTCCGGGTCTCCCGCGGGCTGGATCGCGAAGCGCAGGTGGCCGTCTCGCGCCGCGTTCGGTACCCGCCCGTGACCGAGCACCGTGCCTTGGGCGACGAGCGACCCGCGGCGTAGCGCAAGCGCATGACCCGTTCCCGGACGTGGCGTGGAAGTGGTAACACGCGCAGCTGCCGCGAGTGCGTCGGGGTTGCCCGGATTGGCGAACAGCCGCACCTTGCCCGTCGCGGCTGGCACCGATTCGGCCGAGCCGGCCGGGACGGAGTCCTGTGATGCGGTCCTCTGGGGGGTAGCCCGCTTCACTTGCAAGGTCACGGGCGATCCGCTGCCCGCACCCGCTGGCTGACTGGAAGCGGGGCCACCGGCGCTCGCGGGGCTGGCCGCCGTCAGCTTCGCCGGTGCAGCGAGTGCGGAGGGCACCTTGGGAAGCCTGTAGCTCGGCGCGATGCTGCCAAGCCCAGCGTAGGTGAACACGTCGCCATAGAGATCGCGCAAGATCACGTACTTGCCGAGCCTGTGAGAGCTTCCGAGCCCGAGGATGCGGCCGTCGGCCACCGCAACCACGGCGGCATTTGGCGCGCTCATCAAGTCCACAAACTGCGGCGCCGCGCTGGCCATGCTCCCCGGAGCGGCCGCGGCCGCCGCAGCGGCGATGGGCGATGGGGGCGGCACCGAACCTGGCTTCGCCGCGCCAGTGCCGCTGGATCCCGCCACCGCAGCTGCGCCGGCTCCCTGGCCAGCGATGCCAGCCTTCGCCGTAGCAGCCACAGCCTTCGCGTTCGCGGTCGCACTGGACACAGAGAGCGCGCCCCACGCCACCTGCTTGCCTTTCACCGGCAGGCGTGCGTCAACGAGGCCCGTCAGCGTCGCGATCACTGACTTTGGATAGCTGGATATCAGCTTGGCGCGCAGCAGCACCGAGTTGGCATAGGCTTCGGAGTGGTTGTAGGCGAGGATCGCCGTGCGCAGGTTCTTCGAGGCGCCCGCCGCGTGCAGGTAGCGAGCGGCGGCAAAGATCGCGTCCACCGGGTTATACGGGTCGGCATAGCCAGCATCCAGGGCATCCACTCCGTACTGCAGCCAGGTCGACGGCTCGAACTGCATCCACCCCTCGGCGCCAGCGCTCGACACCGACAGGTCGCTGCCGTAGTTCGTCTCGACCTCATTGATCGCGGCGAGGACCTGCCACGGCACGCCGTACTGGATCGCGGCCGCCCGGTAGATCGGCAGCAGAAACAGCGGGATGCGGTAGAAGCCGAGCGCCTGAGCGGACGCGGCGGAGCTGGCGAGCTCTGCCGCCAGCGCCCCGGCCTGCGCGGCCACGAGCTGCGGCGACGGTGCAACGTTGTTGGGGCCAGATGCCGTCTTGGGTCCCTTGGCGCCGCTCGTTGCCGGTGGCTGGGCAGGCGTGGCGGTGAGATTAGGGTTTGTCTTGCTGCTCGCGGTGGTCTTCTGCTTGCGCTGCACGACCACTGTGGGCGCTTCCACGGCTTCGGGCGGGGTGCTCGGCTGCGGGGTGCCCGCAGGCACGGTGCTCGTCGAGGTGCCCGCCGGCTGCTGCGTGGTCGCAGAGGCCCCCGGCACCGCGGGGGTGGGCGTGGTGACAGTGGCGCTCGGGCCTTCACCCGGCGATGGCGAGCTTACGGGCGCTTCGGCCCCGAGGGCCCCACCGGCGAGAGGGCCGCCCAGGCCGGCGGCGGTCAGCCCGCTACCGGCCAGCGCGGACAGCATTGCCCGCCACGCCCATCCGCGCGCGCGAGTCATCGGCTTCCTATGCCCGAGTTGGTCATTTATGCGGTCCCATAGTCGTGGTCGGCGCCGCTGGCCCACGATTGGGGGCACGCCCACTTGGATTCATATCGGCAGGCAAGCAGAAACCCGTAAAGGATTCGTAATCGTGTTGCACGATCACAGCTTCAGTCGATGCCATGACAAGCAGAGCGGCTTGACGGTACCGGTGCCCGAGGCGGAACGGCCGATGGTGGCCAAATTGTTGGATTTTGGGGCAGATTTATCGCTCATCGGGTAGCGGCCAGCGGGTTCAGAGCAGGCCGGATCAACGCCCGGCAATGGGCGTCTGACCCTGAGTTTCGCGAGCGCCCGCGATCTCCTGCACGTGGCCGGGGGAGCATCTCCGCCGGGATGGGCGATGAGGCGATACCCTGCAGCCCGTGGAAACGATCCTCTCGGTTCTCCAGGTCGCGATCTCGGTGATCGTCATCTTCCTCGTGCTGATGCACTCCGGCAAGGACTCCGGCCTGTCCGGCGCGTTCGGAGTTGGCAGCGGCACGGGCCCCCTCGGCGGAGGGTCGATGGTCGAGCGTAACCTCAACCGCTGGACGGTCTTCTTCGCAATCTTGTTCGTCTTGAACGCGGTAGTGCTGCTCAAGCGGCCTTGGGCCTAGCTTTCCCGCTCCCCCGCTCCTAGCCGGTCGAGGATCTCCACCGCTTCCGCACGCAACGCGCCATCGGTGGCCGCGAAGTCCTCGTCCGAGAGCTTGCCCGTGCGGTAGTCGAGCTCCGCGTCGCGGATCTCGCGGTACTTAGCCTCGCGCGCCGCCTCCAGCTCAGCCCGGTCCTCCGCCGCCTGCTCGCCGGATATGACGATCCCGCCGGCGCGGCGCGCGACCCGCAGCGGCGCGCTGATCACGAGGATCACCACTAAAAGCAGCACCAGCGTGAGGATCGCGATCAGGAGGTCCATTGCGGCTGATGGGCGCGACCGGCGGGCCGGAGAGCTGGGCGGGCGAGTCCGGTGGCCGCCACGATGCTCAGGCGCGCACCAGGCCGTGCGCGGCGCGGGCACGCGAGCGTGCGGCCACACGACGGCGCACGGCGGACGGCGCGGGCCAGATTGCGATCATGGCGCCACCGACCACGATCAGGCCCCCGATCCAGATCCACATCACCAGCGGCGAGACGATGAAGTGAAACTGCGCCTGCGGTGGATTGTGCATGTAGGCGCCGGCCATCACGGCGATCGCCACGATCCCCTCTTCGGGGCGGATGAAGGGGAGCGTCTTGTTGCCCAGCGCGATGATCCGCTTCAGCTGCGGCGTTTCGATGTCCGGTGCGATCGCGCTCCACACGTCGCGCGTGAGGCCGGCGTTCAGGGCCACGTGGCTGACCGGCTGACCGCCGATGAAGTGCCCCACCGACCCCTGGGTTGGATCGCCCGAATCGTAATAGCCCTCGCTGGGGCGCAGCGTGGTCACGTGATGACCGTTCTTGCTCACGTCGAGCACCGCCCCCAGGCTGAGGCTCGCGCCGGTGCGCGCCGAGTCGGGCGCCAGGGTCACGCCTGGCTCAGAGCGCAGGACGGCGCTCAGTTCACGTCCCCCCTGCGTGCTCACCGAGTCATAGTCAGGGGTCACGCTCGCTGTAGGGCGCAAGTAGCGGACCGTATAGGCGCCGACCCGCGTGGACTGTCCCGGCGAGAGTCCCAGCTCGGAGGCGTGCTGGAATGAGGACGAGGCGGCGACCCCCACGAACAGGACCGCGATCCCGATGTGCACGATGTAACCGCCGTAGCGCCTGCGATTACGCCGCACCAGGGCCACCAGCGCGACGGGGGGCGCCTCGTGGGCCATTGCTCCTCGCGCGCGCATTCCGCGGAAGAACTCTTGGGAGATGCTGCCGAACACGAAGGCCGCACAGCAGAACATCGCGATCGCAAACGGCTTGTGCGCGACATCGGCGGCGAGCAGCACGATCAGCGTGAATAGTGCACTGAGCAGCGGCACGGCGAAGTTGCGCCGGGCGTTGGCGAGCGTCGCGCGTCTCCAGGCGATCGCCGGCCCGATCCCGCTCAGCAGCACCAGGATCAGCGCCAGCGGCACCGTGTAGCGGTCAAACCAGGGCGGCCCGACAGATGCTTCCTTGCCCGTCAGCGCCTGCGAGATGAGCGGGAAATAGGTCCCCCAGAAGATCACAAAGCACAGCGCCACAAGCACCAGGTTGTTGGCGAGAAACGCCGACTCGCGCGAGAGCAGCGAGTCCAGCCGGTGCTCCGAGCGCAGCATGTCCCTCCGCGAGACGACCAGATAGATCGAGCCCGCGATCAGCACGCCGATCAGGCAGACGAACGGCACACCCAGGGTCGCGCCGCCGAAGGCATGGATCGAGTTCAGGACCCCGCTGCGCACCAGGAACGTGCCCATGATCGCCAGCGTCCCCGTGGCAAGCACGAGCGAGACGTTCCACACCTTCAGCATCCCCCGCTTCTCCTGGATCATCAGCGAGTGCAGGAACGCCGTACCCGTGAGCCAGGGCATCAGCGAGGCGTTCTCGACCGCGTCCCACCCCCAGTAGCCGCCCCAGCCGAGCTCCGAATAGGACCAGCGCGCTCCCAGCAAGATGCCGATCCCCAGGAAGAACCAGGCGGCGAACGCGAACCGGCGGACCACGCTGATCCACTCGGCGTCGACCCTTCGCGCCAGCAGCGCGCCCATGCCGAACGCGAGCGGGATCGTGCACAGCGTGTAGCCCGAGTAGAGCATCGGGGGGTGAATCATCATCGTCGGGAAGCGCAGCAGCGGGTCGAGTCCCACACCTTCGCTCGGGGCCGGGCTGGTCGTGGCGAACGGCTGCGCGTAGAACACCATCAGGGCAATGAAGAAGCCACCGAAGCCCAACAGGATCGCCGTCGCATACGCCGTCACCTCGCGCAGGCGCCCGCGCGTGAGGAACAACACGAGGCTCGACCACAGCGACAAGAGCCAGGCCCACAGCAGCAGCGAGCCTTCCTGCGAGGACCACACCGCGGCCGCCTTATAGAAGGTAGGCGTCGTTCTGCTCGACGTGTCGGCGACGGTGTTGAAAGCGAAGTCGTTGTGTAGAAAGGCGATCTCCAGCACGGCGAACGCGACGGTCAATATGCCCGCCAGCGCATACACCGAGCGCCGGCCGGAATCCGAGAACTCCATGCGTCCAGTGCGCACGCCGTAGACCGACGCCCCAATCCCGTACACGCACACGGCCAGCGCAAGCAGCAGACATGCGCGTCCGAGAGCGGCCATCTAGGAGTTTTGTTTCTCTGAGGGCGGCGCTTCCTTGTACTTCGACGGGCACTTCGTGATCAGCGAGTTACGTTCGCCCACGTACTGCCCGCCCCGCTTCTCAACAGTGACGATCACCTCACGCCCTTCACGGAACGGGTCAGGAACAGTACCCGTGTAGGCCACCGGCACGGCCGTGGCCCCCGCGCGATCGGCGACGCTGAAGTTCAGCACCTCGCCGCTGCGCACCACCGAGTGAGTGACGACCGTACCCGTCAGCAGATAGCTGCGACCAGGCTGTGCCTGGTGAATGAGCTGACTCGGCGTCAAAGCCGGAGAAGCGGCGCTGAAGCTGGTGTAGATGAGCGCGCTCGCCAGCACCACAGCCGCGCTCAACGCCACCACCAGCCGCACCGTTCGCTTGCGTGCGGGGTTCATCGCCTAGGAGTATCTCAAACACCCTTCCGCGCCGTGCAAAGCTGGCCCGGTTTCTCGGGGCCCGGCGGCCGAACCGGCTATTCGGCCAGGAAATTGCGTATTGGGGGCGAAACCTTCCCGTGTGGGCCGAGTTCTTATAGGTACAGCACCATGAGACCGAGCCTCCCTCACCCCCTCACCGAACGCCATTCACGCCGGCACCGGCCAAAGCAGCGGGTGAGGCGCCTGCCCTCGCTCACGCACAAGAAGCACAGCGCCGGACCTTCGGAATCCGCTCAGGATCCTCGCGACATCGCCGTCCAGCGCGTGCGTGCGGCCGGGGGACCGCTGGACCGGGCCTCCTACACCTGCGAGTGCGGCTACCTGTTCGCCGCCCCGGTCTCTACGACCGTCGCCTGCCCACACTGCGGTGCCTGCCAGTCCTGGTAGCGGCTGCGTGTTGCATACCCGCCCAGCCGCCAGCCCTATCGCGCCCGGCGAAACGCCTCCTCCCCCTACCTACAACCGAAACTGAATGTTTTCCTATGCCCACCCCGCTGCTCGCCCAAAACGGGGCTGCAATGCTGGAGCAGTTACTTGATGTGCATCCCCGATATGGCCCTCGAGATCACGAGCTGCTGGATCTCGGCGGTGCCCTCGAAGATGTCGTAGATCTTCGCGTCGCGGTGCCAGCGCTCGACGGGGAACTCGCGCGTATATCCGTTCCCGCCCAGGATCTGGATCGCGCGCTCGGTCACCCAGACCGCGACCTCACCGGCCTTCCACTTGCTCATTGAGCCCTCGGCGTTCTCGAACGGCACCTGGTTGCGGCCCATCCAGGAGGCGCGCCACACGAGCAGGCGCGCGGCGTCGATCTCGAGCTTCATGCGGGCCAGCGTGAAGGCGATCGCCTGGTTCTCGATGATCTTGCGCCCGAATTGCTCGCGCTCCTTGGCGTAGTCCAGCGCGTACTCGTACGCCGCGCGGGCGACTCCCAGGGCCTGTGCGCCCACGGTCGGCCGCGAGGACTCGAACGTCTGCATTGCGGCCTGTGAGCTGCCTTTCTTGCCTTCGCGTACGCGGGCGAGGCGCTCGTCGAGCTTTTCCTTACCGCCGAGCACGTAGCCGGCGGGGACACGGCAATCGTCGAGGAACACGTCGGCGGTGTGTGACGCGCGCAGCCCGTGCTTGGAGACCTTCGAGCCCTGGGAGATGCCCTTGGCTTCTGACATCGGCACGATGAACGCCGCGTGCCCTTTGGAGCCGAGCTCGGGGTCGACGGTGGCGATCACGACATGCACGTCGGAGATGCCGCCGTTGGTGGCCCACGCCTTCTGACCGTTGATCACCCACTCGTTCGTCGCCTCGTCGAACTTGCCCCGCGTGCGCACGTTCGACACATCTGAGCCCGCGTTTGGCTCTGAGGCACAGAACGCGGCGACCTTGAGATCGTCCTGGGTGCCGAAGCAGCGTGGGATCCATTCGCCGATCTGCTCTCCCGAGCCCTGGCCGAAGATCGCGGCCACGGCCAGCGCCGTGCCCATGATCGACATGCCGATGCCGGCGTCGCCCCAGAACAGCTCCTCGTTGACGATCGGCAGCGTCAGGCCCGTGGGGTCGGCGAAGAACTGCGCGAGCCCTTCGAATCCGTACAGGCCGATCTTGGCGGCCTCCTGGATGATCGGCCACGGAGTCTGCTCCTTCTCGTCCCACTCGTGCGCGGCTGGACGCATCACGTCGGCGGCGAACCCGTGCACCCACTCGCGGATGTCCTTCTGGTCCTGGGTCAGGGCCATCGAGAAGGTCGCGTCCTTGTTCGACGCGCTGGTGATCGCCTCCACCGCGGCCTCCGCGGCCTCGGTCGTCTCAGAGCTGGCGACGGCGGATGGGGCTGACATCGGGCGGGATCTCCTTTTGGGTTTACGGGCGCCGGATTCTGGTGTCAGAGGCGACGACCGGCGGGTGTTGACAGCGCTGTCGCGACCCTTGACGGTTATCCGGAGCGTGCTCCGGGTACTTGACGCGTGCGGACGGGGGATCGGGTGCCCGACATCCTAGCGCACATGCGTCCGCTGTTTGGACAAATTCTCGTTCTGTGTCCAACATCACGCCCCGCGAGCGTCCTGCAACACCCCTCTCCTCATATTGAGGCCAATCCCGAGTGAGATTGTGCTATTTTGCTGCGACTGTATCTCACCTTCTTGGTTCTTCCTATGCAGAAAGTGACTATGCCAAAGCGCTCAATCGCCGTCACCCTGTCCCTGCTGTCCCTGTCGACCGGCCTCGCCGCTTGCGGGTCCTCAGGCTCGAGCAAGCACCTGACGCTCGTCGCCTACTCGACGCCGCAGGGTGTCTACGAAAAGCTGGTCCCCGCCTTCCAGGCAACGAGCGCCGGGAAGGGCGTGAGCTTCAGCCAGTCCTACGGCCCGTCCGGGGAACAGAGCCGCGCGGTCGCCAACGGCCTGAAGGCCGACGTCGTCAACTTCTCGTTGGAAGGGGACGTCGAAAAGCTCGTAAAGGCGGGTCGCGTCTCCCCCAGCTGGAACAGCAACCCGACACACGGCTTCGTGACCGACTCGGTTGCCGTGATCATCGTGCGCAAGGGCAATCCCAAGCACATCACCGGCTGGAGCGACCTGGTCAAGCCCGGCGTGGGAGTGCTGACGCCCAACCCCTTTACTTCCGGCAGCGCTCGCTGGAACGTGATGGCCGCTTATGGCGCCCAGCTCAAGGAAGGCAAGACCCCAGGGCAGGCCCAGGAATACCTCAAGGCGCTGTTCGGAAACGTCGTCAGCCAGGACTCTTCCGCACGCAACGCCCTGCAGACGTTCCTCGCCGGACGCGGGGACGCGCTGATCGACTACGAGAACGAGGCGATCAGCGATGAGAAGAAGGGCGCGGCGATCGAATACGTGATTCCCAAGGACACGATCCTGATCCAGAACCCCGTGGCGGTCGTGGGCAGCTCGAGCGCGGGCAAGGCGTTCGTCGAATACCTGCTCTCCCCGGCGGGCCAGGCGATCTGGGCGGCGAAGGGCTACCGCCCGGTGATCGAAGGCGTCCCCGGGGCCTCGAAGTTCCCGACGCCGAAGGGCCTGTTCACGATCGAAACGCTCGGCGGCTGGAAGAAGGCGAGCAAGGAATTCTTCGAAGCGGAAACCGGAATCGTGACGAAGATCGAGCAGTCCCTTGGCGTATCCACCAGCAAATAGCGCAGCCACCACGGTTCTCCCCTCGCGCGCGCCGTTGTTCGGGCGGGTGATGAGATCCCGCCCACCCGGCGTGCTGGGCAAGGGCCTGATCGGGATCTACTTGTCGATCCTCGTCCTGCTGCCGGTCGGTGCGCTCCTCGCGAAGTCACAGACGGGCGGCATGAGCCGGTTCTGGAGGGAGGTCTCCAACCCCGAGGCGGTCGCCGCGATCAAGCTGACCCTGATCGTCACCGCGATCGTCGTGACGATCAACGCGGTCTTCGGGACGATCGTCGCCTGGGTGCTGGTGCGTGACGAGTTCCCCGGCAGGGGGATCGTGAACGCGGTCATCGACCTTCCGTTCGCGCTGCCGACGATCGTCGCCGGCCTCGTGCTGCTGGCGCTGTACGGCAAGGGCGGCCCCGTTGGGATCGACGTGTCATTCACGCGGGTGTCGGTCGGCCTCGCGCTGCTGTTCGTGACGTTGCCGTTCGTGGTGCGCTCGGTGCAGCCGGTGCTGATCGAGCTCGACCGCTCGATGGAGGAGGCCGCGGCCTCGCTCGGCGCCAGCCAGGCGACCGTGCTGCGCCGCATCGTCCTGCCAGCGCTCGCGCCGGCGATCCTGTCCGGCGTCGCGTTGAGCTTCGCCCGCGCGGTGGGGGAGTTCGGCTCGCTGGTGCTGATCACGGGCAATTTGCCGTTCAAGACCGAGGCCGGCTCTGTCTACATCTTCGGCCAGATCCAGAACGAAAACCTCGGTGCGGCGGCGGCCGTCTCGATCGTCCTGCTGGTGGCGGCGCTGATTGTGCTGGCGATGCTGCAGCTGATCGTGCACAGAGGGTTCAGCCATGGCAGGTAGCGAGTCCGGCGCGGTCGCCCTCCCCTCCCCCACGGGCCACGGCGTCGTGCGGGCACCGCGCGCGCAGACAGGCGACTCCGGCGCACGGGCACGGCGGATCGGGGTGCGCACCCTCGCCCTCGGCTACCTCGGCGTGCTGCTCGTGGCCCCGGTCGTGATGATCTTCTACCGCACGTTCGAAGGAGGCATTGCGCCGGTGTGGGACGCCGTGACCGCACCCGGCGCCCTGCACGCGCTCTGGCTGTCACTCGAGGTGGCAGCGATCGCCGTCCCGCTGAACACCGTGTTCGGGATCGGCATCGCCCTGTTGATGGAGCGAGGCAAGTTCCGGGGCAAGGCGCTGCTGGGGATGCTGGTCGACCTGCCGTTCGCGATCTCGCCGGTGGTGGTCGGGCTGGCGCTGGTGCTGGTGTACGGGCAGAACGGCTGGTTCGGCAGCTGGTTCGCAGAACACGGGTTCCAAATCATCTTCTCGGTGCCAGGGATGGTGATGGCGACCGCCGTTGTGTCGCTGCCGTTCGTCGCGCGCGAGACGATCCCGGTCCTGCGCGAGCTCGGCACCGACGCAGAGCAGGCAGCGCAGACGCTCGGGGCGAGCGCCTGGCAGACGTTCTGGCGGGTGACGCTGCCCGGCATCCGCTGGGGCGTCGTCTACGGGGTCGTGCTGACGACCGCCCGTGCGCTCGGGGAGTTCGGAGCGGTGAGCATCGTGTCCGGGCGAATCGAGGGCCAGACGCAGACGCTGCCGCTGTACGTGCAGGACCGGTTCGAGAACTTCGACTCCACCGGCGCGTACACGGCCGCGGTCGTGCTCGCGCTGCTGGCGCTGGCGACGCTGGTCGCGATGAACCTGTTGACGCGCCGCACGCGCAGAAGGACGGCTGTCTGATGGCTATTGAGGTAAGGAACGTAAGCAAGCGGTTCGGTGAGTTCGTCGCACTGGACGACGTCAGCATCACTGTGGGCGACGGCGCGCTGACGGCGCTGCTCGGGCCTAGCGGCAGCGGCAAGTCGACGCTGCTGCGCGTGATCGCGGGCCTGGAGGTGCCCGACAGCGGCGAGGTCGTGATCGGCGACGAGGACGTCACGGACTCCCCCGCGCGCAATCGCGGCGTCGGCTTCGTCTTCCAGCACTACGCGCCGTTCAAGCACATGAGCGTGCACGACAACGTCGGCTTCGGGCTGAGCGTGCGCAAGCGCCCGAAGGAGGAGATCCGCGAGCGCGTGGCGGAGCTGCTGGGCCTGGTCCGGCTCGAGGGGCTGGCGGACCGCTATCCGTCCCAGCTGTCGGGCGGTCAGCTGCAGCGGATGGCGCTGGCAAGAGCGCTGGCGGTGCAGCCGAAAGTGCTGCTGCTCGACGAGCCGTTCGGTGCGTTGGACGCCCAGGTGCGCGGCGAGCTGCGCGAATGGCTGCGCCGGTTGCACGAGGAGATTCACGTGACGACGATCTTCGTGACCCACGACCAGGAGGAGGCGATGGAGGTCGCCGGGCAGATCGTGGTGATGAACAAGGGCAAGGTCGAGCAGGCGGGCACGCCACGCGAGTTGTATGAGAGCCCGGAGAACGAGTTCGTGATGTCGTTCGTAGGCCCCGTCAACCGGCTCGGCGACGCATTTGTGCGCCCGCACGACATCCAGATCCTGTCCGAGGACGACGGCAGCGGAACCGAGGCCATCATCGAGCGCGTCGTGCACCTCGGCTTCGAGGTCCGGGTCGAGCTGAAGCTGCACGATGGGCGCGAGCTGTGGGCCCAGGTCACGCGCGAGGTCGCGCAGGAGCTAGAGCTCAGAGAGGGCCAGATCCTCTCCGTCCGCCTCCCCCAGCCCCGCGTCTTCACCCCGCAAGCCGCTTAGCGGGTGTGCCAGGCCTCCTCGGCGCGAGTCAAGGCCAGCACATCCTTCGGCAGCTTGCCGGCCGCCACGTCAGCGACCGTGACGTTCTCGAGGACTTTGCGCAGGTTGGCACGCAGCGCTATCCACACGTCCTGCAACGCCTCAGATGAGCCGGCATATTCGATCTCCTCCGGGCGCTGTCCGCGCACGCCCACCAGCGGGCCCTCGACCGCACGGATGATGTCCGCGAGGTTGAGCTGATCCGCGGGCCGCGCCAGCCAGTAGCCACCTTCGGGACCTCGCTGGCTGCGGACGATCCCCGAGGAGCGCAGCTGGGTGAGGATGTTCTCCAGGAAGGAAACCGGTATGCCCTGAGCCTGGGCCACTGCGTCCACCTTGCGCGGAGAGTCCTGGCTACTGCCTGCCAGCTCTATGACAGCCCTGACGGCGTAGTCGGCCTTGGCGGTGACGTGCATCGGCTTATTCTCCCGGAAACGGCGGCGAGCAGCAGCCACGAGACCCAGAGGAGCACAATCCCGACCTTCGTGGTAGAACTTAGGCTCACCTAAGTAGGGTTCCTGAACAAAAGCCATGAGCTTCCTCGAGACAGTCGCGCTGGGCGCGATCGCCGGCCTTACGATCTTCCTCGGCCTGCCGCTGGGCCGGGTGAAGGGGGTCGACGATCGCCTGCGGGTCGGCCTCGCGATGTTCTCAGTGGGGATTCTGGCGTTCATCTTCATGGACGTCACCAAGCACGGCGAGGAGATCCTCGAAACGGCCGTCGCTCACTACAAGGCCCACACCACTGGCTTCGGCCACGTGCTCGGCCTGTTCGCCCTGCTCGCGACCGGCTTCACGGCCGGGACCGCGGGCATCTCAGCAGTCGAGCGCAGGCTGCGCTCACGCCGGGCGATGGCCGCCCCGATCGCTGGTGGCGAGGCCGAGGCCGTGCTCACCCCGCAAGAGGCCACCCGCTCGCCGCAGGACGACAGTGGCACCCGGCAACGGGCGCTGCAGACGGGCATGGTGATCGCGGTCGCGATCGGCTTGCACAACTTCGCCGAGGGTCTCGCAATCGGTGTCTCGGCTAAAGCCGGCGCGATCGGCCTGGCGACGGTGCTGATCATCGGCTTCGGATTGCACAACGCGACCGAGGGCTTCGGCATCGTCGGCCCGCTGGGGGGCGTGAGGCCGTCGTGGAAATGGCTGGGACTGGCCGGGCTCATCGGCGGTGGGCCCACCTTCCTCGGGACGATCGTCGGCTACCAGGTCAATTCAGAACCACTGGAGCTGATGTTCTACGCGCTCGCGGGCGGCGCGGTGCTGTATGTGATCGGCGAGATCTGGATGGGCATGCGCCGCTACGGATACCGCACCTTTGGTCTGTACCTGATCGCCGCCGGCTTCCTCGTGGGCGTGGCAACTGACCTGGTCGTCGGCTACGGCGGCGGATAACGCCGCTTGCAGCTCTAAGCCGGTGACAGTCGCACAGGGAGGGTCTTCAGCTGGTTGATGAACAGCGATTCGACGAACGCCGGCTTGCCCGCCAGCTCGATCTGCGGATAACGCTTGAGTGTCTCCTCGAACATGATCCGCAGCTCGAGGCGTGCGAGCGCTGTGCCGAGACAGAAGTGCCTGCCGCCGGCACCAAACGCCTGGTGCTCTTCGGTGCGCGTGATGTCAAAGCGGTCGGGATCCTGGAAACGCGTGTCGTCGCGGTTTGAGGAGACGTACCACATGACGACCTTCTCCCCCTCCCGGATCTTCTGCCCGTGCAGTTCTGTGTCACAGGTGGCGGTGCGGCGGAAGTGTGCGAACGCTGGGAACATGCGCAGCGACTCCTCGACGGCGCCGGGGATGAGCGACGGGTCATCGAGCAGCATCTGCAGCTGCTCGCGGTCTTCCATCAACGCGCGCATACCGCTGCAGTAGGTGGCCTTGGTGGAGTCGTTGCCGGCGGCCATCAGCAGGAAGAAGCCCATCACGATCTCGTGTTCCTCGAGCTTCTGCCCGTCCACCTCGGCGTGCACCAGCACGCTCGTCAGATCATCGGTGGGGTGCTCCTGGCGCTCGGCGATGAGGACGCGGCAGCGCTCGAAGATCTCGGGCACGTCTTTCTCGACGGCACCCTCGAAGCCGTGCGGGTTGATGTCGGGGTCGGCGGCGCCGAGGGTGGAGTTCATCAGTCGCGCCCACACGGCATCGTCCTCTTCGGAGATGCCCATGAAGCTGCCAATCACGCGCGAGACGGCGGGCTGGGCGATGTCGGTGACGAGGTCGCACTGCTCGCGGCCGTGCAGGCGGTCGAGCACGCGGGTGACGATCGCGCGGATGGAGTCCTCGTGTGCGGCGATCCGCTTCGGTGTGAAGCCAGCCTGGAAGAGAGCCTTCAGGCGGTCGTGCTTGGGCGGGTCCATGCCGATGAACATCGCCTGAGCGAGCTCTAGCGGGAAGCCCGCGGCAGCGACGAGCACCCCGCCGCGTTCGGATGAGTAGGTCTTGAAGTCGCGGCTGACGGTATGGACGTCATCCGCTGTGCTCACCGACCAGAACCCGGCCTCCTCGGGAAACAGCTCAAAGCTCTCGGTCCAGTGGATCGGGCATCCGCTGCGCATCTGCTTGAAGGTCTCGTGCGGCGGGCCGTCGAGCCAAAGCTCGGGATCGGTGAGTTCCACGTTCTCTATGTCGCGCCCAGCCGTTGCCATTTCCAACCTCCATGATCGCCGCCGTGGGATGCAGCGCCGATAGTACTGGCTGGCTGGCCAGGTGCAGACCGGGACACCCGGCACCCTGCCTATCGGGATCCCGGATGGCGATCTTGCGCGGCCAGATCCAAGCAAGATCGTCTAGGGTGCCCTCCGAGTCGCTTCGTGACATCCAGCCTCCCCAGAGCAGACCGCCAGGACCTCGCGCGGGAGACCCCGCGGCCGATGGCCGTGTCCACGCTCCCGCCGCGGTTTGACGAGTGGCAAATCGAGCTACACGGCCGCCGCGTGATCTACAGAGTCGCGGGCAGCGGCCCGCCGGTCGTGCTGATCCACGGGATGCTCAACTCATCCAGCCATTGGCGATCGGTCGCGCTGAACCTGGCCAGCGACTACACGGTGATCGCGCCGGACCTGATCGGACATGGCGATTCTGCTGCCCCCCGCGGCGACTACTCGATGGGCGCGCATGCGGCGAGCATTCGCGACCTTCTGGCCGCGATCGGAGTCGAGCGTGCGAGCATCGTCGGTCACTCGCTCGGAGGGGGCGTGGCGATGCAGTTCTTCTACCAGTTCCCGCAGCGCGTCGAGCGTCTCGTGCTGATCTCCAGCGGCGGCCTCGGGCGCGAGGTCAGCCCGCTGCTGCGCACCGCCGCGCTGCCCGGTATCTCCGCTCTGCTTTCGCTGACCATCCACCCGCGTCTGCTCGGCGCGCTGACGGATGCCGGCCGGCGCCTGCGCCAGCGCGAAGTTCGTCTCGGCGTCTATATGCAGGCGATCGCCAGAGCGCTGCGCCCCCTGGAGAATGCCGGCGCCCGCCAGGCGTTCCTGCAAACACTCCGCGCCGTGATCGATGTCCACGGCCAGCGTGTCTCAGCGACGGACCGTTTGTATCTGCTCGAGTCGATGCCCACGATGATCGTTTGGGGCGAGCGCGACAACACGATTCCGCTAAAGCACGGCCGCGCGGCTCACGAAGCGATCCCACATAGTCACTTCAAGACGCTGCCCGGCGCCGCGCATTTCCCGCACCTCGAGGATCCAGACGCGCTCTCAGAAGTGCTGCGCGAGTTCCTCGCAAGCACACAACCCGGCAGGATCGACGACGCCGGCTGGGGCGGCGTGCTATCCCGCCGCTCGCCGCCCAAGCGCATCAGCGACGCCGCGGCATAGGGCCTTCTTACGGCCCCGAACATGGGTCGAAGCCCCTATTGGAGTTTCGACGCCCCCGCAACTTTGTTGGGCTGATCCACGACGGTCCCACTGTTCCCCGCGACGGTGAGCGGTCCGGCGATGACGTTGGCGGGGCACCCAGGGATGCCTTCGCCGATCACGACCCGGCCGCCGTTGCTCGCTCGCACGGGGCCAGTGATACTCGCTCCGCAGAGTTGCAGCCGCGCCGCCTGCTTGGCGGTGAGCGGCCCTGTGATCTTTGCGCCCTGGACGTCAAGTGCGCCGCCGGGTTCAACCGTTACCGGCCCATCGATCTTCGCTGTGGAGGCGAGCTCCTCGGCGATTCTCAACGTCGGCATACCCCACATAGTGCCACCATCGCAACGCCGGGCCACTCACGCCTCCACACGGGAGGCCGTCTCGTGCCTTGGGGCTTGCCCACCAACAAAAACGACGCGGCCCCGGGCCGCTTGAGGAACCCGCCCCGACTCGCCTTACGGCGCTCCGGCTTAGGTGGCGCGGCCTCACACCTCGGTGGCCTCGCTCTTTGCGACTCGGTTCCGCGTCGAGGAGCAACATAGGTAGCTCCGGCCACGAAGACAAGTGCTCCGTAGCGGGGCTTCCTGGATTTTGCGAGAAAAGAACTAAGCGTCGTCAGCCTGCGGCTGAATACCCAGGTCTATCTCCAGCTGACGCTCCGAAGGCCGCAACGGCGCCGTCGTTGTTCTCGGCCGGCCACGCTTCACCCAATGCCCCACGACCTCACGGCTGCGAGCGCTGTAGTGGTTCACGCGGCGGTCCGTAGGCTGCAGCGCGAGACCGCCCGGGGCCAAGCCGGTAACGAGCGCGTAAAAGCGCCTGCCTTTGTAATCGACCTCCACAATGTCGCCGGTCTGGATCCCCTCGAGCCTCATCACAAGGCAGTTCATCAGGATCAGGGGACGAGGGCGGCCTCAACGCATCGGGCGAGTAGCACTGCAACCGGGATGGGTAGGTTCGTCGGATGAGCAAGATGCCTCTATTCGTGAAGCCGATGCTCGCGAAGCTCTCGACCCGGTTGCTTCTGCCGTCGCAGGTCACGATCGTGCAGCTTGCTACCGTGCCACCGCCCGCGTGAGGCGCTGTTGTCCATAGGCCGGCGAAGCAGAACACTCGCCCCCATCGACCTGGAAGTGAAGCGGCGCAACGCCCTGAACTCCCACTCCCACTCCGGCGCCGCTGAAATGTTCGGCACCGGGTTGCGTACCTATAGCCCGGGCTACCGCGCAACGCTTAGGGGGACGGACACGCCGTGGAGGGTGAGCTCGAGATGGCGGCGCCAGTCGCCGCTGCCTGGTTTGTAGTACATCGTCGACGTGGTTCCACACATCACCATGCCGAAGTCCTCGAAGGTGAAATCGTCGCGGACCGCCCCGGCATCGACTGCCCTTCGGATGATCCGGGTGACGACCTTAGCGAGGACCGCCTTCTGCTCCTCGATGCCGTCCCACTCCAGCTGGTTGGAGCCCATCATCGCTAGTTGAAAGCCCACGTCGCCCTCGACCGCTTCGGCCGAGCGAAGCATGACCGTCTCGAGCGCCTCCCGCGCGTCGGCGGTCTCCTCGGCCAGCGTTGCGATCTCCGCGAACTCCTGGAAGCGGTCGCGGACCATTGCGGTCAGTAGCGCCTCCTTGGTCGGGAAGTGGCGGTAGACGGTGCCGATCCCGACGCCCGCTCGTGCGGCGATCTCGTCCATCTGCGCCTCAGGGCCGTCGCGAGCGAACAGCTCCCGGCCTGAGGAGATGATCCGCTCGCGGTTGCGCCGGGCGTCAGCTCGGAGCGTTCGCTGTTCGGTGGACATCGTCTTCATAAGCGGAATGTTAGCTCCGTATCGTGCTATAAACAAGGGAAACCGGAACTCCGCTTCCGGATTCCCCGGCGTTCAACTTCCGAGAGGACGAGCATGGCTACCAGCATCAAGCAGCTCCGCGGTGCAGCAAGGATGGGCTCGCGTTCACCGAGGGCAACCGCCGACCTGAGCTCGCAGCGTGGCAAGAACCTCGCCCTGATGCTCCTGGCGATGACGCAGTTCGTGGTCGTGATCGACGCGTCGATCGTGAACGTGGCGCTCCCGTCGATAGGCGCCCACCTGCACTTCTCCCGAGCCGACCTCTCGTGGGTCGTGAACGCCTACACCCTCACGTTCGGTGGATTCCTCCTGCTGGGCGGACGCCTCGCCGACCTCCTCGGGCGCAGGCGGATGTTCATGATCGGCCTGGTCGTCTTCTCGCTCGGATCGCTGGCCGGCGGCCTCGCCCAGTCCGAGGCATGGCTGCTCGCCGCGCGGGCCGTCCAGGGCCTCGGTGCCGCGATCGTCTCGCCGGCGGCGCTGTCAATCATCACGACCACCTTCGCCGAAGGAGCGGAGCGCAACCGCGCACTGGGCATCTGGGGCGCAGTCGCCGGCGCCGGCGGGGCCGCCGGGGTCCTATTGGGCGGCATTCTCACGAGCGGCCTGAGCTGGCGGTGGGTGCTGTTCGTGAATGTCCCGATTGGAATCGCCGCGGCCACCTTCGCGCCACGGTTGTTGCTCGAGAGCAAGTCCGAAGACGGCACCGAAGGCTTTGACGTCCCCGGAGCTGTCACCGTCACGGCGGGCCTCGCGCTGCTCGTCTACACGGTCGTCGATGCCGTCAACGTCGGCTGGGGCTCGACGGGCACACTGCTGCGGCTCGCGGGATCGGCCCTCCTGCTCATGGCGTTCGTGGCGATCGAGCGCCGCCAGCGCCACCCGCTGGTGCCGTTTTCGATCTTCCGTCAGCGCACGCTGCGAGGAGCCGACATCGTGGGGTTGCTGATCGGGATGTCGCTGTTCTCGATGTTCTTCTTCATCTCGCTCTATCTGCAGGACGTGCTCGGCTTCTCGGCGATCAGGACAGGACTCTCCTATCTGCCGCTCGCGATTGGGATCATCATCTCGGCCGGGCTCGGCTCGCAGCTCGTCACGCGTATCGGCTTCAAGCCGGTCCTGATCGCGGGCCTATTGCTGATCGCGGGCGCTCTGCTGTGGTTCTCGCAGGTACCCCCGGGTGGGTCTTTCGCCGCCGACGTGTTCGGTCCGTCGCTGCTCGCCGCATTCGGCCTCGGGTTCTCCTTCGTCTCAGTGACAATCGGCGCCGTGACGGGGACCAAACCGCACGAGGCCGGTCTTGCCTCAGGGCTCATCAACACCGCACAGCAGGTCGGCGGCGCGCTCGGCCTGGCGATTCTCGCGACGGTCGCCAACAGCCGCACACAAAGCCTGCTGAGCGGCGGTGCGCATCCCTCGGTCGCGCTCACGAAAGGGTTCGACCGCGCCTTCCTCGTCGGAGCCGGATTTGCGATCGCCGGCGCCATGTTCGCAGCCGTCCTGATCTCCTCACGCGACAGTCGCGAGCAAGCGCAAGCGGCGCGTCGTGGCGAGCTCGACGCAGTACCCGCCTGAACGGAGCAAATCAGCCGAAGGACAAGGTCGGCGGCGTGATTTCAGCGGCTGAGCTGGCCGGGATCGTCGTCGACTGCGGTTGATTCGACGTCAAACGGCGGCGCTCCGCGGTTGCCCGGCGCGAAGCGTCCTGCCGCCGCGGTGAACCTCATAACGCGAGCGGCGTAGT
>DASZFC010000054.1:0-32523 GCA_035940195.1 Solirubrobacteraceae bacterium
CACGGCGTGCTTGGGCGGCTCTCTCGGAAGGGTGCATACCTATAGGTTAGCAGAGTGTGGGGATGTGGCAACTTATAGGTTGGGGAAACTGGCGAGTTCGCTAACCTATTGGTTGTCTCACACAGTGTAAGCGATTCCAGAAGTGCGGCATGGCACAATCCTTCAGGTGACGCCGAAAGAACTCGCCATCGAGCTTTGGGGCCGTCGCGTCGGGAAAAAGAGGCGGTGACCACGGGGGGTGTGGCCACCGCCCGAGGGAGGACAACTCCAGAAGTCCTTTTCCCCGTACGCCGGGGCCTAAACATTTTTCTGCACCCGGCGATCCGCGGGTCGCGCGGGTCGCGCGGGTAGCCTTCGTTGATGCCTTACACGCCGCCGCAGGAAGTGCTCGAGCGCTACGCCTCGGTGCTCGTCGACTTCGCACTTGGGGGCGGGCGCGGGCTACAGCCGGGCGAGGTCGTGAGGATCGCGGCGGCCGAGAGCGCCAAGCCCCTGTATGCGGAGCTCGCCAAGGCCGTGTGGCGCGGTGGCGGTCACGTGATCAGCGCCTACCAGCCAGACGATGACGATCGCATCAACGTCTCGCGCGACTTCTTTGAGCTGGCCAGCGACGCCCAGCTCGACCACTTCAACGCGCGCTACATGCGCGGGTTGATCGACGAGATGGACCACCAGATCGGCGTGCTCGCCGACGCCGACCCACACGCGCTCGACTCCGTCGACCCCGCCAAGATCATGCGTCAGGGCGCGGCCATGCGCCCGCTTCTGGACTGGCGCGGCGAGAAGGAGAACGCCGGGCGCTTCAGCTGGACGCTCGGCCTCTACGGGACGCCGGCGATGGCCGCCGAGGCTCAGATGAGCATCGAGGAGTACTGGGAGCAGATCATCCATGCATGCTTCCTCGACGCCGAGGACCCGATCGCCCGCTGGCGCGAGGTCGGCGAGCGTGTCAGTGCCAGCCGCGAGCGGCTCGACTCGCTGGAGATCGAGCACGTGCACGTGCAGGGCGAGGACGTCGACCTGCGGATCTCGCTCGGAGAGCAGCGCAAATGGCTCGGCGGGCGCGGACGCAACATTCCCAGCTTCGAGATCTTCACGAGTCCCGACTGGCGCGGCACGGAGGGCTGGATCTACTGCAACCAGCCGCTCTACCGCTACGGCAACCTAGTCAAGGGCATCCGCCTGCAGTTCGCCGGTGGGCGCGTGGTGAACGCGAGCGCCGAGGAGAACGAGCCCGTCCTGACCGAGATGATCGCCACCGAGGGCGCAGACCGCATCGGCGAGTTCTCGCTGACCGACCGGCGCCTGTCGCGGATCATGCGCTTCATGGCGCACACGCTGTATGACGAGAATGTCGGCGGGCGCTTCGGCAACACGCACATTGCGCTCGGGCGCTCCTACCAGGACGCCTTCGACGGCGACCCCTCAGCGCTCTCCGCCGAGCGCTGGGCCGAGCTCGGCTTCAACGACTCCACCGTGCACACCGACATCGTCTCCACGACCGACCGCGTCGTCACCGCCACGCTGCGTTCCGGAGAGCAGCGTGTGATCTATCGCGACGGCCAGTTTCAGCTCGACGACGACAATTGAAAGCAACTTTGTAGGCAGCCTACGCCGGCGCGCAGCATATGAGCATGGCTCAAGCGCCTTCCCAAGCCTGCAGGTACGCCAGCGGGTCGATCGAGTGCCCGCCTTTGACCTGCCAGCCGCCGACCCACATCTCGAAGTGCAGGTGCGGGCCGGTCGCGTCACCGGTCTGGCCGGCCTGACAGAGCTGCTGTCCTGCGGCGACGGCCTGTTCGGCGCTGACGAGGAGCGTGCCAGCCTTGCAGTGAGCGAACATGAAGTCGAACCCGATCAGCGTGTGCTCGACCGCGTAGTAGCCGGCGCCGCCCGCCTGGTAGCTCGTCCACGTGATCGTACCCGCCAGCGGCGCCACGTCGGGCGTGCCTTCGGCCGCGAGGATGTCCTGGCCTTCGTGGATGTGGTTGCTGCGCGGCGCGCCGTAGCGGTTTTCCGGACCGCCGAAGCTATGGGGCCCGGCCACGGGGAAGACCGCCCCGTCGGCCACCGTCTGCGCCGGTGTCGGCACACCCGCTTGTAGTGGAGGGGGCGCGGCCGGTGGCGGCGGCGCTTTGACAGTTGCCTGGACGGTTAGTGTCGCCACCCCGGAGCTATGTGCCGTGCGCTTGAGGTTTCCGGAGTGGTGGTCGTGTGCGCTCACGCTCACGTGGTAGGTGCCCACCTTCAGCCTCGAGCCGTGCGGCCAGCTGACGGCCAGCGTGCGCGACGTGTGCACCCAACCCATGTTCGCGATGACCGCGGCTTTGCGCGTAGCGAGGTCGTGGATGGCCACCTGGACGTTGACGGTGCCCACGTGTGCCTCGTCGATCCGCAGCGTCACGCGCGGTGGCTGGCCGGGTACGGCCGTGCTTGGCGCCGTGAGCGAGCTGAGAACTGGGCCCTGAGCTACGGCCAGCGTGGAGACCCCGTACTCACTTCCTCCTGATCGCGGCACCGACGGAGCTGCGGCGCCGCCCACCAGATCTGCGCGCGCCACTGCTGTGGGGGCGAGCAATGCGATCACAGCCAAAGTGGCAGGTACGAACGCTCGCTCAGCCCTTGCGGTCACATCATATTTCTCGACATTCGCGGCGGGCCTTGCAACCGCTGCACTGGCGATTGCGTCCTCGCCCGCGAGCTGTCGCTACTGCCCGGCTCGGTGGAACTCCTCCACCAGCGCCTCATACGTTTTCTGCAGGCCCTCGCTGACTGGCACCTCGGCACGCCATCCCAGCTCGCGGCTGGCCAGGGTGCCGTCGAGACAGCTGTGCTGCAACTCACCCGGGCGCAGGTCAGCCAGCTCGGGCTCCACCTCCGAGCCGGCGATCGCGCACAGTTCGTTCCAGACCGTCATGACGTCGGTCTCGACGCCCGTGGCGATGTTGAACGTGCCGCGCTTTCCCGACGCTGTCAGTAGCGCTCGCACAACGTCTGCCACATACACATAGTCACGGGTGGGCTTGCCATGCCCGAACAGCTTGGGAGCTTTGCCCGTGTACAGGTGCTCTGAGAAGATCGCCACGACGCCGGCCTCGCCATGAGGGTTCTGGCGGGGCCCATAGACGTTGCCCAGACGGCACACGGCGTGCGGGATGCCTGAGGACAGCGACCACGTCTTCACGTACGCCTCGCCGGCCCACTTCGAAGCGCCGTAGGGCGACAGCGGCGCCGGGATCCGGTCCTCGGCGGTCGGCATCGGCGCGTCGTCGCCGTACAGCGCGCCGCCTGTCGAGGTGAACACGACCGGCGCCCCATGGCGTCCCGCGACCTCGACGACGTTGAGCGTCCCCCGCACGTTGACCTCGCAGTCGCGACCGGGGTTCTCGACGGAGGCGACGACGCTCGCCTGCGCGGCGAGGTGGAAGATCGCGCTCGGCTTGACCTCCTCGGCGAGCGCCGCGAGGCCCTGCAGGTCAGTGATGTCGAGCACGCGCAGCTCGGCCTGCTCGGCCACGCGCCGCTGATCGCCGGCGGAGAGATCGTCGACGACCGTCACGGCACAGCCCTCGCCGAGCAGCGCGTCGACGACATGCGAGCCAATGAACCCGGCCCCGCCGGTTACGATCGCGCGCTTCACGGCGCGTAATCTACAGCGACGCTGCGTGGGGACGCTGGGGCGAGCTGCAAGCGCGACCGCTCGAGCTCAGCCGACTGCGTGCTCGGGTGCCGCCAGTCGGCCATCTACCATTTGCACCGTCTGCTCGATGCGCTTCAGCACCTCGGGCTGCTCCTCGCCGCTGAGCATGTACCTGCGCAGCGTCGCGAGCACTCTCCGCGCGATCCCCATCGCAAGCTGCTCACCGCCCGCGTCGATCTCTCCCTGCTCGCGCAGCGCGATGACTTGCCGTAGCGCTGGTTCGATCACCTCGTCGTGCACAGTGGCGAGGGGGATTCCGTCGTCGAGCGCGGTGGCGATGATGCCCTCGGCGGCCTCTCCTTCCCCGCGTTCCAGAGCCCTCGCAAAAGTTTCCAGCGCGTTCTCGGCAAGCGCCAGCGGGTCTGGTGCCTGCTCACGCGCGTCAGGGCCTGAGCGGCCGAGCACTTCCATGAACGCGTCCAGCAGCACTGGGTCGAAGTGCAGGCCGCGCTGCTCGAGCATTATCTCGACGGCTTCCTCGACCGTGAACGCCTTGCGGTACACACGATCGCTCGTCAGCGCGTCGAAGACGTCGGCCACCGCCACGATCCGTCCCTCGATCGGGATCGCTTCTTCCGCCACACCCCGCGGATAGCCGCTCCCGTCCCACTTCTCGTGGTGGCTGAGGGCGATCGTCGCCGCCAGGTCGAGAATCGACGATGACGAGCCGCGCAATAGCCTGTGGCCCTCCTCGGCATGGGTCTCCACGATCGTGCGCTCCTCGGCCGTCAGCTTGCCCGGCTTCAGCAGGATCGCGTCGGGAATCGCAACCTTGCCCACGTCGTGTAGCGGCGCCGCGTGACTGAGCGTCGCGCAGAAGTCTGGCTCCATACCGACCTGTTCGGCCAGCAGCGTCGAGAAGCGCCCGATCCGCTCGATATGAGCGCCCGTGTCCTCATCGCGGAACTCGACTGCCATCGACAGTCTGCGCACGGTCTCAGCCTGTGCGATCTCGAGCTCTGAGAAGGCCCGCTGCAGCTCGCTGGAGTGACTGTCGATCTGCTGCTCGAGTGCCCCCCGCCGGCCCTCGCCGATGCGCCAGCCGAGCACCGTCGCTGCGCCTGCGAGCACGACCACACAGGCGGCTGTAAAAACGGAGCTGCCGGCTGCCACCGCGCCCACGGCCGCAGCGCCGACCAGCACCGCCCACGCAACCCATCCCAGCGGCGAGCGCGGGCCCTGGGCGTTGCGCTGAGGTGGCCCATTACGAGCCGACTGCTTCGGGGGTTCGCTCCCCATGCCTACGAGCTTAGCCATCCCGGGCGGGCGGGGCATCTTTTCAGTCGCGTGGGCGCCCACCGTCCTCGCGCCCTCCTTCCTCTTCAGCCATAGCTGTGCCACCCCGCGCCGGACGGGCAACTGAGAGCTGGCTTGGTTCGCTGCGCTCACTGGCACATCTCACATTCCTTCGTGCGTCACTCTCGCGTTCGGCGCGTGGTGCTGGCGTCTTGAGCATGCCCCGGCGCGGTAAGCGCATAGTCGAAGGAGGCGCAGGTCTCAGACCTGGACCGGTCTCACGCAGCTGCAGGGCCGCCGCTAGGAGGTCGGAGCTACGCGACGCTCGCGCAGCCGGTTGCCGGCCAGCAGCGTCGCCGAGCCCACCGCGATCATCCCGATCAGGATGCCGGCGCCGTCGGCCAGCACCTGCCCATAGCCTTTCGCCGCCACGTTCAGGAATGGATAGGGATACCAACCCGTGATCGCTCCGCGGATCAGCGTATAGCCGAAGTACACCACCGGAAAGATCAGCCAGCGCAAGGCCTTCCTCCACGTCACCCGCATGCGCGGTGGGACGATCAACCAGTCGAGCACGATTACCACGGGCATCACGTAGTGGACCACCGCGTTCGCCCACGGCACCGACTCGCTGGAGCCCGACAGCAAGAGCACGAACACTACGCCGGTGATCGTCATATAGATCACGGCGGCGCCCCGCAGCAACTCATACGCCGAGGAGCTCTCCTGCGCACCCCACCGCAAACCTCGGTAGGCGCCGTAGGACAGCAACCCCGCGGCGAGGAGGTTGCTCTCGTTGGTGAAGAAGCTGAGGAAGTTCGTCGTATAGAAGGCCGACGGGTTCTCGCGGTGTGTGTATTGGGCCACGATCGCCACGATTGTCAACAGCCCGAAGGCCAAGCGCGCGAGCGCGAGCGGACGTCCTCTGATCATGCCCTACAAGCTAACCGCTACGTACTTTGTCTCCAGGTACTCGCTGATTCCCTCAAACCCGCCCTCGCGGCCGAAGCCTGACTGCTTCACCCCGCCAAACGGGGCCGCGGGGTTGGAGACGACCCCCTGGTTCAGGCCGACCATGCCGGTTTCGATTCCCTCGCAGGCGCGGAACGCGCGCGCGAGATCGCGCGTGTAGACATAGGCGACAAGCCCGTACTCGGTGCGATTGGCGGCTTCGATCGCCTGCCCGTCGGTGGAGAAGGTCGCGATCGGGGCGACGGGGCCGAAGATCTCCTCGGCAAGCAGCCGCGCGTCCGGCGGCACGCTGGTGAGCACGGTCGGCGCGTAGAAGTAGCCGCGCTCGCCGACGGGCTCGCCGCCGAGCAGCACGCGCGCGCCGCGCTCCGAGGCGTCGGCGACCAGCTCGTCGACCTTGGCCCGCTGGGCTTCGTCGATCAACGGACCCACGTCGGTGTCGGGATCGGTGCCGCGCCCCACCTTCAGCGCGCCCATCCGCTCCGCTATGCGTTCGGCGAACTCCTCGGCCAGGGACTCGTGCACGTGAAAGCGGTTGGCGGCGGTGCAGGCCTCGCCGACGTTGCGCATCTTGGCGAGCATTGCCCCCTCGACGGCGGCATCGAGGTCAGCGTCCTCGAACACGAGGAAGGGGGCATTGCCGCCGAGCTCCATCGAGACGCGCAGGATCTGCTCGGCTGACTGTTCGATCAGCTTGCGTCCCACCTCCGTGGAGCCCGTGAAGGACAGCTTGCGCGTGCGCGGATCCTTCAACAGCGGTTCGATCACCGCGCCGGAATGCTTGGCGGTGATCACGTTGAGCACGCCGCCCGGCAGCCCGGCCTGCTCGAGGATCTGCGCGAGCGCAAGCATCGAGAGCGGCGTCTGCTGCGCGGGCTTGACGACCATCGTGCATCCCGCGGCGATCGCCGGGGCGATCTTGCGCGTGCCCATCGCCGTGGGGAAGTTCCACGGCGTGACGAACACGCACGGCCCAACGGGCTGGCGCATCGTGAGGATCCGGCCCTTGCCCGTTGTGTTGACCATGTAGCGGCCGTGAATGCGCACGGCCTCCTCGGAAAACCAGCGAAAGAACTCGGCTGCGTAGGCGATCTCGGCGCGCGACTCGGCCAGCGACTTGCCCATCTCGAGCGTCATCAAAAGCGCCAGCTCGTCGGTCTTGGCGACGATCGCCTCATACGCGCGGCGCAGGATCTCGCCCCGCTCACGCGGCGGACTGGCCGCCCACTCTGCCTGCGCATCGGCGGCTGCGCCCAGTGCCGCCATTGCATCCTGCGGCTGGGCGTCTGCGACCTCGACGAGCGGCTCGCCGGTGGCGGGATCCTCGACCGCCAGCGTCCCGCTGCCTGTCGCCGCGCGCCACTCACCCCCTATGTAGAGATCCTTGGGGACCTGGCCGAGGACGGCCTGCTCGTCATCTGGCCTAGGCATCTCTGGGTTCATCTCCCTCGCGTTTGCAGCCCCGGGGCCCGGCCAAACGATTGGCCGTCCTCGCCGGGTGAAGCTCACGGCCTGGCACAGGTGTTCCGATCGCTGCAGTGCACAGGGCGCGAGGTTCAGACGGCGGCGGCGTTGCCTGCCTGTCTGACCCCGGCCGGGCACGGATGCTCAGCATGAGATCAACCTATCACCGCCTACATAACCAGCTGCTCCGCTCGTCGATCATCGCCGGCGCCTGTGTGGCGCTGCTCTGCGCTGGTTCAGCGCGCGCGTCTACGCTCATCGTCCGAGGAGCCGGAGACGGCCATGGCGTGGGCATGAGTCAGGAGGGCGCCCTCGGTTACGCCGAGCATGGCTTCACCTATCAGGCGATCCTCGCGCACTACTACCCGGGCACCGCACTTGGCCAGGCGCCGCCCAATACGACGGTGCGCGTGCTCATC
Source organism: Solirubrobacteraceae bacterium (assembly GCA_035940195.1). Classification (GTDB taxonomy): domain Bacteria; phylum Actinomycetota; class Thermoleophilia; order Solirubrobacterales; family Solirubrobacteraceae; genus Palsa-744. Next base: position 7,792 of record DASZFC010000054.1, read on the forward strand.
GGCGGCACCGTCCACAAGCTTTCACTCGAAAACTACGTGCGCGGCGTGATCGCCGCCGAGATGCCATCCTCGTGGCCACTTGCGGCTCTGCAGGCCCAGGCGGTTGCCGTCCGCACCTACGTGCTCACCGCTCACGCTGGCGGCGCGCGCTTCGATGTCTACTCCGACACGCGCTCCCAGGTCTACCGCGGCGTCGCCGCTGAAACTTCTCGCACCAACGCCGCGGCGCTCGCCACCGCCGGGCAGATCGTCACCTACCACGGTCAGCCCGCCATCACCTACTTCTACGCCAGCTCCGGCGGGTACACCGAGAACGTCCAGAACGCCTTCCCCGGCTCCGCTTCTGAGCCTTGGCTGCTCGGAGTGCCCGACCCCTACGACCAGGGCCCCCTGCACAGCTGGACGCTCAGCCTCTCCTTCGCCGCGGTCGCGAAAGACCTGAGCGGCCTGCTGCGCGGTGACTTCCGTGGCATCGAAGTGCTTCGCCGCGGCGTCTCGCCGCGCATCCTCTCCGCCAGCATCATCTGTTCGGGCGGGCGGGTTGCAATTTCAGGCGGCGAACTGGCTTCGCGCCTTGGCCTGTATGACACCTGGGCTTACTTCAGCGTCAAGCACGGCGCTAGCGAGAGGCCCGAGCCCGACCGCAGCGGACAGTCCGCCGCGAGTGGCCAAGTGCCTGCCAGCGGCGCGCCAGCCGGCGCAGGTGGCGGGGCGCAAGGACCGGCAGGGGCTCCGGAAGCGGCCGCGGGCGGCTCAGTGGCCGGATAGTCCGCCGGCGCACCTACGATATGTGTCCATCGCTGGCGCCTCTGTAGCCGAAAGCTCATGCAACGAATCTCTACCGCCGACACGCTCCTATGAGCCTTCGCCGCACGCTCGCCGTGCTCGTGTGCGCCAGCGCGCTCGTCCTGCCGGCGAGCGCCTTCGCGGCCCACTCGGTCGGTAGCCGCGAACAGGTCGCCTGGGTGCGCCGGGCCGCCTCGAACTTCGTGGCCGCGGAGCTGGCCGGAAATGGCGCGGGCGCCTGTGCGATCCTCAATGCCCCGCTGAGAGCGGAGCGCCACCACCGCACGTGTGCGCAGCGCTGGAATGCCAAGCTCTCAAAGCTCCTGCGCGAACCTCAGGGCCGGGCACGGCTGCGCGCGCAGCAGCGTGCGATCGGATCGGCCGTCGTGATCGTCCACGGCTACGTAGCCTCGCTCGACCTGCCCACCCCGCTGGATGGGAAGCCCACCCACCCGAACCACTTCCTCTGGACCGAAAACTGCTGGATGCTCGAGGGCTGAGCTCCAGTCCCAGCAGCAGTGCCCCTGAGAAAACTTTTCCCCGCAGCGATGAGTGCGGGCCTTCGGTGCGGTCTTATGAGCATGACCGGTAGAGGTGGAGCTCCCGAGACGAGGCGCGCAACCGATGGTTGAGACGCTGGCCCGAATCCCTACTATGGGCGCAGTGCCGCAGTCTTCTGTGCAGACGAAGCCCGCAGCCGGCGAGTTCGAGGACCGGTTCGAGACCCATCGCGCGGAGCTGACCGCCCACTGCTACCGGATGCTCGCCTCGCCGTTCGAGGCCGAGGATGCGGTCCAGGAGACGTTCATCCGCGCCTGGCGGGGCTTTGGTCGCTTCGAGGGGCGGTCGGCCCTGCGCTCGTGGCTCTACCGCATCGCGACGAATGTGTGCCTCGACATGCTGGGGAGATCCGAGCGCCGTGCACGCCCGATAGATCTGGGCCCCGCCCAGGCACCCGTGGCCGAGAACCTGAACACGCGCTCGGAGGCGACATGGATCCAGCCGGTTCCCACCGACGGTCTGATAGCCGCGGAAGGCGACCCGGCGGAGGTGGCCGTGGCACGCGAGACCGTGCGGCTGGCGTTTGTCGCGGCCTTGCAGCATTTGCCGCCGCGCCAGCGTGCGGTGTTGATCCTGCGTGAGGTGCTGCGCTGGCAGGCGAGCGAGGTCGCGGAGCTGCTCGAGACGAGTGTGGCGTCCGTCAACAGCGCGCTGCAGCGCGCGCGGGCGACGCTCGAGGAGCGCAATTTGAGCGCGACCGATCTCCCCTCGACGCCACCGGGGGAGGAGGATCGTGCGCTGTTGGCGCGCTGGGTGGGAGCGTTTGAGCGCTATGACATGGATGAGCTCGGCGCCATGATGCGGGAGGATGCGACGCAGTCGATGCCGCCATTTGACATGTGGCTCGAGGGCCGTGAGGACATCCTCGAGTGGTGGGCCGGTCCGGGGATCGAATGTCGCGGCTCGCGCGTGCTGGTGGCACCGGCGGCGAACGGATCGCCGACGTTCGGACAGTACAAGCCGAGCCCGGACGGCGGTTACGACCCTTGGGCGCTGCAGGTGCTGGAGCTCTCAGGGGGGAGGATCGTGGAGTTCACGTTCTTCCTCGACACCGAAACCCTGTTTCCGCTGTTCGGGTTGCCGGCGCGACTCGACTCCTAAGACGTCGGTCAGGCCCACAAACGCGATCAGCTCCACGAGCTCGATCGAGGCGCCGCGCAGCACGATCTCGATCCCATCCCGGCGCATGAGGAGCGCAAGCCGCGCGAGGGCGTCGATCGTAGCCGCATCGGGATGAGCGGCGAGCGCCGCGACGTCGCAGGTGATCGTTCTTCTCCGTGGCGTGGCCATCCTGTAAAAGAGACCGTCCCCGCCGCGAAAACTAATCGACGCATGTCGTGGACGCGCTGAGCGATTAGTTCTGCGAGGTCAATCGGTCTTTAGTGATGACACCGAAGTGACCTAACACCACAATGCAAGGAGATGAGATCGTGAGCACCAGCCATAGCAACCAGGATTCCCGCTGGATCGCGCTCTATGTCCTGTGCGCCGGGGTGCTGATGATCGTGCTCGATGTCACCGTCGTGAACGTCGCGCTGCCGTCGATCCAGACCGATCTCGGTTTCTCCACTCAGAGCCTCGCGTGGGTTGTCAACGCCTATCTGATCGCGTTCGGCGGCTTGCTGCTGCTGGCGGGAAGGTTCGGCGATCTCATCGGCCGGCGCAGCGTCCTTTTGACCGGCCTGTTCATCTTCACCGCGGCCTCGATGCTGTGCGGCCTAGCGCAATCGCAGGAGATGCTCGTCGGCGCTCGCTTCTTGCAGGGCGCTGGCGGTGCGATGACCTCGGCGGTGATCCTCGGGATGATCGTCACGATGTTCCCCGAGCCGCATGAGCAGGCCAAGGCGATCGGTGTCTACGCCTTCGTCGCCTCGGCCGGCGGCGCGGTCGGCCTGCTGGCTGGCGGCGTGATCACCCAGGCGATCAACTGGCACTGGATCTTCTTCATCAACGTGCCGGTTGGGATCGCCACCGCGATGGCGATTGTGCGGCTGCTGGAGCGCGATGAGGGCATTGGGCTCAGCGAGGGCGCCGACGTTCCCGGCGCGGTCCTGATCACCGGTGCGCTGATGCTCGGCGTCTATACGATCGTCAAGCCAGCCGCCGAGAACGGGTGGGGAGCGAGCCGTACGCTTTTGCTCGGCGCTCTCTCGCTCCTGCTGCTGGCGGTCTTCGTGCTACGCGAGTCCACCGCCGCAAAGCCTCTGATGGCGCTGCGGATCTTCCGCTCGCGCAATGTCACTGGCGCCAACTTGATCCAGGTGTTCTCCGTCGCGGGGATGTTCGGCATGTTCTTCCTCGGCGCGCTGTACATGCAGCGGATCCTGCACTACGACGCCCTGGAGATCGGCCTCGCGTTCCTGCCGGTGACGGTGATCATGGGCACGTTGTCGGTGCGCTACGCCCAGCCGCTGGCGATGCGCTTCGGCGCGCGCAACCTGATGTTCCCCGGCCTCGGTTTGATTGCAGTGGGGTTGCTGTGGTTCATGCGCGCCCCGGTCAACGGCAACTACATCACCGACATCTTCCCGGTGATGGTGGTGTTTGGCCTCGGTGCGGGGATCTGTTTTCCGGCACTGATGGGGCTCGCGATGTCCGGTGCCACACCGAGCGATGCCGGCCTGGCATCCGGCTTGGTGAATACGACCGCTCAGGTCGGCGGTGCCCTTGGCCTGGCCGTGCTCGCCACCCTGTCGGCCTCACACAGCGACAAGCTGATCAAGAGTGGGCACTCCACCGCGGCGGCACTGACCAGCGGCTATCACCTGGCTTTCGGGATTGGCGCGGCGCTCGTCGGCTGCGCGATCCTCGTTGCCCTGGCAGTCGTGCGGCCGGTCGCCATGCCCGTGCACGAGGCGCAGGCCCAGCAGGACACCGACCCTCAGGCGGCCCCCCAGCTTGCCTAGCACCGCACGGCATGACCGATGAGACCGCTTCAGTAAAACGGTCCTAGTGGTGTAAGCCCACAAAACGAAAGGAGGATCGAGATGGGAAGAATCGTGGTGACAGAGTTCGTCTCGCTCGACGGCGTGATGGAGGACCCGGGCGGGGCAGAGGACTACAGGCACGGCGGCTGGACGTTCAAGTTCGATCGCGGTGCCGATGGCGACAAATTCAAGCTCGACGAGGCGATGGGCGCGCAGGCGCTGCTGCTCGGGCGCAAGACATATGAAGGCTTCGCCGCCGCGTGGCCGTCGATGCAGGGCGAGTTCGCCGACAAGTTCAACAACATGCCGAAGTACGTCGTCTCCTCAACGCTCTCCGAGCCGGCCTGGAAGAACTCGACCGTGCTCGGCGGCGATGTCGTCGCCGAGGTCGCCAAGCTCAAGGACAGCCTCGCGGGGGAGATCTCCGTCCATGGCAGCGCCCAACTCGCCCAAACGCTGCTCGAGCACGACCTCGTCGACGAGCTGCGCCTGATGGTGTTCCCGGTCGTGCTTGGGAGCGGTAAGCGCCTGTTCGCCGCCGGTGAGGAGAAGAAGACGCTGCGGCTCAGCAGCTCAAAAACAGTTGGTGAGGGCATCGCCATCCTGATCTATGAGCCCACAGCCGAGCAGGCGTGAGCCACTCCCTACAGGCTGCGCCAAGACCAGGAAAAACAAACGAACGAAGAAACCGTCCCAAGCAAGCGGTTTCATCTCGAGCGTCGCCCCACGACCTCCCCGGGCGGCGTTCGAGAGGAACCAATGGCGCCAGCACCCCTCTCCGCGCCAAGTTCCTACCCACTGGGTGCCGCGAGGTGGACGGGATTCCGTTCACCCGCGGCGCCCAACTTTACGCGGTGGGCGCGCCTGTCCTGCTACAAACATCTCTGAGCAGAGCCGAGTCAAGGCTAAGGGCGAGATCGGCCACGCCGCAACGCCGCACGTTTCGAGAAGACGGCCGTCCCGTGTCGACCTAGCATGCAGCGCGATTGCACCGGCCCAGACGCGTCCCGTGCTGCGATGAGTTTCAGCCCGAGCCGTGGTCTTAGGCGCAGATGACAAACCGAACGAAGGGACGCACATGGCACCGCTGACCCGCTGGGTTCTGGCTCACAAACGCATCGTCGTGATCTTCTGGCTCCTGCTGACCTTGATCGGCATGGCCTCCGCGGGCTCGGCGACCAAAGCCCTGAAACAGAAATTCTCGGTGCCCGGCAAGGAAGGCTGGGTTACCAACCAGCAGATCGCCCACGACTTCCACGGCACGGGCGGCAACAGCGCCCCGCTGCTTCCGATCGTCACGCTGCCCGCCGGTGAGTCCGTCGATTCTCCGGCCGTGCAGAACGAACTGCGCGCCGTCGAAGCGCGCCTGCAGCGCATCCTGCCGGGCGGCCGCGTCGCCAGCTACGTGAGCACTCACAACCGCGCGTTCGTCTCCAAGGACGGGCGCACGACGTTCATCGTCGACTACCCGCGCCCCGATCCCAGCCAGCCGTTCGGCGACAACCCCAAGGCCGCAGAAAAAGCCACGGCCGCATTGAAGGGAACGACCGTCGCGGGCGCACCGCTGCACGTCACCGGCTTCGACGCGCTGTCGGTGCAGAGCGGCGGAGGAAGCGGCCCCGGTGTGCTCGTCGAGGCGCTGCTGGGCGGTGTCGGTGCGCTGTTCGTGCTGGCGTTCGTGTTTGCGTCGTTCCTCGCGATCGTGCCGATCATCATGGCGATCGTCTCGATCCTCACCACCTTCCTGGTCGTGTGGGGGCTGACGACGATCACCGAAATCTCGCCGATCGTGCAGTTCCTGGTCGCGCTGATCGGTCTCGGCGTTTCGATCGACTACGCGCTGATCGTGGTGGTTCGCTGGCGCGAGGAGCGCTCGCACGGGCTGGCGGGCGATGAGGCGATCGTCCGTGCGATGGAGACGGCCGGACGGGCTGTCGTGTTCAGCGGCACGACCGTCGCGATCGGCCTGCTGGCGCTGGTTGCGCTGCCGCTCCCGTTCCTGCGCTCGGTCGGATATGGCGGTCTTTTGATCCCGCTGGTCAGCGTGCTCGTCGGGGTGACGCTGCTGCCGGTCGTGCTGTCAAAGCTCGGCCCGCGCCTGGACTGGCCGCACCGGCGCGATGACGATAAGGCCAGCCGCCAGTGGACCGGCTGGGCGAACCTCGTCGTGCGCCGCCGCTGGGTGGCGGCGCTGGGCGCCGCGTTTGTGCTCGCGGCGCTCGTGCTCGCCGCGAGCAACCTGCAGCTTGGGCTGTCCAACGTCAACACGATCGCCAAGCAGGGCGACGCCAAGCAGGGCCTGCTCGAGCTCGAGCGCTCGGGCATCGGCTCCGGTGCGCTGATCCCGCACGAAGCGCTCGTCGAAGGCCAGGCTTCACCCGATGCGGTGGCCGCGGCGCTCGCCGCCGTGCCAAACGTGCATGGCGCGGTTGCGCCCAACTCTCCGCAATGGCGGGTCGCGGGAGCCGCGGTCGTCGATGCCTTCGCGACCCCCGACGGCTCATCCGCGGTTGGCCGAAAGACGCTCGATCGCGTGCGCTCGGCCGCCCACGCAGCAGGTTCCGAGGTGCGCCTCGGTGGGCTGCAGGCCCAGAACGAGGACTTCATCAACGCGGTCTACGGCAACTTCCCGCTGATGATCGCCCTGATCGCGATAGTTACGTTCATCCTGCTCGCGCGCGCCTTTCGCTCGCTCCTGTTGCCGCTCAAGGCGGTGATCCTCAACGTGATCAGCGTCGGCGCTGCCTGGGGCGTGCTCGATCTGATCTGGCAGCGCGGTCACGGCTCGGATTTGATCTGGGGCATCTCGGCGACGGGCTCAATCACCGCCTGGATCCCCCTGATGGTGTTCGCGTTCCTGTTCGGGCTGTCGATGGACTACGAGGTGTTCATCCTCGCCCGTATGCGCGAAGAGTACGACGCCACCGGCTCCACCGACACGGCCGTTGTGCGGGGCATCGGCCGCACCGGGCGCCTCGTGACGAGCGCCGCGCTGATCCTGTTCCTGGCCTTCCTGTCGCTCGCGTCAGGCCCGGGGACGGAAGTCAAAGTGCTCGCGACTGGCCTGGCGGCCGGCATCCTGCTCGATGCAACGGTCATCCGTGCACTGCTCGTGCCCGCGGTGATCTCGCTGTTCGGGCGCTGGAACTGGTGGCTGCCGAAGCTGCCAGCACGGCTGCTGCGTGTGGAGCCCTCGTTGCCGCCCCGCACGGCACCCAGCGAGAGCACCTAGAAGGACCATGGATAGAGTGCCCGCGATGAAGGTCATTGGCGCTGGTCTGCCTCGCACGGGCACGCTCACCCAGAAGGAAGCGCTGGAGACGCTTGGCCTCGGACCCTGCTACCACTGGGTGAACATCATCGCCGACCTCGATGAGGTCGAGCTGTGGCACCGGGCGCTCGACGGAGAGGACCTCCTGGGAGAGATCTTCGCTGGCTATAACTCGACGGTGGACTGGCCCGGCGGCTTCGTCTACCGTCAGCTTGCAGAGCGCCACCCCGACGCCAAGGTGCTGCTCAGCGTCCGTAACCCCGACACCTGGGAGCCGAGCTATCGCGAAACGATCGGCAGCTTCTGTCACGGAGACACGCTGATCGGCCACCTGTCGAAGGCCCGTCGCGAAATCGACCCCCGCTGGCGGCGCTATCTCGAACTGGTGGACCGCATGCTCTGGGATGAGCATTCGCCGTTCGCGGGTGGCCGGGGAGAGCAGGAAATGAAGCAGCAGATGCTCGCCTACAACGAGAGCGTAAAGGCCGCAGTCCCGCCCGAGCGTCTGCTCGTGTGGGAGGTCTCAGAAGGCTGGGCGCCTCTGTGCGAGTTTCTCGAGGTCCCTGTGCCCGGCGAGCCGCTGCCGCACGCCAATGACCGCGAAACGTTTGTTGGGCGTGTGATCGATGGGGCGCTTGCCGCTCTGCAGGAGTGGCGCGAGAGCGCTGCGACCGGGCCAAGCTAGCCGCTCGGCCCGCGAGCGACTGAGAAGAGAGGGCCGGCCGGCGGCATACTGCGGGAATGACTCGCCTCGACATCACTCCCGCCGGGATAGGTGAGGCGGCTTTCTACAAGCTGCTGACATCGGTGGTGGTGCCCCGGCCGATCGCTTGGGTGTCCTCACGTTCGGCAGAGGGAGTCGAAAACCTCGCGCCGCACTCGTTCTTCACCGTCGCTGCGATCGACCCGCCGGTCGTGCAGTTCACCTCCGTCGGAAGCAAGGACTCGCTGAGGAACGTCAAGGCGACCGGGGAGTTCGTCGTCAACCTGGCGCCAGCCTGGTTGTTCGAGCAGATCAACGCGACCGGCACAGCGTTTCCGCCGGATCAGAGCGAGTTCGACGTGGTCGGCATCGAACGCGAGCCGAGCCTGCTCGTCTCCCCGGCACGCGTGGCCCGCTCACCGGTGGCGCTCGAGTGTGTCCTGCACGCAACCTCGGCGATCGGCATCTCGACCGTCGTTCTCGGCCGCGTGGTGAACGCGGCGATCGATGAGACAGTGATGCGGGACGGTCTCCCGGTGATCGAGCGGCTGGCTCCACTCGCGCGCCTGGGGAGCAACCAATGGAGTGAGCTCGGGCCGCTGCGCGAGATCACCCGCATCCCGTATGAGCAGTGGCCGGGCCATTACAACCAGCAGGATCGCGGCGTTTAGCTTCAGGGCCAGCGGGGCAATAGCAGGGCCATGACCACCTCAACCGATCAGGTTCCCCGCATCCCGCTGCAGCCGGGCGAGCAGATCCCGCAGCTCGGCTTCGGCGTCTTCCAGGTCCCGCCGAAGGAGACCGAGGTGGCAGTCGCGCAGGCGCTGTCAGCCGGCTATCGCCACATCGACACTGCCGCCGCCTACCGCAACGAGGGCGCCGCCGGCGAAGCCATTCACGCGTCCGGGATCGCTCGCGAGCAGATCTTTCTGACGACCAAGTGCTGGAACGACGACCAGGGCTACGAGCGGGCCAAGCGGGCATGCAAGGCCAGCCTCGAGCGCCTCGAGCTCTCCCACCTCGACCTGTACCTCATCCACTGGCCGGTTCCGGCGCACGATCTCTACGTGGAGACGTGGAAGGCGTTCATCGAGCTGCAGTCCGAGGGGCTGGTCCGCTCGATCGGGGTCTCCAACTTCCAGCCGGCGCACCTGGAGCGGGTGATCGCCGAGACGGGCGTCACACCGGCGATCAACCAGGTCGAGCTGCACCCCTACTTCCAGCAGGCCGGCCTGCGCCGCGAGCACGAGCGGCTGGGGATCCTGACCGAGGCGTGGAGCCCGCTCGGACAGGGGCTCGAGCTCCAGGACCCGGTGATCGTGCAGATCGCCCGGAAGCACGGCAAGACCGCGGCGCAGACGATCATCCGCTGGCATCTGCAACTCGGAAACGTCGTGATCCCCAAGTCGGTCACCCCGTCACGCATCCAGGAGAACTTCGAAGTGTTCGGCTTCGAGCTAAGCGAGGCCGAGATGGATGCGATCGCGGCGCTCGACGCGGGCAAGCGCATCGGGCCCGACCCGGATACGTTCGTGCGGCCCTGACCCTCGCGCCGGGAGGAGGGCTGCTTAGGAAGCACTGTGGCCGCCCCCAAGGGGACGGCCACATCCTTCGAGACCCGAGCGCTTATTCGGTGAGTGGCTTTTCCGCTTCTGAGCCCGTGGTCTGGCCTTCGGGCGGCAGCGTGGAGTTGCCCGGCGCCTCCGGTGCTAGCGAGGATGCCGGTGCCGGAGTCACCGTGATCGTGAACGGCTGACTGACCGCACGCCCGTTCTCCGGCCCGCCGGGGATCTCGACCCGGAAGATCTTCGTGCCGGGAACGTAGACCTGGTGGATGATCGCGTAGACCGAGCCCGCCCGCACGAAGGACACCTGCACGATGTGGAAGCCCGTGCCCGATGCGTTCTGGCGCTCGAGATAGACCACGTGCCCGGTGTGATCGGGAGCGACAGTGCCTTTGAACGTCACCGCCTGTCCGGCCTCTACCGTGACCGGCGAGGCTTCTGCGGTGAGGAGGTCTTTCACACCCTCATACAGCACAGCGGACTTCTTACCTGCGCCCTGCACCCTGTACAGCGTGCTGTTCACCGGCATCTGCGCCGGGAAGCTGTAGTTGCCGCTTGTGTCCGTGTTCGTCTGGGCGACCGGTGAGAAGCGGGTCCCATCGGTGCGCGCCAGCAGCGTGACGGGCATGCTTTTGCCAGGAGCGAGGACGCCCGAGATCGTCACCGTCTGCCCGAAGGTGATCGGGTCGGCGGAGGCGTTGATCGTCAGGTTCGGGTTCTGCGCCTGAGAGATCTCGTACTCGAGGATGTTCGACGGGCTCGGGATGTTGAGCCCGTCGCTGCGCACGAGCACGCGAATGTTCGCGTCGCCGGGCACGCGGAAGGTATGCGTGATCGAGTAGGTGCCGCCCGCTTGCACCTGACCGATGCCGATCCGGTGCCATTCGTTGCCCGTCAGCGCGTTCTGGCGCTGCAGGATCACGCGCGCGCCAACGTCGGTAGCCGGGTTGACCGTGCCGGTGAACGTCACCTTGTTGGCCACACCCGTGAGCAGCTGTGCGCCTTCTGGCGGTCCGCTGAGCGTCACTGCGGCTGCGACCCGCAGCCGCCTGCGCCCGCTCTGGGCTCGGAGTGAGCGAACGTAAAAGCTGGTGTTCGCGTTCTCGGGGGCGGTCGCAAACTTATAGGAGCCGCCCGCTTCCGTGGTGGTGGTTTGGACCGGGATGAAGCCCGCGCTTCCCGCCACGTGCGCGTACAGCTTGACCACCTTGCCGGTTGCGTTTGCGCGGCGATTGCAGAGAAGGCGGCCGGATACTTCGGTCGATTCCCCGGCGGTGATGAGGCCGGGCATCACATTGATATTGATCCGGCAGCGGCCGTTGGGGCTCGGATGCTTGTGAGCTGATGCGCTGGCTGGAGCCAGCGCGAGCAGTGAGGTTGCGGCGATCAGGGCCGGAGCCGGTTTACAAAGACGCATGGCGCGTTCCTCCCGTTGGTTCTGAGTGGGTCTTTAATCCACACAACTGCGATCCACATTCAAAAGTTGGGCAGTTGCACCTCGGAGAGGAGATGTTTTTCGTTTTCGTTTTGGGCGGAGTGCTTTCGGTCCCACCAACTGCATCGCCCGAACCCTCACCGCCCGTTGTGCCCAGACCGGTTTTTTCGGAAGCGCCAGTGCCCGAGGCGTTTTTTTCCATGCCGGTGGGTGGGGGTGGGTGATGGTGCTGCCCGTTTGCTGCATGGCTGGTGCCCGCAGTGGTGGGAGTCCCAGCCTGTGCGCCGGCCGTGCCGGTGAGGGGGGTGGGGCGAGCTTTCCGGCGAGTCCTGCGGGCCGGGACCGGCGTCACGGGCGGCTGTGGCGGCTGGGGCGTGGCCACATGGGGATGAAGTAGGGCTTTACGCAGGCGGGCACGGCGGTGTAGGGCGCGCAGGTGGCGGCGGTGCCGGCGGGCGCGGTGCAGGCGGTGGTGGCGGCGGTGGCGCGCCGCGCGCCGGTGCTTTGCGCGTGCATTTGCAAGAGGTGCGGATAGATAGTTAGCCGCGGGCGGAGCTGAGATTGCAGGCAGGACGAGGCCCGTTGCGGGCGCAGTTGCGGTGATGAGGAGCGGTCCCGCCGCGCTGGGGATGGTGAGCCCCGCCGGCGATCCTGTCTGCAGAGAGCCGGAGGGGGATGGGCCGCTTGTGCTGGCGATAGACGCGATCGCATTTCTGTGCGCTGCAGGGGAGAGGGAGGCGAGGAGCCGGTGATTGGCCAGCGCGTGGGTGGTTCGCTGAGGGGTTGCGTGTGCCAGCTGGTTGTGAACCGTCACCGTGCCGCCGGCAGCCAGGGCAACTATCGCCCCGGTGGCAGCGAGCTTTGAGGCCGCTCCGCCGAGCAGCGCGCCGGCGCTCGTGCTGCCCGTGGGCACGAGTCCAGCGCCTGTGGTCGCCGCTGCGCTCCCGGTCGCGGCTGTTCCCGCTCCGCCCGCGCCGTGCGCCGCGGCGTGGCCGAGGATCGCCGCCGCGAGCCCCGCGCTGGGAAGCACAGGCAGCACGGCCGTTAGAGACTGGCGCTGGGCGCTGACGGCGAGCTGGAAGTCACGGCAGCCGGCACACAGCTTCAGGTGCCGGCGCAGCGGGCCACGGCGAAGTTCGCCGCCGCGGGCCACCGAGATCTGCTCGCGGATGTCTTGGCAGGATGCGTTACGCGCGTCGCGGTCAGCGATCAAGGCGCTGCGCGCCTGATGGATGAGCGCCTTGACCCTGTTCACCGGGCACTGAAGGATCGTGGCGATCGCCTGGTGGGAGAGGTCGTCGATCTCGGCCAGCAGCAGCGCTGAGCGCTGGTCCTCGGGCAAACGGCCGATGCCTGAGAGGAGCTCGCGCAGATCCTCGCGCTGGCGCACCTCCTCGGACAGTCCCTCGAGCGCCGGCGTGCGATCTTCCAGTGACGCTGTGGGCCGCCGCGCCGCGATCGCCGACAGACAGCAGTTGCGCGCGATCGCGTACAGCCACGGGCGCAACTCGCGGGGCGCCTTCCCGCCGAGCAGCGCCTGATGGGCTTTGGTGAATGTCTGCTGGAGGGCGTCCTCGCCCTCGCACTGGTTCCCGAGCATGTGCCGGCAGTAGGCGAGCAGAGGTGCCTGGTAGCGCTTGAAGATTGCCTCGAAGGCCCGCTCGTCGCCTGCGTGCACCGCACGCACGAGCGTGTCATCGCCGGCCCGGGAATGAACGCGGTTGCCATACACCAGCATCACCCCCAAAACCCCCTGGAAGTTGGCTAGTTGCGCCTCTCCTCAGCGCTGGAAGACCGTTACGCGCTCGAGAGGTGAACCAATTGCAAGCCATTTGGCATGTGGAGATCATGCGAATAGGACAATTGTCCAGATCGCAGTGAAGATCGGGCCATTTTGCCCCTGTCGTCCGAAAAGAACGACATGGATCGTCCCAATCGGGCAGACACAGTCAAAGTGCAGGAGATCACGGCAATCGAGTTGCCGCTGCGGTGCGTGTCGAACGGTTACCTCTCCGGCGGCTGCGCGTGTGATCAGAGCATTCCCATCCGGGCGGTCGCCGCTGCCTGGGGTCGTGAGCGCGAGCTTGGGCGCAGGCAGGCCGGGTTCTTCCACTTCGCCTGGCGCGGTGGCGTGTGGCTCGGTTACGGCCTGGAAGACGGGCGGATTCGCGGCGTCTACTGTCCCAGGCACAGCTCGCAGCGCGACCAGCGTTCGTTCGCTACCGGCACTTCAGAGATCGCCCCGTCTGCTGAGATCGCCCTGAGTGCCTGAGGCCGCTCGCGGGCGGATACGATCCACGGCTTGCCGCCGTCAGCACCCGAGACCGACAGCAGCGCGAACGTCCCCGAGCGCCCGGCGCTCGACGGCCTGGAGGCAAAGTGGAGCGCTGAGTGGGAGCGCGAGGGGACCTATCGCTTCGACCGGGCGGCGGCTCGCGAGCGTGTGTTTGCGATCGACACGCCGCCACCCACCGTGTCGGGGTCGCTGCACGTCGGGCACGTCTTCTCCTACACGCACACCGACGCGATCGCCCGCTACCAGCGGATGCGCGGCAAAGAGGTCTTCTACCCGATGGGCTGGGACGACAATGGCCTGCCAACCGAGCGCCGCGTGCAGAACCACTTCGGCGTGCGCTGCGACCCGTCGGTCCCATACGACCCCGACTTCGAGGCGCCTGACGAGGATGGGCAGGGATCCGATCCAAAGGAGCCGCTGTCAGTGTCGCGCCCGAACTTCGTCGAGCTCTGCCTGGCGCTGACCGAGTCAGACGAGCGGGCGTTCGAGGAGCTGTGGCGCACGCTCGGGCTATCGGTCGACTGGTCGATGACCTACACGACGATCGGAGAGCGCGCGCAGCGGATCTCCCAGCGCTCGTTTTTGGGGCTGTTGGCCCGCGGGCAGGCCTACCAGCTGCAGGCGCCAACCTTGTGGGACGTCGATTTCCAGACGGCCGTCGCCCAGGCCGAGCTCGAGGACCGCGAGCGACCGGGGGCGATGCACCGCGTGCGCTTTGCACTCGCGAGTGGATCTGACCCGGGTAGGGAGGCGCTGATCGACACCACCCGCCCGGAGCTGATCCCGGCCTGTGTGGCGCTGCTGGCCCACCCCGACGATCCCCGCCACCGCGAGCTCGTGGGCGGCGAGGCGCTCACCCCCCTGTTCGGCACCCGCGTGCCGGTGCTTACGCATCCGCTCGTCGCGCAGGACAAGGGCACGGGCCTCGTGATGGTGTGCACGTTCGGCGACCTCACCGACGTGACGTGGTGGCGCGAGCTGTCGCTGCCGGTGCGCCCGGTGCTCGGCCCGGACGGGCGCCTCACCGAGGTCGCCTGGGGGGAGCCCGGGTGGGAGTCGGTAGATCCCGCGCGCGCGCGGTCGAGCTATGGCGAGCTTCAGGGGCGCACGATCAACCAGGCGCGCAAACGGATCGTCGAGCTGCTCGAGGAGTCGGGCGATCTGACCGGAGAGCCCGTCCCGGTGACGCACGCTGTGAAGTTCTATGAGAAGGGCGAGCGTCCGGTCGAGATCGTCACGAGCCGCCAGTGGTTCATCCGCACTATCGAGCATCGCGAGAAGCTGATCGAGCGCGGGCGCGAGCTGGCCTGGCACCCACCTTACATGCGTGCCCGCTTCGAGGACTGGGTGAATGGCCTGAACGGCGACTGGAACATCAGCCGCCAGCGCTTCTTCGGCGTGCCGTTCCCGGTCTGGTATCCGCTGGACGACGATGGGACGGTGCTCTACGAGCGGCCGCTCGTGGCCAGCGAGGAGCGCCTGCCGGTTGACCCGTCGACGGACGTGCCGGACGGGTATGAGGCCTCTCAGCGCGATCAGCCGAACGGGTTCACAGGCGATCCCGATGTGATGGACACGTGGGCGACCTCGTCGCTGACCCCGCAGATCGCCGGCCATGCCGGTGAGGACCCCGAGCTGTTCGAGAAGGTGTTCCCGATGGATGTGCGCCCGCAGGCCCACGACATCATCCGCACTTGGCTGTTCACGACGATTCTGCGTTCGCAGCTGGACTACGGCGAGCTGCCGTGGCGCAACGCGGCGATCTCGGGATGGGTGCTGGATCCGGACCGCAAGAAGATGTCGAAGTCCAAGGGCAACGCTCTCACGCCGATGCACCTGGTCGAGGAGCATGGCGCCGACGCCGCCCGCTACTGGGCGGCGAGCGGGCGCCCTGGCACCGACACCGCGTTCGACCCTCAGCAGATGAAGGTCGGGCGGCGCCTGGCTGTGAAGCTCTTAAACGCCTCCAAGTTCGCCCTAGCCGACCTGCCTGAACCCGGCCGTGAGCTCACCCATCCGCTCGATCGCGCGCTGATCGCGCGCTTGGCGGAGGTCGTGGAGGACGCCACTCAGAGCTTTGAGGACTACGACTACGCGCGTGCGCTGGCGCGCGTAGAGGAGTTCTTCTGGTGGTTTTGCGACTACTACCTCGAGCTCGTCAAGGGGCGGCGCTACGACCCCGACCCCGAGGCCAGCGCCTCGGTGAGCCTCGCGCTGATGCTATCGCTGTCGGTCTTCCAGCGGTTGTTCGCCCCGTTCTTGCCGTTCGTCTGCGAGGAGGTGTGGTCGTGGTGGCAGGAGGGCTCGGTGCACCGGGCGGTGTGGCCCGAGGCCGGCAAGCTGCTCGCGGTGGCCGCGACGGGCAGGGTGGGCCTCGATTCACACGAGCGCGAGCGCGAGAATGTGGCTCTGGGGATCACGGCAGACGTGCTGCGAGAGGTGCGTAAGGCCAAGTCGCAGGCGCAGGTCAAGATGCGCACGCCGGTGCGGCGAGTGGTCGTGCGCGACACAGCCGAGCGGCTGGCGGCGCTCGAGCTCGGCGAAGGCGACCTCCGCCACGCAGGCTCGATCGAGAAGCTGGAGCAGCGTGAGGCTGGCGAGTTCAGCGCAGCGGTCGAGCTCTCGGTCCAGGACATCGAGTAGCGCCTCGGATAGGGTCCCCGGCATGACCCGCACCCTCATATCCGAGCTGCCTCAGCACGTCGGCGAGCAAGTCACGATCCGCGGCTGGGTGAACGCGATCCGCGACCAGAAGAAGGTGCAGTTCGTGGTGATCCGTGACGAAACGGGCATGGCGCAGGTCGTGCTTGCAAAGGACGATCCGCCGAGCGAGCTGAGCGAGGCTGTCTCGAGCCTGACCGTCGAGTCGGCCGTGACGCTGACGGGGACGGTGGTCGCCGACGAGCGGGTGAAGCTGAGTGGGCTGGAGTTGCAGTTGGATGGATTAAAAGTCGATTCCCCCGCGCAGGCAGAGCTGCCGATCGCGGAGGACTCAGCGCTGGACAAGCGGATCGACTGGCGTTATTTGGATTTGCGCAGGCCGGAGCGGAAGCTGATCTTCGA
Source organism: Solirubrobacteraceae bacterium (assembly GCA_035940195.1). Taxonomy (GTDB): domain Bacteria; phylum Actinomycetota; class Thermoleophilia; order Solirubrobacterales; family Solirubrobacteraceae; genus Palsa-744. The sequence continues at coordinate 24,399 of DASZFC010000054.1, forward strand.
GGTGCAGAGCACCGTGGAGCACGCGATGCGCGAGTTCTGGCGCCAAGAAGGGTTCGTCGAGATCCATACACCGAAGTTGATGGGCTCCGCGAGCGAGAGTGGGGCGGAGCTGTTCAAGGTCGAGTACTTCGAGACCCAGGCGTATCTGGCGCAGAGCCCGCAGTTCTACAAGCAGATGGCGATGGCGGCGGGCTTCGGCAAGGTGTTCGAGATCGGGCCGGTGTTCAGGGCGAACCCGTCGTTCACCTCGCGGCACGACACCGAGTTCACGAGCGTGGACGTGGAGATCTCCTGGATCGATTCGCACGAGGACGTGATGTCCTTTGAGGAGCGATGGCTCGCGCACACGTTCGGCGCGGTCTCCGCGGAGCACGGGGAGGCGATCGCGCACACGTTCCAGACCGAGGTGCTCGTCCCGGAGGTCCCGTTCCCACGGGTCACACTCGCGCACGCGAAGGAGCTGCTCGGCGAGAGCGGCCACGACTCGGTTCCGGGCCCCGGCCACGACCTCGACCCGGCATCAGAGCGCGCCCTGTCCGGGCTGATCGCGGCCGAGCACGGCCACGAGTTCGTGTTCGTCACCGATTACCCCTCCTCGGTGCGGCCCTTCTACCACATGCGCCACCCCGAGGATCAGACTCTGACACGCAGCTATGACCTGCTGTGGAAGGGCATCGAGATCACGACCGGGGCTCAGCGCGAGCACCGCTATGAGCAGCTGCTCGCGCAGGCAGCGCAGAAGGGAGTGGAGACAGAGCCGATCCAGTATTACCTGGATTTCTTCCGCTATGGCGCCCCACCGCACGGGGGATTTGGGTTTGGTTTGACCCGGTTGTTGATGCAAATGCTGGGCCAGGAGAACGTCAGAGAGGTGACGTTTTTGTACCGCGGGCCCAACCGCCTTGAGCCATAGCCGGACGAACGAGCCGTCCGCAGCCATCTCTACTTTCTGTAGCTGTGCTCGTAAACGAGTTCAGCGATGGTGTGGATATCGACCAGGTGCTGCTGGTCCGCGAAGCCGAGCGCCGGCAGCGGCGCGATGGCGGTGAGTACCTGCGTTTGCACTTGGGTGACCGCACGGGCACCGTGGTCTCGATGGTGTGGGAGGGCCTGGAGCGGATCGAGCAGCTGGCTCGCACCGGCGCCCCGGTGCAGGTGAGCGGCCGCTATACCATCCACCCGCGCTTCGGCCCGCAGATAAACCTGCGCGGTCTCGAGCAGGCCGTCCCCGGCAGCTTCTCGCCCGAGGACCTGCTCGACGGCCCCATGCGCGGGGTGAAGCAGATGGAAGTGGAGGTGCGCGAGCTGCTGGACACGATCCAGGAGCCGCACCTGCGGATCCTGCTTGCGCGCGTGTTCGGCGAGGATTCAGAGCTGTGGGCGGGTTTCCGGGTGGCGCCGGCCGCGAAGTACTACCACCAGGCATACCCGCACGGCTTGCTCGAGCACTGTCTGGGTGTCGCCCAGGCGGTGAGCGCGATCAGTGCCACCTTTCCTGGCATCGACCGCGATGTGGCGGTCACGGGCGCGCTGCTGCACGACATCGGCAAGCTCGAGGCCTACACCGACGATCCTCAGAACATCGACCTGACCGACGCGGGCAGGCTGCTCGGAGAGATCCCGCTCGGCTACTACCGCATCCGCCGCATGATCGAGGACATCGACGGCTTCCCCACAGAGCTGGCGCAGGCGGTCGGGCACATCATCCTCTCCCATCACGGGGCGCTCGAGCACGGCAGCCCGGTGGTGCCGTGCACGCGCGAGGCGACGCTCGTGCACATGATCGACAACCTCGGCGGGCGGCTCGGCAGCTTCGACCGCTTGGAGAAGGAGCTCACTCCCGGCAGGCACTGGTCGGGCTTCGACCGCGCGATCGATGGGAGCGCGTTCTTCCCCGGGCATGGCATGGAGGGCCAAGAGCCTCCGGCGCAAGAGCGCGAAGCCGCGTGAAACTCCGCAAATAGCGAGCGCAGCCGCCGGGCGCCACAACCGTCTCGCCGTCGGGTTCTAAGGTGTCCAGTTCATGGCAAAGGACACCGAGAAGCTGATCCGCCAGCTGTCGCTAATCTCCTACCTGATGGCCGAGCGCAGGCCGGTCACGGCGCTGGAGATAAGGCGCGACGTGGAGGGCTACAGCGGCATGAACGAGGACGCGTTCGCGCGCCGCTTCTACGCGGACCGCTCGGAGCTCGAATCGCTGCGTATCCAGCTGACGGTCGACCGTCCCGCCGACGGGGCGGCCGAGCAGGAGAACTACTCGCTGCGCCCAGAGAACTTCCACCTGCCCGCGATTGCGTTCACGGACAAGGAGCTCGCGGCGCTGCAGACAGCGCTCAGCTTGCTGGACGGCGAATTCGCCTACGCCGAGCCGCTGCGCCTCGCGCTGCAGCAGATCACCTGGGGGCGGCCCAGCCCGCTGCGGGCGCCCGAGCAGCAGTCGGTGGCGCTCGGGATCACGGCCTCGGCGGGCGGCCACGAGCTCTCGGCACGCCTGGCGAAGGTCGAGACGGCGATCTTCCGCAACAAGACGATCACCTTCGATTACTACACGATGGAGCGCGACGTCACCGAAGCGCGCCGCGTCGACCCGTATCACCTGCTTTTCCAGGGCGGCCAGTTCTATCTGCTCGGCTACTCACACGAGCGCAAGGCGATCCGCGTCTTCCGCCTGACGCGCATCCGCGGCAAGGTCTCCTACGCGACCAAGGCCGAGCACGACTTTCGCCGCCCGGCGGACTTCGATCCGCGCTCCTACGCCAACCGTGCGGACTGGCAGCTGGGCGAGGAGCGCAGTGTGGCCGAAGTGTTGATCTCCGAGCGGATCGTGTGGCAGATAGAGCGCCACTTCGGCCGCTACGGCGAGCTGCGCGAGGCTGAGGGTCAGGACAAGGTCTTCCTCACCGGCTACTCAAGCCCGCGGGGCCTCATCTCCTGGGTGTTCGGACTCGGGGCCCATGCGAGCCTGCAGGGGCCCGAGGAGCTGAGGAGTGAGTTCGCCAGGCGGCTGAAGCTGCTGAAGGACCGCCACGGAAGGACGCTGCCGGGTGCTTCAGCGAAAGCCACGCCCGTGCGCGCGAGCGCGGCCCGCAGTCGCGGCGGTGGGCAGCGGACCGCCTCAGCGCAGGGCGAGGAGTCTCCCGCTGGGCGCAGCGAGACCGCGATCCGCCCGGAGCGCTTCGCGCGGCTGGTGACGCTCGCGAGCATCCTGATCGAGGCCGGGCGCGCCGGGGGCGATGAGCCCGGAGGGTTGGGCCGCGTGAAGATTGCCGAGGTGTGCGAGCGGCTGCAGCTCTCAGACGAGGAGCTGCGCGAGGACGTGAACGTCCTAAACGTCGTGAACTTCGGCGGAGGCTCGTATGTGCTGTATGCGGAGATCAAGGAGGAGGAGGGCGAGATCGAGGTCGACCCGGAGCCCTACAGCGACAACTTCGACCGGCCCGCGCGCCTCTTGCCAGTCGAGGGCAAGGCGCTGGTGGCGGCGATCGATTTGATCGGGGAGCACATCCCCGAGGGGTCGCTCACCTCCGCCCGGGAGAAGATCGTCGCAGCGCTCGGCGAGGACCCGATGGAGCAGGGCCTGCAGGTCGCCCATGCCGGGGGAGATGACTCCGGAGTGGCGCGGGTGGTCTCCGCCGCGATCGTTGCGCGCCGGATCATCGAGCTGGAGTACTACAAGGAGAACGAGGATGAGATCGTGCAGCGCCGGGTGGAGCCCTACGCGCTGACGAACGGCCGCGAGGGCTGGTATGTGGCTTCATTTGACCCGGCACGCGAGGGCATGCGCCACTTTCGCCTGGATCGGATCAAGAGCGTGACGGTGACCGATGAGTGCTTCGAGCCGCGGCCGGAGGTCGACCCGGCGGCGGAGGTCGACGGCTGGCTGCGCACCGGCGAGGTGCAGGCATCGCGCAGCGCGCGTGTGTGGGTCTCGCCCGAGCGTGCCCGCTGGGCGCGCGAGGCGCGACGGGTGGTGGAGGAGCGAAGCGACGGCTCGGTCGTGGTCGAGTTGAGCTTCGCGGGCACCGACTGGCTGGTGCGCGAGATCCTCAAGGAAGCCGGCGATGCCGCTGTGCTCGAGCCGAAGGAGGCTCGTGAGGCCGTGCGTAAGGCGGTGGCGAAGCTGCGTGAGGCCAGCGCAGTGCCGGCCGGCGTCTCTTGAGCCGGCGCGATCAGATCAAGATGTCCGACGCGGAGGCCGCCGCGTTTCTTGTGCAGGAGCGGACGGTCACCTGCGCCACGGTGGGTCCCCGCGGGTGGCCACACCTGATGCCCCTGTGGTACGTGCTGCGCGCGGGGGAGGACGGCCCCAGGATCTGGGCGTGGACGTATGCGGCCTCACAGAAGGTCCGCAACCTGGAGCGCGACCCCCGGGCGACTCTGCAGGTCGAGGCGGCCGAGGCCTATCACGAGCTGCGGGGCGTGATGCTCGAGTGCGAGGTGATCATCCACCGCGATCTCGAGACGGTAGCGTCCCTGGGCGCGGAAATCCTGTTGCGCAACTCGGTGCCGCGCGGCACCGACCCACCGGCTGAGATGGCGCCGCAGGCGCGCGCTGCCGTGGATGCCCAGGCGGCTAAGCGCGTCGGCCTGGAGTTCGTCGAGGTCTGTCGTGCGAGCTGGGATCACCGCAAGCTGGGCGGGGTCTACTAGGCTCCAGCGCCAATGGAGTCACTCAAGGGACTGATTCTCTCCGGGGGCAAGGGCACGCGCCTGCGCCCGATCACGCACACGAGCGCCAAGCAGCTCGTGCCGGTCGCCAATAAGCCGGTCCTGTTCTACGGGATCGAGGCGATGGCTCAGGCGGGGATCGAAGAGGTCGGGATCATCATCGCTCCGGAGACCGGACCGGAGATCGAAGAAGCCGCCGGCGACGGCTCGCGGTTCGGGGTCCGTATCACCTATATCGTCCAAGACGAGCCTTTGGGGTTGGCTCATGCGGTGCTGACGGCCGAGTCATTCCTGGGCGAGAGCCCGTTCGTCATGTACCTCGGCGACAACCTGTTGCAGGGCGGGATCTCCGAGTTGGTGAGCGCGTTCCGCGAGCACGAGCCCGATGCTCTGATCCTGCTGACGCCGGTGCCGGACCCCGAGAACTTTGGCGTCGCCGAGCTGGAGGCGCCCGAGTCCGGGGACTCGCTGCCCGCCCACCCAATCGGGAGGGTGGTGAGGTTGGTGGAGAAGCCGAAGAAGCCCGCGACGGATCTCGCGCTGGTGGGCGTGTACATGTTCACAAGCGGCATTCACGATGCCGCCCGCGCGATCGAGCCTTCGGCGCGCGGGGAGCTCGAGATCACGGACGCGATCCAGCATCTCGTGGACTCAGGTCAGCGGGTCGAGCCGCACATCGTGCGGGGCTGGTGGAAGGACACGGGCCGGCTAGAGGACATGCTCGAGGCAAACCGTCTGATCCTCGACAATTTGGTTGAGCGCATCGAGGGCGAGCTGATCGATTCCCAGCTGGACGGGCGCGTTGTGATCGAGGCGGGCGCTCGGTTGGAGAAAACGACAGTTCGCGGGCCAGCGGTGATCGGCGCCGGGGCACAGTTGCGTGATTGCTACATCGGCCCTTACACGGCAATTGGCGAGGGCTGCACGATTACTGGGGCAGAGGTCGAGCACTCGATCCTGCTGGTGGGCTCCTCGGTATGCGATCTGGACGGCCGCATGGAGTCATCGCTCTTGGGGCGCAACGTGAGCGTGCGCCGCTCTGATAAGCAGCCCCGCGCCTACCGGTTCATGGTCGGCGATAACTCCGACATCTCGATTCTGTGAAGCTGCTCGTCACAGGCGCGGCCGGGATGCTCGGTCACGACGTGATGCGCGCAGCCAAGACGGCGGGACACGAGCCGGTGGGTGTGGACCTGCCCGAGCTCGACATCACCGACCCGAAGCAGGTGCAGGAGCTGCTCGGAGGGTTGGCGAGCGAGAAGCAGGGGCTGGACGGTGTGATCAACTGCGCGGCCTGGACCGACGTGGACGGCGCGGAGAGCAACGAGCAGGCGGCGAAGGCGGTCAACGTGGACGGTGCCGGTGTCCTCGCGCGCACCTGTGCAGCGATAGGCACGCCGATGCTGCACATCTCGACCGATTATGTGTTCGACGGCACGGCGCCGTTGGATGGAGATGGCAGGCCGAGGCCGTATGTGGAGTCCGATCCGACGGGCCCGAAGTCGGTCTACGGCAAGACCAAGCTTGAGGGCGAGCAGCAGGTGCTGGCCGCCTCCCCCAGGCACACGGTTCTGCGTACGGCGTGGCTCTATGGGGTGGATGGCAAGAACTTTGTCGCCACGATGCTGCGCCTGGCCGGTGAGAGGGACTCGGTCCAGGTGGTCACTGACCAGGTCGGCTCGCCCACCTGGTCTGGGCACCTCGCTCCAGCGCTGCTGGGGCTGCTGGAGCGCGGGGTAGCTGGCCTCGTGCACCTGACCGGTGCCGGTCAGGTCTCCTGGAACGGCTTCGCCCAGGAGATATTCCGACAGGCCGAGCTCGATTGCCGGGTGCAGGCAACGACCAGCGAGCAGTTCGTCCGGCCCGCGCCGCGGCCCGCGTGGTCGGCGCTCGAGACCGGGCGCGACGACGTGCTGCCGATGCCGCCCTGGCAGGACGGCCTCGCGGGGTATCTGGCGGCGAGTGATGGGATGATGCGCGCATGAAGCTGCTCGTGTGTGGAGGTGCTGGGTTCATCGGCTCGACGTTTGTGCGTCAGCGCCTGCGCGAGCATGGTGATGAGGTGACGGTGCTGGACAAGCTCACGTATGCGGGGCGTGAGGAGAACTTTCATGATTTTGCCGGTGAGGAGGCGTTTGCCTTCGTGCGCGGTGCGATCGAGGATCCTGAGGCGGTTGGCGGGGCGATCGCGGGGTGCCGTCCTGAGGCGATCGTCAACTTCGCCGCGGAGACCCATGTCGACCGTTCGATCGCTGAGCCGGATGCGTTTGTCAAGACGCATGCGCTGGGGACGCATGTGTTGTTGGAGGCCGCGCGCGAGTGGGGTTTGCGTTATCTGCAGGTGTCGACCGACGAGGTGTATGGCTCGATCGAGGAGGGGACGTTCACCGAGTCCTCGCCACTGCGCCCGTCCTCGCCGTATTCGGCGACGAAGACGGGCGCGGATCTGCTCGTGCAGAGCTACTTCCATACCTACGAGCTGCCGGCTGTGATCTGCCGCGGGTCGAACAACTACGGCCCCTACCAATACCCGGAGAAGCTGATCCCTTTGATGATCCTCAACGCGCTGCACGGCGACACATTGCCGGTGTATGGGGACGGTATGCAGGTGCGCAACTGGATCCACGCCACCGACTTCGCGGCGGCGATCGGGCACGTGCTCGCGCACGGCGAGCCCGGCGAGGTCTATAACGCGGGTGGTCCGGACGAGGAGGCGAACATCGATGTCGTCAAGCGCATCATCGAGCTGACCGGCGCGAGCGAGTCCCAGATCGAGCACGTGACAGATCGACCTGGGCATGACGTCCGCTACTCCCTGTCCTCGGAGAAGGTGCGCGCGTTGGGCTGGGAGCCCAAGGTGCGTTTCGAGGACGGCCTCAGCCAGACAGTCGCCTGGTATCGCGAGAACGCCTGGTGGTGGGAGCCGGTCCGCTCAGGCGATTATCGCGAGTACTACGAACGCCAGTACGGCCGCGCGCTGAGCTGAGTCACCCCAGCTTCGAGATCTTCCACTTGCCGGCTTCCTTGACGAGCGTGAGCGTCCCGGTCCGCTTCTTGCCAGCGTAGGTGCTCTGCACCTGAGCGCTAGCGCCAGCGCCATTTAGCTGGATGGACTGGATCGTCACTTCGGGGGTGTCGACCTCGGTGAGCTGATTTTTGATCGCCGCTTCACAGCGCTTGGCGCCGCCGAGACTGCTCACCACGGCGCTCGCCAGGTCGTTGGCGCAGATCTTCTTCTGATCGCTCGCTACTACGTCGGACTGGAGGTTGGAGATCACCTGCGCGACCGTGTGCTGTTCGCCCTTGAAGGAGTTGGAGGCCGTGGTGCTCGCGCAAGCGCTCACACCGAAGGCCAGCAGCGGGGCGCACAGCAAGGCAAGGGGTCGTCGGGCCTTCATCGGCCGCAGAGGCTACGCGACAGCCCTATAACTCGTCGTCGCGGCGGTATCCGAGCCGT
>DASZFC010000055.1:0-2024 GCA_035940195.1 Solirubrobacteraceae bacterium
GAGCGCCTGGGTGAAGGCGCCGATCTCCTGGTCGTAACCCAGCTCGAGCACCTGGCGCTTGATCGTGTCGCGCGTGCGCCTGACGGCCGCCCGGCGGACCTTGCCCATGCGCAGCGCCCGATCGAGTCTTAACGCCCGGTCGAGCCCGACCCAGAGCATCACCTGCGAGTAGAGGTAGCGGCGAGGCCGGCGCCGTGACTCCCATATGCCGGAATCATCCATCTGCCAGTGCTCGAGGATGTAGTCAATGACGCTGAGCAGGATCGTGCGTCGCGGCTTGGGGAGATGCTTTCTCGATTGCCAGGCCGTGTAGGCGGTCTGAATCAGTCCGCCATAGATGTCGAGCTGCACCTGCTCGACGGCAGCGTTGCCGATCCGAACCGGCTTCGATCCCCTGTAGCCTTCCAGGCCGTCCAGCACAAATTCAGGGAGGCGGTCCGCGCCGTCTATCGTGTACATGATCTGGAAGCGCTCGGGGTGACGATCATGCGCGATGCGCACCCAGCGCATAAAGTCGTCCGCCTCGTCCTCGAACCCCAACTGGTGGAGCGCGTTCACCAGGTCGGAGGTATCGCGGATCCAGGTGTAGCGATAGTCCCAGTTCAAGGAGCCGCCTGGACTCTCGGGCAGCGACGTCGTGGGAGCCGCAACGAAAGCGCCGGTTGGCAGATACTGCATCAGCTTCAGCGTTAGCGCCGAGCGGTGCAGTGGCTCGTCGAACCTGCCCGCATACGTCGATGCGCGAAGCCAGTCGACCCAGTAGTCGTCCGTCTGATGAAGGTACGTATGCACGTCGTCCACCGATATCGCCGCGGGAGCCTTGCCGCCGCGTTCCGTGTAGTGGAGCAACACCGCGGCGCGGTGTCCCGGCCTCACTCGACCCGTGACGGTGGCTGCGCCATCGCCCAGCTGGAGCACGGCGTCGCTCGGGAACTGGAGGAACACGTTACCGTCAGTCCCCTCAGCGATGAGCATCCCGGCCCGGATCGGCGTCAGCACTGGCACCTGGCGTCCGTAATCGAATCGTGGCTTAAAGGTGAGTCGCCACTCGGTCGAGCCGGCGATCGGCTGCATCATGCGGATCAAACGTAGCGACTCCGGTGGTCTGACCCGTTTGTTCTTGACCGCAACCGGCATCCAATCGACGACACGCATCCGCGCACGGCCGCTACTCCAGACCGTCTGGATCACGTTGGAATCGCGCCGGTACTGTCGATACACCAGCTCGCCATCAAGCGGGCAGAGCTCGAGGTATCCGCCCTGGTCCCAGTCCAGCAGCCGGCCGAATATCCAGGGACTGTCGAATCGCGGCAGGCACATCCAGTCGATCGATCCCCGCTTGCTGAGCAAGGCTGCCGACCGCAGGTCGCCCAGCATGCCGTAGTCAGCGATCGGCGGGTAGCGGGGGTTGTGATCGCGCATTCGCGGATCTACTTCGGCCGGCTTCGTAGCTGGCGGCGGCCCCTGACCTCCGGCGGCTGGCTGCGAAGCCACACGTTCAGCAGAACCACCGCCCACATCCGATAGGGCCGCCAGGTCTCGGCGCGTTTGAGCACCGCCGCCCGGTCAGGGCGCTCGCGAAGGCCATAGAGCAGCTGAATCGCCCGCGGCGTGATGTCATCGTCCGTGACCGCGTCCACCAACCCGGCGCCCCGCATCAAAATGCCCTGCGCAAAGAATGGACCGATGCCGGGCAGCGTTTGCAGCTGCGTCAAGGCCTCGGCCTCGGGCAGTGACCGCAGCCGTGCTCGGTCGACCGCTCCTTCGAGAGTGGCGCGTGCGACGTGGTGCAGGCGCTCGATCTTCATGGGCGCGACACTGGGAAAACTCTCGAGCCGAAGCAGCGCACGCGGGTTGGGAAACGCCGTGAACACGGTGCCGTCGACATCGATCGTCGCGCCCGCTTGCTCCGCCAGCCGCTGCCGAATGCGGCGCGTCTGAACGATCGAGATCCGGTGGCCGATGATGAAGGCGCAGGCGGCCTCGTAGGGCGAGTGAAAGAGGACCGGCCGAAGATATTTGTA
>DASZFC010000056.1:0-9647 GCA_035940195.1 Solirubrobacteraceae bacterium
GGTGCAGACGACCGCGCAACCTGTCGCCATCGCCTCCAGTGGCGGCAGGCAGAAGCCCTCGTGCGTGGAGGTCTGGACGAAGACGGTGGCCTGGTTGAACAGCTCGTTGACCTCCTCGTCGCTCGGGGACTCGACGTGGCGCATACCAGGACCTGTCGCCAACTCGGGCTCGATGCCGAACAGGCACAGCTCGGGGCGGGGCTCGGACAGCCCCCACCAAGCTTCGATTGTCAATGGCAGGTTCTTCAGCGGGTTGGAGCGTCCCAGCGCGAGCAGCATGCCCTCGCGCCGCCCCACCTCCTCAGCCGGGCGAAAGGTATCCAGGTCGATGCCCGGGGGAATCAGCTCGGCGTCGAGACCCAGCTCGCGCAGGCGATCCCGGTTCCACGAGGAGATCGTCATGTAGCGAAACTCGGGCCGGTAGGAGTCCAAAACCGCATAGCGGCTGTTCTCGTCGTCGGGGTAGTAGGAGGTCTCGATGTCTTGGACGAAGTACACAGGGATGCCGTGGAGGACGCTGGCGCGCCAGACGGGCGCGGCAGTGTTCCACCAGGTGGCAACCTTGATCGCGTCCACATCCGCTAGCGCCTTCACCAGCTCCTCGTAATCCTCGAAGCTGTGCACCGGCGCACGCAGCTCAAACCAGTCGGGTGGGTCGCCGAGCGTGTAGAGCGAAACCTCGTGCCCGCGGTCGAGCAGGCGATTGAGGTGCTCGAAGATGTCCCGGTGCCCGCCCCCGATGCCGGTGCCCTCGGTCACGTACGCCACTCGTAGAGCGCCCGGCTCCGCGCGCACGGGGCGCGCATCGAAGAACTCTCCCCAGCGCTCCCAGAACAGCCGCTGGGATGCGCGCTCACGCTCGCCCACGGCGGTGCCGCGCGTGACGGACTCGTGATGGACGAGGCGGGCAGCGGGAAAGTACAGGACGCGAAAACCGGCCTGCCAGGCACGCAGACACCAGTCGACATCCTCGTAAGCCATCGGATAGCTCTCGTCGAGCAGCCCGACACGCTCGATCACCTCGCGCCTGACGTACATGCACGCTCCAGTCACCGCGAGCGCCGGTCCCGCTTGGCAGGCCGGCCCCCAACCCTCGGGCTTGAAACGGTAACGGTGGTCAAACCACTCCGGAGCGTCGCGGTTGCGCACGGTCCCGCCGAACTGGATGCGCCCATCCGGGTACAGCAGCTGAGCGCCGACGATGCCCACGTCCTCCTCCTGAGAGGCGGCGTATTGCAGGCACGCAAGCCATCCCGGGCGGGCCTCGACATCGGAGTTCAGCACGACCACATCTCGTCCGGCACCGGTGGCGCGCAGCCCACGATTGACGTTGGATGCAAAGCCCGCGTTCTTCGTGCCCTCGACGATCTCAATGCCACCGATCTCCCGCAGCCTTGAAACATGCTCAGGACCACTGGCGTCGTCGGCCACGATGATGTGGGTCATCCCGCGTGGAACCGTCTTGCGGATGCTCTGAACGAGCGTCGCCACTCGCCCGGCGTCGCGATAGCTCGGGATCACGATGCTGACCGGCCTGCCGTGCTCGCGGTACCACGCCATTGCCCTGCGTCGCTCTTGGTCACCAGCTTGGGTACGCAGCCGCAGATAGCGCTTCAGCGGCGTAAAGCGCAGCGGGAATGTGAGCAAGCGCAAGAGCAGCGTGCGCCAGCCAAGGTAGTGATAGGTGAGGTAGACGCGTCTGCGCAGTCCCGCCAGCGGACCGCGGAAGTCGCCGTCGAGAGCGCGCGCCGCGACCGCCTCAGGGGTGGCTATCGGGGGCTTGGCGTCGTTTTCTCCGTGCTTACTCAAGTGCTTGGCGGCGTCGGGGTTGAACTGGCGCTGGCGTCGAGGTCGAGTGGGACGAAGCCCGGGCGGCGCTCGAGCGACAGCCTGCGACGGACGGGAGGAGGAATGCGGCCGGCGCGCGACCCGAGCAACGCACCCGCGAGGCGGGTCACATAGTGACGGCTCACCGCGGCGAGCGTCGCCCGGCGGCGCGCTCGCGAGACGCCCGCCCCGTAGAGCTCCTGGCGGGCCTGAGAGAGCTCCCCGCGCAGCTGCCGAAGCAGGTGTCCCGGACGCGCCGGCTCGCGCCAGCCGTACACCTCACGCAGGCCCCGCCACTCGTCAAAGCAGCGACGCAGCTCCTGGAAGGCCGTGTAGTCGTGCGAGTGCACCACCACAGCCTCTGGAACGAACGCCTTGGCGTAGCCAGCCCGGAGCATGTCGATCGCCAGCACACGATCCTCGGCGTAAGGGACATCGCGAAACGGCACCCGCTCCCAGGCCGCCCGGTCCACGCAGGCGTTGGCATCCGTGAAAAATCCTCGCCGCCCCATCAGCGCAGTAACAGACAGGTTGCGCTCTTGCTCGCCGAGCCGCTCCAGCTGCGAGCTCCCCTCGGGCGAGAGCGAACTGAACCAGCGCTCCAATTCGATCCGCACAGCGACGGACGCGCTCTCACGCGCACGGTAGGGCCCGTAGACGATCCCGACATCGCCGGCCAGCTCGAACCCCTCCAACAACCGCTCCAGCCAGCGCTCGTCCGCAGGCTCGGCATCCTGGGTGAGCAGGGCCACATGCTCCCCGTTCGCGTCGCGCATCAGCAGATTGCGTGTCCCGCCGTGGCTGAACCCGGACCGGGGGATCTCGATTACCCTGGCGCCGTACATACGCGCCGCCGCCGGGGAACCGTCGGTCGAGCCCGAGTCGCATACGAGCAGCTCGTGCCTCACGGTCTGCCTCTCAAGCGCTGCAAGCGTGCGCTTCAGCAACTCTCCACCGTCACAGACCGGGATCGCCACGGTGACGCTTGCGGTCACGGACGGATCAGCTCCACCCAGTCGGCCCGGGTCCCGCACAGCGTTCTCCAGCGAGCCAGCGGCAGCGTTTGGAGGCGGTCAGGCGCTTCCTGCTGCAGAGCGACAGCGCCGATCACGCCGATCCCCCATTCTCCCGGGCCAAAGTGCTGTCGACCAGGCTGCTTGACGATACGGACCAGATGCCTGCCTGGGCTCAAGTACAGCGAAGCAGCCTGCAGCCACTGCCCAGGGGTGTTCGATTCCGATACCGACCCGACCTCGCGCCCGTCCACATACACCTGCACGGAACGGGGGAAGTCCCCCTGGACCCACACCGAGTAACGGGAGCCGCCCTTGACCTCGAGCACACCCTGGGCGTGACCCGGGGTGTTGGCGATAATCGCCCCCGGCTGATCGGGGTCCGCGCTCCAGCCGCTAGAGCGCTGCATGTCCGACTGTGGTTCAAACCAGGCCAGTTCGGGCGTCAGGGAGACGGCCAGCTTGGCACCGGCCGGGGCGTTCGCTACAAACCTCCTCAGCGCGGGGCACGCGACGGTGGCGGCCGGCGAGTAATGAAGCTGCTCGGGCAAGTGGCGCAGAACCTGTGGATGGGAGCTCCGGCGCCAGCCGAGGTAGTAGTGGTTCTGATAGACCAGCCGGTAATTGGCTGGTGGGCGACTGGCCGAGGGGGAGCGGCGCGTGACGATGATCGGGTAAGCCTCGACGAACGAGAACAGCTCTTCATCGAGGTCGAAGTAGTGGCCGTAGAACGGCGCTGGCGAGCGCAACTGAACCTGTGCCAGCGTGATCGTCTCGAATGGGACGCTGATCTCAGCGGCGCGAGCGAAGTACTTGGCGTACTCCTCGAACTCGTTCCACATCACGGGGCCTTGGCCGGAGAAGTGATCGCCGGCCTGGCGGATTGCTTCCATGCGCCCCGTCGGGGCGACCCGGTCGTGGCCGTAGGCAAGTAAGTCCGACGCCAGGACCGCGAGGGCCAGTGCACCGCCCACCGCCAGCGCCAATGGCGAGAAGTATCGCCGGCGCCGTCCCCCGCGCACGCTTGCCAAGGCAACGAGCGCGACCAGGATCACCGCCGGGCTCGCGATCGCCAGCAGCTTGCCCTGTGCGTAGGGGCTCACCCGGGGGTAGACGATCGCCATCACCAGTCCCATCGTGCCGAGGATCAGCAGCGGTCCCGTCTCCCGCCGCCAAAGTGCCCAGATCAAGCCGGGAAGGACCAACGCCAGGATCGCCACCGTCGCAAGCGCGGTCAGCAATCCGGCGTGATGAGAAGCGATCGGCAGCCGGTATTCGCCAGCAAGCCACACGCCGCTGATCTGGCTGAGCGGCAGCGGTCGCAGGAGCTGGCCGAACTGGGTCGCCCCTGCCCCCGTTGAGCCCTCACCCGTCCGGGCGACATGGAAGAACGTCTGCAGTGTCAGCAGCGACGGAATCGCCAGCACGGCGGTCATGCCCGCGCTCGCCGTGAGCGTCCCCAGCCAGCGCCGGCTGGGCCATGTCCGGTGCAGCAGCGGCACACCCAGGGCCAGGAACAGCACGAGCGCTCCGAGAAAGGGCACCGCCACCACGTTGTAAGTGGCGAGCGCGGCCGCCGCAGGGACTGCGAATAGCGCCGCGCCAGCGTAAGGCCTTGCACTCAGCGAGATCAGGGCCTCGCGCGCGAGCGCAACGGCCGCGCACAAGGTAGCCAGCAGACCGATCTCCTTGATGCCGCCCTGTAGCCCGTACTGGTAGGTGAGGTTGGCCGACATCGCTACCAGCGCGACCAGCGCCGCGCGGCGTGCAGACAGCAACTGCCTGGTGACGGTCGCCAGCGCGATCGCACCCGTTGCTGCCAAGCCCGCTATGTAGCCCTGGTAGAGGACCTCCACCGGTGTGGCGGTCAGGCCGCTGAAGGTCCCCAGCAGAGCCTGGGTACCGAGCGGATAGGCGACGCCTAGGTAGGATTTCAGGAACTCGCGCGCGCTGCTCTCATGAATGTTCCCAAGCGCAGTGCCGAACCCCTTGATGTGCTCGGCCAGCAGCATCTCGAAGGATGTGTCGTTGACGAAGTCATAGCCTGACCACGTCCAGTGGCCATGGGCGATCACCGGGAGCATGTACAGCACATACACGCCGAGACCCGCGGCCCCCGCCCAGCCAGGATTAAGGCGCGCGCGCAGCCCATCCCGGGCGAGCAGCAGGCCAGCAAGCGTCACCGCCACGAGCAGCGTGATCGCGAGCCCGTCGCCAGCGCCTGCCACGTAGCCAGGGAACGTCAGGACGAGCGAGACGCATAGCCCGAGCGGCAGCAGCAGAGCGTTGGGCAGGCGTACGCGCAACAGCCGCTCGAGCGCCAGGCCGCAGCCGAGGCTGACCGCCCACATGACGACGAGGACCCCGATCACGGCCATGAAGTCGTAACGCACGGTGGGGCTCGCCCGTTAGGACTTGCGTCGCAGACCGAGAATCGAAAGCAAGAAGGACGAGAAAAAGACCTGCAAACCGACGATCACGAGGGTCGCGGCGACGATCGCCATGCGCTCTTCGGCGAGTGCGCCAAAGCCGCGGCTGATCCAGTGCACGATGACCACCGTTCCGACAACCACTCCCGCGAGCATGATCGTGCCGCCAAGCGCGAGCCCGTGCTCGAGACGAAAGCGAGCGCGCATGCTGTCGAACCACGCGTCCTTCTCACCCATGAAGTACGTGCCATAAGCGTGCGCGCAGAGTCCCATCGCCAGAACCTCGCTACCCACGATCAGCAGCAGCGAACCGCCGATCAGCGTGTGCAGGTCCCAGCGCCGGCCGAGCACGTTGATATTGGAAAGGACGGTTGCCGACACGAGCGTCCCAAGACCCATCATCAGCAGGCCGGGGATGATGAACAGGTGGGTCGGGCTGTGTACGAGCAAAAAGCGCAGGTGCCGCCAGCCATCCCGAAACGATGAGAGCTTGGATTCACCGCCTCGCGGGTGATACTCGATCGGCACCTCGCTGATCGCGAGCTTCTGCTTAGAAGCCCGGATCACCATCTCCGAGGCGAACTCCATGCCCGTGGTCCGCAGGTCCAGAAGCGGGAGCACATCGCGCCTGAGCGCTCGCATGCCACAGTGGGCATCGCCCACGCCGGTCCGGAAGAAGAGGTTGAGGATCCCCGTCAGCACCGGATTGCCGACGTAGCGGTGCAGCCACGGCATCGCGCCGGGCTTGATGTTGTCCATGCGGTCGCCCATGACCAGCTGGGCGCCTGCCTGCAACTCCGCGACGAAGCGAGAGATCTCGCCGAAGTCGTAGGTGAGATCGGCGTCGGCCATCACGATGTACTCGCCCCGGGCGGCGGCGAAGCCCGCCAGATAGGCGCTTCCGTAGCCCCGTCTGGGCTCGAGGATGACCCGTGCGCCGGCCGCCTGCGCAACCTCGGCACTGTGATCTTCAGAGTCGTTGTCGACCACGAGCACCTCGCCGTCGAGCCCGCCCGCCTGCAGCGCGTCGCGCGCGTCGCGGACGCACTGCTCGATGTTCTCCTCCTCGTTCAGGCAGGGGATCACCACGGACACCATGGGAATGGATCCGGCAGCCTGTATAGCCGCGGGCGCGGGAGTTGAGTGCTCGACAGTGCTCATGCGAATTTGTTGATGGAGCGCTGCTGCACGCGTCCGATCGCACAACATGAAACACGCGCCGGAATGAAAAGTGGCGCGCCGAAGGAGCCGACTCTACCGCACCTTCCAGCGGATTCGAGAGCGTGCTCGCGGCGCGTTCATGCCCAAAAGTCAGGCAGCGCGCTGAGGCGGCGCTTGGCAGCCAGGGGCAGGCGCTTGTGGTTGGCGCCGAGCAGCAGGCCGATCATCTTCGTCGTCTCATACACCGCCGTGTAGGGAATCCAGCGCCGCTGCCCGGTGCGCCACATCCACTGCAGCTCACCGCGGGCGTAGCGGATCGCGGCGGCGCGCAGTGCACGCGCCGACTCACGCTCGCCCGCGAGGTAGGCGCGATCGGCCGAGGCGCCCGAGTCGAAGAAACGCCTGAACGCGCCACCGAGCGTGTAGTTGTGGGAATGGCGCACCGCCGCCGCGGGCTCGTAGGCCAGGGTGAAGCCGTCGAGCAGAACCCGCCGGCTCCAGTCCTGATCCTCGCTCATGATGATGTCCTCGACGAACGGGAAGCGCTCCCAGAGCGAGCGGGGCATCGCGGCGTTGACGTTGGAGAAAAGCGTCGTCTCCATTGTCAGCTCGTGGGTGCCCGCAGCCGATTGTCGGCGCGCCTGGGCGCCATAGAGGAAGTCCAGAAAGTAGCGCTCCGGCGGTGTCGCCCCGGGATGGGGCAGCTGGCGCCCATACACGCCGCCCACCAGGGACTCCTGCTCGCGCAGGGGACCGGTCAGACGCTCGAGCCACCGCTCATCGACCGGATGGGCATCCTGGCTGATGAAGACCAGCCACTCACCGCTGGCCAGGCTCGCCCCGAGGTTGCGGGCTGAGCCATGGCTGAACTCATGCGGGGGAATCTCGCGCACGAATGCGCCACGCTCGCGTGCCTGCACGACGCTTCCGTCCGTGGAGCCAGAGTCGATGACGACTATCTCAACCTCGTCGTCGATGACCTGAGCGCCGATGCCCTGCAGGCAACGCACAAGGTCACTTCCACCGTCCTTCACCGGGATCACGATCGAGATCACGCGGCGACACGATAAGGGCTGGCGCTACGCTCACGCCGGCATGGACAGGCCCGCCATCTCGGTTCTCGTCGTCGCCTACCGCCAGCGCGAGGCACTCGCTGAGGCGCTGGAGTCGTGCCTCGCGGCCGCCGCGAACGTGGCAGACGATGTCGAGCTGATCGTGATCGACAACGGCGAGCTCGCGTCGTTCGTCCGCGACGGCTTTCCGTCCGCACGCGTGATCGAGCCCGCAGCGAACCTTGGTTTCGCCGGCGGTGTGCAGCGCGGGCTCGCCGACGCTCGCGGCGAGTGGATCGCGCTGGTCAATGACGATGCGCGCCTCGACTCGCAGGCGCTCGCGAAGCTGCTCGATACCGGCAGACGCGAACAGCGCACGGGCTCCGTGGCGGCTCAGATCCGCTTCGCCTCAGACCCCGGCCGGATCAACTCCGCCGGTATCTCGGTCGACTCGCTAGGGGTCGCCAGCGAGCGCCTAGCCGGGCGCCCGGCGAGTGAGGCAGACGGCGCTTCGGAGGTCTTCGGCGCAAGCGGCTGCGTGGCCCTGTACCGGCGCACGATGCTCGACGAGGTCGGCGGCCTGGACGAGCGGTTCTTCGCCTACCTGGAGGACGTGGACCTCGCGTGGCGGGCTCGCGCCGCGGGCTGGATCGCCGTGTACGAGCCACTGGCCATCGCCTACCACCACGGCTCGGCGAGCACCGGTGAGGGATCGCAGATGAAGTACTTCCTGGTGGGACGCAATCGCGTGCGGCTGCTTGCTCGCAACGCAACAACAGGGCAGCTCCTGCGCTCGCTGGCAGGAATCCTGCTCTATGACCTCGTCTATGTGATCTACGCGGCACTCGCCGACCGCACGCTCGCGCCACTGCGCGGCCGTCTGGCGGGACTGCGCGAATGGCGGGCGTTCCGCCGAGAGGGCCAGCAACAGCGGCGAGCGATCGCCCTCAGCCCGGCATCGAAGGGCTGGCGCTCGGCGCTGCGGATGCGACGGGCTTACCGAGAGCTGGGAGCGCGAGGTGCTGGGGAGCTGTGACTGGCAGCGGCCGGCGACTGAGCCGCGGCGCTCGTCTGCCGTCCGCTTCCACGCAGCCACCAGCGAGCTCGAGCGAAACCGTTCTCGAGAACCGCCTCGAGCGCATGCCGGTCAGATACCCGCCGGCGCTGGAGCGTGCGGCGCTGGCGGAGAACCGTGGGGAGCCCCATCAGCGCGTCGCGCCAGGCACGAAGCCACACCAGTACCGCGCGATGGCGGGCGGCGACGAGCAGCATCGCCAGCTGGCCGAGCAGCAGGTCCGGCGCGTGAGCGATAAACGCCCAGCCCGGGTAGTCCTTTGCGATGACCCAAATCTGGTTGCGCCAGTTGTGGTAGAGGGTGAACTCGCTAAGTCGTGGGCCGAGTGACGCGCTGCCGATGTGATATGCGATCGCCGCAGGCACGTACCGACAGTCGTAGCCGGCGAGCTGGGCGCGAAACGACCAGTCAACATCCTCACAGAGGGCGTAGAACCGCTCGTCAAACTCCCCCACGTCCTCGAACGCCGTGCGGCGATACAAAGCGACGGCGCCGCACGCGCCGAAGACGTCGAGGAGCTCGTCGTACTGGCCGCGATCGATCTCTCCCTGTCCCCGGCGGTAGGCGAAGCCGGCCCAGGAGTAGACGTCCCCGGTGCCGTCGAGCAGCTCGCGATGGGTGTAGTCACGCAGCTTTGCGCCGGCTACGACCGCCTCCGGATTGGCACGGAGGGCTACGACGAGCTCCTCGACACAGCGATCGTTGAGCTCGAGGTCGTTGTTGAGGAGCAGCACGAACTCGCCCTCGCCTGCACGCACGCAAACATTCAGCGCCGCGGCGACGCCGACGTTCTCAGGGATCGAAACCACCGCGACCGAGGGCCAGTGCTCATCGAGGTAGGCGCGCGAGTCGTCGCTTGAGCCGTTGTCGACTACGACGACCTCAAGCTGATCGTAGGTCTGGGCGGCAAGCGAGGGGAGGATGACCTCGAGTAGCTCACGACCGTTGAAGTTCAGCACCGCCACCGTGACCCCCGGCTGGTCTGCGGCGCGCGCCATCATCGGCTGGCCACGGCGGGCGGGCTCGACGGGTTGGCAGCCTGCCCCCAAGCGAACTGCGAGAGGATAGTGCGGAGCTCGCGATCGCCGTC
>DASZFC010000057.1:0-4342 GCA_035940195.1 Solirubrobacteraceae bacterium
CACGCCGATCGGAGAAGTCAAAGAGAGCGGCACCTACTTCGAAGTGCACGAATCGCAACCGGTCGCGGAACCGTTCTCGTGCAACGGATCGATCGTGTTCGTCGGGCCGATCATCCATCGTGTGATCGTCACGCCGCTTGATCCCACGATCGATCTGGAGACCGACTTCCAGGGCACACTCGGGATCGCTAACAAGGGAGTAATCGGCAACACTGTCGGTGAACCGTGCTGGACCACCGGCAAAGGCGAAGAAGGGTTCGGCTTCTTCAACTTTCAGTGGGACAACCCACACGGTCAGCGCCTGCAGGTCGGGATGTCGATCCCCGCCCAACAGATCGGGGAACCGAGTATCGGCGGGCCCGCTATGGACTTCAGCAACGTTGAAACCTCAGAATCAGCACAAGACTGCTTGGGGTCTCATGGCTGCAAAGTCACGTTCAAGCTCACCGGCGAATACGACCTCGAAAAGATCTGCGAAGGGACGTTCGAAAGCTCCTGGAGTTGCGGTAATGGCTCGGGGTCCTCCAGCACCAATAACAACAACAACCCCAACAACCCCAAACCAGGCGGTGGCGGCAAGCAGGCTGAAGAAGAAGCCAAGAAGAAGGAAGAAGCGAAAGCGGCCGCGGCGACAAAGAAGAAAGAAGAAGAAAAGAAAAAGCAGGCCAAAGAAGAAGCAAAGGCGTCGGTGAAGATCGAGTCGGTCAAGCTGACCGCCGCCGGTCTGCTGGTAAAGGTCAAGACCTCCGAGCCGGGTGCGGTCACGGTCACCGGCACGGGCTTGAAGAAGACGACAAAGACACTGCCGGCGGGTACTCACACGCTGAAGATCCCAGTCAGCAAGAAGGCCAGGGCCAAGCATCAGAAGACCAAGCTGACGGTCAGCCTGAAGGTGGGCTCAAAGACAGTCACCGCCTCGAAGAAGCTCACGCTCTAGACGAGAAGCTGAACCCCGCGATCGAGCGGCGCCACGCCGGCCATCAGCTCGTCGAGTGGCAGCGGATTCCAGAACAGCACGTTCGCTCGCTCGATCAGATCGTGGCTGGCGGTAGGTGAAGGGGTGTCGCCCGGAGGGAGCGTTGCGCTGAAGAGGATCGCCGGTTAGCGGCGCCACGAAGCCTATGCCTGGCGTCGCCAGTGACGAATGCGGTCGAGTACCACACGGGCACCTCGGCGAACCGGCCCTATCAGTAAGCCCGCCACAACAAAGACGGCGACTACGGCAACGAGTACGAGGTTTGCGAGTCCGTCGCCATTGGTCGTTTTACGAAGAACATCGGCTTCGATCCACCGCGCGATCGCAACAATGACCACGAGCAGCACGCCACCCGCGAAGATCTCCAACGCCTTCCGCCGGTATGTAGCCGACCGAGGCTTGGACGCGATCTCGGACTCTTCGACTTCCACGCCACTACCTTACGCAACAGCCACCCCCGCGGAGTCCGTGACGTCGCCTCCGGTGTGAGCTCGACCGGCGCGACGATCGACGGCGCTCGAGTGAGGCGCTCGAGCTCGAGCAGTTTGGCCTGAGCTATCAGCGCATCCTGCGTGGGGTCTGGTGTGTAGTGCGAGAGGTCTCATCTGCGATTCTTCTGGGCCATGGGCATCGAGATCGTCTCGCTCGAGACGGAGCGCCTGCAGCAGATGAAGGAGCTGTGGCGAGGACTGTATGAGCACCACACGGCGGTGCTTTCAGATCTGCGCGACCGCGAGCTCTCGTTCGAGGCGGCCTGGGAGCGCCGGCGAGAAATGGAGCGGGGCTGGCTTGCGTCAGAGCCCGAGTCCTTCGTGCTGGCGGCCAGCCACGAGGGCGGCTACGTCGGCTACGCCTACGTGCGGGTTCGCCCTGCCGCCGGTCTGGGCGCGTCCTGGAAGGTCTGCGATCCGCTGGCCGAGCTGTCGATCCTGGCGGTGGCACCCGAGCGCCGCGGTTATGGATCGGCTCGACGCTGCTGGACGCGGTCGAGGAGCGACTCGCTCAGATGGGCATCGAGGACATGCTGATCGGCGTCATCGCCACCAATGAGGACGCGATGCGGCTGTATGAACGGCGCGGGGCACAGCCGTTTCTGACCGATTTCATCCAGCGCATCGGCTCCCAGTGAAATCTGGCTTGTTTGCAGCAGATGTGTGTGGGGGTCGCGGCCTGGGATGGCGTTCTGCTGGCCGGTTTTGACGCCTGTAGGATCGGGTCTCGTGACTGAACCCACCCCGATTACGCCGGATGATTTCGTCGATCTCCTCGACGACACCGCTTGGCAAATCGCGGCTCGTGGAGCACCGTTTATCTTGGTGCACCACTACCGCTGGATGTATGGCTATCTCAGCCGCATTGTCCGGGCAGGTAAACCCATACGAGTTGTCTTGAAGCCATTCCCAGGCGTACCTGGCCTTACCCACGTCCGCGTCCCGATAACCATGGGTATCGATGGCTGGTCGGCGCCGTGGCTGCCCTTCATCGTCTTGCTCGTCGCCGCCGCAAAGTTGTTCTCCGGCTTACGTGAGTTCGCAGGCAACACGGTCTCAGTAGTCGGGCACAGCCTTCGCCGGATCGCCGAGGGCAACATAGAGAATGCTGCACCGCTCGTCGCCGCGCTGATCGTGGTGTTTCTCACTGGAGATGCCTGGAAGATCGTCGGTCGCACCGCCAGTTGGCGCCTCGCGGTCCTCACCACGATCTTTCTCGGTGCCGGTACCCTGCTCGTCATGAATCTTCGCAAATTCCCCGATGACCTGAGCGAGTTCACCGAGGACACGCAAACCCCATCGTATGCCGACACCTTAGGCGGACATCTAGCTCGGCTCGACGGACTGCCCCACGGGGAGTCGCCCGGAACGCGATTCGGAGGCTGGGCGAACGTCGTGATCCTGTATGTCCTCGCGATCGTTTCTAATCTAATTGTTTTGGGGCTGCTGGTGGCCGCCGCGTTCGTGCTCGTCGGCGTGCTGTTGATCGATGCGAACACCACAAAGGAGCTCACTGGCCAGACGCCGCACGTGATCTGGCATTTGCCGGTGGGAGGGCTCGTGCTGACTCGTGAACTGCTCTCGCTCGCGCTGGGCTTAGGGGCCTTGTCTGCGCTGTCGTTCGCAGCCGCCGGACTGCCCAATGCCGCGGCGCGCAAGGAATTCCGGCGAGAAGTGACACGCGGTCTAGTCGGCACCTTAGTCGCGATTGCCATCTACGATACGGCGGTGATGAATGACGTCGCGCTTACCGACGTCCCCCGATCCTGATACCGCACTGTTTGCCTCGGGTAACGGGCGACGATGCGTTTGGCCAGCGGTCGTATCTCACTGAGATGTGCGGCCGCTTCTCACTGACCAAGTCACCCCAAGAGATCGGCAAGTAAGCCCGGAGCACGAAGCCGGCGGCCCCGGAACGAGGGCGTGATCAGCTGCAACCGCTCTGAAGTCGCGCGTTCAAGTGGGTCGTTCCCTGATCCTGATGAAGTGCTTTGTGATGAGGCTCGAGGGGATCCAGACCGGCGACATTGTGGAGGTCGATTGCAAAGGCAGGCGCTTTTACGCGCTCGTTACCGGCTCGGCCCCGGGCGGTCTCGCGCTGGCGCCTACGGACCGCCGCGTGAACCACTACAGCGCTCGCAGTCGTGAGGTCGTGGGGCATTGGGTGAAGCGTGGCCGGCCGAGAACGACGACGGCGCCGTTGCGGCCTTCGGAGCGTCAGCTGGAGACGGATCTGGAGATCCAGCCGCTGGCCGACGACGCTTAGCTGCAGTGCGTACAAGCCGCTATCCGCGAACGCCAGGCGGCGTGAGCGCGGTCGCGATCAGCTCTGTGTCGCAGTACTCCTCAGACCGCGCCCTCTCCGCCGCTGGCAAAGGCGGGCAACTCTTCAGGCGATGGCTCAGAGAATTGTCTCTCGCCGGTGCTCAGCGAACAGTGTGAGCGCGTAGCGCCCGGCGGGGTGCTCGCGTGCGCGTTGCACGAGGTCGGCCATGGCGGGTGAGAGAACATCCGGCTGCGGTAGCGGGACGCCGTAGGAGGGTGGCACGAGGATTGAGGCGGATAGCGCGGCGAACGTCAGGTCAGCCGCGGTGAACTGCTCGCCGCATAGGTATGGCCGGCC
Organism: Solirubrobacteraceae bacterium; assembly: GCA_035940195.1. GTDB lineage: Bacteria > Actinomycetota > Thermoleophilia > Solirubrobacterales > Solirubrobacteraceae > Palsa-744. The sequence goes on from DASZFC010000057.1 coordinate 4,091, forward strand.
GTCGGAGAGCAGGTCTGCGACGTGGTCGAGCTCGCTGAAGACCGCCGCCTCGTCGTCGATCTCGATCCCGGGGCGGATGTCGAGTACGTGCTTGACGTAGCGCTGGGCGATGGGCCATCCGTAACGGATGAAGCGGTCCTCCCAGCCTGGTACGCCTGCGTTGTTGAAGCTCAGCGCGAGCTTTGGGTCGGCGAGCATGTGGATGTACATCAGCCGCCGTCCTCGCGGTCCGAGCCCCTCATCCAAGCGCCG
>DASZFC010000058.1:0-1514 GCA_035940195.1 Solirubrobacteraceae bacterium
TGTGCACCGCCGGTGACAGCTGCATCAAGGTGCAGAGCTCCGTGTACTCGGAGCTTGCGGGCGTGCCCGTGGCCTTGATCGGCCTGCTCGGCTACGTCTCCATCCTCGGCCTGCTGCTGGCTCGCGAAAACGAGAACACCCGCTTTGCGATGATGGCGCTCACGCTCGTCGGCTTCGCGTTCAGCGGCTACCTGACCTACCGCGAGCTTTTCTCGATCCACGCGATCTGCGAGTGGTGCGCGACCAGCGCGGCGATCCTGACGGTGATGGCGCCCCTGTCCATCTGGCGGTTTCTGCGCGACGCGCCAACCTTTCCGACGCCGGGAACATCTCACTCTCTCGAGGGAGCGCCAGCCGGGCCGGCCGCGCCCCTTGGCACTCTCCCGTACCGCTAGGCCAGCCCGGATTCCTGGATCAGCTGGGCTGCCTGCTGGTCGTTACCGAGCGCGTCACTGGCGCCTGGAGACCTCGGCTGGCGATCACGGTTGTCCTCGCGACACGGCTGTTCACTCATGTCGTGCTGGGACTCGCCTGCGAGCGCTCAACGACGCGCGTTCTCGAGCTGCGCCTGTTGGCACTCCTGGCACGGCACATACCGACCAACAGCAGTCCCAAACACAGAGCGGCTGCGGTCTCCGAAGCGAGCGCGACGAGGATCGCCGGCCGGTAATTGGACTCCATGAACCCGAACAGAGGGGTCTGCTCACTAATCAGCAGCGCCGCCAGAGAAGTCGCCGCGATGCCAAACCCGCTCAGCGTGGCCAGTTCCACAACAGCGGTCCCGAGGCGGTGGAAGACGCGCTTCACCGGAGCGAGCAGCAGCAGGCCGATCACGCTCGCCGAAATGAAGTTCAAGAGAAACAGCGTCCCGATCGTCGGCAGAACCGAGTAGTCGTCCACGGAGTACTCATAAAAATGATCGGCCCCCACGAAAAGAAGAAGGATGGCTCCGAGCACACGAAGGGCGAGGAGCGGGTGGGACGATCTGGATGAGGTGTGGGCTTGAGGTTGCATGGTGGTGAGCTCCTTTCTGGGAGCAAGCATTTGAAGGTCAGTAATATCTACTACGATGTGTAGTATACGCTACCAGCAACCAAGACGCCGACGAGAACAGGAACCTTCCCGAGCTGCTCTCCAGCCCTGTGAGTGCTGGTGCTAACCGTGCTCGATGGCGTGTATGACCAGCGGACGAACACGACGACGACCGTGACCGCCACGACCTCCCCACGTGACGGTCACGGTCGTGCCTAAATTGAGCCATCGCCGTCGTTTGCGCCGCCGTTGTTGTCCGGGTCGGCATCGCCGCTATTGCCCTGGGGGATCCCCGCGTCGGGGTTCTTTGCGGCCGGAGCCGCAGGCGCGGTGGGCGTCGCCTTCTGCGTAGGAGTTGCCGCCGCCGGCGCGCCCGCTGCGGCCGTGGCCGGGGCCTTGGCCGGCGCCGCGGCTTGTGTACTCACTTTGGTCGCCGGAGGGGTAGGTGTCGCCTTCGGCGTAGGAGTTGCGGCTGCAGCTGG
>DASZFC010000059.1:0-22716 GCA_035940195.1 Solirubrobacteraceae bacterium
CTGGTTGTCGGCGATGATCAGGTTCTCCTGGTCGCGCTGCCAAAAGGTGTTGCTCTCAGCCCACTCGGACTCGACATAGGCCCTGCCGTCCCGCCCAACGATCACCGCGCTCAGGCCCATCGCCTCGACTTGCCGGGTGACACTGCGGCGGCCACTCTCAAGCACATATACGTCGAGCTTGCGGCGAAGAGCACCGGCCCGGATCGACATCCAGACATCGCGCTCAACGATGAAGCCGTTCGTGCGAACATGGTGAGCCGGAAACCTTTCAAAGCTCACACAACGCCGGAGCATCTCACGGCCGGTCTTGAGCTTGTGTGCGATCTTGCCGACGAGGCGCATCGGCCTGGCCGCATGGGCATCAACCTCCCGAAGGCGCAGCTGTGTCCGAGCACGGTCCTCATACAGCCGCGAGTAGACGCCGCCGAGACGAAGATCGAATCGTACGTGGGAGAGCTGGCTCGCCCACGAGCCGGTTACCCCGACGAGACCAACCCCTGGACTATCGAGCGTCCTCGAAAGCAGCTCGAGCCAGCCGTCAGCCTTAACGACGCTGTACGAGTTCAAGAAGCAGTAGCGCTTCGCTGGGACCCGCTCGGCGACATCGCGATACGCAGCGAGGTCGAGTACGGGTCCTTCTAGGCGAAGTGCCTCGTGAGCCACCCCCTCAAGCTCGCTCTGCCATGAACCCAGATCCTGACCCGCGTCGAACCCGTTGTACACGATCAGAAGACGATGCTCGACGCCAGCCGAATGTCGAGCATAGGACTCAAGGAAGCGGCGCAGCGGTGCCGTGCCCAGAGGCGCCCAGACAAGATGCACGACCGCGAGATCGCTCACGCGACTTCCCCATCTCCGTCGACGTGCTGCCGCCACCACTCGATGGTGCCGCGAATACCCTCGGCGAGCCCGATCCTGGCGGAGAAGCCGACCTCCTCGCGCAAGCGGACAACGTCGGCCACGATGCGTGGCGGGTCGCCGTCCCGCAGCGTGAGCGCGCCGAAGTCGACATGGTCGAGCCTGTCCGTCGCACGACCAATCTCCTCGACGATCGCGCGCACGGCAACCGGCTGCCCAGAGGCGATGTTGACCGGTCCCTGGACATCGCTTGCGACGAGCGCGGCGAACGCACCGGCTATATCGTCGACGTGGAGGAAGTCGCGCACCTGGGAGCCCTCGGTGCTCGCCACGCGCTGGCCGGTCAGGAGCCCGCGGGCGATCGATGCAACCAGGCGCTGTGAGTCCTCGCCGGGACCGTAGAGAAAGAAGATCCGCCCCCAAGCGAACGAGAGGTCAAGCTGCTCGGAGAGTGCGGACGCCGCGACCTGGGTCGCGTGCTTGCACACGCCGTAAAGCGTCGCCGGCGCCAGCGGCGTGTCTTCCTCCCGCAGCACATCCTCTCCCCACGCGTACTCGGCACACGTCCCTGCGACCACAGCCCGGTGTCCACCGGCCGCGGCGAAGGAGTGCAGCAGCCGCAACGTGGCGCTGATCCATTCGATGTTCTCGACCGCCGACCAGAAGCGACCGGGAAAGGCATACCAGGCGAGGTGGAGCAGGTGCGTGGCCTGTGCTTCTCCGGTCACAGCGTCCGCGGCCTCTGGGGCGAGCAGATCGGCTCTATGCCATACGACCCGAGTATCACGCGAGCCTCCATGACCCGTGCACACACCATGGACCTCATGCCCGTCGGCAAGGAGCCGGTCAACGACGCGACGCCCGATGAATCCACCAGCGCCGGTTACAAGGACCCTGCTCATAGTGGCCGTACGGACGTGGCTCTGCTCATTCTACGCGGACAATAGCGACACACCCGACCAAGACATGGCACTACCCGCGCAGCGGAGAGGTGCAAAGCCGAAGCTTAGGGTTCGGCCGCGGAGCCAGCCGCGTCGATCACAACCGTGAAGCCATTTCCGACCTTGTCGTCGGGATCTTGATGGTCGATCACACGAAGCCCCACTGCCTCACACATTTCCAAGAAGCTCTCGCACGTCCACACCGTCCAATGACGATCCTCCTCGGATACGAAGGCCGTGCGGTGGCGCTCAATTAGCTCGTCAACGATGGTCAACGGGCGATCGGCGTCGAAGGTGCGGTCGCGATGCGGCACAATCACCACCACATATCGTCGCGCCACGCGCACCCACTCACACAGTGCCTTGATTGGATCGGGAAAGTGCTCGATCACGTGTGAGGAGAAGACAAAGTCATGGGAGTCGTCCTCGAACGGAAGGTCGTCGCCGGGCGCCACAACGTCAACCCTTACGGTGCTCCTCGCCAACCGGCGCTCTTGGTGCTTGTAGGCCGTGTCATCGCCGGCGTAGCGATCGACGTTGACCGCATCAAGATAGAACCGGTTGTGACTGGCAGCGCCGATCTCGATCCCCTTCGATCCCTCCAGGTAGCCGCTGACGAACTTCGAGCCACGGTGTCTGATCAGCTGCCAGGCCACAACGCCCCTGTGCAGGACTCCGAACGAGGCATCCTTGACCGGGCCCGGCAGAGCATCCTTCAGGCGTTGGGGCAGAGCGTCAGCTATGCGAGAGATAGTCGCTGCCATCGAAGAGAGGCAGACTAGCGGACACGATTGACCACGAAACCCCGGCTGCCACGGAGGATGCCGGTGCCATGGCTAGTCGATCACCCCCTCCAGCTCGCGCGCCGTGCGGGTGCGACGCCGCTGCACCTCTTGTCGATCCTCGAGCACGCGCGGGATACCTATCAGCGCGTCTCGCCAAGCCCGCAACAGGATGGGAACCCAGCCGCGGCGGAGCGCCATCGCAAGGGTGAGCAGCTGCCCCCACACCAGCTCCGGCGCATGCCTGACCAGAGAGCTCGCGGGATAGTTCTTGAGAACCACCCAGAGCGCGTTGCGCCAGTTGTGGTACAGGCTGAAATCGCTGGCTGCACCGACCGTCGCGCTGCCGGCATGATAAGCCACCGCGGTCGGCACATAACAAAAGGTCCAGCCTCTCAACTGAGCGCGAAAAGACCAGTCGACATCCTCGTACATCGCGAAGAAGCGCTCGTCGAAGGGCCCTATCTCCTTGATCGCCGAGCGTCGGTAGAGGGCCGCGCCCCCGCATGCGCCAAACACCTCGGCCGGGTCGTCGAACTGGCCCCGATCGAGCATCCCGTGACCGCGACGGTTGGCCTGACCGGCCCAGGAGTAGGTGTCCCCGGCACCGTCGATCACGTATCGGCTGTTCATGTCGAGGAGCTTGGGGGCAGCCGCCGCAGAGGTGGAGTGTCGCTGGAGCGTCACGACGAGCCGGGCCACACAGTCCGGGTCGAGCTCGATGTCGTTGTTCAGCAGGAGCACGAGATCCTCGCGCGCGGCCTGCACGCATATGTTCAGAGCCGGGGTCACGCCCACGTTCGCGGACAGCGCGACGATCTCGACCTCCGGCCAGTTCGCCCGCAGCCATGACACGCTGTCGTCGCGCGAGCCGTTGTCGACGATCGCTACGTGGAGGTCCGAATGCGTCTGGGAGGCCAGCGATGGCAACAGCCGCTCCAGATGGTGCCGTCCGTCGTAGTTGAGCACGACCGCGCTGACTCGAGGCATTGCCCCGGGACTGTAGCGAGCGCCATGATCGCGACCGCACGATCGAGTTACGGCAGCGCGGCCCGCTCGCTCCGGTGACGAGCCCACGACAACTCACTTCAGCTCCCGCAGATTGGCATCTCACAATAGCCTCTGGTTTAGGGATGTGGGCTCAACGGACATGCGGTTCGCGCACTATCCTGTGGGCGTTCGCCGATGAAGATCTCCATCCTGCTACCGACACGCAACCGGCTTGCCTATCTCAAGCTCGCGATCGAGACGGTCCGTCGTCAGGACTCGAGCGATTGGGAGATCGTTATCTCCGACAACGACTCAACCGAGGATATCGCAAGCTACGTGGAGTCACTCGGCGACAGCCGCATCCTCTATGCGCGCACACCAAGGTTTCTGCCGGTAACAGAGAACTGGAATGCGGCGCTCGCGATGAGCAGCGGGGACTACATCGTGATGATGGGAGACGATGACGCCCTGCTTCCCGGCTATCTAACACGGATGCACAGCCTGGTCGATCACTTTGAGCAGCCCGACATGGTTTATGTTGGTTCGCTGCTGTTTACTTATCCAAATGTCGATCCAGATCACCCACAGGGTTTCCTTGCGGATAACTCGTATGCCGAGTTCTTTGGTCACGCACGCGATCCGTTTGTAGTACCGCACGAGCTAGCTGTCACCGCGGTGCGCAGGTCGATGAACTTCCGACACGCGTTTAACTTCAACATGCAGCTATCGCTTATCAGTCGCCGTTTGATTGACGAGCTGCGGCCTCATGGAGATTTCTTCCAATCTCCCTTCCCAGATTTCTATGCGATGTGCGTCGCCTTGCTGAAGGCAAGGCAGATCGTCGCCGATCCACAACCGCAGGTCGTCATCGGCGTCACGCCAAAGTCCTATGGTTTCTTTCACCTCAACGCGAAAGAGGGGGAGGGACGCGCGTTTCTCAACGCGGACGGCAATGCACAGCCTCAGCTTCCGGGCACAAACATCAATGAGGGCTGGCTGAGAGCGATGGAGGCAATCGAGGCGATCTATGGGGTGGAGCTTGGACTGCGTGTCAACAGACGCCGCTACCGAATTGTGCAGGCTGGATATGTCTACACGCGCCGCTTCCGCGGGATCGGCTCCAAGGCCGAAGTCAAACAACTCGAGCGTAGCTTGGGCAGAGGCGAGCGCCTGCTGTTCCGGGGAGCCTACGTCGTCGCCCGAGCGATGGCCAGAGTCCTCCCTCAACGTCTATGGGATGTCGTCTCGCGTCGCGCCGTCGGCCAGTCTCCGGCGTGGGACCCGGTGCGTGAGGAGGGTGCCTACGCGAACATCCTCGAGGTGTTCGAGCGGCGAGAGGACGCCTAACCAGCCGCAGCGCTCCTCGCCACAAAGCACTAGTGACCGGATCCGTGACCGCCCTACATGGCACGCAAGGAGGCGGGGGCCGAGGCACCTACCTCAGTTTGAACCGATAATGAGAAAGGAAAAGCTGACGTATCCCGAGGGCAATACGGTGAGTCCCGCCGAGATGCCGACTGTTTCCGCCGTCCGTATCTCGAACTGACCGCTCGCGCAATTCGCTGCTCTCGGTACCCACGCGGCATACGGCGTACCTTTGAGTCCGATGTACGTTGAGGTGCCTGGGGGCGGCGTCGACAGCGGCACGTCCGTGACGCTCACGAGCACGACCGCCTTTCGGCTTGGAGCGATGCCTTTCGCTCGGAAGCAGTACGTCCCTTCGGGACTGCCTGCTATCGGCGGCGTCTCGACCGCATTTTGCTCGAACGAGCCAGTGGGGACCGGCGTGCACTTTGGGCCAGGAACTGTCGTCCCCGGTGGGCAGCGCACGTGTTCCGATTCAGCAACCAGGACCGCCCTTCCTCTCACCCATCCGAATGCCTCAGTGCTTGGACTTGGCTTTACTGCCGCGGCTCGATGCTTTGACACATGCGGGCGAGTGCCGCTCGCCATCGCCGGTACCGCCAGCGAAAGCACTACGCCGACGACAACGACGCCTCCAACCCAGCACCCTCGCGGAACAGGTTTACTCATCATCGATCATTTCGTCAGACTTGGCGATCATCCGCGCACGCTCGGACGTAAGCGAAGCTGTTGACGAAGCTCCACGGGGATGGCGCCCATTACAAGCAAAACGCCCAGATAGACAGTGCTGGCGAGCACGACGCTCATGAGCACGGGAAGATCGATGAGCGTTGAGGCGACCGCGAGACCAAGCGCCAGAAGCAGTGGCGGGACAATGCGCAGTGACGGGATGAGCGAGCGATCCGCGTTGACCAGCGCGAAGCCGCTTATCAGGGCCAGGACGATCTCACCGCCCGCGGTCGCAATCGCGGCCCCACGCGCACCATCGATCGAGACAAGCACCGCGATGAGCGCGCTGCCGACAAGCAGGGCGAATAGGTTGATCGCGAGGATCGCCCGGTAGCGACCGAGGCTCAGCAGGCCATTGGACCATACGGCGCCCGAGAAGCTCGCGCCCAGCCCAATGCCCTGGATCGCGAGCACCGGTGCGGCGGGTCCAAACTTCGGGCCACCGACCACGTCGATCACCACCGACGCGGCGATCGCCAGGCACAGCGATACCAACACCCCCAGCAGCAGGCTCACCTCGAAGACCCGGCCGAGCGCGTAAGCAAGTCGCACCCGGTCGTCTCGCGCGGCACGCGAGAAGATCGGGAACGCCGCGCCGACGGCGAGGCCCGGCATCACGAGCAGCACCTGAATGACTCGTGCCGAGACGCTGAAATAGCCGAGCGTCTGCGCACTCGCGAGCAACGAAACAAGGATGACCGCAATGTAGAAGTACAACGTCGACGCCGCGACGGCCGCGGAGTAGGGCAGCACGTGGCGGATCAAGCCCCACCACTCAGAGGCGTGAAAGGCCGGAGCCAGAGGGATCCTGCCACGCACCACCCATGCGTTCAGCATCAACACGATCACACCGACAGGGATCGAGACGGTCAGGAAGGCCAGCAGATGGGCGCCGGCGAGGACCAGCGCGACGATCAGCGCAGCCATCAACAGCGCTCGCATAAATTCGAACGCGGCCACCAAGCCGAGCTTCAGATCACTGATCAACGAGATGGCAAGCGTCGACTGCACGCTCTGAAGAATCAGACCAATGCCCGCCAAGCCGACACCCAAGGTCAGCGTCGTGCCGTAGCCCGCAATCGCCGCGAATGCGGTGATTGCGATTGCTCCCACAAGACTAAGCACCAGCCGCAGACCGAGCAGGTTGCGAGCGAGCGAATCGCGCGCCTCACCCGTTCGAACCGAGAGCTCGCGCACGCCGATCGCCGTCAGCCCTAGGTCGGAGAGGCCGGCGACGATCGCCACAAGCGAGATGGCGATCGAGTAGTGACCCGTGTTTTCGACGCCCAGGCGGCGAAAAAGCAGCGCCGTCGATCCGACGCCGACCAGCGTGCCGGCCAGATATGCGGCGATGCGTAAACCGCCGCCACGGATCGCCGCCGGACCCGCCGCCGAGGTGTCCAGGAGATCCGGGGTCGGCTGCTCGCCACCGGCCTCGGCCGGGATCATTGGCGCCGAAGCCATCACTCCCATCCTAGAGATCCGGTCGGCTTTCAGCGCTTGACGAACACAGCCATATAGGTGGCGCCGTTCATGCCTCGGCGCTCAAGCGGCGCGAGGCCAAGGGCGAGCATACGCGAGCAAACTCGGGTGAAGCGCGTCGAGGGCCGGCGCGAAGGGTGGCGCCTCAGCGCATATTCCCAGCCAAAGCTGTTCCAGTATCGGCCTGCGGGGTCACATGTCGTCACGCAGGCGAGATGTAGGTCGAGATCATTTATTCGGGCCTCGAGCGCGGCGAATGGGATCAGGAACAGGTGTCGCGGAGCATCGACGTGAGCCCAGCGGGCACCGAGCAGGCGGAACTGCAGCGAGTCGGGGTTCGGCATAGCCAGCGCCAGAACCCCGCCTGACTCGAGCCGCGCGGCCGCCTGTTCGAGCACGTCCCACGGACGTGGCAGATGCTCGAGGACGTGCCAGAGCACGATCACAGCGGTTGGTCCGACGTCGGTCAAAACCTTTTCCGGAGCATTGCTACAGATCGTACGTACGCCGACGACGTCCTCCAGATACTTACAACAACGTCGATCCATCTCGATCCCGATGACGTCAAAGCCGGCCCGCTTGGCGGCTAGCGCGAAGATCCCAAACGCAGGGCCGATCTCAACCATCTGCCCATCGCTCACAAACGGGCGCAACAGCGCCAGCTTCGACGCCTCCCCATTTGCGGCCCGATCGAGCGCCTCGCGGGTCGGCAGCCCGTAGTAGTCCTCTGGGTAGTAGCGGCCGAGATCAACTGGCACGTCGCTCAAGAAAATGGTGCCGCACGATTGACAGCGGCGATACTCGAAGCCCTGATCGGTGATCGCACGGTTGCGGTCGCCAACGCGGAACGCCAGGTCTGTCTCGCCGCCACACAACGGACATGACGGCAGCCGGCTCATGTGCAGAAATCGGGGTAGCCGACATCCCGCTCGGAGACGGTCCGCTCACCATCCGGCTCGGGCCAGTTGATCTCAAACGCCGGATCATCGAAGCGCACTCCCCTCGCCGCCTCGGGCACGTAGGGATCACCCATCTGATAAAGCACTTCGGAGTCGTCTGTCAGCGTCTGAAACCCATGCGCAAGCCCAGCCGGGACGTAGAACGCGAGTCGGTTCTCGGCGCTCAGCTCGACCCCGTGCCAGTCTCGGTGGGTCGGCGAATCGGGGCGCAGATCGACAGCCACATCGAAGATCGCGCCCCGCACGCAACGCACGAGCTTCGACTCTCCATGGGGCTCCGCCTGGTAGTGCATGCCGCGCAAAGTGCCGGCGCGGCGATTGAACGAGGCATTGCACTGCACGACGTCGGGGTTCAGGCCCCGCGCGCGGAACTCAGCGGCGTCGAACGTGCGGGCGAACCAACCGCGCTCGTCGCCGAGCTCCTCCAGCTCGATCACCCAGGCTCCGGGCAGCGGGGTCTCGGTGAACCTCACGAGAGCAGCGTCAGCTCCGGCGTGCGGGCGGCGAAGCGCCCGCCCCACTTGCGGATGAAGGCCAGCTGCTCGACGATCTCGTCCTTGAGGTTCCACGGCAGGATCAGCACCACGTCTGGCCGCTCCTCGCGGATCGCCTCGGGCGAGCGGATCGGGATGTGGCTGCCGGGCAGGAAGTGCCCCTGCTTGTGGGGGTTCAGATCGCACGTGTAGTTGATGAAGTCGCGTCCGACGCCGCAATAGTTCAGCAGCGTGTTGCCCTTGGCCGGCGCGCCGTAGCCGACGACGCTGAGACCCTGTTCCTTGAGGTCGATCAGGAAGCCAAGGATCTGGCGCTTGTCGCGCTCGACTCGCCGTCCGTAGCCGAGGTAGGTGTCGAGCTCCTCCAAGCCGGCTGCCCGCTCGCGCTCGCGCAGCTCGCGCGCGGCGTTGGTTTCGGGCTTCTCGCGGTCCTCGGCATGAGCACCGTAGATGCGCAGCGAGCCGCCATGGGTGGGCAGCTCCTCGACGTCGAACAGCCGCAGGCCGTGGGCCTCGAACACGCGGCTGACGGTGAGGAAGGAGAAGTAGGAGAAGTGCTCGTGGTAGATCGTGTCCCACTGGTTCTCCTCGATCAGGCGCATCAGGTGGGGGAACTCCATCGTGATCACGCCCCCCGCCTTGAGCAGGATCTTCATGCCGGCGACGAAGTCGTTGAGATCGGGAACGTGCGCCAGCACGTTGTTGCCCAACAGCAGGTCAGCCGCCGATTCCTTGGCCAGCGACCGCGCGGTGTCCTCTCCGAAGAACTCCACGAGCGTGGGGATGCCCTTCTGGAGCGCGACCTTGGCGACGTTCGCCGCCGGCTCGATGCCGAGCACGGGGATCTGGCGCTCGTGGAAGAACTGCAGCAGATAGCCGTCGTTGGAGGCGATCTCGACGACGTGGCTGGAGTCGCCGAGGCCGAGACGGGCGATCATCTGCTCGGAGTAGCGGCGGCTGTGATCGAGCCAGCTGGAGGAGTATGAGGAGAAGTAGGCGTAGTCGGAGAAGATCCGCTCCGGCGTCTGGAACTCCTCGAGCTGGACGAGGAAGCACTCGCCGCAGACCAGAGCACGCAGCGGGTAGAAAGGCTCCATGCTGTTGGCCGCCTCGGGCGGCAGGTAGGAGTTCGCCAACGGGGACATGCCGAGGTCGGCGAAGACGGCCTCCACGGCCGCGCCGCAGAATCGGCAGGAGGTCTGGGTCATGCCGACTCCGCGGCGTACTGAAACGCCTCGATCTGACCGAGCGTGACCGCGTGCATATCGGCGCCGTCGCGCATTGCCTGATACCACTCGACGATGCTCGCCAGCGCGTCGCCGAGTGCGACCGGCGGGTGCCAACCGAGCCGTTCGCGCGCACGTGAGGAGTCGAGCTTCAGGTAGCGCGCCTCGTGCGGGTGCGGCCCGTCGTCGAGCGTCCAGCCGAGCTCCTCGGGCCACAGCTCGGCGATCCGCTCGACGATCCAGCCGACCGGGCGCGCGTCCCGCTCGGCCGGGCCGAAGTTCCAGCCAGTCGCCTGCTCGGACGAGTCCCACAGCGACTGCGCGAGCACCAGGTAGCCGCTGAGCGGGTTGAGCACGTGCTGCCACGGCCTGATCGAGTTCGGGTTTCGCACACGCACCGGCTCGCCGGCGAGCGCCGAGCGCATGATGTCGGGCACGAGCCGATCCTGCCCCCAGTCGCCGCCACCGATCACGTTGCCCGCGCGCGCGGAGGCGATCCGCGGGCCGTCGGAGTCGGGGAAGAACGAGTTGCGAAAAGCGCTCGTGACAAGCTCGGCGCAGCCCTTCGAGTTCGAGTATGGATCGTGCCCGCCCATCGGCTCGTCCTCGCGGTAGCCCCACTCCCACTCACGGTTCTCGTAGCACTTGTCCGAGGTCACGACGACGACCGCGCGCACGTCGCCGGGCGCGCGGCGCACCGCATCGAGTACGCTCACGGTGCCCATCACGTTCGTCGCATAGGTCTCGTACGGCTCGACGAACGACCGGCGAACGAGCGACTGCGCGGCCATGTGGATGACGACCTCCGGTTCGCTCGACGCGACCGCAGCTGCAACGGCCTCGTGATCGCGCACGTCGCCGCCGATGCTCTCCATGCCGTCGGCGACGCGTGCCAGCTCGTACAGCGATGGCTCGCTCGGAAGCCCGGAGGAGAAGCCCGTCACGCGCGCGCCCATCGCCTCCAGCCAGAGCACCAGCCAGGCGCCCTTGAAGCCGGAGTGACCGGTGACGAAGACGCGGCGCTCGCGCCAGAAGGAGGGGTCGACAGCCCTCATGCCCACGTCCGCCATGGGGCAACGCCTGAATCCCACAGCTCTTCGAGCTGATTGCGGTCGCGCAGCGTGTCCATCGGCTGCCAGAAGCCCTCGTGGCGAAAGGCCGAAAGCTCGCCGTCGGCCGCCAGCGCGCGCATCGGCTGCTGCTCCCACACCAGGTCATCATCGCCGTTCAAGTACCGGGCGACACTGGGAGAGAGCACGAAGAAGCCCCCGTTGGTCCATGCACGATCGCCGCGCGGCTTCTCCTCGAAGCCGCTCACTCGCTCGCCGTCGACATCTATCGCCCCGAACCGCCCTGCGGGTTGTACCGCCGTGACGGTCGCCTTCGTCCCCTGCTCACGGTGGAATGCGATCGCCGCGGTGATGTCCACGTCGGAGAGCCCATCTCCGTATGTGAAGCAGAAGTCCTGATCCTCCACGTAGCTCAGCACGCGCTTCAGACGCCCTCCCGTCATCGTCTGCTCTCCGGTGTCCACAAGTGTGACCTTCCACGGCTCGGTCTCCGAGCGATGGACCTCCATGCCGCCGCCCGCCAGGTCGAAAGACACATCGCACGTGTGCAGGTAGTAGTTAGCGAAGTACTCCTTGATCAGGTAGCCCTTGTAGCCAAGGCAAATGACGAACTCGTCGATGCCATGCGCGGCGTAGATCTTCATGATGTGCCACAGCATCGGCTTGCCGCCGATCTCGACCATCGGCTTCGGACGCACGGCGGTCTCCTCGCTGAGTCGCGAGCCGAAGCCGCCTGCCAGGATCACTGCCTTCACGGCGATGCAGGTTAGTGAACCGCACACGCCGGGCTCCTTCTCGCGGCTTCCACGCTCCCGGTCCGAGCCGCCGCTAGGATGCCCGCGATGAGCGGCCCTCTCCGCGTCGGTGTTGTCGGTCTCGGCTACTGGGGCCCGAACCTCGCCCGCAACTTCCACGGTTTGCCCGGCGCCGAGCTCGTCTGGTGCTGCGACGCCTCCGAGGCCGCCCGCGAGCGGGTTGCGCCGGTGACGCCGGGCGCCAAGATGACCGGCCGCTTCGAGGACCTGCTCGAGGATGAGACGCTCGATGCGATCGTGCTCGCAACGCCTGTGCCCACGCACGCCGATCTCGCCGTGCGGGTGCTGGAGGCCGGCAAGCACTGCTTTGTGGAGAAGCCCCTCGCCCAGTCGGTGGCCGACGCCAAGCGCGCCGTCGATGCGGCTGAGCGGACGGGACGAACCCTGATGGTGGGCCACCTTCTCGAGTACCACCCTGGGGTGCAGAAGCTCAAGGAGCTCGCCGACAGCGGTGAGCTCGGAGACATCCACTACATCTATGGCAACCGCCTGAACCTCGGCCAGATACGCGCCGACGAGAACGCGCTCTGGAGCCTCGGCGCCCATGACATCTCGGTTCTGCTGCACCTGGTGGGGGAGGAGCCGGTCGAGGTCAGCGCCCGCGGCGAGTCCTATGTGCGTCCGCCCGTGGAGGACGTCGTCTTCTGCTTCCTGCGCTTTCCGTCGGGGATCTCCGCGCACCTGCACCTGTCCTGGCTCGACCCCCACAAGGAGCGGCGCTTCACAATCGTCGGCTCCAAGCGGATGGCGACCTTCGACGACATGGCGATCGAGGGCAAGCTGACGGTCTATGACAAGGGCTTTGACGAGAAGAACACCGGCTCCTACGGCGAGTACATAACCCGCAGCGGTGACATATTCTCGCCGCGGATCGCCAACAACGAGCCTCTGCGGCTGGAGTGCGAACACTTCGTGTCCTCCGTCAGGGACGGGACGGCGCCGCGCTCGGATGGACACAGCGGGCTACGGGTCGTGACCGTGCTCGAGCGCCTGCAGGAAGAGCTCGAACGCAGCCGCCGCCTCGCGGGCTAGCGCTCGCTCACCCGCACGACATTCGATGCTCCTTCCAGAAACGGGAAGGCGTCTTCGTGCTTGCACAGGACGCGGAACCGGTAGGAGACCGGGCCGGGGAACTTGAAGCGGTAGCTCGAGCGATAGCGGCCCTTCGCGTTCGTGCTGATCGTGTCGAACTGGATCCATTCCCCGCCTGAGGATGCCTCCAGCACGAGCTGCTTGCCACCCGAGGGAATCGGGGCGCCGTGCAGCACACCACTAAAGAAAATCCTCCGCCCAACGCTCGCCGTGTGAGGCACTACGCGCAAGGTGATCCCGGCATGCACATTCAGCCTGAGGGTGGACGCCGCGGCGGCGACGCTGTCGTTGACATGGCTGCGATAGCGCAAGCTCAGCGTGCCAGAAGCCACGCTCGCAGTGAGCGTGAACGACCACTGGCCAGCGGGCCCAGTAGAGACACCGCCGATCCGCCGTGCCGGGGCGCCCTGGTAGGCCGGGGTCTCGTAGACGTCGATCGCCGCTGCGGAGATCGGCTGGCCAGCGAGCGTGGTGAGAGTCCCCGAGATCCGGTTACGCACCCCGTAGCGACTCGTCAGGGCCACCTTGCGAGTCCGTATCCAGTGAGCGGTGAGCTTGGCCTGATCAGAGGCATTCGTGCCATTGAGCGCCCCTCGTGTCACGGCGGGACTACCTGGGCCGATGCTCGTGATCGTGCCGTCATAGGCAGTCGCCTCATCGCCGGCGGCATCCTTGACCAACACCTGCAGGTGATGTTGCCCTGCAGAGAGCTGCGTAGTGTCGAGCGGGACGCTGATGTTCTCGGTGCTCCTGCATGGCTGGGGCGCCGCGAAGGCCATCGTGGCACTGGAGGGCTGCGCGAGGTTCACGCACAGCCCACCGTTGGTGTCGGGCACCTCCTGGAGGGCTTGATGACCGTCGATGAGCGCGATCGCGCTGTAGACGCCGCCACCGCTGTCCGAGGCGGTGAAGCTGATCGTGTCGGTCCCTGTGAGAGCGCCGCCAGCGATGAGCGAGCCTGAGACGCTTGCCACCGAGGGGACCGTTGAATCCAAGAGCGTGAAGGTCCCGCCGCTCACCAGGGCCTGCGCCTCGGGGTTCGCCGAGCCAGGGCACGGGTAGCTGAGGTCCTGTCCGGGGTCGCAGCCGACGCCGGCGTTCACGTAGTTCACGCCGCTCAGTCCGCTGGCGCTGACGGTCACCGTGGCGGCGCCGTTGCCGAGGTTGCGATAGTCGTAGTTCGGGTCGCTTTGTCCGGTGTGATTGACCCATACCTGACCGAACCCGTTCGCACACTGTCCATTGACGACCGCGCACCCGCCGCCAAACGCGTACAGGTGCAAGCTGTAGCTGAGGATCGTAAGTCCCGAAGGCACGGCGTAGCTCATCGTGTCGCCGTTGCCGTTGAAGTAATTGCTGGTCGGGTTGGGACCCATTGTCAGCCCGAATGATCCCTGGCCGCCATTCGCACAGCTCGCGGCGTAGGTGATGTACTGGCCATTCGCCGGCGCCACGGCCCATCCCCGCGTTCCCGCCGCGTTTCCGGCCGGGTCGTGGCAGGTCACGGCCGTGAACGTGCCCGCCGCCGCCGGCGAGGAAGACAAGATGAGAAGGTAGACAGCACCAGCCAGGAACCCAATGATCATCCGGGCACACCGGCCTGCTCGAGCTCGCCGGTCCCTCACCGCTCCCTCACCCTCACCACATTCGATGCCGCTTCCAGAAACGGGAAGTCGGCCTCTTGCTTGCACAGGACCCGAAACTGGTAGAAGGCTGGGCCGGGGAACTTGAAGCGGTAGCTCGCGCGGAAGCGGCCGTGAGCTTTGGTCCTGATCACATCGAACTCGATCCATTCTCCCCCCGCCGAGCGTGCCTCGAGTACCAGCTGCTTGCCGCCCGCGGGTGGCGGCCCACCCTTCAGCACGCCTTTGAAGAAGATGCTTCTCCCCACGCTCGCCGTCCGCGGGGCGACGCGCAGGCTCACGCCCGCCCTCACGCCCAGTCTCAGCCTGCGCGTCGCGACCGGCAGCGCATCACCGGTGTGTGCGCGGTAGGCAAAGACCAGCGTCCGCGAGGACTCCCCGCGTGCCACACGCGCCTCGAAACGCCCATCCGGGCCGGTCCTCGGGCTCGCCATCGCCAGCGGCTTGGCGCCGGCGTATTCCGGGGTCGCCGTCTCGTCGATCAGCGCGCCGCCAATCGGCACGCCTCTGGGTCCCGTCAGCCGGCCGAGCACCGTCTGCGCACGTCCGTAGGAGCTCGTCAGGCGCTCCTTCCTCGTTCCCTTCCAGCTCGCCGCCAGCGTTGCCTGCGCTGAGGCGTTCGTCCCATTCGGTGGTCCTGGGACCCCAGGATTGGCAACCGTGATGTTCCGGTCGAGCACGGGCGCGGCGTTGCCCGCGGCGTCGATCACGCTCACGATGAGGTGGTGGAGCCCGTTGCCCACCTTCGTCGTGTCGAAGCCTACGCCCGCGCTCACCGACCCCAGGCACGGCTGCACGTATAGGAAAGCCGCCGTCCCGTCCCTCGTCTGGCCCACGTTCCTGCACTTACCGCCGTTTTCGTTCACGACAGTGCTCTGCACGATCTGGCCGTCGACATTGAAGATCGCCTCGTACACGCCCGCCCCCGGGTCGTTCGCGCTGAACGTCAGATCACTCGTGCCGCTCACAGCCCCGGCGCTCGCCAGTTCTCCGCCGACGTTGCTCGCGGCCGGCCCCGCGCTCTGTTCGAGGACTATGTCCGCCGCGTACAGGTAGACAACGGCGGCGTAGTTGTTTGGGTCGCCAGTGCCTGCCTTGCATTCGTATCCCGCAACGCCTCCACAAGAGGCGTTGACGTAAAGATGCACACCGAGGTTGGCGACCGGCGCCACTAGACGGTTTTCCGCCGACAAGGGATGACTTGTATTCCCCACGCCCATCGGACATTCGACCCCGGCGAAACACCCGCCAAAGGAGTTTTCGGGATTGTTGAGATTGTTAGGCCCGGCAAACCAGAACTCGTAGAAGGCATTGACCGCAGCACCTCCATCGGCGTCGCCCGCGCGCCACAACGTCGCGTGTGCGATGGTCGCGCCCGTCGGGGCACCAAACGCCCATGTGGCTACATCCGTGTTGGCCGTGCGTTGCGGCTCATCGCCAAGACCAGCGATCAGTGCGCCGCCCTGCTGGCACGTGTTTTCGGCATAGGTGTAGGTCCCCGTCTTCGACCCGCTCCATCCGTCCGCTGGTGCGCTTTCGCCCGAAGGTGTCCGGCACGAATACACGTGGTACTCGCCCGCCTGCGTATTCCCCGCCACCGCGAGGCTCGCGAGGGCCGCCACAAACAACGCCTTGCACCCCTTCAACACCATCTCGGCCCTATGTCGCTCCTTTTCGCCTCACGACCCCCCTCCAACCTTCCAGGGTCACCTACCGAAGCGCACGGGCAGCTTGTCCAGCCCGTAGATCCCCGAGATAGTGCCGAACTCCGGATCGCCATCGAGCTTCAATCCCGAGAACTGGGACCCGAGAAACGCCAGCGCCTCTCCCAGCTCCGCGCGCGCGAGGTTCGCGCCCAAGCAGTAGTGCACGCCCGCGCCGAACGTCAGCGCGCGCGCCTTTCCGCGGTCGGCCGCGATGTCGAACGCCTCGCCCTCACCCGGGCCGTCGAGGTCGCGGTTGCCGGTGAACGCGCACACCATCACGATCGTCCCGACCGGGAAGATCACCTCGCGGAAGGTGATCTCCTCGTCCACGATCCGCGCCGTGAACGGCGTGATTGGCTCGTACCGCAGCGCCTCCTCCACCGCTTGCCCGGCCAGCTCCGGATCGTCCCGCAGCAGCGCCCACTGATCGGGGTGTTCGGCCAGGAGCCTGATCGCATGCGCGAGCTGGCTCTGGCTCGTGTCCACGCCGCCCGCCAGCACGTTGAACACGAGGTTGATGCACTCCACGTCTGAGAGCTTCTCGCCTTCCTCTTCCGCCTGGATCAGCTTCGAGATGAGGTCGTCGGCCGGGCTCTCCCGGCGCGCGCGCACGAGCGACTCGGCGTACTCGTAGAACTCCTCCACGGCCTGCTCGATTCCTTCGCGCTCGGTGGCCATGCTCACGGCGTCGAACTGCCGCTGTATCCAGTTCGACCAGTGGTGCAGCTTCGGGGCGTCCTCGATGGGCGCGCCCATCACCTCCGCGATCACCTGCGAGGGATACGGCTTGGCAAACGCCTCCACGAACTCGCAGCGGAGCGTGCCGTCATCCGGCTTGGCGTCGGCGGTGATCGCGCGCTCCAGCAGGTTCTCGAGGAATCCCCGCATCGCCGGGCGGTAGCGCTCGACCGCGCGCGGGCTCAGGGCAGGGTTGACGAGGCTACGCAAGCGCGTGTGATCGGTGCCGTTGACGTGGAGAATGTTGTGCTTGAACTGCTCATACAGCGGTCCCTGCGTGACGCCGAAGATCTCGGCGATCTTCATCCCCGGGAAGCTCGTTGCGCGCGTGCGCAGGAAGAACTCGGATGACTCGCGGTCGAGCACGATGTACCCGAACGGCCCCTCCACCAGCCAGCCCTGCGCACACAGATCGCGCATCGCCGCATGAAAGCGCTCCCCGCGCATCGAGGGGTCCGTGTAGTCAAACGCGGGGAACTCCAGCTCGGTGACGAGCGTCACCGTACGGACGCTACCTCATGGCTAACGCCCGTACCACGTACGGCGGCCTCCACCGGCGGGGACGCCGCCCACGAAGAACCCGATCAGCCACAGGATGACGGCGATCACCAGCACGTACCACAACACGTGCACAGCGAAGCCAAGGCCCCCAAGCAGGGCGAGTATCAGCACGAGTGCGATCAGAGCAACCATGTCGATTTCCTCCTTCGTCTCTTTGCCTGCTCTTGATTGCGCCTGCTCGCTTAGAGACCTACCCGCTCCCAGCGCCCATGAATCCCCCAACCGCGATAAGCGGCATGGCGCCCGATACCCGGCCGGTAGGATCTCGGGTGTAATGGCGGTGAGCGCGAAGCCTTCTTTAGAGGCAACCAAGGACGCGGAGGCGAGCAAGCGGGGGGGCGGGGATTCGTTCCGGACCCTATCGGGCGAGCCCGTCCGCGAGCTGTACACCGAGGCGGACATAGATGCCCACCCACCGGCCGGGGATGCGATCGGGCGCCCCGGCGAATACCCGTTCACACGCGGCATCTACCCGACGATGTACCGCGGCCGGCTGTGGACGATGCGTCAGTTCGCCGGCTTCGGCACGTCCGAGGAGACCAACGAGCGCTTCCGCTACCTGCTCGATCACGGCCAAACCGGGCTCTCCACGGCGTTTGACATGCCTTCGCTGATGGGCCACGACTCCGATCATCCCCGTTCCTTTGGCGAGGTCGGGCGCGAGGGCGTGGCGATCGACACGCTCGACGACATGCAGACCCTGTTCTCCGGCATCGACCTCGGCGAGGTCTCCGTCTCGATGACGATCAACGCGCCCGCCGCGATCATGCTCGCCTTCTATGTAGCCGCCGCCGAGAGCCAGAGCGTTGGCGCAGAGCAGCTGTCAGGCACGATCCAGGCGGACATCCTCAAGGAGTACATCGCCCAGAAGGAGTGGTGCTTCCCAATCGACCCCGCGATGCGCCTGTGCGGGGACATGATCGAGTGGTGCACCCAGAAGATGCCGCGCTGGCATCCGATCTCGATCTCCGGTTACCACATCCGCGAGGCCGGCTCCACCGCCCAGCAGGAGCTCGCGTTCACGCTCAAGGATGGCCTCACCTACGTCGAGCAGGCCATCGCTCGCGGCCTCGACGTCGATGACTTCGCTCCGCGCCTGTCCTTCTTCTTCAACGCGCAGATCGACTTCTTCGAGGAGATCGCCAAGTATCGCGCCGCCCGGCGCATCTGGGCGAAAGAGATGCGCGACACATTCGGCGCGAAGAACCCCCGCTCGTGGCAGATGCGCTTCCACTCACAGACGGCGGGCGTCAGCCTCACCGCCCAGCAACCGCTCAACAACATCGTGCGAACCACGATCGAGGCGCTGGCTGGCGTGCTCGGCGGCACGCAGTCGCTGCACACCAACTCCTACGACGAGGCGCTCGCGCTGCCCACCGAGGAGGCTGTCACGATCGCGCTGCGCACCCAGCAGGTGATCGCGCATGAGACCGGGGTGACCAACACGGTCGACCCGCTCGGCGGCAGCTACTTCGTGGAGGCGCTGACCGACGAAATGGAACAGCGCGCGTATGAGTACTTCGGCAAGATCGACGAGCTCGGCGGGATGGTCGAGGCGGTCAAGCGTAACTACCCCCAGCGCGAGATCGCCGACGCCGCATTCACCCTTCAGCAGGAGATCGACGCGGGGGAACGCGTCGTGGTCGGGGTCAACAGGTACGTCGCTCAGGACGAGGAGCCGATTCCCACGCTGCGCGTCGACCCGGCGCTCGAAGGCAAGCAGACCGGCCGGCTGCAGAGCGCTCGCGCCAAGCGCGACGGCGCCGCTGTCGAGCGCACCCTTCAGGCGCTGCGCGAGGACGCGGCGCACCCACGGCGCAACCTAATGGAGGCGCTCCTGCACTGCGCCCGCGCCCACGCCTCCGAGGGCGAGATCGTGGAGTCTCTGCAGCAGGTCTTCGGCCGCTACACCGAGTCCCCTGTCTTCTGAGTTGACCAACTCGTACTGGCTTCGCCGCGTCCTTCTCTGCGCTGGCGTGCTGGTGCTGCCGGCAAGCGTCACCACGCTCGCCTTTGCCTCCAAGCGGATCGTTGCCGAGGACGCCGCCTACCGCGCACCGGCCGGACCGCGCTGTGTGCCGAGCACGCTGAACCGCTCCGCGGTGCTGCCCGGGTCGGGCCTCGCGGTATCTCCGCTGCCCGACTCCTACGACGCCTCGCCGGGGACGCAGATCAGTCTGCTCGGCGCTCCCCCACAAGCACTCAGCGCCATCAGCGTCTCAGGCTCTCAGACTCACAGGCACAGCGGGCGCCTCGCCGCCTACTCCCAGGGTGACGGCGCGAGCTTCGTGCCGTCCCAGCCGTTTCGCTCCGGCGAGACGGTGAGCGTTCGCGGAAGGGTGGCAATCGCCGGCAAGAAGGAGCTATTCGCCTTCCACTTCGTGGTCGCCCAACTGGATCACCTGACCTACACGCCCTCGGCCCACATCGCGACCAACCCGGGTGAGGTGCAGCACTTTCACTCGCGGGCGGACCTGCAGCCGCCAGCGCTCGTGATCACAGCGCGCTCGCCCCAGAGCGCTCCGGGAGATCTCTTCTCCACCCCCTACTCAGGGCCGGGGCAGTCCGGGCCGATGATCTTCGACGAAGCCGGCAACGTCGTGTGGTTCGACCCACTGCCCTCCGGCACCGAGGCAAGCAACCTGCAGGTACAGCAGCTCGACGGCAAGCCGGTGCTGAGTTGGTGGCAAGGCTACATCCCGCCGCAGGGATTCGGCCAGGGCGAAGAGGTGATCGTCAACAGCGCCTACCAGCAGATCGGGCGCATCCACGGGGGCAACGGTCTGAAAGCAGACCTCCACGACTTCCACATCTCCTCACAGGGAACCGCCGTGATGACGGTGTTCGACCCGATCGACTGCGACCTCTCCGCCATGGGTGGTCCCCGCGGCGGCGCCGTAACCGACAGCATCTTCCAAGAAATCGACCTGCGCACGGGGCTGGTCAGACGCGAGTGGCACAGCCTCGACCACGTCCCGCTCAGCGACTCCTACAGCCCGGCTCACACCACGAGCACCGAATGGCCGTTTGACTTCTTCCACATCAATTCGGTCGACCAGCTCGCCGGCGAAAGGACATTGATCTCGGCGCGCAACACCTCGGCGCTGTACGAACTGAACACGCTCACCGGCCAAGTGCTGCTGCGCGTGGGGGGCAAGCACTCGGACGTCACGCTCGCGCGCGGCTCAGCCACCGCCTACCAGCACGACGCGACCGTCCTTGAAAACGGGACGATCAGCATGTTCGACAACGGAGCGGACCCCAAGGTCCATTCTCAGTCGCGGGGACTCGTGGTGGCGATCAACGCACAGGCCAAAACCGACACGGTGGTGGCGCAGTACGAGCACCCCTCCGCGCTGTCCTCCGGCAGCCAGGGAAACATCCAGCAGCTGGCCAACGGCGATGTGTTCGTGGGCTGGGGCTCGAGGCCCTACTTCTCCGAGTTCAGCGCCACCGGAGCGCTCCTGCTGGACGGCCACATGCACGGCTCCTACCAGTCCTACCGCACCTACCGCTTCCCCTGGACCGCGACGCCCGCCGGCCCGCCCGCGATTGCGGCCGGCACACCTAGCGCTGGTGCGGGCGGGCGGGGGCCGGTCACTGTCTATGCGAGCTGGAACGGCGCAACCACAGTCGTGAGCTGGCGCGTGCTCGCGGGCCCCTCGCCGCAGCAGCTAGCGCCGGTGACCACGGCCGCCCGAGCCGGTTTCGAGACCGCGATCCCCACGCCCGGGCCCGCGCCTTACGTGGCGGTGCAGGCGCTCGACGCATCCGGCGCCGTGCTCGGCACCTCGCCCACAATCAAGGGATAGATCGCTCCTCGCCTGCGCGAGATCGAGAAGGAGCTGCCTTCCGAGCCGCGAGCGATCGCCTCAGCGGTGTGTCCGCCCAAGGCGAGGGCCTCCACCATCAGAGCCGTTGGACTATGGGGCGGCGCTAGCAGTCAAACGCTGACGCACTTGCTCGAGATTGAGCCGCTCGAACTGCTCGTTATCGATCTCGCCCGCCATCCAACGGGCAGCGAGCGCCTCGTGCTCCGGACTGGGCTCCAGGCCCTCAGCTCGCAGCAGCCCCAGTGCGTTCGCCGCAGCCTGCTTGCGGCTCACCTTGACTGCATCCGGAGTAGCACCATTGGATGTCACCGAACATTGAGACACACCCTCATTGTAGGGCAACCCAATCGGACAATCGCGGCTATAGCCCAGTGTGTGCGGCGTTGTGGGCGTGCTTCTTGTTCTGGTGGATTTCCAGGCCGTTTTGGGCCTTCAACAGGGTCGGCATGAAGAAGAATCCACCGCTTCACTAAGCGTAAGCGGCCGGCTCACGACCGTCCTCGATCGCTCCTCGGTCTAGCGCGATACCCTATGCTGGCTTGATGTCATCTAGGGGTTTCTGAAGCTTTCCGTGTCCGGCGCCAAACCCAGATCGTCGCCGAAGCCCGCTGAGCGTTACCGGCGCCTGCCCGCGGGCACGCATGGGCTAAACCCTGAGGAGGTGCAGCGCGACCAGCGCGAACGGCTGCATAGTGCGCTCGTCGAGCTGATCGCAGAGCGCGGATATCACGCGGTGCGCATCCGCGACCTGACCAAGCTCGCGCGCATCTCACGCCCGACCTTCTATGGCCTGTACGCCAGCAAGGAAGAGCTCCTCCTCGCCTCCTACGACGAGATCGCGCAGCGCACCGCGAAGACGGCGATCAGGGCATACCAAGCGCAGGGCACCCGGGGCGAGCGCTTGGGAGCCGCGATCCGGGCGTTCGCCGGGCTGGCGGCGGCCGAGCCGGAGGGAATGTCGCTGATGGTGCTGGGCGCCTTCGGCTCGGGACCGAATGTGCTCGAACGCCGCAACCACACGCTGCAAGCGCTCGAGCAGAGCATCCACGCGATCCGTTCTCCGGCCAGTAGCAGCGGCGCGAGCGACCTCACGGTGAAGATCGTCCTCGGCGGCATCCGCGAGGTGACCGCTGGGCGGCTGCGCCAGGGTCGCGCGCGCGAGCTGCCAGGACTCGCCAATGAGCTCGCCGCGTGGGCCGGCTGCTATCCGGTGGAGCTCCCGGCGGGGCTGGCGCGCGCGCCGGCCGCCGAGACTCGTACCCGCCCGCCCGAGATATCCGAGCGGGCACTGCGCGCCGAAGGGCGCCTGCCGAGCGGGCGCCACGACCTGTCACGCGAGTTCATCGTCAAAAACCAGCGCGAGCGGATCGTCAATGCGACCGCTTCGATCGTCGCCGAAAGGGGTCTTTCAAACCTCACGATCCCGGAGATC
>DASZFC010000060.1:0-1587 GCA_035940195.1 Solirubrobacteraceae bacterium
GACCAAACAGGATGGGACGGATCGACGTGCGGAAAGACCGCCGTCGGTGCTTCGCTAGGCCGGCGGGTCCGTGACTACCGGTGCTTCGCTACCCCCCGGCCTGTCCAGCATGGGGGTGGGGTCGAATTGGCCTCGCAGAACTCACAAGCCAGCAGGACGACGCCATCCGCCAGCAAGTGATCGAGCAGTTGATGCGCCAAATTATGCACTACGACGCCGAGTTTCGCCGTGAAGAGGCGACCTCCGCTGGATAGTCAGCGTGGGCAAATACCGGCGCCCCTTGCGCTGAAACATGTTTCGGCGCTCACAGCGCCAAGAGCCGATGCTGAAGCGCGGTGTCATCGCGCAAAGCGGCAGCCGGCCCGTCGAAGCGCACAGCGCCCTTCTCGAGCACGTAGACGTGATCTGCCAGCGCCAGCGAAAACTCGACGCCCTGCTCGGCGAGCAGGATAGTGAGGCCCTGGCGCTTGAGGTGACCGATGCGCTCAAGCAGGTGATCGACGACAAGAGGCGCTAACCCCTCCGACGGCTCGTCAAGCAACAAAAGCTCGGGATTGCCCACTAGGGTCCGCGCGATCGTAAGCATCTGCTGTTCGCCCCCGGACAGGCAGCCGGCCTGGCGGTTGCGAAGCTCGTTGAGATTCGGGAAAAGCTCGCACACGGCCTCGATCGTCCACGGGCCCTCCCTGCCGCCGGACACCCGCTGCGCCACATCGAGGTTTTCCCACGTGGTGAGCTCGGCGAAGACCCGGCGGTCATCCGGCACGAAGCCGATCCCGGCGCGCGCCACACGGTGCGGCGGAAATCCGGTGATTTCCACTCCCTTCCAGATCACGTTGCCGGCACTTGGCGGCGTGAGCCCCATAATCGACCGGATCGTTGTCGTCTTGCCGACGCCGTTGCGGCCCATCAGGCAGACACACTGGCCCTTTTCGACCTCGAGCGACACGTCAAAGAGCACGTGGGACTGGCCGTAGGCGGTGTGGATCCCGCGAACTTCCAGCAACGCCGTCACCGCCGCTCTCCGAGATAGACGCGCCGCACTTCGGGATCGCGGCGCACGTCCTCCGGCCGGCCTTCCGCGATCATCCGTCCTTGATGCAACACCGCGATCTTCTGCGCGATCGAGAACACGACCTCCATGTCGTGCTCGGTGAACAGCAGGGTGAGGCTGCGCTCACCGGCGAGGCGTTCGAGCAGCTCGATGGTCTGGCGCGTCTCCGCGGACGACATACCGGCGGTGGGCTCGTCGAGCAGCAGGATGTCGGGGTTGCTCGCGAGCGCGATACCAAGCTCGACCTGCTTCTGGTTGCCGTGAGAGAGCACGCCCCCGGCGACATCGGCCTTGCCGTCGAGCCCGAGCGAGGCAATCAAGGCGTCGGTCTCGTCGCGGTAGAAGGTGTCTGAGCGCGACCAGAAATTCGCACCGCGCCCGCGATGGGCGAGATAAGCGGCCTGCACGTTCTCGAACACCGTGAGCCGCGGAAATATGCTGGTGTACTGGAACGAGCGACTCATCCCCATGCGACAAATGCGGTGCGGCGCCGCCCCAGTGATGTCACGGCCCGCGAGCCACACGCGCCCGGC
>DASZFC010000061.1:0-31780 GCA_035940195.1 Solirubrobacteraceae bacterium
GAGCGCAAGCTGACGAACAAGAAACGCGAGCTCGAGCAGGAGTGGGAATCGGGCGAGTCAGGCGAGCGCCCGTCGATCGGCGAAGAGGAGATCGCGGACATCGTCTCGATGTGGACCGGCATCCCCGTGTTCAAGCTGACCGAGGCCGAGACGCAGAAGCTGATGCGGATGGAGGACGAACTGCACAAGCGCGTGATCGGACAGCATCCCGCGATCGAGGTCATCTCGAAGGCGATCAGGCGCTCGCGCGCGGGCCTGAAGGACCCGAAGCGACCGACCGGCTCGTTCATCTTCCTCGGACCTTCGGGCGTGGGCAAGACTGAGCTCGCGCGCACGCTCGCCGAGTTCCTGTTCGGCGACGACGACTCGATGATCCGCATCGACATGTCGGAGTACATGGAGAAGCACTCCGTCTCGCGTCTTGTTGGCTCACCCCCCGGATACATCGGTTATGACGAGGGCGGCCAGCTGACCGAGGCTGTACGGCGCAAGCCGTACAGCGTGCTGCTGCTCGACGAGATCGAGAAGGCGCACCCGGACGTGTTCAACATGCTGCTGCAGATCCTGGAGGACGGTCGCTTGACCGATGCACAGGGACGGACGGTCGACTTCCGGCACGCCATCGTGATCATGACCTCGAACATCGGCGCTGCGGAGATCGCGCGCAACACGCCGCTTGGCTTCGCGGTTTCAGAGGACGAGACGGGTATCACCTACGAGGACATGAAGAGCCGGATCATGGGCGAGCTCAAGAAGGTGTTCCGTCCGGAGTTCCTCAACCGGATCGATGACGTGATCGTCTTCCACAAGCTGCAGAAGGAGGAGATCAAGCAGATCGTCGAGCTGCTCTTGCTGCGGATCCGCGAGTCGATGGCTGAACGTGAGCTGCAGCTAGAGCTGACCGATCCCGCCAAGGACCTGCTGGTCGAGAAGGGCTGGGACCCGTCGATGGGCGCACGCCCGCTGCGCCGCGCGATCCAGCGCTACATCGAGGATCCGCTCGCGGACTTCGTGCTGCGCGAACAGCTGATGCCCGGCGCGACGGTCGTGATCGACCCGACGCCCGAGGGCGAGGACGGCGAGGTGCGTCTGACGATCGTCAAGCCCAAGAAGCAGAAGACGCCGGTGGGTGTCGGAGCAGAAGGCGCCACCGAGGAGCTCGCTGCGGGCGAGGATCGCCCGGACGCCGGCGAGCCGCCTGACGAGGCCTAGCACCACCTCCCGCGCCCTGGGCCGCGAGAGAGCTGTCCCCGGCGATGCGTAGGCTGGGGAGATGCCTCGCGGGACCATCCAAATCTGCTCGCAGTGCGGTTTTCAGACGCTCCAGTGGCTCGGGCAGTGTCCCGGCTGTGACGCATGGAACACGCTCGAAGAGGAGCGCATCCCGCCCGCACATGGGGGCACTAGGGGCAGTAGGCGCGCCGGCGGGCAGGGCGATGGGCCGAAGCTCGCCCCGCGCCTGCTGAGCGAGGTCGGCTCAGCCCCGATTGAGCGCATGTCGACCGGGATTGGCGAGCTCGATCGCGTGCTGGGCGGCGGCCTGGTTCCAGGGGCGGTGGTGCTGCTGGGCGGCTCGCCGGGGATCGGCAAGTCGACGCTGACAAACATGGTGCTCGGTAACTTGGCCCTAGAGGGACGGCGCACGCTGTACGTGAGTGGCGAGGAGTCCGCCGAGCAGGTGAGGCTACGCGCCGAGCGGCTATCGGCCGGCGCTATGGGAGTGCCGGTCCTTGCGGAGACAGATCTCGATACCGTCCTTGGCACCCTGGCCGGAGAGGTTCCAGAGGTGTGCGTGATCGATTCGGTGCAGACACTGCGCTCCGCCGATCACCCGGGCGTGCCAGGCGGTGTGGGGCAGGTGCGCGAAGTTGCCGGTCGCGTGATGGAGATGGCCAAGGCACGCGAGATCGCGGTGATTCTCGTAGGACACGTGACCAAGGACGGCGCGCTGGCAGGGCCGCGCGTGCTCGAACACCTGGTTGACTGCGTGCTGCAGTTCGAGGGCCAGCGGGAGCGTTCATACAGGGAGCTGAGGGCGCTGAAGAACCGCTTCGGCTCGACCAGCGAGGCGGGCCTGTTCGAGATGCGCCAGGGCGGCCTGGTTGAGGTGCTGGACGCCTCCGCGCGGTTCGTCGCCGAGGCGACGAGCGCGCCGGGGAGCGTGGTGCTGGCGGCGATGGAGGGCTCGCGGTCTCTGCTCGTGGAGGTCCAGGCGCTGGTGGTGCCCTCAGAGCTCGAGCAGCCGCGCAGGGTGGTGTCAGGTCTCGACCGTAACCGGCTGGCGCTGATACTCGCGATTCTCGGCCGTCACGGCCGCGTGGGAACGGGCGGTGCGGACGTGTTCGTGAATGTGGTGGGGGGTATGCGCGTAGACGAGCCAGGTGTTGACCTGGCGGTCGCTCTGGCGGTCGCGAGCGCGATTCGTGGTGTGTCGTTGCAAGGGACTCCGCGTGCGTGTTTCGGCGAGCTTGGGCTGACGGGCGAGCTGCGCTGGGTGAGCCACCCCGAGCGCCGTTTGGCCGAGGCTACAAAGCATGGCCTCAAATCCACCATCGCCCCTGCTGGCAGTGGCGAGGGTGCCTACGAGGCTCACACCCTGCGCGACGCCCTTACGGCCGCGTTGCCGGCGCAGAGCGGGCGTCCGGCGCTCGGTGTGGCGTAGGGGCTCACGCCAGAATATCTGCCGGGATTTTGAGGCCACCGTCCCGCGGCGTCATACGCCACCCGTGATGCTCGACGTGCCACCAGTACGCCTGCGCTCACGTGCGGCGTCTGCCATCCACGGCCCGACCCCCTCAACCCACCACTTATTCTGGCGTGAGCCCTGGGCGCCAGGGAGCCGCTTAACAAAGGCTAAATGCCCTAAAATGGGCGGTCGTGCCCTTACGATCCGGCGAAGATTTCGACACAGAGGCAAGGCTGGAGCCGGGATTGATGAAGGCGCTGGAGATGATCGCGCCTGGGACGGCTTTGCGCGAGGGCATCGAGAGCATCCTTGATTCCCGCACCGGCGGGTTGATTGTGATCGGCGAGCCGGAGGACCTGAGCTTCCTGAACTCGGGCGGGATCAAGCTGGAGATCGACTACACGCCTGCGTTTCTCTACCAGGTGGCGAAGATGGACGGGGCGATCATCCTCAACGCGAACGCCACCAAGATCACGATGGCCAACGTCCAGCTGATGCCCGACCCGACGATTCTCTCGCACGAGACAGGGACCAGGCATCGCACGGCAGAGCGCGTATCGAAGCAGACCGACGCGCTGGTAATCGCCGTGTCGCAGCGCCGGATGGTGGTGTCGGTGTATGTGGACGGGACGAAGTACGTCCTCGAGGACATCACGGTGGTGCTGGCAAAGGCCAACCAGGCTCTGGCGACGCTGGACAAGTTCC
Source organism: Solirubrobacteraceae bacterium (assembly GCA_035940195.1). Taxonomy (GTDB): domain Bacteria; phylum Actinomycetota; class Thermoleophilia; order Solirubrobacterales; family Solirubrobacteraceae; genus Palsa-744. The sequence goes on from DASZFC010000061.1 coordinate 3,392, forward strand.
GCACGCGTCTGGACCAAGTGTCCACGCGGCTGACCGCTTTGGAGTTCGAGGGCGGGGCGATGCTGCACGACGTGCTGAGTGTGCTGCAGCGCTCGGAGCTGGTGGCGCGCATGGCCGTCGAGATCGAGCGCTACATCGTCGAGCTGGGCAGTGAGGGTCGCCTGATCGAGATGCAGCTGGAGGAGACGACCGTCGGCACGGCTCAGGAAAAGGCGGCGCTTGTGCGCGACTACCTGTTCGACTACTCCGACGAAGCGGTTGCGGCTGGGCTGGAGGAGATCGGGCGTCTTGCGCACCAGGACCTGCTCGACTTCGGCCGGCTGGCAGAGCTGCTCGGTTACGACCGCAAGCTGAACACGCTCGACTACCCCGTGTCGCCGCGCGGCTATCGGGTGCTCGGGCGGATTCCGAGGCTTCCGCGGATTGCGGTCGCGCAGATCGTTAGAGAGTTCGGGGGCCTAGACGAGCTTCTGGCTGCGGGCGACGCTCAGCTGGAGGCGGTCGATGGTGTGGGGGAGATCAGGGCGAAGGACATCCGTGAGGGCCTGCGCAGGCTGCAGGAGCTCAATCTCGTGGATCGCTACCTACAGACTTGAGACACGGGCCGTCCGACCGGTCGGCCGCAACGAAGGAGGACACCATTCCGCCACAAGCAACCGCAGAGGTATCGCTCATCGAGGAGCTCGAGGTCACTCGCGAAGTCGAGTACATCGAGTTCGAGCTCGGCGACCACGTCGTCTATCCCCACCACGGCGCCGGGAAGGTGCTGAAGAAGGAGGAGATGGAGATGCTCGGCGAGCGGCGCGAGTACCTCACGATCAAGATCCTTCACAACGACATGACGGTGCGGGTTCCCACTGAGAACGCCGCGATCGCTGGCCTGCGCCGGGTGATCGACGAGGAAACGGTGAAGAAAGTCCTGGATGTGCTCCGCGACGAGGTCTCGGAGATGCCGAAGAACTGGAACCGTCGTTTCAAGCACAACCGGGACAAGATCAAGACAGGCGACATCTACGAGCTCGCGGAGGTCGTTCGCAACCTCTCTCTGCGCGAGTCGGAGAAGGGCCTGTCGACCGGTGAGAAGCAGATGTTCACACGCTCCAAGAAGATCCTCGCCTCCGAGCTGATGTACGCGCTGGACAAGGACGAGGACGAGGCCGAGAACTACCTCGACGAGCTGCTCGCCAACTCGGCCACCAGCCAGATGGCCGTGGCCAAGTAGCGAGGCTTTCGCGCACGCGGCAGCGGTCCTTCGAGACGCCTGCCGCGTGCGCGACAGTTCCCTGCAATGGCCATCGCTCTGATCCTCGCCGCTGGCAGCGGCGAGCGTTTCGGTGCGGGGCGCCCGAAGGCGCTCGCCCTGCTCGCAGGCCGTCCGCTGATCCAGTGGAGCGTCGATGTGCTGCGTGAGGTGGCTGAAATAGAGAGACTCGTGATTGCGCTGCCGCCGGGCACGCCGGCCCCGGTTGGCGTCATGAGCGTGGACGGCGGGGCAGTGCGTTCGGAGTCGGTGCGCCTGGCGCTCGCGGCAGCTGGTCCGGGAGATCCGATCCTCATCCACGACGCGGCGCGTCCGCTGCTCACGGCCGGGCTGGCGAGGGCTACGATCCGGGCACTCGTGCAGGATGAGAGCATCGACGCAGCGATCGCGGCGATACCGATGACCGACACCGTCAAGCGGGTCAAGGACGGATTAGTGAGCGAGACGCTGGATAGAAGCGAACTGTGGGCGGTGCAGACGCCGCAAGTCTTCCGTCGCGCAGCTCTGGAGCGGGCGCTGGACGTTTCGAAGGAGGTGTTGGCGCAGGCCACCGACGACGCCTGGCTAATCGAGCGTGCAGGGGGCGAGGTGCTCGTGGTGCAAGCGAGCGATGAGAATCTCAAGGTCACGACTCCCATGGATCTGGAGGTGGCCGGGCTATTGCTGGCCCGGCGCGCACAGAGCCCCGCCCCGACCCTCTCAGTCCACAATCTATTCCCCTACGAACCCTGAATTGCCCTGCATGCTCAGCGACTATCACACCCATCTACGCACAGACGAGCTCGAGGCCACCGCGGAGGATCACTTCACCGCCGCCAACGCTGCCCGCTACCGCCAGGCAGCCGACGAGCGCGGGATCGCTGAGCTCGGGGTCTCAGAGCACGTCTATCGCTTCCGGCAAGCCTTGGACGTGTGGCGCCACCCTTTTTGGGAGCGTTACGCCCACGACGACCTCGACGCCTATTGTCAGTTTGTGCGCGAGCAGACCGATCTGCGTCTGGGCGTGGAGGCCGACTTCGTGCCCGGAGCGGAGGACCGCATGGCGAATCTGCTCGAAGCCCACGACTTTGACTACGTGATGGGCTCGGTGCACTTTCTGCGCGACGAGGCGGTCGATATGGAGGACTACAGCGTGTGGGACACAGGGCGCGGCGCCGTGGAGATCTGGACGCGCTACTTCGAAACGATCGGCGAGGCGGCGCGCAGCGGCCTATTCGACATCCTCGCCCATCCAGATCTCGTGAAGGTATGGGGTCCCGCCCACCCGGAGCGCCCGCTGCCCGAGGGTGATTTGCGTCGCTATTACGAGCTCTCGATCGATGGGATCGCCGAATCGGGGGTCGCGATCGAGGTATCCACAGCGGGGTTGCGTAAGCGCGCAAAAGAGCTCTACCCGGCACCGGCGTTCCTGCAGATGTGCCTCGAAGCCGGCGCGCCGGTGGCGCTCTCTAGCGACGCGCACCGGCCTGAGGACATCGGCGCCGACTATGAGGCGGCGCTCGAGTTGCTCGACGAGCTGGGTGTGGGTGAGCTGTGCGTCTTTGAGCGCCGCGCACGGCGCCTCGAGCCAATTGGTGCGTTGGTCTCGTGACGCTTACGGGTATCGGCTATGACTCACACCGCCTGGCGCAGGGGCGACGCTTGATCCTCGGCGGCGTTGAGATACCGCACGAGCGGGGTCTCGAGGGGCATTCCGACGCGGATGTGCTCACCCACGCGGTGATCGACGCTCTGCTGGGCGGGGCGGGGCTTGGCGATATCGGAGAGCACTTCCCGGACACCGGCGAGCGCTATCGCGACGCCGATTCGATCGCCCTGCTGGCGGCGGTGGCCGGCATGGTGGGCGCCGAGGGCCTCCAGGTCGTCAATGTCGACTGCACGGTGATCATGGAGGCGCCAAAGCTCGCTCCCCATCGCCAGGCGATCCGCGAGCGCCTGGCCTCGACACTCGGCCTGGAGGCCAAGCGCGTCAACGTCAAGGCGAGCACCGGCGAGCGCATGGGGTTCGTCGGCCGCGGCGAGGGCGTGGCCGCGCTGGCCATCGCCGGCCTCGACCGGCGATAGGCGCGACGATGTCTGAGATTCGCCTGCACGACACCCGCAGCGGGGAAGTATTGCCCCTGCGTCCCCGCGAACCGGGGCGCGTTGGCATCTACGCCTGTGGTCCCACCGTCTATAGCCGCATCCACATCGGCAACGCGCGTCCCTTCGTGGTCTTCAGCCTGTTGAAGCGCTTCCTGGAGCACGAAGGCCATGAGGTGAAGCTGGTTATCAACGTCACCGATGTCAACGACAAGATCTACGACGCCGCGCGTGCGCAACGCCGTCCTAGCGCCGAGCTGGCCGCGGAAATGACCGCGCTCTATCGCGCTGACACCGACGCTCTGGGGTTGGGACGCCCCGACGAAGAGCCGCTGGCCTCGCAGACGATGGAGCCGATCGTCAAATACATCGAAGTGCTGATCGAGAAGGGCCACGCCTACGAGAGCGGGGGCGACGTGTTCTTCCGGGTGCGCTCGGACCCTGACTACGGCTCGCTCTCACACCGCCATCTGCAGGACATGGATCAGGGCGAGCCCGTGGAGGGATCGGACCGCAAGCAGGATCCACTGGACTTCGCGTTGTGGAAGGCCCACAAGGAGGGCGAGGACACCTTCTGGCCTTCCCCGTGGGGTCCCGGCCGACCAGGCTGGCACATCGAGTGCTCGGCGATGGCGGAGCAGTTTCTGGGCGTTGGCTTCGACATCCACGGCGGCGGCTCTGACCTGGTGTTCCCACACCACGAGAACGAGGCGGCTCAGACGCGAGCGGCGCGCGGTGAGGAGCTGGCGAGGCTGTGGGTGCACAACGGCATGATCCAGTTGACCGGTGAGAAGATGGCCAAGTCGGCCGGCAACATCGCGCCGCTGGGAGAGGTGCTCGAGCGCTACGGCCGCGATGCCGTCGTCATGTACCTCATCTCGGGCCACTACCGCCAGCCGCTGGCGTTCTCGCCGTCTGAGCTCGAGGACGCCGATCGCCGTGTGTACCGCGTCCGCGACGCCCTGCGCCGGCTAGAGGAGGGCAAGCCGAGCCCCACGGACATGGAGCGTCACAAGGATGCGTTCTTCGATGCGCTCGCCGATGACTTCAATACCCCGAAGGCGCTCGCCTCACTGTTCGAGTGGGTGCGAGAGGCCAACCGTCGCCCCGAGCCTGCGGGCGACGCCGATTTGCGCGAGATGCTCGGCGTGCTCGGACTTGAAGATCTCACCGCGCTGGGGGGGATGGGCGATATGGAATCGATTGATCCCGAGGCGATGTCGCTTCTGAGGGAGAGGGAGCAGGCTCGTAAGGAACGCGATTTCCAGAAGGCCGATCGCATACGCGACGAGCTGCGCACTCGCGACTACGAGATACGCGACGGACCTGAGGGTCCCGAACTGATCTTCTCGCCGGCCCTGTGATCCTCTACGGACGCAACCCCGTCAGAGAGGCGCTGCGGGGGCGCCGCTCCCATGCGGTGGGTGAGGTCTGGGTGACAGCGGGCGTGGCGCGCGAGCCTTGGCTTGCAGGCGTGCAGGTACGGAGCGCCTCTGCCGAAGAGGTTCAGCAGCGGTGCGGCTCGACCGCCCACCAAGGGATCTGCGCAGAGGCGGGCGGGTATCCATATGCATCGGCCGAGGAGCTGCTCGCGGGCGAGGATCCGTTGGTGGTGGCGCTCGACCAGGTGCAGGACCCACAGAACCTGGGGTCTATCTGCCGTACGGCGGAGTGCGCAGGCGCCGCCGGCGTGGTGATTTCAGAGCGGCGCGCGGCCGAGGTCACGCCCGCGGTTTGCAAGGCATCTGCGGGCGCTGTGGAGCATCTAAAGGTGGCGAGGGTGAGGAACATCGCTGACTTCCTGGGAGAGGCCCGCGGCGCGGGATGCTGGTGTTACGGGGCGAGTGGAGAGGCAAAGGTGGCCTACGACGCGCCGGACTACAGCGGCGGTGGGGTGGTGCTGGTGCTGGGCAGCGAGGGGCGAGGCCTGCGCCCGCGGGTGGCGGGCGCATGCGACGAGCTGATCGCGCTGCCGATGCGGGGGACGGTGGGGTCGCTCGGCGTGAGCGCCGCTGCAGCAGCGGTGCTGTACGAGATCTTGCAGAATCGCCGCGGAGGGTCTTGACAAGGCTCCATAACTGTGAGAGGCTCGCGCTCACATAACGCTGAACCTAAGGTTGATGAAGCCTTAGGTTCATTGCTTTGATAAATAGCTTTGGCGCCGGGGGAGGAGTGCGCCACTGAGCAACTTTGGGCTGCAAGCAGCCCAGAAAGGATCTGCTCGTGGCACGAATCTCCAGCAACACTAACTCTGAAGTAAAGGTTGAGGATGGGTTCCTGATCGCCCTCGCGAAGCAGGGCGACCGCAATGCTTATGAGCGCCTGGTCAAGCGCTACCACGGCTTCGTGCGGTTGAAGGCCTCTTCCTACTTTCTGGCGGGCGGCGATTCCGAAGACCTGATCCAGGAGGGGCTGGTGGGCCTGTACAAGGCAATCCGCGATTTTCGCTTCGATCGCGAGTCGAGCTTTCGCAACTTCGCCGAGCTCTGCATCACGCGCCAGATCATCACCGCGGTGAAGACAGCCACACGCAACAAGCACACGCCGCTGAACCAGTACGTCTCCTTCTCCTCGACCCCGGCGGGCGCCGGCGATGACGTGCCGACGCTCGACCAGATGCTTCCGGGGCCGAGCGTGCACGACCCCGTCAACCAGGTGATCTCCTCCGAGGAGCTGCGCTCACTGGTGGGATGCCTATCCACAGCGCTATCGGAGCTCGAGAGCCGTGTGCTGGGGCTGTACCTGGACGGCTATTCCTACGAGCAGGTGGGCGAGCGGCTGGAGTGCGACACCAAGACCGTGGACAACGCCCTGCAGCGGGTCAAGCGCAAGGTCGGAGCGCACCTGCAGGCCCGCGCGGTGGCCGCCTGAGCAAAGCGGGGATGAAGACGGAGCGCGCGATCTCCTGAAGTTCTCCGCTGCCGGCTGGATCGCGCCCACCGCCGGGCGCAAGCAGATCGTCGCATTTGGCTTGCGAGAGGCCGGTCCCGGCCGGCCCGAGCCCGCGGTCCCTACTCGTCAGCTGCCTGAAGCGTTCGCGCCGTCGGCGACTTCGGGACCGACCGCTGATCGGGGTTGGTCCCGAGCAGGCGGTCCCCGAAATTTGAGCTCACGCCCATCCAGTAGCCCTCGTGCTTGAAATGGTGCAGGCGGTGGTTGCGCCAGATCGCTCGGTAGGAGCTTGTCTTAGGCACGTACGGGGTGTGGATCAGGAAATGCGACCACTCGTAGCGGAACAGGCCGAGATAGGCGAAGGTGATCCCGGTGAGCGCAAGCGGCAGGACCGGCCAGCCGATCGGCAGCGCGATGGCCAGCGTGAGGAGCGCGATGGCGACGGCTATTTGGATGAGGAAGCTGACCACCTCGATGGGCTTGAGCAGCACCCGGTCGAGGTCGGAGGGCGCGAGATGGTGGTTGCGGTGCTGGATCGAGCCGTAGAGCTCTATCCGCCGGCCACGCAGTTCGAAGGCAGGCAGGTGGAGCAGGTATTTGTGGATGACCCACTCGACGAACGGCTGGGCCGCGAGCAGCGCCAGCGGCGGCAGAAGGTCGCGCCAGGACCATTCGCCCACGTAGATTCTCGCGCCGAGCGCGAGCAGGGTCGCGGTCACGGCGGCGCGCGGTGAGAAATGCCCGATGAACTCTCGCCAGCATGCGCTCAGAGCGGTGAGGTCCGCACGCTTGGAGGTGAGCGCCCGGTCATAGCTGGCCGGGATCTGCTGCGAGCTCACCGTGTAACCCTTTGCCGCCGGGGGGAGAGAGATGGCTCGTCATTGGGGGGCTTCAGCGCCTCGTGGGCCGCGCTCGCCGCGGCCTCGGCATCGCCGGCCGCGATCGCGGCGGCGATCGGATGGCGGTAATCGCTGCGGCTCAGCTCCTGCTCGAGCCAGGGGAGACTGAAGCCGATGCGGGCGTGAACAGCCCGGATCAGGCTGTTGAAGGCCAGCTGGTAGGCGAGGTTTCCAGCACCGTCGAGGACGATGCGCCAGAAGCGCTCGTCGAGCGGGAGCAGCTCGGGGCCGCCGCCGGCGGCCGCGAGCCGGTGTGAGACCTCCAGGAGCTCGTCGCTCACCCTGCGCCCGGCCCGCTGCGCGCACAGACGGGCCACGTCGACACCCATACCGGCCCGCATCTCGAGCGCCGCCACCAGGAACGGAGCCAACTCTTCGCCGGCCTCGGTGTGCTCGGCGACGACGGTCAGTAGGTCAAGCCCCGCCGTCTGGCGGAAGTCGAGCACCTTCGTGCGGCCTCCCTGGATGACCTTGACCAGTCCGATCTGCTCCAGGCGCTTGACAGCCTCGCGGACGACGTGGCGGTTGACCCGAAGGACCTCACTCAGGTCGCGCTCGGAGGGGATGGTGGCTCCGGGTGGGTAACGACCGCTGACGATCTCAGCCGCGAGCTGCTCGAAGACCTTGTCCGGGAGCGAACTCTTGTGCACCGCCTGGAGAGCCACGGCACGACAGCTTAGCAGCTGGTCCAACCAGTTGCTCGGGGCCAGACTCCGCAGGCGCTACTTGACCTCCCGGCGCGCGATCTTCTGCGCGATCCAGCGTGGTGGTTGCAGCGGGGACCGGTGAGGGTTCTGCCTAATCCTTCTTGTCGACCTCGATCGCGGCGAGGATCGCGCCATAGAGAACGCGGCTGCACAGCTCTGAGAGGTGCGCGCGGTCGATGCCGCCGCCGGCGAGCCAGGCCAGCTCGGCGCCCTCGACGAAGGATCCCCATCCCTTTACAGCCAGCGTGACGGCCGGGCCCGCCGGCACCTCGGGCGGCAGGCCTTGAAGGACCATCTCCTGCAGAGCGCTCCGCTGGTCCTCCATGATCGCGCGGACCTCGGGGTGGGCCATGGCGCCGCTGAGCAGCTCGCGGTAGCCCGCCGGGTACTGTTCGATGAACGCGAGGTGGGCGTCGAGCGCTGCCATCAGGCGCTCGAGCGGGGTGGCGGAGGAGTCCGCGGCGGCGGCGATCTGCTCGTGCATCTCCTGCGCTAGCCGCTTCAGGCCGGCCACATAGAGGCCCTGCTTATCACCGAAGTAGTAGTAGAGCAGGCCCTTTGCGACGCCGGCCTCCGCGGCGATCTCGTCGATCGAGACCTTCCCGTAAGGCCGCGCGGAGAACAGGCGGATCGCGATCTCGATGAATTCGGCGCGCCGCTCGTCCGCGCCTTTGCGAGGAGGGCCGCTGGACTCTGCCTCGGCTATCTCGCGGGTTGCGTTCAAGAGCGTATGTCCTTCGCTTGAGATGCTGAATCCTATCGTTCGTCCGGCGCTGGAGCGGAGAGGTCCAGCCTGTCGATGGCGCCGAGCAGGCGAGTCGTGGCGGCCTCGTCGCGCAGGCTGACGCGGATGTGCCGGGGCTCTCCGAGGGCGGCTCCGGCCGCGACCAGGATTCCCGCACTGTGAAGGCGTGCCGTGAGCTCTGCGCCGTCGAGCGTTGGGTGCGCGACCCACAGGAAGTTGGCCTGGCTGTTGGACACCTCGAAGTGGCGTTCGCGCAGCGCCGTGGTTAGGATCGCGCGCTGCTCGGTGACCACGCGGACGCGCTTGGCGAGCGGCTCAGATCCTGTGCGCAGCGCCTCCAGCGCCGCGGCCTGTGAGATCTCGCTCACCCCGAGATCCGGTTCGAGCTCCGCCAGCAGGGCCTCTGAGCCCGGGCCGCCAAGCGCATAGCCGCAGCGCAGCCCGGCGAGTCCCCAGGCCTTTGAGAAGCTGCGAAAGACGAGCAGGCCGGGGTCCTGCTCGAGCAGGGCGAGCGAGGCATTGGCGGCTTGCGGGCCGGCGAACTCCACGAGTGCCTCGTCCAGCAGCACGGCAACACCGTCGGGTAACTCGCGCAGCAGCCGCTGCAGTTCAGCCACGGCGAATAGCTCGCCGGTCGGATCGTTGGGGCTGGCGAGCGCCACCACGCGCGTGTCGTGTTCGGCCACCGCCGCGAGCAGTGCGTCAACGCCGCCCGCGACCAGCACCGCCTGACCATGGGCGCGGCGAGCCATGATCGGAAACAGCGGGTAGGACGGCCAGGGGGTGATGAGCTTCTGTCCGGGCTCGATCAGCGCGCGCGTGGCTGCGCCCAGCAGTTCAGCCGCTCCGTTGCCGACGATCAGACGGGCCGTGTCGAGACCATGGCGGCTGGCGAGCTCGCTGCGCAGATCAGCGCCGCGTGTGTAGGGGTAGCGCTGCAGGCCGCGGCGGGCGACGAACGTGATCGCGTTGACCACGTTCACATGGGGAAGTCCCGGCCAGGTGGTCTGCGACAGGTCCAGCGCCGGCACACGGACCAGAGCCTTGCGCTTGCGCTCCCGTGCTTGCTCACGCAGGCCGCGGTGGACCTCCTCCTCGGGGACGCTCTCGAACTGGCGGTAGTAATCGAGCAGGCCCACCGTGATTCCTATGGGCGGCGGTGCCCGCAGAAACCGTCATTTGAATGCGGTTCAATCACGAAGTCTGAATCTACGCAGAGCCTTGAACCAAAGTCAAGACTCGACCTGCAGTTGCCTCTTGACTTTCGTTCAAAAGCCGCATAGCTTTGCTGTAGGCATTGAATAGCGGCCGGGAGGCCGCTGAGAGGGAGAAGAAGGTGATACGCAAAGCGCCGGTCTGTATGGCTTTGGCTGCGCTGGGGATTGTCGGCCTGCCGGGGGCCGCCCCGGCGGCGACGGTCACGGGTGTGAGAGCGTCGATCAAGCCGATTCCCGGCTTTCCGGAAACCGGGAACATCCTCGGCGCGGGCGCGGAGGTTGAAATCGAAGGCAGGCTCGAAGGCAACGAACTGCCCGGCGGGCTGCCCTTGCAGACACGCAGGCTGGTCCTGTACTTCCCCGCGGGCACGAAGATCGACCCCACGGGCTTCCCGACGTGCACTGTGGCGAAGCTCGAAGTGAGCGGCCCGGAAGGGTGCCCCAAGCAGTCCCGGATCGCCGACGGGACGGTCGGTGTCGCCGATCAGATCGGCTCAGGCGAAGCGACGCGCGAGGAAGGAAAGTTAGAAGTCTTCATAACCCCCGGCAACGGGGTGGTGGCATACGCCAACGCGGCCTCGCCGATCTCCGCGCAGATCATCATCCCGGCACAGTGGGAAACAGCGCCCCCGCCATACGGGCCAAAGCTCACGTTCAACATCCCGCTGGTCGACTCGGTCCCCGGCGCGCTGCCAGTGTCCGGGACCTCCATCAAAGAGAGGGCCGGCGCCGCGATCCGCAAGGGCGGCAAGACCTACTACTACGGCCGCGTCCCCAGCAAATGCCCCAAAGGCGGGTTCCCCGGCAAGGGCGAAGTGACCCTCGAAGGCGGCCAGAACATCGTGACTGAACTCAAGGTCCCATGCCCGAAGAGGTCATTGAAGAAGAAGCATCACAAATAGAAAAACGGCCTCTTAGCCCACGTGAATGGGATTTGATGATGCCGACGAAATTTATCGCCCAAAACGGCTCCGCAGCACCGGTTTCCAGGTCCTTGCAGATAAGCCGGAGAGCGAACTCGAACCGCTGACCCCCCTCTCAGCATGGGGGGGCAGGCCCCCCCATGGGCCCCCCACGTGCGTGGAGTGGGCAGCTTTGCATCAAGCCGGAGAGCGGACTCGAACCGCTGACCCCCTGTTTACAAGACAGGCGCTCTACCAGCTGAGCTACTCCGGCGCGACGGAGATCGCGTGCTCGATCCTACCGTGGCCGTTTGAGGACGCGACGCCGGCGCAGTACGACGGTGCCTCGACGGCCGGGGCGTTCAGGCGCCGCTCGATCTCGCCCAGCAGCACGCCAAAGAGCAGGTGGCGCCAGGTGGATTGGGCGAAGGCCCGCGGGCTTGTGAACACGGCCGGCAGCTCCTTGCGCGCGGGGTGCAGGCGATCGGTGAGGGCCGTGAGCGGCCACGTGAGGATGTTCTCCGCGCTGGCCGCAACTGGGCCGCGCGCCCAGGAGGGCAACGGCAGGCGCGGCGCGAAATTGGCATATGCGGCGCCAAACAGCGCTCCGTTCTGCAGGTGCAGCGCCCAGGCGGCGGCTGGCCAGGAATCTGTGCGCGTAAGGGCGCCGAGCAACGCCACGTCATCGAAGTCTGATCTGAAGACACGCTTGTCGAGCGGCATCTGCGCTGCCCACACGGCGGCGGCCAGAGCACCTGCGATTGCTCCCCGTAGCGTCTTTGCATAACCGGTTTCCATCGATCACCAACTGTAACGGGGTCCTCGCGCACGGGTATCCCAGGTATGGATCCTGTGGACATCGAGCAGACCCGGGCGAGTGGGAGTCCAGCAAACCTGAGCTCCTTTCGCGAGCATGCTCTGCGCAGCGGTGTGAACCCGGTTTTGTATTGGGCGCTGCGGGCGCTGCTGGTTCCGTTCTTCCTCGTCTACTTCCGAATGCAGCGCATCGGGCGTGAGCATCTGCCGCGCACCGGTCCGCTGCTGCTGGCCTCCAACCATCGCAGCTTCCTCGACCCGTTCGTGATCGGCACGATGGCGCGGCGCCCTGTCTACTACATGGCCAAGCGCGAGCTGTTCGAAAAGCGCTGGCAGGCATGGATTCTCAACGCCCTCGGTGCCTTCCCGGTCGACCGCGGCGCTGGCGACACCGATGCGATGGCGACGGCGCGCGCGATCCTCGAGCGTGGCGACTGCGTGGTCGTCTTTCCTGAGGGCACGCGCACGCGCCCGGGGCCGCTTGGCGAGCCCCGGCGCGGTGTGGGGCGCCTCGCGCTCGAAACGGGCGCGCCGGTCGTGCCGATCGCGGTGATCGGCAGTGACGCGGTGCGCAGAGGCTGGCGCATCCGTCCGCGCAAGGTGCGCATCCGCGCTGGGCGCCCGCTGCTCTTCCCGAGGGCCGGGAACTGCTCGCCGGCGCTGGCCGCCGGTGTGACCCAGCGCGTGTGGGCCTGCGTGAGCTTGCAGTGGGACTGGCTGGGCGGCGTCAAAGCTCCATCTGCCGATCTCCCGCTAGAGGCTCCCGAGCGTGAAATGTCTCGCGCCGCGTGAGCGAGGCGGGTGGGCTCGAGTGGGACGCGAGGGTAGTGTGCGATGAGTGAGCGAACAGGTCAAGCAGAAGTCCAAGGCGCAGCTCGACGGCGAGTTCTCCGATCTCTACCGTGCTCACCTGCGCGACGTTTACAGCTACGCGTACTACCGCATCGGCAATCATCACGACGCGGAGGACCTGACCGAGCAGACGTTCTTGCAGGCCTACCGCCACTTCGAGCGGGCGCAGCGCGAATCGCGGGGGCGGCCGTTGCGCCCATGGCTGATCCGCATCGCGCACAACCTGGCGGCCAACCTGTACCGCGACCGCTCCCGCAAGCCGGCCACGCCGATCGACGAGTCAACCGCGCTGGCAGCGCCCCACACGACCGAGCAACTGGTCGAGGGGCGCGAGGAGCTGACCCGTGTGCTCGGCGGTGTGCGCCAGTTGCCGGAGGACCGGCGCGAGGCGCTGATCATGCGCTTTGCGCTCGGCATGGACAACCGCGAGATTGCGCGTGCGCTGGGGCGCTCCGATGGCGCCACGAAGGTGCTCATACATCGTGCCGTCAAGCAGCTGGAGGGGCTCGTGAACAGCCCCAGCGAGGAGAACTCCGATGAGTGAGGCGCTGGGAAACTTCGAGGGGCTGCTGCGCGAAGCGCTTGCGCCCGTGGAGCCGCCGGCCGATCTGCCTTTGCGCCTGCAGCAAACGCTCCAGAGCCTCACGGAGATCGCCGCTGAAGAGCTCCAGGACTGGGAGCTGTCAGCGATGCGCGACCCGCGTAACTGGGCTCGCCCGGCCGCGGCGCTCGTGGTTGGAAGCACGGCGGGGGTCGCGCTGGTCCTGTTGCGCGCCCGGCATCGCCCCAATCCTTCCAGCGGCCCGGCTGCTGCGCGCAACGTGGCTGGGCGCACCTTGCGCGATCTCGGTGGGGAGGCGCGAAAGCTCCTTGGCGATCGTTGAGCGAGCCTGACTGGCGCACTCAACACCCTTGCCCGGGCAGCCAGCTGCTGCTGGTAGCGTCTGCGCACTGACATGGCCACCTGCTATCGCCACCCCTCGCAGGAGACGGGGGTTTCGTGCTCGAACTGCGGGCGGCCTATATGTCCTGACTGCATGACCACCACCCCGGTGGGCATGCGCTGTCCGGAGTGCTCACGGGAGCGCACGAAAGTCATGCGCATGCGCGACATGGCGAGCGTGCCACGCGTCACCTACGCGTTGATCGTGATCAACGTTGCTGTGTTCCTGGCCGAGGGTGGCGGTGCCTTTGCGATCAGCGGCGGGCGGGGGCCGTCTGGCACGGTATTTACCGAAGGAGCGCTGCTCGGCAGTCTTCCCGGGGTGCCCGAACTGGGCGTCGCACATGGACAGTGGTGGCGGATCCTCACGGGGGGCTTCCTGCACGAGAGCCTGTTGCACATCGGCTTCAACATGTACATCCTCTACATCCTCGGGCGCATGCTCGAGCCGGCGCTGGGGCGCGTGAAGTTCAGCGTGATCTACGGCGTGTCGCTGCTCACCGGATCGCTCGGGGCGCTGCTCGTCTCGCCGCACAGCGTCACAGTCGGCGCATCCGGTGCGGTGTTCGGGATTATGGGAGCCGCGGCCGTGGAGATGCGCGCCCGCAAGATCCCGGTCATGCAGAGCGGCGTGGGTGGCCTGATCCTCATCAACCTTGTGATCAGCTTCACGCTGTCGGGGATCTCCTGGGGAGGACACGTCGGCGGCCTGGCCGGAGGGGCGCTTGCCGCGTTTTTGCTTCAGCAGGGTGAGCAGCGCCGCGCCCAGGCGCTCGCGTTCGCCGCCTGCGCGGTGATCGCCGTGGCCGCCGTGGCCGGCTCGATCGCAACCTCGAAGGCCAGCGAAGAAGCATCCGTTCCAGCTCAGCTGGCCGAACCCGGTCAGTGAGCCAGGCTGCCTGAGAGCTCCACGGCGAGCGCCTGCGCGCCGCCCGGTGCGTCTTTCACGAGCTCGGGATGGAAGATATGTGCAAGCAGCTCCAGCCCATCGATCAGTCGCGGGCCGGGCCTCGAGAAATAGGCCGAGGCATTCACTGCCACCACGCGCCGGGCACCGAGCATCGCCAGCTCGCCGGCGTGCGCCAGCCCCTCCTCGTGGGCACGGGCAGCGTCATAGCCACAGGGCATGACCACAACGACCTCCGGTTTGCCAAGCGCTAGCTCTTCCCAACTGATCAGGTGGGAATGTTCGCCCGGCAGACCGAGGATGTCTTCGCCGCCGGCGAGATCGATCATCTGCGGTGTCCAGTGACCTGCGACATACACGGGGTCAAGCCACTCGATCGCCGCCACACGCGGTCTGGGCGCTCCGCGCACCGCCAGCTTGACGCGGTCGATCCGGCCCGTGATCTCGCTGGTCAGCTCGATGGCCCGCTCACGCCGCCCGGTCGCCTGCGCCAGCGTGCGTACGTCACCAAGGGTCTCTCCCAGCGTCTTTGGGTCCAGTGCGATCACCCGCGGTTTGGAGGGCAGCGTGCCGGCCAGCTTGGCGACGTCCTCATAGGAGACCGCACAAACGGGACACAGTGCCTGGGTGACGATCAGCTGCGGTTCGAGCTCCCGCAGGGCCTGCTCGTCGAGCTCGTAGATCGCCTGGCCGTTTTGCGTACGCTCGCGTACCGCCGCGTCGATCTCCGCCGCGCTCAGGCCGCCCGGTAGCACGTCGCGGGTGACTCGCGGCAGCCTCGATGCTGTGAGCGGGTAATCACACTCGTGGGTCACCGCGATAACCTGATCGCCTAGGCCGAGCGCGAACAGCAGCTCGGTGGCGTGAGGAACGAGGCTAACGATCCGCATCCTGTGACTGTATTGCCACTGCTCCCCGACAACGAGATCGAGCAGAGGCTCGCCAAGAGTGAGTGGTATCGCTCTGGGCAGGCGATCGTGCGCGAGTGGAAGCTCCCCGGCTTCGCGGCGGCGATCGCGTTCGTCAACCGCGTGGCCGAGACAGCCGAGGCCGCCAACCATCATCCGGATATCCTCATCCACGGCTGGAACAAGGTGCGCTTGGAGCTCTCCACCCATTCCGAGGGCGGCCTTACCGCGGCCGACTTCGAGCTGGCAGTGAAGATCGACGCCGTTGCCTGACCCGTTAGGTGCAATTTGCGCTTCCGACCCTGCGCCTTGCTAGGTTAGGCGCGTCGGCAAGTGATGAACGACGACGAAGAACTTCCCCGAAGTAGCGCGGCCCCGGTGGGCCTCATGCGTCCCAGTCCAGGGTGGCGCATACACGCCAGGCGCCCTGGCGTTGCGCGGATCGTCGCCGCCGCGTGAACGCGCTGAAGATCATCTTTGCGGCGGTCCTGGTAGCGATCAACGCCTTCTTCGTGATCGCCGAGTACGCGCTCGTCCGCTCGCGCCGCACCGTTCTGGAGCAGATGCGTGACGAAGGCGTCAGAGGGGCAAAGCTGGCGCTCGCGCAATTGACGGACATCAACGAGTACATCTCCGCCGTCCAGATCGGGGTAACGCTGACCTCGATCGGCATCGGCGCGCTCGGCGAGCCGGCGCTCGCGGCAGTGCTCAAAAACGCGCTTGGAAGCACGCTCGCTCACGGCGCGGCTGTGGCGATAGCGGCGCTCGTCGCGTTCCTGATCATCTCCAGCGCGCAGCTGGTCGCGGGCGAGATGGTTCCGAAGTTCTACGCGATCGATCGCGCCGAGGCGGTCGCCCGCCGCGTCGCCCGTCCGCTGCAGGCCTTCAGCGTGCTGTTCCATCCGGTCATCCTCGCGCTGAGCACCGTGGCGGACCGCATCCTGCGGCTGCTCGGCGTCGACATGAGCCTCGAGCGCCGCGGCGGCTCGCCGGACGAGCTCAAGCGGCTGATCGCCGAGTCCCATGCCGGCGGGCACATCGACCCGGGCGAGGCGGGGATGCTCACAGGCGTGTTCCACCTGCACGAGCAGGAGGCGCGGCAGGTGATGACGCCGATTCCCGCGGTCGTCACGATCGACGTTTCCCAGGACGTCGAGACGGCGCTCCAGCTGTGTGTGTCCAGCGGCCATACGCGCCTGGTCGTGACCGAGGGTGATGACCGCGACCGCGTGCGGGGGATCGTGCACGCCAGCACGCTGATCGGCAAGCTGATGCAGGACGGCCCACGCTCCCCGGTGGCGCCGCTCGTGCACGACGCGCCGATCGTCCCCGAGACCAAGCCGCTGGACGACCTGCTGGCCGACCTGCAGCGCCAGCGCACCTCGATGGCGGTGGTCGCCGACGAGTACGGCCGGGTGGTTGGGATCGTGACCGTCGAGGACATCATCGAGGAGGTGGTCGGCGAGATCACCGACGAGACTGACCCGGCGGCTGGTGAGATCCGCAAGCTCGCCAACGGAGATTGGTTCGTGCGCGGTCATGTCGCAGTCACCGATCTCGCCGACTATGGCCTGCACCTGCCCATCGACAGCGACGCCTACAACTCGATTGGCGGATTCGTCTTCGCGGAGCTCGGCCGCCTTCCCCGGCGCGGGGACACAGTCAACGCGAACGGCTTCTCGATCCGCGTCGAGTCCGTACGCGACAACCGCATCGAGGCGGTGCGCATCCGGGAGCGCCGCCCGGTGCCGCCAAGCGGGCCCCCCGAAAGCGAGACTTAAAACACGCCCGGCCCGCGGGGGGAGCGGGCCGGGGCGTGCGCACTGGGAGGAGGCGGGTGTGCATGCGACCTACTGCGTCGCAGCTACCAGTATCGCGAGCTTGATGAAGACCAGCTAAAAGTCGCCTGAGCTGAGGTAAATTTGCCGTTCTGGGCCTTGAACGGGGTGGGCATGAGAAGGTTTCGTTTGCAGAGGTGCCGCGCTCAGTAAGCGTGGAATCCTCGTCCACTCTTGCGCCCGAGAGCGCCCTCCGCGACCAGCTCCTTGATCCGGGTGGGGACCGGCTCGCCGATCGTCTCGCCGATCGCCACGGAGACGTCGAGTCCAACCAGGTCCAGCAGCGCGAGCGGGCCGAGGGGATGCCCAGCGCCGAGGCGCATGCAAGTGTCCACGCCGACCGGATCCATGCCGGTCTCTTCGAGCAGGCGCACCGCACTGAACAGGTACGGGAACAGCAGGCGGTTGACGACGAACCCGGGCACGTCGGGAACGATCACGGGCGTCTTCTCGAAGGTCTCGCACAGGGCGATCGCGCGTGCGCGCGACTGCTCGCTCGCGGCGGAGGGGAAGATCAGCTCGACGAGCCGCATCTTGGTCACCGGGTTGAACACGTGCAGCCCGACGAACCGCTCCGCCCGCCCGCTCGCCTCGGCCAGGCGCTGAACCGATAGCGAGGAGGTGGTGCTCGCGAGGATCGCGTCGCGGTCGAGGACCCCGTTCAGCTCGGCGAGCAGCCCCGCCTTGACGTCGTGATCCTCGACGACCGCCTCGACCACGAACGTGGCGGCGGCGAGCGCCGCTGGGTCAGTTACGACCTGGACGGAATGGAGCCCACCCACCCCCACCTCGGCGCCCATCCGGGCGAGCGTCTGCTCCACCTTCGCGCGGGCTCGCCCGGCGGAGCCAGCGGACCGCGCCAGCAGCAGCACTGGCCCGTGGTGAGCGGCAGTGGCTGCCAGACCGCAGGCGATGGCGCCGCTGCCGGCTATCGCCAGGCGCTCGTTCAGGGTTTGCGGTGGGTGTGTTGACTGACTGGTCAATCTAATCTTGCGCTGGCGCGGTAGAGTAGGGATACGGAGCCGGGCATACTCGCATACGTCCGCTCCGGGACTCCACAAAGCCGCGATAGATCCTTACTAGGAGGACTTCCACCATGAGGCAAGCAGAGGGCCGCGAGGTAGTGATCGTCGAGGCAGTGCGCACACCGATCGGCCGCGGGCACAAGGAGAAGGGCTACTACAAGGACACCCACCCCAACGCGCTGCTTGGCAAGGTCTACACCGAGGTCATCGAGCGCTCCGGGATCGACGCGACCGAGGTCGAGGATGTGATCGCCGGCTGTGTGCAGCAGTTCGGCGAGCAGGGCTTTAACATCGCGCGCAACGCTTGGCTGCAGGAGGGGCTGCCGATCGAGACGCCGGGCACGACCGTCGACCGCCAGTGCGGCTCCGCCCAGCAGGCGGTGAACTTCTCCGCAGCTTTGATCGCCGCCGGTGTGCACGACGCGATGATCGGCTCGGGCGTGGAGCACATGGGCCACTTCCCCTTCGCCGCTGGGATGAAGACCCAGGAAGAGTTCGGCTTTGCCTTCACGCCGGAGCTGATGGCCAAGCACAACATCGTCGGTCAGGGTCTCGGCGCCGAGATGATCGCCGATGAGTGGGAGATTCCCCGCTCCGAGCTCGACGAGCTCGCGGTGCGCTCGCACCGTCTGGCCCACCAGGCCACAGAGGAGGGCCGCTTCGAGCGCGAGATCGTGCCTTTCCAGGTCAACGGCGATACCTTTGTTGCCGACCAGGGGATCCGCCCGGGCACCGATCTGGAGACGCTCTCCCAGCTCAAGCCGGCGTTCAAGCCGGACGGCAAGATCACTGCCGGCAACGCCTCGCAGATCTCCGATGGCGCGGCGGCCGTGCTGCTGATGAGCGCGGACAAGGCCAAGGCGCTCGGGCTGAGGGCCCGCGCGCGGATCGTCGACCAGACGACCGTCGGCTGTGACCCGGTGAAAATGCTTGAGGGGCCGATCCCGGCGACGCGGAAAATCCTCGACCGCAACGGCATGAAGATCGAGGACATCGACCTGATCGAGATCAACGAGGCGTTCGCGCCCGTCCTCGCGGCCTGGCGGCGCGAGCTGGACCCCGACATGGACCGGGTGAACGTCAATGGCGGTGCGATGGCGCTGGGTCACCCCCTCGGCTCCACCGGTGCGCGCCTGATCACCACCCTGCTGCACGAGCTCGAGCGCTCCGACAAGGAGATCGGCCTCGTGACGATGTGCTGCGGCGGCGGTCTCGGCACCGGCACGCTGATCCAGCGCGTCTGAGCTAACCGCCGCTGGGTCCCCCGCCGGTCCAATCCACAGCGACCGGCGGGAGGGCCAGCAACGCGGCCCAGGTGGCGGCGTCCGTTCGTCCGCTGGGGGGGATCGAGTGGGTGGTCTGGAAGGTCTCTAGGTTGGTCGTCGTTTCCGAGCCGAAGGAGCCGCTGGTCGCCTGGGTGGGGATCGCGCTCGCGAGATGCTCCTGCATCCACAGCACCTGATCGCCCTTCGCGCCGGCGCTCAGTTCAGGGAACGAGGTGTTTGGGGTCACGCTGGTAAGGGGTTCAAGCGGCGCGGCGAGGGTGCTCCAGCCGCTGGGATGGGTTTCCTGCCAGTCCCAGAAGGACAGCCCGGTGGCGCCATAGTCGGTCGCCTCCGCGCGGAAGCGCAGCAAATCGGCGGTGGAGACGCCGCCGTAAGTCTGACCCAAGGGGAAGACCGGGCGCCCGTAGATGCGGTTGGCTATGTAGGTATTCGCATAGATCGTGTCGACCGATACGCCGATGTCCTTCCAGTACATCTGCGGGGCGTTGTACTGCGCACCGTTGGGTCCGAGAAGCACGGAGAACGGGAAGGAGGGGTGGTAGGAGACGTAGGGGAAGGAGGCCAGGCCCAAGGGGTAGCTCGGTCCGATCCGCGCACGCAGGTCGGTTATGTAGGTCTGTGCTGCTGCATAGTGGCCTTCGTACTCGGCCTCGGCGTCGATCACGAGACAGTCGGCGCCCGTGGCGACCGCTTGTGCGCCGAGGTTCGCCTCGCCCGCGGGGTTGGTGCCGTAGACGTACTGCCAGGCGCAGACTTTCAGCCCATTGGCGTGCAGTTCCGCCACCAGTTGGGGCGAGAACTGGCTCCAGTAGTTGCTCGAGCCGTCGGAGCTCTTGACGAACACGGTGGTGACGCCCGCCGCATGCGCCTGCGCCACGATTGAGGCGACGTTGCCGCCATTTGACTGGCTCACATACCAGATCCACATGCCCTGGCCTTCAAAGCCCGTGCCGCTGGCGGCGGTGGCGGCCGGGGGCGCAGCGAGTTTCCGCGGTGCAGGCGGGTGAGGTGGGTGCAGAGCATGGCGCACCACGTAGATCGGCCCGTAGGAACTCGTGTAGCGGCTGTGGGTAAGCAACACCATGATGCGCCCAGAGTGCGCACTGGCGGGGACCGTGACGAGCAGCCCGGCTGTGGTGAGGCGCAGGCGTGCCGCGGGCGAGGTGCGGCTGATGTGAGCTCCCGGAGCTTTTGGAAAAGCCACCACCATGCCCGCCTTCAGCCCCACGCCTGCAAGCAGCAGGGTGCCGTGGGTAGAGACCTGGTGGGGGTTGGTGGCGCAGCGAGCAGTGGGCGTGCAGCTGGCGTGCGTGATACGTACCGTACGGACGTGGAGGCTCGAGGCCTGTTTCGTGGGGGCACTTCCCAGCCCAGCTTTCTTTCCGGGGCTGGATGGAGCAGCGCCGGTGCCGGCGGCAGCGGTGCCTCCGGGGTTAGCGGCGTTTGCCCTCAGAGGTTGCCCAAAGAAGCAGCACAGCAGCACGGAAGCGGCTGCCGCGAGCGGAAACATGAGTCGCTGCTTGGGGGCGCTCCTCGCCAAGAATTTTCCTCCGCGCCGGAAGCCTGATTGCGTCGAACCGGCGGCCACCGACCTTAGCCGCTGTGCCTAAAGGAACCGAGCAGCGGGAGAGAAGTTGCGTCAGTTCCAGCGGAAGCCCGTCGCCGAAGGCGCGGGCGCCAGTGGGCTGCCCGGCAACCCGGCGGGTGGCTCGGGCATGTTGAAGCCCGCAGGTGCGACATCGTTGGGGGCGCTTGAGTGGAACAGCGAGGCGAGGTACTGGATCTGGCCGCGGCCGACGCTCAACTCTGATTGCCCGCCGCCATAGCAGCCGATGCCGTTCGCCCGGCAGTAGTCGTAGACGTCCAGCAGTGAGCGCAGGCCCCCGAGCCGGGAGGGCTTGATGTTGAGCGTGCGCGGCGGGAACGGCAGCGCCTCGATGTCCGCGATGGAGTGGATCGGCGCGTCCCAGGTGATCCGCTCGCGGTGGGGTAGCAGGATCGGCTCGGTATCTGCCGTCAGCTTGGGATCCTCGATCCAGGCGTCTGGGAATGCGTCCACGATGCGCTGATACAGCGCAGGGTCGGCGGGGTTGTCGACGATTGTGCCCTCATACTGGCCCTTGAGGTCAACCGACTCGACGGCGCCGAGCGCCACGAGCTCGGAGATCAGCGAGGCATCCCAAGAGGGCGTGGGGTCGAGCTTGAAGCGCAGTGCCGGTGCGATCTGAAGGCGCCGCTTGACCGGCTCGATCGACGGTGGCTCGCCGAGGCGCAGCGAGGCCACGAACGAGACCGGCTCAGGGTCGCGCCCGAGGGCGGCATGGAGTGTGGTGTGAGACTGGCGCAAGGCGAGGTCGAGCGCGGCCGAGTCGAACGCCCAGTTGCGATACAGGCGGAACTCTCCTCGCTCGGTTGGGACCGGGAAGAGGTCGAGCGTGCGTATGTGACCGGCGAATGACGCGAGCGTGAAAGTCCCCGCCAGCGGCAGGTTCGCGCCGGAGCGCTGCAGAGCCTCCTGATCCCCGGCCGCGTAGGTGACGTCCTCGCCCGCTCCCTCCTCGCCTGCGCCGCGTAGCTTGATGACGGTCGTCTTTCGCACGAACTCGCTTGAAAGGGCGATCTCGTGGCCTTCGAGCTCATATCCTTCGACTATTAGGGGAAGCCCGGCAAGCAGCTCGTAGCTGCTCATGGAGTCTCCACCCGGCTCTCGCTTTCCAGGCGCTCGACGAGCTCGTCGAGGCGCAGCTCCGTCAGCGCCGCGCCGACGGCCTCTAGCTCACCCGCGCAGAGCTCGATCAGCGACTTGCCCTCCTGGACCAGGGCAATGGTCTCGTTGAGGCTGGCATCGCCCGAGTCCAGGCGGCGGATGATCTCCTCGACGCGCGCTGCGGCGGTCTCGTAGGTCGGAGGCTGGGGATTGGCTGTGGGCTGGGGGTTGGTCATTGGATGATCCTTGCGGGGATGGTGGCATCGGCAAAACGCAATCGCACATCACTTGCCTTACGGGCCAGAGCGGCTGTGGTCAGGGCCTCGCCAGAGGACGACTGCACGAGGACATAACCGCGCTCGAGTGTGCGCTGAGGGTCGTGGGCGGCCAGTGTGAGCGCGAGCCGCTGGAGCTCGTGCGGGTGCCGGCGGTGGCAGTCCAGGAGCGCCGACTGAGTCTTCCGCTGGAGCATCAGCAGGTGGCGCTCTGTTACCGAGCGCTCGGACTGAAGGCGCCGGCGTGAGCCAGCGCGAACCTCGCGAAGCTGCTGGTGCAACCCTGCGCGCTGGCGGGCCAAATGCCCAGCGGGGGCACGGGAAAGCGTCGTTAGCTGGCGCGCGCGAGAGAGCACGGCTACCCGCCCGTGTTTGCGCAGGCGCGTGGCAGCGGCAGTGGCCTCGGCGCGGGCGCGCAGGCAGTCGACGCCGACGGCGGCCTCCGCGGCGTGAGTCGGCGTCGAGCAGCTGACCGCGGCGACGTCGTCCAGCAGCGTGCGGTCGGTGTGGTGGCCAACCGAGGCGATCACCGGCACTCCGAGCAGTGCGACTGTGCGGCAGAGGGTCTCATCGCAGAAGCACAGTAGGTCGGCTAGTGAGCCGCCGCCGCGCGCCACGATCGTCACTTCGGCTTCGCCCACGGCGGCTAGATCTCCCAATGCCCTGACGATGGCCGGTGCGGCGTGGCGATCCTGCACAGGGGCGAAGCCCCAGACGAGCCTTCCCGCCCATCCGCGCCGCCGCAGTGCGGCGAGGATGTCATCGCGCGCCTTGCCGCTCTCGCCGGTGATCACGCCGATCGTGCGGGGCAGTAGCGGCAGGTGCAGGCGCTGCTGGCGCTCGAGCAGCCCCTCAGCGTCGAGGGTCTTGCGGAGGCGGTCGATCCGCGCGAGCAGGTCTCCCTCTCCGGCCACGCGCAGGTCGATCACTGAGAAAGAGAAGCTGGGAGAGGAGGTGGCGCTGCCGGGGTAGAAGTCGCAGCCGCCGGCCACCACCACCTGCATTCCCTCCCTTGGAACCACGCCCATCCCATCGCCGGAGCGCGCGAGGATCGAGTCCCAGTCCTTCAGCCACACGGCGCAGGGGATCCCGCCTGAGGAGTCGCGCAGCTCGAAGTAGACGCGCGCGCGGGCGACGCGCAGGTTGACGAGCTCGCCGGTGAGCTGCACGCGCGCCAGTGAGCGCAGCTGCCGGCGCAGAGCGGCGGTGTACTCCCCAACGGGGAAGGGGCCGGCGAGGCCGCTGCCGGGGATGCCCGGAGCGGCAGGTGTGGCTGAAGCCTGAAGCGGCAAGGATGGAACCATGCAAATCAGGATAGGCGCTAGGATCGACGGAAATGCGGCGCAGCGAACCCCGGCCGAGCGCATAACGCCGTGGCGAACCGCAAAAAGGGCCGTGGCAGGCGCTCGCGCAAGCGCCGGCCGGCGGCCGCAGAGGACACTGCAATCGCCACAAGCAGCCAGCCTCCGCTCGCTGGTGGAGAGGCGCTGAGCAAACGGGCGTCCTCTGCGAATCCGCGGGCAGCGAACAAGCGGGCGCGTCCACGGGGCGCAGCTGCTCGCAGCGGCGCTGCCCGGAGCGGTACAGCCTCCGCGGGTGAGCGCCCCCAGGCGCCATGGCACCCGCTGCCACTGTCCGAGCTGCTGATCTTGGTCGGGGCAGCCGGCATGACCGTGGCCTACATCAGAGGAATCGAAGGCAGCGTGTCACTGCTCGTGACCAGCGTGGCCGCCGTTCTGCTCGGCACGATCGACTTCACGCTGCGCGAGCACCTGAGCGGGTATCGCTCGCACACAATCCTGCTGGCCTTCCTGCCGACGGTCATGTTCCACACGGCGGGCGTGCTCCTCCTCGCCCAGGTTCTGGGCGTCTCGACAGCGCCTTCGGTGATCGCGCCGCTCGTGCTCGATCTTCCCGTGTTCGCATTCTTGTTCCGGTTGCTGCGAGCGCGCTACCTCGACGCTCGTCGTGAGCGTACATTCGCCGGCCGGCGCTGAAGCAGGTGCCAGCCTCCTCTTCACAGCATTGGTTGCGCGACCTCGGTGCGCTCGGCGCGGTACTCGCGCCGTTTGTCGTCACCGGCCAGAACTATTGGATCGCGACAGATCTCCACGAGACGAGACACCGTCCGGTCGCCTAGGCGCTCGCTCAGTGCCTCGGGCTGCAGGTTGGTGGTCGCCACGATCGCGCGCTGAGCCTCATAGCGCGAGTTGACGATCGAGTAGAGCTGCTCCAACACCCAGTCCGTCTGGTTCTCCGCACCGAGATCGTCGATGTGCAGGAGATCCACGAGGCTCAGCCTGTCCAGCAGATCGGTCAGGCCCCCGTCGGCCTGCAGCGACTCGCGCAGTAGGTTGAGCAACCGCGGCAGAGAGTAGATCGCCACCGACCGGCCGGCGTCGATCGCGGCTTTGGAGATGATCATCGCGAGGGTCGTCTTGCCTGTGCCGACATCTCCCCAGAACCACATGCCGCGGCCTTGATCGAGGTGCTCCGAGATATTGCGGACGTAACGCCTGACCTCTTGCACTTGATCGGGCGCCGTTGTCGCGATTTCTGGCAGCGGAGGACGGTCGAACGAAACCCCGCGAAAGAGCTTCGGCAGGCGTCCCTCTAGGTGAGCGGTGCGGGCACTGGCGATCCGCGCCGCGCGGCAGGCGCAGTCCTGGGCGGTGTTCGTCTGCTCATCGACGATGAAGCCGCTGCCATCGCACGCATCGAACACGCAGCTCCTCTCCCCGGCAGGTTTTGAGCGTGGATCGAGCATCGCCATCTCAGTCAAGCAAGCCCTTCGGCGGCCGCGATCAGCAACCGCGCAATCGCCGGGATTTTTCCGCTCAGGCGAGCTCGAGCGAGGGGAGCGGGCGCTCGCCCAGATCGCGTCCCTCGCCACGGGTCTCGCCATGGACGCCTAGGCGCTGAAGGCGGACGATCTCGCGTTCGCCTTCCACTCGCGCCGGATGCTCAGGTGGGAGGCCGGCGATCAGGGCGGCGATGCGGTTGCGCAGCTGCAGCGCGAAATGGGGGGTAGAGGCGCCCATCAGCTGGCGGATGTCCTCGACGGTCACCTCGTGGTTTCGCTGAATGCGGGCGACGCGGTTGGGGTCCTCGGCTTGGCTCATGTGTTCATCATGTGGAGATCAGTCATTCGGCGAGCGGGAGGGATGGTTCTTCGGTGGCGGCGGCGCGTGGCGAGGCCTCGAGCAGCGCGTCGATTTCGGCCTGGGTGATTGCTGAGATCGCTCGTTCGTCGCCGATCAGCCAGCCGTGATTGTAGGCGACGCGGACTGGCGGGACCTGGGGAGAAAAAGCGGGTTTGATGTCGCTGAGGTAGCTGGCCAGAGAGGAAGGAAGCGAACCCCCCCTGGGCGGGGCTCGGGCGGGCGGGCTCGAATCTCCGAGCAGGAGCAGCGGGCCGAAGTCGCCGCTGGCGGACAGCAGCGCGGCGGCGGGCGCATCGAGCGGTCGTGAGGGGTTAGCGAACACGAGGCCGTGCCCGGGTTCGTGGATGTTCCAGCCGAAGGCGCCGTCGGCGTAACGCGCCACGGCGATCGCATTTGCAACGGCACTGGGGGTTGCAGCTGGGCTTCCGATGAGCTTGACGGGCCCGAGGTGGGCGAGCTCTGAGATCACGCGGCTGCCGAGGGCCGGCGGGTCGATCACGTAGATCGCCGGTTGGTGCAGGTTGGCCAGCTCCGCGCGTGTTGGGGCGGGCAGGCGCGTGGAGGAGGCGAGCAGGATCGGCGCGCCGCTCTCGGCGGATAGGCCCGCGGCGGGCATCACAAGAGCGGGCGGAGCGTCGCTGGCGAGCACGATCACCTGCCTGGGGGAGACGCCGCGGGTGCGGCCAACGAGCCGTGCAACTTCGGCCGCCAGCGCAGCGGGTTCGCTCGCCGTGAGCGTGGAAGTGCGATAGCCGCCCGGCGCGGCGGGCAGAGTGGGCGGGGATCCGATCCTAATTACCTGCGCGCCGCCCGCCTGCGCCGCTCCAGTGGGGTGCATCGCCTCCAGCGCTTGAGAGCTCACCGCGGGCAGAGTGGAGCCGGCGCTATACAGCAGCGGCGCGCCGAGCGGCGCGCTCGCCAGCGCGGAGGCGGCCAGCGCGGTGGGCCAGTCTCCTTCATTTACCAACACGACAGCCTGCGGCCGCGTGGAGGCCGTCAGGCCGGGATACACCGCGCGGGCCACGGCCGCCGCGTCGGTCGCCGGATCGGGGCCACCGAGGCGAGTGGTGTTCTTCGTCGAAAGGCCCGCCGCGCCCTCGCTGCTCACCCGGGCGATTGGGCCGGCGGAGCCGGACCCATTGCCCCCCACCCCCGATGGCGCGGACTTGCCGCAGCCCGCGAGCACCGCGCCGGCGAGTACGGTCGCCAGCAGGGCAGGCGCGGGAGCATGCATCGCGTGGACATTACCTGGCGGGAAAGCGCAAAGCCCGGCGTTTGCGGCTTAAACCTGCGAAACGAGGTGCAATCGGTGCAAGCGTCGTTGCGCTTTGCTAGTCTGCCGCCCGAACGCCGAATCCTTGACCAGATGTCAAGGAACGGGGGACCCGAGTTGTTGGGGCGAATCCCACGGTGCATCCGTGAGAAGCGCAGGCTCTTTCAGCGCTAGCCCGTCAGCTAACCCCGCAGGCCGACGAAAGAGGACTAGTTGTGCGGGTGCGTACCCTCAGCGCGATTCTCTATAGCTTGACGATCTTGGCCGTGGCGGCCACGCCCGCTCTGGCCACGACGACCGGCGGCGTCGCCGCGACCCCGGCTGGCTCTTCCCCTGCTGCGAAGGGCTCTGCCCCCATTCCGGCGAAACGCCTGCACACGGCTCCAATTACGGCGCGCACCCCGACCCTCGCCTACTCGGGTCCGGTCTATCAGAAGACAGTGACCGGCCAGATCATCCCTTACCAGCCCCCGGCGCCTGCAGGTCAGGTGAATGGCGCCACCGGCGGCAGCCCCGTTGGGGTCGCAGCCGACCTCAAGCCGCAGCTGCTCGTGCCCGGCTCGACGGCGCGCTACGTGAACGGGCTGGCGGCGGCCCCGATGTCGGTGCCCGCGAGCGTGCAGGAGGTCGTCTGGGCGGGCAACCAGATCATCGGCCTGCCCTACATCTTCGGCGGTGGCCACGCCTCCTTCGTCTCGCCCGGCTATGACTGCTCGGGCACCGTCTCCTTCGCCCTGCACGGCGCGAATCTCCTGCAGACCCCCGAGGATTCCTCCGAATTCGAAGTCTGGGGCTCGCACGGCGTTGGGCGCTGGGTCACGATCTTCTCCAATCCCGGCCACGCATACATGACGGTCGCTGGCCTGCGTTTGGACACAAGCGCGGCGGACGACCCCACCAACCAGCAGGGCCCGCGCTGGCGCCCGCTGCGCCAAGGCAACGAAGGCTTCACCGTTCGCCACCCGCTCGGTCTGTAGGCGCGGGCGCCAGGTCGGCTACGCTTGAGTCTGGCCCCACCGCCCCCGTTCGAAGAACAGCAATAGGAGGATCAGATGGCCGGTTTGACCGGGCGCATGTCAACCGTCATGAAGGCGAAGGTCTCGAAACTGCTCGACCGGGCTGAAGACCCCGCCGAGACGCTGGACTACAGCTACCAGAAGCAGGTCGAACAGCTGCAGAACGTGAAGAAGGGCATCGCCGACGTGGTGACGGCCAAGAAGCGCTTGCAGATGCAGGAGGCGACGCTGAAGCAGAGCGTGGTCAAGCTCGACACGCAGGCCCGGCAGGCTGTGTCCAGCGGCCAGGAGGATCTGGCGAGGACGGCGCTGGAGCGCAAGAACGTCGCCCAGACCGAGCTTCAGGGGCTCGACACTCAGGTTGCAGAACTCGAAGAGCAGCAGCAGAAGCTGACCGACTCCGAGCAGAAGCTGCGCGCGAAGATCGAGGCATTTCGCACGAAGAAGGAGGTCATCAAGGCGCAGTACTCCGCCGCGGAGGCGCAGGTGCGGATCTCCGAGGCGGCGACCGGCGTGGGTGAGCAGATGGCCGACGTCGGGCTGGCGATGCAGCGCGCGGTGGATAAGACGGAAAACATGAAAGCCCGCGCCGATGCCGTCTCAGAGCTGGAAGCTGCTGGGACGTTCGACGACATCACGGCACTGGGATCGGGTGAAGACGACATCGACCGTCA
>DASZFC010000062.1:0-5733 GCA_035940195.1 Solirubrobacteraceae bacterium
CCCGTCCTTGACTTCGAACAGGTCGGCGAAGTCCGTGTCGAGCTCGAGCGCCACGTGGATCGTGGTGCTCTCGTGGCGATGATTGACCACGGATATCTCCTCCATCCAAACGTGATCGATCAAGCGACGGCGCATGACCGAGCACGGCGCCTCGGTCTCCGGGCCGACGCGGGGCGTCAGGAAGAACTGGGCGCCGAAATGCTCCTGCTGGTCGAGCCCGAGCAGCTCGAGCGGCTTCTCACCGACCCGCAGCACCCAGCGAGAGACGAAGCGAGTGTCCTGGCAGAAGAACCCGTGATCGACACCTTCGTCATCACGTATGTCGCCGAGGCGGTCGCTGACCACGAAGGTGCTGCCGTCGAGCACGCTGAGAGTGCGCTCAGACAAGCGCCATCGTCTCCGTTCGCGCCCGCGCGGCAGCTCGGTAGGCGGACTCGTAGGCTCCGGCAACGACATCGACGTCGCAGTGCTCAGCGACCCATGCCCGGCAGTCATGCGTGCAGATGCTCTCTAGGCGCTCGACAGCCGCGGCCATCGCGGTCTCGTCCTCGACGAGAAAGCCGGTCAGCCCATCGACTACCAGCTCGCTCGCAGCCCCCGCGGGGAACGCGATCACGGGAGTGCCGCATGCCAGCGCCTCGACCATCACCATCCCGAAGGGCTCCTCCCAGCTGATCGGCATCAGCAGCGCCCGAGCGCCGGCGAATGCCGAGCGCTTGAGCGTCCCGCCGATCTCACCCAGAAAGCGGACGCGGTCGCCGTCTATGTGTGGCGCCACCTCGCGGTCAAAGAAAGCCTGCTGGCCGGGTTGGATGACGCCGGCGAGCACGAGCGGCACGCCGGCCGCACGGGCCGCCGCGATCGCCCGATGCGGACCCTTCTCCACGGTCATCCGGCCAACCCACAGCAGGTAATCCTCCTTGCGCTCGCGCATCGGCCACCCCTGCAGTTCGATCGGATTCGGGATCACCTCCACCCCAGCCAGCAGCTCGGGTGCCGTCGCGCGCTGAGCCCGGCTGATCGCCACCAGCGTCGCCTTGGACTCGTGCCGGGTGTAGAACGCGGAAGTGGCCCGTGTGAACTGTCCGTGCAGCGTGTGAACGAGTGGGGTGGCGAGTCGGTCCGCCATGCCGAGAGCCGTGAACCCACAGTGATCGTGCACGACATCGAAGGAGCGCTCGCCCTGCGCTCGGTCGATCGCAGCAAACGCCCGCGCCACATGGTCGACCTCATATAGCGAGCGCTCGATCTCATCAGGGTGAGCCTCATCGAGCAGGCTGACCACACGCGCGCTCGATGTCGACCCGGGCGCACAGAACAGAGTCACCTCGTTTCCACGCGCCACCAGCGCCTCCGTCAGGACGCTTACGACCGACTCCACCCCTCCGTAGCCCGTCGGCGGAACCGAGATCCATGGCGGGGCGAGCATCGCCACGCGCAGGCCAGCTTCATCCCTACCGCCATGCCCGAGGGGCCGTGTGCGACTCGGTGCGCGCTCGGGTGGGACGCGGCGGGATCTGCGGCCGGTGAGGACTTCGGCAACGGCTGGCGGCGAGCTCACGCGCCGGCGGCTAGCCGACCGCGACCTCTGAGGTTGAGCTGCCAGTTGGCGAGCGGGAGCAGGAAAAGCGCAGCTCCGAGCAGGATCAGGATGAATCCGGCAAGGGTGGCGATGCTGCCTATGACCGACCAGCCCCACGCATTGAGCAGAAGACCATTCAACGTCTCGCCGGTGAACAGCGTGGTGCGCTCATTTGCGAGCGTCGCGTTCTTCATGCCGCCGGCGATCCATTCAGCGCTGACCTGTGCATAGGTCTTGCCGCCCGCGACCTTCGTCAGGTCCACGCCGATCTGCTTCTGGGCGTAGAGCTTTGCCTGCTTGCCGGTGAGTACCTGCTGGCCGGCGTAAGAACTCAGGCCAGGGTTCGTCGCGGGCTTGGGGAAGAAGATCTTCTGCGGAGCCAGCTGGTCGTGAACTACCTGCTTGTCATAATGGCCGCCGACGAGGGCGAGAATGCCGATGACGATCATGCCAGCCGCGGCGACCGTCGCGATCGAGGTAAGGCCGGTCAGCTTGACCAGCAGGGGGCTTCGTGGAGCGTGCAGGGCGTTGCGTGGCTCATGCTGGTTCGTAGTGGCGGGAGGGGCTGCCGTGTCGGTAGGCGTCGTGTCGTTGCCGGTGGTCGTAGCCGACGCGTGCGGCAGAACTGAGCTTGACACAAGGAGTCTCGTTTCGATGGATGCGCGGGGCTCACTAGTGGAGCACGTCTGACGAGCATAACATGAAATCCAAATCTAGAGTTGATAGTCTATCTCATGATGGTCGCAGAGACACGATGGGCATTCCTGACCAACCACGGCCAGGTCCTGGTGTGCATAGCCGATGAGCCCGGGGTCCGCATGCGCGACATCAGCGAGCGCGTCGGGATCACCGAACGAGCTGCTCACCGCATCGTCGCCGAGCTCGCCGACGCCGGCTACATCACGCGCAAGCGCACGGGTCGCCGTAATGCCTACCTCATCCACACCGACCTCCCGCTCCCAGATGCCCTTGCACGCAACCAGAAGGTCGGCGACCTACTTGCCATCCTCGCCAGTCCGAGCGAACCAATTCCGTCCACAGTCGAGAGCATCACCGACTCTTCGGCGCCCAATTGAGCGTAAAGCTCGTCGTCAACGATCCGACCGGCAAGAAAGTGGAAGAGCACAACGCGGCGACACCCGATCCCTTGACCGGGGGAATCAGTGCGACTCTTGGGATGGTCGGCGGCTCTGTGGATGTTGAGGTCATCGCTCTCTACTCGCAGGTGCATGAGCAGGTGACGAAAGCGAAAGCCACGATGAGGACCCTCGCTGAAGAGTTCACCCAGCCCGATCCGGGTGCAGCCGAGACGCCGAAACGGCCGCGCTAGCCACCGCGGCAGCGCCACCCAGGCGGGTCACTCTGAGCGCCAGTGCCGCGCCGAGCGATCACGCTCCTCCGTCCGCCGCCTCGCTCGACTCCTCGGAGTCCGCCCAGGGGTTCTCGTGGTATTCGGCTAGCTCGCTTTCCATTGCGTCCAGCTCCTTCCCTCGATACCCCGTGCGCAGCAGGATCAAGCCGGCGGCTTCGAGCTGATTAACCGTGTGGTGCGCTTCCTCCATGTTGTCACGGGCGGTGAGCCCAGCGCGGCGCCACATCTCCAGGCCGGCGACCCGGTAGAACGCGCCATCGACCGTCTGGAAGTCGGGACCTGGCATCGCGCCCGCCAAGTCCTCTCGGTAGCGGCGCCAGCCGTCGAGCGGGGGCGCAGCCTCGTCACTCCACCAGAGCTCCATGCCCGCCATCGAACGCACGGCGCTGAGCGCGATCACGTGATCGCCGTACAGCAGACGGGCAGCTCGTCGGGTGGTTGCGCGGCGTTCGACTCGCGCGACGCCTACCTGCACGACTCCGCCGAGCAGAGCCCCGACAATGATGCCAAGCAATCCGACGACGGCAACTTCCACGCTCCGCAGCATGACCGACGAGCCGGTGCGCAGGAGCTTCCGCCGCTTGCGACTCCGCGATCCCTCTCACGCACTAGCTGAGCTGCGACGGGCCTTTTCGACCGCGCGAGCCAGCTCCATCAGCGACACGCCCAGGGCATCTATCACCTGCATGACCGTCGCCCACGCGGGCGCGCTCTTGGCCGACTCCATGCGGCTGACAGTCCCGAACGTCATCCCGGCCTGGCTCGCCAGTTCTTCCTGCGTGAGGTTGCGAGCTTCGCGCAGCGCTTTGATCGCCAGGCCAAGAGCTGGGTCCGGTGGCAGCGGCGGAGGCATCGCGCAAGCGTTGCACGCGCAACCGCTTACGTCCATGCGTGTACTCATAACCGAGCAAGCAGTTATGATCTCTGCGCAATACAAAAGTGCCCCCGCGCTGCGTCAACAGCCGGGGGCGTGGCACGGAAAGGCGACACCTTCCCATGCAGCTGGAGGATATCCCGCGAGTTGCGCCCCCTGTTCTGGCGGTGTACGGCCAGAACAGCGAGAGCGAAGCACTGGCCGATGAGCTGGTGCTCGACGGCTACGACGTGAGATTGATCGGCGACCTCGCGCAGCTCGGCGAGGTTGATCTGATCGTCTTTGCTCGCGCGTCGCGGCGTGGCGCAGGGCTCGGCGCTCTACGAGCGCTGCGTCAGGACGCGCTCGCGGGCTCCGGTTGCCCCGTGCTTTGGATGAGCACCACCAGCGACGTGATCGACACGCTGCGCGCGTTCGAGGCAGGAGCAGATGACGTGATCCGGGCACCATTCGTCTATGCCGAGCTGCTTGCGCGCGTGCGCGCGCTTCTGCGCAGGCCGACCGGCGAGACGCCGCCGGTCATACGGCACAAGGCGCTGACGATCCACACGGCCACGCGCATGGTCCTCTATGGATCAACCCCGGTGGAGCTGCGCCGACGCGAGTACGCGCTGCTGGTCTACCTGGCGCGGAATCCTACCCGCGTCTTTACGAGAGCCGAGCTGTTGCGCGGCGTCTGGGGCTACCCATCCCAGGATGCGACGCGCACGCTGGACTCGCACGCCTCCCGGCTGCGTTGCAAGCTCGCCAAAGCCGGTGCAAGCGGATGGGTGCCTGCGACTTGGGGCGTCGGCTATTGCCTCGCGCCTACCCCACGACAACTGACAGGAGGGGAAGATGGACGAGCCGTGCGGACCTGACCCGGCACCGGCGAACATCGCCACGACCATGCCCGCTGACGTCGTAGTGCTCCTGCGCGGGGCGCTGTATGCCGAGCTGGGGCGTGCGTGCGAGGACGCGCCGGGTGCGATGCCGGCGAGCAACACGCGCACAGGATGGACCCCCGTGCTGAGACGTATCAGCACCGCGGTTCGTGGTCTGAGCGCGCTCGGGTGGGCCGAGCCCGACGAGCAGCAGCCGCTGACTCTCGCGCTGGACGGTGCGCTGATCGAGGTCTTGGAGGCGGACGCCGAGCAATGGGAATGGCTCTCCGAACAGGACAAGCTCGAAACGGCGGAGGGTCGCGCTCGTGCGGCTGAGCACGCGGCCACGATCGACCGATTTCTCGACGCGATCAGACCAGCCGATTGAACTCCTCGCGGCTGATCCCGGCCGTGCGCAGGATGCTGCCAAGCGTGCCCCTCTTGATCGGCTGATTGCCGTGGACCGGCACCGGGATTGCATCCGGCACGGTGGGGTGGCGCAGGATGTGGTGGCTGCCCCGCACGCGCTTGACGTACCAGCCCTGGCCTTCGAGAATCTTGACGAGCTGCTTGCCTGAGACGGCGGGGGTCTGACTCACGCGGCTTGGACGGCAACACGGTCGCGATGAACCGTGGGGATGGGGAGACCATCGTCGTGCATGACTTCGAGGTATCCCTCGATCGCCTCTTGGGCGTTCGCGCGGGCTTCCTCGATCGTCTCGCCCTGCGTGGCGACACTCGGCAGCTCTGGCACGAACACGCTGTAGCCGCCTTCCGGCTCGGCCACGATCACCACATCGAACTCGCGCTGTGTGCTCATCCACACCACGATACCGCTCCGTAGAGTCCCACAAGCGCCCAGCACCCTCGAACCCACGCGGTCCCGCTTTGCTTCTGCACAGACTACGGGTATGAAATACCGCCGAGGCTGTTGTCCGGTTGTGTTCGTAGGGTCGTTTGACTGGGACAGGGGCCTTGTGGGAAGACGCAATGGTGGGGCAGGCCGTCGTGCATTTGGGCTGCGAGCCCGTCAATGACTATA
>DASZFC010000063.1:0-49069 GCA_035940195.1 Solirubrobacteraceae bacterium
CGCCGGGCGCGACCAGGCGGCCGTGGATGAAGCTCTGTCTGACCTAGCCCGGGTTGCGGGTGAAGAGAGCTCTCATGAGAACCTGATGACCCCGACAATCGCCGCCGCCCGCGCCGGGGCCACGACCGGCGAGTGGGCCCACACTCTGCGCGAGGTGTTCGGCTCCTACCGTGCCCCCACGGGCGTAGGGGAGGCGATCGCGATCGGCGACGCAACTCTCGACGAGTTACGCGATGAGGTCGAACGCGTCTCGGCGACGCTTGGGCGCCGGCTCAAGATACTCGTCGGCAAGCCCGGCCTCGACGGCCACTCCAACGGCGCCGAGCAGATTGCGGTCGCCGCCCGCGACGCGGGCATGGAGGTCGTCTATGAGGGCATCCGCCTGACACCGTCGCAGATTGCCGCCTCAGCCCTGCAGGAGGGCGTACACGTGGTCGGCCTGTCGATCCTGTCTGGCTCACATCGTGAGCTGATCCCGTCGGTCCTCGCTGCGCTGCAGCAGGCCGGCATCGGCGACGTGCCGGTGATCGTCGGCGGCATCATCCCGGCGGCCGACGTCGCGCCGCTGCGTGAGGCGGGCGTCGCCGCCGTGTACACACCGAAGGACTTCGACATCACGCGCATCATGCGTGACATCGTCGCGCTCGTGGCCGAGCGCAGCGGAGTCGCGGCGTCCGCGTAGCTCGTGAACGAAGGCCTGGATCTCGGCCGGCGCCTGCGCGAACGTGACCTGAGCGCGGCGCCGGCCACGCTCAACCTGCTGGAGAGCACCACCCCCAGCGACCGCGAGCACGCGGCGGCACTGCTGCGCGAGCTCTCCCCCGTGGCGCTCGGCGGCGAGGCGCCCGGCCACGTAATCGGCGTCACCGGGCCGCCGGGAGCCGGGAAGTCGACGCTGCTCTCCGCGCTGCTCGGCGCCTGGCGCGGGCAGGGCAAGACGGTGGCGGTTCTGGCGGTCGATCCCTCTTCGCGCCGCTCGGGCGGCTCGCTGCTCGGCGACCGCGCGCGCATCGAGTTCGATCCGGCCGACCGCGCTGTCTTCATCCGCTCGACCGCCGCCGGCGAGCGGCTTGGTGGCCTGGCGTGGGGCACCCGCGCGGCGGCCCAGGCGCTGGCCGCGGCGTTTGACATCGTGGTGATAGAGACCGTCGGAGTCGGCCAGGCTGAGACCGATATCGCGGACGTGGCAGACACCGTCGCCGTCGTCGTTCAGCCCGGCTCAGGCGACGTGTTGCAGTTCTTCAAGGCAGGGATCATGGAGATTCCCGACGTGCTCGTCGTAACCAAGGCCGACCTCGGCCTCCTCGCGGCGCGTACCGTGGGCGAGGTGTCTGCGGCGCTGCGCTCGCTGGGCTCGGGTGCCACCAGCGTGGTGGCGGTGTCCTCGCTGCCTCCGGCGCAGGGAATCGAGGAGCTTCTCGCCGCCCTGGCCGGGCACCGCGCCGGTCTCGAGCTCAAAGACAGACGCCTGCGCGCGCGCCGGGCGAGCGCGCTGACAGACTTCACCGCCGAGTACGGCGAGCGGGGGCTGCGTGAGGTGGGAGGCCGCCGGGCGGCCGAGACCCTGCTGGCCGGGCAGGACCCCGGCCTGGACGTACCCACGCTCGTGGCGGCCCTGGAGCGAAGCATCGGAGCTGACGATGGCGCGTGATCTATTGATGATCGTCGCGGCGTTCGTACTGGCGAGCGCGCTCGCCGGCGCGCTCGGCGCCGCTAACCTCGGCACCGCGCTCGCGTTCGGGCAGATGGCGCTCGCGGCTACAACGGTCTATGTGCTCCTGCGGCGCTGAGGATGGGAACGTCTGGCATCCGCCCGGCGTCATAGAGCGTTAAGGAAGCTCCACTAGCCTCTGCTCGCGCCATGCTGGTTCTGATCCTCTTTGCCATCCTCGCCGGAGCGGGGACCGCCCTGTCGCCGTGCGTTCTGCCGGTACTGCCCGCGCTGCTGTCGGCAGGCGGCGTCGGAGGACGGCGGCGTCCCCTCGGGGTGGTCCTCGGGCTGACGGTCACCTTCACCGTCACGATCGTCGGGATCGCAAAGGTCGTGGGTGGCGTGGGCCTCGGCTCGGATCCGCTGCGCGACTTCGCGGTCGCGGTGCTGCTGGTTATGGGACTGACGCTGATCGTGCCGGGTTTCGCGGACCGCTTGGAGGCGCGCCTCTCGCGCGTGGCCGCCGTCGGAGTGGGCGGGATGCGAATCAACACCGGCGACGGGTTCGCCTCCGGCCTCTTCGTGGGCGGTGCGCTCGGGTTCGTCTATACCCCATGTGCTGGCCCGATCCTCGCGGCCGTGATCTCGGTGAGCGCCGCCAGCGGGCGCACCGTGGCCGTGGCGATCGCCTACGCGCTCGGCTCCGCGGTCGTGCTGCTCGGACTGACCCTCGGCGGCAGGGCACTGTTTGACCGCGTGCGCCAGGCCGGCCGTGGCCCGCTGCTGCAGCGCACACTCGGCGCGATCATGCTGCTGACGGCGATCGCGATCATCTCGAGCCTCGACGTCAAGTTCGATCAGCTGGTGGCGGAACGCATCCCCGACGTCAACCTCACCGCCAGCATCGAGAAATCCCACGCCGTGCAGAGCCGCCTGCCGGAGATCAGCGGGCACAGCGCCAAGTTCCAGCCGAGCACCGCGGCCCCCTCGGCGCCGCGCAGCGCCAGCCAAGCCAGCCTGCTCGCGATCGCCCACGGGCTGCCCAAAGTCGGCACCGCGCCGGACTTCACCAACACCGAGGAGTGGTTCAACACGGGTGTGGGCGGGCACTCCCATCAGCCCCTTACGCTCGCCTCCTTGCACGGGCGGGTCGTGCTCGTCGACTTCTGGACATACACCTGCATCAACTGCATCCGCACGCTCCCCTACCTGAAGGCGTGGGACGCGACCTACCGCGGCCAGGGCCTCACGATCGTCGGTGTCGAGACACCGGAGTTCGCCTTCGAGCGCGACGCCTCCAACGTCGCCAACGCGATCGGGCAGTTCGGGATCCGCTACCCGGTCGTCCAGGACAATGAAATGGGCACCTGGAACGCCTACGGCAACCAGTACTGGCCAGCGGACTATCTGATCGATGCACGCGGCCAGGTCCGCTACGCAGCCTTCGGCGAGGGCGACTACGCTAAGACCGAAACCGCGATCCGCGCACTGCTAGCCGAATCTGGCCACCAGGTCGGCGGCCGAGGCCACCCAACCGGCGTGATCGTGCCCAGCCAGGAAGCGACGCCGGAGACCTATCTGGGGACGGCCCGCGCGCAGGGTTGGGTCACCGGGCCCGTCGCCGGCGTGCACGACTACGGCGCCGGGCACTCGGGTCCCCTGGAAGTCAACAACTTCGCCTTCAGCGGCACCTGGCACACCGCCGCCCAACCCGTCACCGCCGTCGCGAACGCCGGGATCGACGTCGAGTTTCAGGCGAAGAACGTGTACCTAGTGCTGAGCTCGGCCGGGAATGTCCCGCGCCAGGTGCAGGTGCTCTTGGATGGCCGCCAGATCCCGGCCGCGGACGCCGGGACCGATGTGCACAACGGCGTCGTCACCGTCAAGGGCCAGCGCCTCTACACGCTCGCCTCTCTGCCCCGCAACGAACGCCACCGTCTCACCCTACGCTTCGCGCCCGGCGTCACGGGCTACGCATTTACGTTTGGGTAGGTCGCTGCTTTGCGTTTCGCGCCGATGCAAATGACGCGCAAAATGCGGCGTCATCAATATGTCCAGACGTATCGGTCCGGCCATCAGGTGCTTTAGCATGCTTGCTCGCACAGCACTGGCTTACGACTAACGTTCTGGAGGGTGTACATGCACGTGGGTGGCGGTAGGCTCGACAAGGGCATTTCAGGACGTATCTCCGCTTTGCTGGGAACGATGGCGACGATGCTTACCGTGGGAGGGCTCGCCCTGCTCGCCGCCGGTCTCAGCCCGTCGTTGGCGGGCGCAGCGTTCGGCCCACCCGGTGGGCCCACCTCGCCGCCATTCTGGCAGTGCCCGGCCGTCGGCAAAAGCACGAGCTGCGCCTTCCTGATCGACGTGACCAACAGCGGCATCGTCGTCTACCAGGACAGCAGCCAGGAGTTCTACGACTTGGGTGGCGACGATGAGATGGTCGCCGTGCAGAATGATTCCTCGACTCCCGTAAGCTCGCTGCACATCGGAGTGGCGGAATCAGGTGACAACCTCTTTGGGTTCGAGGGCGATGGACTGTGCACCCCGGGCGTTGGAGCCGTCCCCAGCGGCTGCCCCTTCGGACCGGGTGGCAGCAACGAAGATCCCTACGACTACTACGGGCCGGAAATGTCCTTTGCTCCGGGTTACAGCTCCGATGAAGGCACCGTCGATTTCGCGCCCGCGCTGCAGACGGGTCAGTACGCGTACTTCGGTCTGGATTCCCCGCTCGAACAGGTCGTGATTCCGGTCGGCGGTAACGACTACCTCACGACGGTTCTCGCCGGCGGCACCCCCGAAAACGCCGCGGCTGTTGCCGCTCCGACGCCGACCAACATCACTGATCAGGCGACGCTTGTGGGGGCCCATAAGGAAGGCGCTGTCGGGATGATCGCCTACAACGTCTACTCCGACCCGGCCTGCACGCATCTGGTGACTGGCGGCAACGCCACACCCACCATTGCGACCGTCACCGCCGGCGTCATTCCGCCGTCAAAGCCAGTTGGCGCACTTCTCGCAACCAATGCCAACTATTACTGGCAGGCGACGTTCACGAGCACCGGCAGCACCACCCCCAGCGATCCGAGCTACAACACGAACGCCGTGACCGCGTGCGGCGCCGAGACCATGGCGTTCGGCACGCCGCCAGCACGCCCGCAGATCGGCGTCAGCACGACGCTCGTGGGCGGCGGGAAGAGCGGCCCAAGCATCACCGTGCCGCCAGCCACCTCGGTGAC
The DNA here is from genome assembly GCA_035940195.1 of Solirubrobacteraceae bacterium. Taxonomy (GTDB): domain Bacteria; phylum Actinomycetota; class Thermoleophilia; order Solirubrobacterales; family Solirubrobacteraceae; genus Palsa-744. The sequence continues at coordinate 4,891 of DASZFC010000063.1, forward strand.
CGACACAGCGGTGATCACCGGAACCAATGCGAGCACGGCCACCGGCGTGATCACGTACACGGTATTCGCGGACGCAGGCTGCACGCAGCAGATCAAGGCATTCACAGTCGGCAGCGATATCCGAGCGGTCGCCGGCGGGTCCGCTGCGGCCTCAGGCGCTCTGAGCCTCCCGCTCGGAGCGTATTACTTCAAGGCCACCTACTCGGGGGATGAAAGCCACGCCCCTGCGCAGAGCACCTGCGGTGGCGAGGTGCTCACGGTGGCGAACCCGGTGCCACCGCCGCCCACGCCGAACAGCAGCTACAAAATCCAGAGCATCCATGCCAACTCCGACGGCACAATCACGATCGTGTTGGTGCCGACTCAAGGGGGCACAGCGACTCTGGAAGTGACGGTGCCCACGGCCACAATTGCCCGCAAGGAGGCGATTGCGGCCAGGCGTCACAGGGCGAAGAAGTGCAGGCGGGGCCAGGTCAAGATCAAGGGCAAGTGCCGCCCGAAGACGACCGTCTCCGGCAAGGTCTCGGCTACAGGTGTGGCCGGAGTGCCGCTGACGCTGACGGTCGCACCCTCAGGCAACGTGCGCAAGGCACTGCTGAAGGGCAAGAATGTCCATCTCACTGCCACGCTGAGCTACAAATCCGCGCTGGGTGGTGCCCCAACGGTCCAGACCTACAACGTGACGGTCAAGGGCAAGCGCAGGCACGGCCACAAACGGCATTAGACGTTCGTAAGCGCAGCATAAGTATCACGGCGGGGCGCCTACTGGCGCCCCGCCGTCGTTCCATACAATGGATCACATGGAGGGTTCGATGGCCGAGACGAGTGCGCGCAGCTGGCTGCGCTGCTACCGCTGCTGGTCCCAGGAGCTGGAGGTCCAAGTCCATTATGAGGGGATCCACAAAATCGACCCCGACACCGGCGAGCGAGCGGAAGTCGTCGACGAGCTGCAGGAGGCCGTCGTTCAGTGCCTGGACTGCATGCACGACCAGCCACACCTCGGCTTCAGCAACAACCGCGTGGAGCCGATCGAGGACCGCTGGGAACGGATGATCGCCGGGACCCCTTGGGTCGCCTCGTGCACCGTGTCCGTGGACGCCGAGGAGGTCGAGAGCTGCTCAGGGCCCGAGGCCGGGGACGCGCTTTCCTATGCCGCCTTCGGCGATCACGGCGTGCGTGAGTTCTTCACCCACGTCCGCTTCCACAAGCACGAAGACGACACCCGCATCATCATCCACCTGCTCGTCGAGCTCTACGCGCGCTCGCTCGAGGAGGCCACCGAGGTGCTCGAATCATCCACGCGCGGCCTGCTGACGATCACCTCGCTGGCGGAGGAGTCACGCCCGCCGGCAGCTGCCAGCGAGTCCCACGGTCAGCACGACTAGAGAACCGCTGGACGGCGCGAATACTGCGTCCTCGATCGCTCGCGTACTAGCCGCACGCCACGCTCACTGCGTCCTTGTCTTCGCTTGCCAGCGGCCCTCTAGGGGCGCAGTTCAACCCAGTCTGGCTTCGAGTGCGTCGAGCTGCGCACCTAACTCGGGCGGCAGGCTGTCGAATTTCGCCAGGTGCTCGCGGAACTGTGGCAGTTGCGCCTTCCATTCCGCGGCATCGACTCTCAGCAGCTCGGCCATGTCCTCTTCGGAGACATCCAGCCCGCGTGTGTCGATGCCCTCGGGGCCGACCGGAGGAATCAAGCCGATCGGGGTCTCCGTCGCCGCGCCATGACCGGCGCAGCGGGCGAACACCCACGAGAGCACGCGCGAGTTCTCGCCGAAGCCCGGCCACAGGAAGCGGCCGCCCTCGTCCTTGCGGAACCAGTTGACGTAGAAGATCTTCGGTAGCTTCGCGCCATCGCGCGCGCCAATTTCGAGCCAGTGGGCGAAGTAGTCGGCCATGTTGTAGCCGCAGAACGGCAGCATCGCGAACGGGTCAAAGCGCAACTCACCGACAGTCCCGGCAGCCGCTGCTGTCTTCTCCGAGCTCATCACCGAGCCGAGGAAAACGCCGTGCTCCCAGTCGAGCGCCTCGGTCACCAGCGGCACGACGGTCGAGCGCCGCCCGCCGAACAGCATCGCGTCGATCGGCACGCCCGCGGGGTCCTGCCACTCGGGCGCGATCGCCGGGTCCTGCGCGGCCGGCGTCGTGAAGCGCGCGTTCGGGTGCGCCGCCGGGGCGGGCGGGTCCGCATCGGGCGTCCAGTCGTTGCCGTGCCAGTCGATCAGGTGTGAGGGCTTCTCCTTGGTCATACCCTCCCACCAGACGTCGCCATCGTCTGTCTTGGCGCAGTTCGTGAAGATCGAGTTGCGTTCGATCGTGCGGATCGCGTTCGGGTTGGTCTGCTCGCCGGTTCCTGGCGCGACCCCGAAGAAGCCGTACTCGGGGTTGATCGCATACAGACGCCCGTCATCGCCAAACTTCATCCACGCGATGTCGTCACCGATCGTCTCCACGGTCCAGCCCTCGAGCGTAGGAATCAGCATCGCCAGGTTCGTCTTGCCGCAGGCGCTCGGAAATGCGCCCGTGATGTACTTGACCTCGCCCTCGGGCGAGGTCAGCTTGAGGATCAGCATGTGCTCGGCCATCCAGCCCTCGTCGCGTGCCATCACCGAAGCGATCCGCAGCGCGAAGCACTTCTTGCCGAGCAGCGCGTTGCCGCCGTAACCGGACCCGTATGACCAGATCTCGCGCGTCTCGGGGAAGTGCACGATGTACTTGTTATCCGCATTGCACGGCCAGGAAACATCGGCCTGGCCATCGGCGAGCGGCATCCCCACGGAGTGCAGGCAGGGCACGAAGTTTCCTTCCGAGCCGAGCGCGTCGAGCGCGCCCTGGCCCATGCGCGTCATGATTCGCATGCTCACGGCGACGTAGGTCGAGTCCGTCAGCTGCACACCAACATGGCTCTTGTCCGATCCCAGCGGCCCCATCGAGAACGGCACGACATACATCGTGCGGCCCTGCATGCAGCCGGCGAATAGCTCACCCAACTGCTCACGCATCTCCTGCGGGTCGCGCCAGTTGTTCGTCGGACCAGCTTCCTCCTCGGTGGCCGAGCAGATGAACGTACGGTCCTCCACGCGCGCCACGTCCCCAGGGTCCGACAGCGCCAGATAGGAGTTGGGCCGCTTGGCCTCAGAGAGCTTCTCGAAGGTACCCGCCTGCACGAGCTCGCGGCAGAGGCTGTCGTACTCCTCGGCGGACCCGTCACACCAGATGACCTGCTCCGGTTCGGTGAGGGACGCCACCTCATCGACCCAGGCCAGCAGGCGCTCGTTCTTTGTGGGGGCGGGAACGGTGGTGTTCATGAGATGCAAGCGGCTCCTCGGTATCGCGGTCGTGATCGGCGCGCCGTCGTCCTTGACGCACTGCCGGGCCAAGATTGGCTCCGGGAACGGAAAAACGCCCTTGCGGGCGGTCTGAAAGCCTATCGCACCCCTAATCGACGTTGCTCTCGGCGCCCGCAGCGGAGACGGGAGCGGGAGCGGAATCTCTCCGCGGTACGAGCACGAGCCGCTTGAACTCAGCCACCAGCACGCCATCCTGGTTCAGCACGCGCGTGTGCACCTTCACCGTGCCGCGGTCGGGCTTTGACTGGGACTCGCGCTTCTCCAGCACCTCGGACTCGCAGTAGAGCGTGTCGCCATGGAACACCGGTGCGGGGTGCTTGAGCTCTTCGGTCGCGAGGTTGGCGATCGCCTTGCCGCTGACGTCTGAGACCGACATGCCGAGCGCGAGCGAGTAGACGAGCGGGCCGACGACGACGTTGCGCCCCTGCTGGGATTTGTGCGCATACACGTCGTTCAGGTGCAGCGGGTGGTGGTTCATCGTGATCAGGCAGAAGAGGTGGTCGTCTGACTCAGTCACCGTCTTCGCGGGCCAGTGCTTGTACACGGCACCGACCTCGAACTCCTCCAGGTAACGGCCGTATGGATGGGCGCCGCTCGCCTCGCGTGCAGCCTGATCGGTCTCGACGGGGTGGGTCTCGCTCATGGGTCTCCTTGGATGGTTGCACCCGCAACTCTAGACTGTCCGAAGCGCCCAGACGATACGGTTTGGGCCTCATACCAGTCCGAACATGCGAAGGAAATGCGATGGTATGAGGTTCAACCCGAACAACTGCCACCCGCAGAGAAGCCCTCAGGAGACGAATTGCGCAACCCCCGCGACTTCTTCAAGCCCCTTGCGATCGACGCGCCGCAGCCCGCGCGCGAGATCCCCTTCAAGCCGTCCCGGATGATCCACTTCATGGACTTCTCGAACCCGAAAATGGTCGAGAAGGCTCCGGACCTCGCGCCGAAGGTGGACATCCTGCTCGGCAACCTCGAGGACGCGGTACCGCTTGAAAAGAAGGAGGCGGCGCGCGCTGGTCTGATCAAGGTCGGCAAGGAGATGGAGCTCGGCGACACCGCCCTGTGGACACGCGTCAACGAGCTCGCCTCGCCCTACTTCCTGGACGACATCACCCAGCTAGTGGCTGAGATCGGGCACAGGCTAGAGGTGGTCATGATCCCGAAGGTCGAGGGTCCCTGGGACATCCACTACGCCGATCGCCTGCTCGCCCAGCTCGAGGCAAAGGCCGGTCTGGAGCGCCCGATCCTGTTGCACTGCGTGCTGGAGACGGCACAGGGCGTGGCCAACCTCGAGGAGATCGCAAGCGCCTCACCGCGCATCCAGGGAATGAGCTTCGGGCCCGCCGACCTCGCAGCCTCGCGGCGGATGAAGACCACGCGCGTCGGCGGCGGACACCCGGGCTACCGCACGATCGCCGACCCCGATCCGGAGGACCCGGACGCGCCGCGGCCGAGCTACCAGCAGGACCCGTGGCACTACTCGATCGCGCGCATGGTCGACGCCTGCACGTCAGTCGGCGCGCTGCCGTTCTACGGCCCTTACGGCGACATCTCAGACGCGGAGGGCTGCGAGACGCAGTTCCGGGCGTCGTTCCTGCTCGGCTGCGTCGGCGCCTGGTCGCTGCACCCGGGCCAGATCGCGATCGCCAAGCGCGTCTACTCGCCCGACCCCGACGAGGTGGCCTTCGCCAAAAAGGTGATCGAGGCGATCCCCGACGGGCGCGGCGTGCACATGATCGACGGCAAGATGCAGGACGACGCGACGTGGAAGCAGTGCAAGGTGATGGTCAACCTCGCGGAAATGCTCGCCAAGAAGGATCCTGAGCTGGCCGAGGCCTACGGGTTCGTGCCGCAGGCCGCCGCCGTATAGGCTTCCGCGCCGCATGAGATTCTTCGAGTTCGAGGCGCGCGAGATCGTCAAGCGTGCCGGCATCCCCGTGACGGACTACGGCTTCACGACGGACCCGGCCGAGGCTGCCGAGATCGCCGCGCGGATCGGCGGCCCCACGGTGATCAAGTCCCAGGTGCTCGCCGGCGGGCGCATGAAGGCGGGCGGCGTCAAGTTCGCCGACACGCCCGCCGAAGCGGAGTCCTACGCCCGCGACATCCTGAAGCTGGAGATCGGCGGTCACATGCCGCGCGGCGTGCTCGTCGACCCGAAGGCGGAGGTCGAGCAGGAGTTCTACGCCGGCGTCGTCTGGGACGGCGCCGCCAAGAAGCCGCTGATGCTCTTCAGCGACATGGGCGGCATCGACATCGAGCAGGTCGCCGAAGAGCACCCCGACCACGTCGGCCGCGGGCACTTCTCCACGCTCGAGCCCTTCTCCGACTTCCAGGCCAAGCAGGTCATCGCCGCCGCGGGCGTCACCGGCAAGGCGCTGCAGCGCGCCACGCCGGTGCTCGCGCGCCTGGCCCAGCTGTTCCTCGACAACGACATGACGCTCGCCGAGATCAACCCGCTGGCGCAGCTGAAGGACGGCTCGTTCGTCGCGCTCGACGCGCACATGGAGATGGAGAACGAGGGCATGCCGCGCCAGAAGGGCCTGATCGAGGCGCTGGGAATCGGCACGGACGAGGGCACCCGTGAGGACCACACGCCGACCGCGTTCGAAGAGGCCGTCAAGGCGATCGACGCCGCCGATCATCGCGGCGTGATCCAGGGCAAGGACACCGGCTTTCACGGCAACATCGGCCTGGTGATCGGCGCGGGCGGCGGCTCGCTGACGCTCACCGACGCAGTGCGCCAGCAGGGCGGCAAGCCCGCCAACTACTCCGAGATCGGGGGCAACCCGTCGGTCGCCAAGGCTTGCGGCCTGGCCAAGCAGGTTCTCCAGAAAGACGGCGTAGAGAAGATCGCAGTGATGATGTCGATCGTCTCCAACACGCGCGTGGACATCGTCGCGCGCGGCGTGATCAAGGCCTGCGTGGAGCTGGGCAAGGACCCCTCAGACACGATCGCGATCTTCCGCATCCCGGGCGCCTGGGAGGAGGAGGGCTTCAAGATCCTCGACAAATACGGGATCGAGTACTGCGACCGGTCTGTGTCGTTGTGGGAGGCCGCGGGCCGGGCGGTCGCCAAGATTGAACCCCACCCACCGGCCGAGGCATAGCGATGTCGATCCTCATCGACCAGAACACCACCTTCATCATCCAGGGCATCACCGGGCGCGAGGCCGTCAATCTCACGCGCGAGTGCCTGGACTACGGCTCGAAGATCACCGGCGGCGTCACCCCCGGCCGCAAGGGCCGTGAGGTCCACGGCGTGCCGGTGTTCGACACCGTCGAGCAAGTCGTCGAGCACAACGGCGGCGTCGTGCCCGACGGCTCGGTCGTCACAGTCCCGCCCGCGGGCACGCGCGACGCCGTCTTCGAGGCGCTGCATGCCGGCATCAAGACGATCGTGATCGTCACCGAGCGTATCCCGCGCCGCGACGTCGCGATGATGGTCGAGCTGGCCGGTGCCAAGGGCGCGCGAATCATCGGTCCCAACTGCCTCGGTGTGATCGTCCCCGGCGTTGCCAAGATGGGCGGCATCGGCGGCCCTGCACGCAACGCCGCGGTGGCCTACCAGCCCGGTGCGGTCGGCGTGATGAGCCGCTCCGGCGGGATGACCACGGAGATCTCATCCACGCTGACGGCCGCGGGACTCGGCGTCTCCACCGCGGTCTCGATCGGCGGCGACGCGATCATCGGCTCGACCTACGCCGAGCTGATGCCGTACTTCGAGGCCGACGAGCAGACCCAGGCGATCGTGATCTACACCGAGCCCGGCGGGCGCATGGAGGCTCAGCTGGCGCAGTGGGTCTCCGAGCACAACTCGCGCCTGCCGATCATCGCCTTCATGGCCGGCAAGTTCATGGACGACGAGGAGATGCAGGGCATGTCCTTCGGGCACGCCGGCACGATCGTCGAGGGCAAGGAGGACTCAGCGACCGAGAAGATCGCCCGCCTCCAGGAGGCCGGCATCCCCGTCGTGCAGCGGATCGACGAGATCCCCGATCTGGTCAAGGCCAAGATCGCCGAGAGGACCCAAGCGTGAGAAAGGACGGGATGTTCATCGCCGTCGAGGTCGATGACCAGGCTGCCGCCGATACCGAGCTGGCCCGCCGGCTGAGCGAGGCCTGCCCGGTCGACATCTTCGCCCAGAAGGCCGGCGGCAACTTGGAGATCGCCGGGCAGAACCTCGACGAGTGCGTCCTCTGCCGCCTGTGCCTGGACGCTGCTGACTCGGACCCCACCCACCCCGATCAACCCGTGAAGATCATCAAGCTGTACGACAATGGCGCGGTCCTGGCCTGATTCCCTATGGCCGCTCTGTGGACTATCGTGTTAGTCAGCCCATGAACGAAAACTTTTCATTGATAGTGATGTGCCTGTTTCTGCTGGGCTCGCTGGCGTTTCTGGCCCAGCAGCTGACCGCATACCACTAGACGACCGCTAGGCGGCGCGAATGCTGTGTCCTCGTCCGCTCGCGTGCAGAGCACGCCACGCTCCCTGCGTCCTTGCCTCGCTTGCCTATCGACCGTCTGAGATGCTCAGTCGTGTTTGCGGGCATGGCGCGTGTTCTCGCGTTCCTGCTGCTTCTCGACGACGCTCGAGATCAGCCGCAGGAACTGCTCGGGACCGGAGGCCTTGGCCTGGCCATAGGTGAACGCCTCGATCCAGTCTGGCACCTTGGCCTCATGGGCCATCACGTTGAAGAACTCGCGGCGCATTTCCACCCGCACGCGGGCGTCGGTGGGAGGCGTCTTGGTCACCTCGATGCCGGGCATCTCCAGGCGGAAGTGCTGCACGTCGCCGCGCCCGCGCAGCTCGACGGCGACCACGAGCTTCAACGGCTCGAGCGCCGGCACCTCCTCCAGGAACCTGCGCACGGCGAGTTCGATCAGGCTCTTTGCGTCCTCGGCCATCAGATCTTGTGCCGCTCGAGAAGCTTGCGCCCGATCACCATGCGCTGGATCTCCGAGGTGCCCTCGCCGATCAGCAACAACGGAGCGTCTCGGTAGAGGCGCTCGATCTCATACTCCTTTGAGTATCCGTAACCGCCATGGATACGAAAGGACTCCTCCACGCAGAAGCGCCCGGCCTCAGAGGCGAACAGCTTGGCCATGCCGGCCTCCAGATCGGAGCGCACGCCTGCGTCCTTCATACGAGCCGCACGCAGCGTGAGCAGCCTGGCGGCATCGACCTGAGTGGCCATGTCAGCGAGCTTGAACTGGATCGCCTGATGCTGGGCGATCGGCTTACCGAAGGTCTTGCGCTCCTGGGAGTAGCGCAGCGCCAGTTCGAGTGCGCGCTGGGCGATCCCGACTCCGCGCGCCGCCACGTTCACGCGGCCGACCTCCAGCGCGTCCATCATCTGCGAGAAGCCCTTGTTCAGGCCCTCCTGCTCGCCGCCGAGGATGTTCTCCGCCGGGCAGCGGTAGCCGTCGAACACGAGCTCGGTCGACTCCACGCCCTTGTAGCCCATCTTTTTGAGCTGCGGCGGCACGTTCAGCCCGGCGAAGTCGCCCGTGTTCTCCCCCACGCCCGGCTCTTTTTCGGCGATGAAGCAGGTCATGCCGCGATGGGCTTTCTCGGCGTTCGGGTCGGTCTTGACGAGCACGAAGACGAGGTCGGAGCGCAGGCCGTTGGTGACCCACATCTTCTGGCCGTTGATCTCGTAGAACTCGTCCTCGGTCTTCTTCGCGGAGGTTTTGATCGCCTGCACATCAGAGCCGAGCTCGGGCTCAGACAGCGAGAACGCGGCGCGGATCTCGCCGGTGGCCATGCGCGGGAGATACTTCTGGCGCTGCTCCTCGGAGCCGAACTTCATCAGCAGGTAGGAGCCGATGAAGTGCGTGTTGATCACACCGGATATCGAGATCCAGCCGCGTGAGAGCTCCTCGACGATCATCGCGTAGGTCGTCAGGTCCAGCCCCATGCCGCCGTACTCCTCAGGAATCGTCACCCCGAACAGCCCGAGCTCCTTCATCTGGTCGACGATCGGCTCGGGGAAGGCGTCCTCGTGGTCGTAGTGCTCGGCGTTCGGCAGGATCTGCTCGTCGGCGAACTGGTGGACCATCTCGGTGATCGCCTTCTGCTCGTCGGAGAACTCGTGGGGGTTTTGGGTGGTCACGGCCAAGTCAGTAGCTCCAGTGTCGATTTCGGTCTGAGAATGAAAAAAGAGGGGCCCGGCTCGCCGGCCTCTGGCCAGCTGCGCCACCCTCTCATGGAGAATACCGGCGTGAACTTCACTCGCGACGTACTCGACCGGCTGCCGGCCGATGGCTTGGCGCTCGTGGAGCTGGCACGCGACGGCACCAGGCGCGAGTGGAGCTTCGCCGAGGTCAGCGAGCGCAGCGCGTGCTTGGCTGGCACGCTGCGGGCCCGCGGAATCGGGCGCGGCGACGTGGTGCTGACGCTGATCGGCAACCGGCCCGAGTGGGTGTTCACGATGCTGGCCTGCTTTCGGATCGGCGCGGTCGTGCTGCCGTGCACCGAGCAGTTGCGCGCGAAGGACCTGGCCTTGCGCATCGAGGCAGTGCGCCCGTCGCTGATCCTCGCCGATGAGCGCAACCGGGCCGAGTTGGAGACAGCCCGGCCGGAATGCCCGGTTGCACTCCTGCCCGAGGAGACGCTGTTCGCGTCCGAGCCGGCGCCTGCCGCAGAGCTCGCAGCGGAGGAGCCCTGCCTGATCACCTTCACCAGCGGCACGGCGGGCGAGCCGAAGGCGGTGGTGCATGGCCAGCGCTACCTCACCGGACAGCGGTTGCAGGCCTCACACTGGCTCGACGCGCGCGCGGGTGAGCTCGTGTGGTGTACCGCCTCGAGCGGCTGGTCGAAGTCCGCCCGCAACATCTTCATCGCGCCGTGGCTGTCGGGCGCGGCCGCGCTGCTGCACGACGCACGTTTTGACCCGGATGAGCGGCTGGAGCTGCTCGCGCGCGAGCGCGTGAACGTGTTGTGCATGGCCCCGACCGAGTACCGGGTGATCGCCAAGCGCTCGAACCTGCGGGCGCTTCCGGCACTGCGCACGATGGTGGCCGCGGGCGAGGCGCTCAATCCCGAGGTCCTGCGCGCGTGGCGGGCAGTCACCGGACTGGAGATCCGCGACGGCTACGGCCAGACTGAGACAGGCCAGCTGACCGGCGCGCCACCCGGCGAGCAGGCAAGGCCCGGCTCGATGGGACCCGCGCTGCCGGGCGTGGGCCTGCTGATCAAATACGGCGAGCTGACGGCGAACCCAGCGACCATTCCGACCTTCTTCCTCGGTTACCTCGGCGAACACGTGCGCCGTGGCGAGGACGGCACATGGAGCGTGGAGGACCGCCGCGCCGGGCCGCCGTGGCGCACGGGAGACCTGGTGGCGCAGGATGAGGACGGCTGGTATCACTTCGAGGGGCGTAACGACGACCTGATCATCTCGGCTGGCTACCGGATCGGGCCGTTCGAGGTCGAGTCCGCGCTCGTGGCTCACCCCGCGGTGGCCGAGGCCGCCGCCGTGGCGGCCCCGGATGAGGAGCGCGGCGAGGTCGTGCGCGCGGTGGTCGTGCTGCGCGACGGCCACGGCCCTTCGCCCGAGCTCGCTCGCGAGCTGCAGGAGCACGTCAAGCTTCAGACCGCGCCCTACAAGTACCCGCGCATCATCGACTTCGCCTCCGAGCTCCCGAAGACCGCGAGCGGGAAGATCAGACGAGCTGCTCTGCGGTCTGAGCGCTAACGCTCGCGCGGGCGAATTCGCTCTCGAGCTCTTCGACCTCCTGCGCCACCGCCGGCGCGGGAGGACGCAGCACTCCGAACGCCGCGAGGATGCCCACACCGACGAACGCCGCCGCCACTATGTAGGCGAGGTGGTACCCGCCGGTCAGCGCACTGGACAGCGAATTCCCGTTGGCGCTCAGCGTCTTGGTGTGGTCGGTGGCGATCGTCCCGAGCGTGGCGAGGCCGATCGCGCCGAACAGCTGCACCGAGACGTTGATGATTCCGGAGGCAAGGCCCGCGTCGCGCGCGGGCGCGTCGGCCATCCCAATCGTGAGCAGCGGCAAAAACGACGCGCCCGCCCCCAGGCCGAGCGCCAGGAAGGCGAAGAACAGGCCGGGGAAGTAGCTCGCGTGAACGCCCTGGGCCGCGAGCAGCACCAGGCCCACGATGATCCCCACCAGCCCGGCCGCAAGCGTCTGCACCGAGCCAAAGCGCTCCACGGCCCGTGCCGAGAGTCCCATCGACATGATCGCGATCGCGATCGTCAGCGGCATGAATGCAAGTCCCGTGTCGATCGCGTTGTAGCCGAGCACGCGCTCCAGGTACAGGGCGCCGAGGAAGAACGCGGAGAACATGCCCGTCACGAGCAGCCCGCGAACGAGGCTTGACCCCATCAGCATGCGCAGGCGCAGGATCCTAAGCGGCATGATCGGGTTCTTCAGCCGTGACTCGAGCGCGAGGAATGCCCCGAGCAGCACGAGCGAGGTACCGCCAATACCGATCGTTCGCGCCGAGAAGAGGCCGTATTCGCTCGACTTGACGATCGCGAAGGCGCCCAGCATCGTCGCGAGCGTGATCAGGATCGACCCCGCCACGTCGACGCCGCCGGCCAGGCCGATGCCCTCGTTCTCCTCGATCAGCACCCAGCCGAGCAGGAACGCGAGCGCTCCGATCGGCACGTTGACAAAGAAGATCCAGTGCCAGTCCAGTGACTGCGTGAGCGCACCCCCGGCAAGCAGGCCGATCGAGCCGCCACCGGCGGAGACGAACGCGTAGGCGCCCATCGCCTTAGCCTGCTCAGCGCGCTGCGAGAACTCGGTCACGATGATCGCGAGGATCACCGCGGAGGCCACCGCTCCACCGATTCCCTGCAGCAGGCGAGCGCCGATCAACAGCCCCTGGCTATTGGCGAGGCCGCACAACACCGAGGCCGTGGTGAACAGGACGAGCCCGCTGAGGAAGACCTTCTTACGGCCGACCAAGTCGCCGACCCGGCCAGCGAGCAGCAAAAAGCCGCCGAAGGTGATCAGGTAACCGTCGATCACCCACGTGAGGTTGCTCTGGGAGAAGTGCAGGTCGCGCTGGATCGAGGGCAGCGCGACGTTCACGATCGTCGCGTCGAGCACCATCATCAGCTGGCCGAGGCAGAGCACCGCGAGCGCTATCCAGCGGCGGCGCTCTTGCTTGCTAGCCGATCTTTTGATCGGTATGTCTGATCTCCCGTTTGTGGTCTGACCGGCTTGGTCTGCGACGGCAATCTGGCTCATGTGTGGCTCCTTCTGAGTGGCGAAGTAGCACACCATACCATGGATCATCCTTGTTATAGAGATGATCGATATAAAATTTATGATCGCTGCTAGAGTGACTACAGATGGAGAATAGTGTAAAATCACACGCGATGGGTGCTGAGAGGGCATGTGCTCCGGGCTCGATGGTGCTGCTCACCCGGCTGGCCAAGCAGGTCTACCGGCGCAGCAGCGACGAGCTGTTGGGGATGCAGCTGCGTCACCTGGTCGCGCTCAGCTATGTGCGTGACCACGATGCCTGCCCTCAGCACGAGCTGGCCGAGGCGTTCTGTATGGACGCCAACAACGTCGTTTTGCTGCTCAACGAGCTCGAGCAGCTGGGCTACGCCACGCGCCTGCGCGACCCCGGCGATCGCCGTCGCCACATGGTCGAGCTCACCCCCGTGGGCGCGGAGGCGCTGAGCCTCGCCGAGCACGCCCAGGAAGAGATCGAGGACGACGTCTTGCAGGCGCTCGATCCGAGCGAACGCGCCACCCTCTGGCAGCTGTTGACCCGTGCGCTCTACGGCGCCGAGCCGGCCACGGACGACGCCTACAGCGCGACGACCGCGTCGATCTCGACCTGAGCGCCCTTCGGCAGCTGCGCCACGCCGACCGTCACGCGCGCCGGGGGATCGTCCGCGAAGAAGCTCGCGTACACCTCGTTGACCTCCCCGAAGGCCGCCAGGCCGGTCATGTAGATCGTGATCCGCACCGCGTCCCGCAGCGTCGCTCCCGCCGCCGCGCAGACGGCATCCAGGTTTTCCAGACAGCGGCGCGCCTGCTCGGCAGGCGTCTCTCCCATCAGCTCGCCGGTCGCCGGGTCGAGCGGGATCTGACCCGAGCAGAACAAGAGGCCGCCCGCGCGCACCGCGTGGCTGTAGGGGCCGATCGCCGCGGGGGCGCCAGGGGCTTTGACAATCTCACGCTCACCGCTCATCAGTGAGGCGAGCCTACCGCGTCACCCGGTAACGTCTGAGGGAATGTTCAGGCGCGCGCCGACACCCCTGCTCGTGGCGGCGCTGCTGATCGGAATCCTTCAGAGCGTGAGCGTCGCGCCAGCCGATGGCGCGCTGGCGTTCGCCCCCTGTGCGAGCAACGCCCCAGCTGGTTTTTCCTGCGCGGCCGTGCCAGTCCCGCTCGACCGCCGCGGTCAGGTGCCCGGCACGATCGCCTTGAGCGTCGAGCGCAAGCCTGCGAGCCTCATCCAGAGCAAGGCCGCCGTCCTCGCGCTGGCGGGCGGCCCGGGCCAGGCGGCGCTGGGACTCGGCGAATTCATCGCCAAAGCCCTGGCCCCAGCGCTCACCGCGCGGGACCTGCTCGTCTTCGACCAGCGCGGTACCGGTGCATCTGGCCCGCTGAGCTGCTCCGCCCTGAACAGCTTCAGCGGCACCGCAAGCCAGGCCTTCGAACATTGCGCGCTGCAGATCGGGCCGGCCCGCGGCGCTTACACCACTCAGGAATCGGTGGCAGACATCGAGGCCATCCGCCAGGCCGCGGGGTATGAAAAGCTCGTCCTGTACGGCACTTCCTACGGCACGAAGGTCGCCGAGCAGTACGCCGAACGCTACCCGCAACACGTGGAAGCGCTGGTACTCGACTCGGTCGTGCCCCCGGACGGGCCGGAACCGTTCGCGATCCCCACCTTTCAGGCGATCGGATCAGTACTCGGCGAGCTGTGCTCGATGGGCGCCTGCACGGCGATCACACCCAACCCGCTGGCGGACATCGCGAGCCTCGCGGCACGGTTGCGCAAGCATCCCGCGAGCGGCTCGGTATACGACGGCTCGGGCCATCGCCACACCGCCACGCTGGCGGAGCCGGGCCTGCTCGGCATTCTCGAGGCAGGTGACCTGAACCCCGCGCTGCGCGCGCTGCTGCCAGCCGCGGTGCACTCGGCGCTGCGCAACGACCCCGATCCGCTGCTGCGCCTGCAGCTGCTCGCGGAGGGGCTGATCCCGAATAGGCCGGGGGGCCACCCGTCCGAAGAAAACTCCGATCAGATCGACGAAGCGCTGTTCGTGACGACCACGTGTGAGGAGGCGCCGTTTCCCTGGCAGCGCAGCGGCGCTGCGGCCACGCGGCTCGCGGAAGCCCGCGGCGCCCTGAGCGCCCTGCCGGGCTCGGACTTCTATCCATTCGACGCTACCACCGCGTTTGAAAGCAGCCTGATCACGGCCTGTGCCGGCTGGCCGGATGCATCGGCGGCGAGCGTCGTGCCGGGCGCGCTGCCGGACGTTCCGGCGCTGATCCTCTCCGGCGCCCAAGACTTGCGGACTCCAACTTCGGGCGCGCGGCGCGTCGCGGCCCTGATTCCAGATGCACAGCTGCTCGTCGTGCCGTTCACGGGCCATTCGGTGATCGGCAGCGACTTCAGCGGCTGCGCCACGCAGGCGGTGACGGCGTTCTTCGGCGGCGGGGCCGGGCATCCAATCCTCCCATGCGCGCCGGGCCCAGACATATTCGCGCCCACGCCGCTCACCCCTACGAAGCTCGCCTACGTGCACCCGGCCCCGGGGCTGAGCGGCAGGCCGGCCCTCACGCTCACCGCCGTGCTCGACACGATCATCGACCTCAACCGCCAGGTGATCGGCGCCACCCTGCAGGCCAATGCGCAGCTCCCCAGCGGGTCGAGCTTCGGCGGGCTGCGCGGCGGCGACGCCAAGCTGAGCTCCTCCAGATTGCAGCTGACCCGCTTCACGTTCGTGCCTGGTGTTCAGCTGAGCGGAACGTTCCCTGTGAGCAAAGGCCGGCTGCAGAGCGCAACCCTGCGCATCTCGGGCGCCGCCGCCGCCAGCGGCACGGTGCGCGTGGGCTCCGGCAAGCAGGTCACCGGCAGCCTGGGGGGCAAGCGCTTCGACGTGAACATCGCCAAAGTCAGACTTTCGCGTGCGGGCTCCAACCAGGGCGAATGGCCTTCAGCGCCCGTCGCCTTCCCGCTGCCCGCGCTTGCGGGGCTACGCTGATCCAGTGCCCAACGCGCTAGCGCTCCAGACCTCCCCCTACCTGCGCCAGCACGCCTCCAACCCCGTCGATTGGCTGCCCTGGGGACCCGTCGCACTCGAGCGCGCCCGGTCCGAGGACAAGCCGCTGCTCGTGTCGATCGGCTACTCCTCCTGCCACTGGTGCCACGTGATGGAGCACGAGTCCTTCGAGGATGAGCGCACGGCCACGCTGATGAACGAATCCTTCGTCTGCGTGAAGGTCGACCGCGAGGAGCGCCCGGACATCGACGCGCTCTACATGGAGGCCGTCCAGACCATGACCGGCCACGGCGGCTGGCCCCTGAACGTGTTCCTCACCCCCGAGCAGCTCCCCTTCTACGGCGGCACCTACTTCCCGCCCGACCCCCGACCCGGGATGCCCGCCTGGACGCAGGTGCTGCAAGCGATCGCCGAGTCCTGGAGTGTCAACCGCGAGGAGATCCGTGCGGGCGGCGAAAACCTGCGTGAGCGCCTGTCCGGCGGCGCGCTTCTTTCGCCCTCCCCCGAGCCGCTGCGCGAGGACGCACTCAACGCCGCGGTGGCCAGGCTCGAGGAGCCTTTCGATCCCCTCAACGGGGGATTTGGAGGCCCGCCGAAGTTCCCGGCCGCCTCGGTGATCGAGTTCCTGCTGCTGCGCGGAGAGCGAGAGATGATGCTCGCGACGCTGCGGGCGATGGCGGCCGGCGGCATCCACGACCAGCTCGGCGGCGGCTTTCACCGCTACGCGGTCGACGCCACCTGGACCGTCCCCCACTTCGAGAAGATGCTCTACGACAACGCCCTGCTCGCCCGCGCCTACCTGCATGGTTGGCAGGCATCCGGAGACCCGGAGCTGCGTGCAGTCTGCGTGGACACGCTCGACTGGGCGCTGCGCGAGATGCGGGGCCCCGAGGGCGGCTTCTACTCCGCGCTCGACGCCGACTCAGAGGGCGTCGAGGGCCGCTTCTACGTGTGGACCGTGGCCGAGCTGAGAGATGTCCTGGGAGAGGAAGCCGACGCGGCGATCGCCTGGTTCGGCGCCACCGCCCAGGGCAACTTCACCGACCCGCACCGGGTGGACGGGACTCCATCAGACCTCAACGTGCTGACCAACCGCGGCCCAGCCCCTCCGGAGGACGTGCGGCTGCGCATCCGTTCACGCCTGCTGCAGGCGCGCGCGCATCGCACCCGCCCGGCACTGGATGACAAGCGCCTGACCTCCTGGAACGCGCTGATGATCACCGCCCTGGCCGATGCCGGCGCGGCGCTCGATGAGCCGGCATATCTCGACGCGGCCGTTGCCTGCGCCGAGTTCGTCCTGCGAGACCTACGCGACGATCACGGCCGTCTGCTGCGCACCTACAACGACTCCCAGGCCACCATCGGCGCCTATCTCGAGGATCACGCCTTCCTGCTGGAGGCGCTGCTTATCTTGTTCGAAACGACCTGTCAGGAGCGCTGGTTCACGGAGGCGAGCGCCCTCGCGGACATTTTGATCGCCCGCTTCTCAGATCCAAACAACGGCGGCTTCTATTCAACCGCCTCAGACAGTGAAGCGCTGATCGCCCGCCGCAAGGACCTCGAGGACTCCCCGATTCCCGCCGGGGGCTCCTCCGCCGCGCTCGGCCTATTGCGGCTGGCTCAGCTAACCGGGTCAGTGCAGTACGAGCTCCACGCCGTCTCGGTCATGCGCCTGCTCGCAGACATCGCCCCCCGTCATCCCACCGCCTTCGGCCACCTGCTGCAGGCCCTGCACTGGCACCTCTCCCCCGCCCGCCCGATCGCCTGCGCGGTGCCTACAAAGTAAGAGGCCAATGCGCCGGTATATGCGTTTTATCTGTCTTTGTCCGTTTTAGGCGATAAAAGTCGTTGGCATCTCAGATAATCGACAGGTAGCGGTCCAGCTCCCACTGCGTGACCTGCACGCGGTAGTCGTCCCACTCCTGACGCTTGATCTCCACATACCGGTTGAACATGTGCTCGCCGAGGGTCCTCAGCACCAGCTCTGACTCCGCCATGATCTCGATCGCCTCGCCCAAGCTCTCCGGCAGCTGCTCCACGCCCAAGCGCTTGCGTTCCTCGCCTGAGAGGTGGTACAGGTTCTTCTCCATCGGCTCGGGAAGCTCGTACCCCTTCTCGATCCCCTCCAATCCCGCCTGCAGCAGCACCGCGAAGGTCAGATAGGGGTTGCACGCCGGGTCCGGGCAGCGCAGCTCCATGCGCGTGGCCTTCTCCTTCCCCGGGTGATACAGCGGCACCCTTACCAGCGCCGAGCGGTTACGCCGCGACCACGCGACATACACGGGCGCCTCAAAACCCGGCACCAGCCGCTTGTAGGAGTTCACCCACTGCGCGAAGACCGCGCAGATCTCCCGCGCGTGCTTGAGCTGGCCGGCGATGAACGCCTTGCCGACATCTGACAGGAAGTACTGGTCATCGGGGTCGTAGAACGCGTTCTTGCCGGCAGAGAACAGCGACTGGTGGGTGTGCATCCCCGAGCCGTTCTCGCCGAACAGCGGCTTCGGCATGAACGTCGCATGCCAGCCGTACTTCATCGCATACTCCTTCACCGTGATCCGGTAGGTCATGCAGTCGTCGGCCATCTTCAGCGCATCCGCATAGCGCATGTCGATCTCGTGCTGGCTCGGCCCGACCTCGTGGTGGGTGTACTCGACGTGGATTCCCAGCTGCTCCAGCGCGAGCACCGTCTCACGACGGACATCCGAGCCCGCATCGAGTGTCGTCAGGTCGAAGTAGCCGCCCTCGTCGAGCACCTCGGTGCTCTTGCTGTCGCGAAACAGGAAGTACTCGAGCTCCGGACCGACGTTGAACGTGTCGAAGCCCATCGTATGCGCGCGCTCGAGCGCCCGGCGCAGCACGTGGCGCGGATCGCCCTCGTACGGCGTGCGCTCGGGGGTCACCACGTCGCAGAACATCCTCCCCACGCCCTGCTCCTCCGGGCGCCACGGCAACACCGCGAACGTCTTCGGATCGGGCATCGCGATCATGTCGGACTCCTCGATCGCGTTGAACCCGGTGATCGAGGACCCGTCGAAGCCCATTCCTGCCTCGAACGCGTCGTCCAGCTCGGCCGCGTTGATCGAAAACGACTTCAGCTGGCCGAGGATGTCGGTGAACCAGAAGCGGATGAAGCGGATCTCGTGCTCAGCCACGAGCGCTTTGACTTCCTCCGCGGTCTGCGGCTGCTCCTCTGTCGGCTGCGCTCCCATCGCGCCGGACCTTAGACGATGACCTTCTCGCCCGCTATCGACTTTTGGCTAAACCGCCGGAGTCAGTGTCCGGCGACGGCGGCGACGAAGCTCGCCACCTGTTCGGCTTCCTTGCCCTGATACAGCATCGCCGGCATCTGCCCCAGCCCGCGGGCGCGGCCTTCGGCGATCGCGTTTTCGACGAGCGCTTTGCGACCGGCCGCAGCCGGGATGTCCGCCCCGACCCGTACGTCCAGGTTCGGGCCAATCCGGCCGACCGACTTGACCGCCGCCAGCGTGTGGCAGACCGCGCAGGCATGGGCGAACAGTTCGCGGCCCTTCACCTGTTCAGCGTTCAAATGCAGCCCGCCAACCGCCACGCTCGCCTTGTGCTCGCCGTTGAACGCCAGCACGAGCGCCGGCACGGCCAGCCCGGCCGCGAACAGCAACACGATCCCCAGCGTCACCGCGCGCTGGCCGAGCTTCGAATCGGTGTGCAGGGACTCGCGCGCACCGCGCGGGCCACCGCGCATCGCGACGAAGAACACCCCCAGGCCGAGAAACACCCAGAACAGGACGAAGCCAATAACCATGCGGCGGGACCATATCGACTGCCGGGGCCATACGGCCGGGCGCCACCCGATGAGAGCTCTCTTATCTCGGCTTTAGCCTGGCGGAAGCTACAGCGCTACTCTGAGCTGGAGGGTCACATGAGCTATCTCCTTCGCAGACTTCCTCTCTCGCGCCTGTTGCTCCTCTGCGGACTGGTGGTCGTCCTCGGCATCTCTGCGACCGCGCTCGCGTCCGCGCTTTCCACGGGACCGACGCCACCAGCGAAGCCGTTGGCACAAGCGATCCATGACGCACTGGCCGGGGCGAACGGATCACAAGTCCAAGGCGTCAGCGCACACATCCAACTGACCGACCATCTGCTCGAAGGCGCCAGCCTCGCCAGCCGCGGTGGGGACAGCTCGAGCGCGGCCGGCCAGCTCGCCTCCAGCCCGCTCCTCACCGGCGCCTCCGGCCGGATGTGGATCGCCAAGGACGGCCGCGTGCGCCTGGAACTGCAGGCCGAAAAAGGCGACACCCAGATCCTCTACGACGGCCACACCGTGTCGATCTACGACGCAGCCTCGAACACGCTCTACCGCTACACGATCCCGGCCGAGCAGGGCGATACATCCACATCTCCCTCGCCAGCCTCTCCCGACCACCACGAAGTCCCAACCGTCGCGAAGATCGAAGAAGCGATCTCGCACTCAGATCACGTGAACGTCGCCGGTGCGACGCCGGCCGACATCGCCGGCCAGGCCGCTTACACGATGCGCGTCACACCCAAGGAACCCGGCAGTGAGCTCGCCGCCGGCGAGCTCTCCTTCGACGCCGCCAACGGCGTCCCCCTGCGCGCGGCGATCTACTCCTCGCACAGCCCCTCCTCCCCGACGATCGAACTGGCGGCCACCGAAATCTCATACGCCCCCGTCGATAGCTCGGTGTTCGCCTTCACGCCGCCTTCCGGCGCCAAGATCGAAGAAATCGTCCCGCCCAAGAAGGAAGGCGCGAAGTCCACCGATTCCTCCTCCACGCAGAGCGGCGACCATCCTCACGTGAGCACCCACGGCCAGGGCATCGCGACGGTCGCGGTGATCGAAAGCAAGACACAGGAAAGCACCGCCAAGTCCCCATCCGCGATGACCGAAGGCCTGCAGAAGATCAAGATCAACGGCATCGAAGCAGCCGAGCTGCCCACCGCGCTCGGCACGCTGCTCAGCTTCGAGCGCTCCGGCGTGCGCTACGTGCTGGGTGGCTTCGTGGCGCCCAGCGCCGTCGAGACCGTCGCCAAGGGCCTGTAGCGGTGAGCGAGGCCCCGCCGGTCAAGGCGAGGGGGCTTGTTAAGCGCTATAGCGAGGAGGTCCTGGCGGTCGACCACATCGACCTCAACGTCCAGACCGGCGATGTGTACGGGTTCCTCGGACCCAACGGCGCGGGCAAGACGACGACGCTGCGGATGGCCCTCGGTCTGATCATGCCCACGGAGGGGACGGTCGAGCTGTTTGGGCGCGATCCGCTCCGCGAAGGCGCGCGCGCTCTGGAGGGAGTCGCCGGGTTTGTCGAGGCGCCGCGCTTCTACCCCTACCTGACGGGGCGCAAGAACCTCGAGCTGCTCGCCGCGCTCGACGGTGGCGGCGCGAAGGAGCGCATCGATGAGGTCCTTCAGACCGTCGAGCTGGCCCCGCGAGCCAAGCACAAGGTTGGCGGCTACTCCCATGGGATGCGCCAGCGGCTGGGGATCGCCGCGGCGCTGCTGCGCAAGCCGCGCCTGCTGATCCTCGACGAGCCCGCCACGGGCCTCGACCCCGCGGGGATGCGCGACATGCGTCTGTTGATCCGCCGCCTGGCAGACGAGGGAATCACCGTGCTGCTCTCCAGCCACCAGCTCCCCGAGGTGCAGGAACTGTGCGACCGCGTGGCGATCGTCGATCGCGGGCGCGTCGTCTACGAGGGGGCGCTTGCCGACCTGCGCCGTCAGGGTGGGGCGGGCTACCGGTTGCGTAGCACCGACGACACGCGCGCGCTCGAGATAGCCCGCACGCAGGGTGGTATCGAGCACGCCGCGAGCAGCGAGCACGGCCTGAGCTTCCAGGCCGACGAGCAGCACACCGGCGCGCTATCGCTCGCGCTAGGCGCGGCCGGAGTGGGCATCCTCGCCCTGACCCCCGAGCTGGCGACGCTCGAGGACCTGTTCTTCCGGCTGACCGAAGCCAACGGCGCCAGCGCCTCTGAACAGGCCAGCACCGGCGGCGCAAAGATCCCGGCCGAGCGTGTGGCAGAGGCCTCATGAGCAGCGTCGCGAGCGCACCCACCGTGCCGGCCCGGAGCGGGGCGGGCGGGCTCCCATTCAAACGGCCCTCAACGCTCACGGCCTACCGCTGGGAGCTGCGCAAGCTGATCTCGCAGAAGCGCACATACATGGGACTGGGGCTGGCGGTCATCCTGCCGATCGTCTTCGTCGTGTTCCAGAACCTGCACCAGCGCCACGATCACGGCGGCGGGGACAACCCCTTCGCCCGTCAGATCACTCAGTCCGGGCTGGCGACGCCGGTGCTGATGCTGCTGTTCCTATCGGTCTTCATGCTGCCCCTGATCGCCGCCCTGGTCGCCGGGGACATCGTCGCCGCCGAGGACGGCAACGGAACCTTGAAGACGATCCTCACGCGCTCGGTCGATCGCGGCCAGGTGTTCACCGCCAAGGCCCTCGCGGCGCTGACCTACGCCACCATTGCGGTGTTCCTGTCGGCCGCGGTGGCAACCATCGGCGGCGTCGCCTCGTGGGGCTTTCATCACGTCGTCACCTACTCGGGAACCGTCGTCTCAGCGCCGGAAGGCCTGCTGCTGGTGTTCGCCGCCAACGCGATCTACCTGATCCCGCTGCTGACGGTCGCAAGCATCGGTGTGTTGCTGTCAACCGCCACGCGCAACAGCGCCGCGGCCGCGATCGGCACGGTGGGTATCGTCATCCTGCTGTTCGTCGTCGCGCAGATCCCGGGATTGGAATCCATCAAGCCCTACCTGCTCACCGAACAGTTCGAGAACTGGCACGGCCTTCTGCGCACGCCCACCGACTGGGCGCCGATCTGGCATTCGCTGTGGCTCTGCGCCCTATACGCCGTGCCATCGCTGTTCGCGGCCTACCTCGTATTCCTCAGGCGCGACGTCGCCGGCGGCTAACGCGCCCCGGCCGCCCCGGAGGCGTTCAGCCGACCTCGGCGGGCAGCTCGATCTCGCTCAGCTCGACATCGCCCATCAGGCGTTTTGCCTCGCGGGGATCGATCAGGCCCGCCCCCAGCCTGGACGTGGACTCGGCGCCGCACGCCACACCGAAGCGCAGGCACTGGTCGGGCGCACGACCCTCATAGCGCGCCGCCAGGTAGCCGGCCAGGAAGGCGTCGCCGGAGCCACGCTTGGCGATCGACTCGCGTGGCTGCACGCTCACACGCCTAACGGACGGCTGCCCGTCCACGAGCACCTGGGCGAAGCAGCCGTCGGGGAGCGTCATGATCGCCTCGCGCGGACCAAGTGCGGCGATCTCGCGCACCGCCTGCGAGCGTTCCTCCTCGCTCGAGAACTCGTGCCCCACGAGCTCCTCGGCCTCGATCACATTTGGGGAGACGACGTCGGGCTCAGCGCGAACCGCTTGGCGCAAGGGCTCGCCGTCGGTGTCGATCACTGTCGTGACCCCCGTTCGCTCCAGCTCGCGAATCAGCATGGCGTAGATGTCGGACTCGATTCCGCGCGGAAGCGAGCCGGCGAACACCACGATCGCGGCACCGCGAGCGAGGTACAGCAGCTTGTCGCGGAACAGCTCGACCTCCCGCTCGGATACCGAGGGGCCGCGTTCGTTGATCTCCGTCTGCTCTCCGGTGGTTGGGTCGAGAACCGATGTGTTCGTGCGCGACTCCTCGCGGATGCGCACGAAATCGTTGAGGATCGACTCCTCGGTCAGCTGCTCGACGATGTGGGTCCCCGTGGCACCGCCCGCGAAGCCGGTGGCGATCACCGGCTGGCCGAGCGCCTTCAGCGTGCGGGCGATGTTCACGCCCTTGCCGCCGGCCATCGTGCGCTGCTCGACCGTGCGGTGCCGGCGCCCAAGCCGGAAGTTTGGCACCGAGAGCGACTTATCGATCGCCGCGTTGAGCGTGACCGTGATGATCATCTCTGGCTCTGTACCCGCATTTCAGCGCGCAGAACAGCAGGTGGTGCCGTGGAGCGCACTCCCAGAGGCTAGCGGACCCATCTAACAGCTTGTTCAACAGCGGTTGCGTCTCGCCCGGCTAGCCCAGCGCCCACGTCGCCGCGCGCATACGCTCGGCCTCGGCGCGGGCGGCCTTGGCAGGGTCCTCGCCCGTGCCGTGATGAGCGTTTGCGATGCTGCGCGAGGCGGTGACGAGCCCGCCTGCGCGGCCCGGGGCGAAGGCGGGGGCGAGATCCTCCACCCGCCCCCCCTGCGCGCCCACCCCGGGGAGCAGGAACGTTGCCTGCCCCATCAGCTCGCGGGCGCGGGTCAGATGGCCCGGGACGGTCGCTCCGAGCACGGCGCCCACATCGCTGAACCCCGACTCACCCACACCGGGCTCGCCCAGCTCGCCAGCGATGCCTGCCAGCCGTTCCCACACGCTCCCTCCAATGGTCAGCTCGAGGTCCTCGACATCCGCCGCGCCCGGATTGGAGGTGCGGACGAGCACCAGCACCCCGGCGCCCGCGGCACGCGCCTGCCTCACAAACGGCTCGAGGGCATCTCTGCCCATCAACGGGTTGACCGTCACCATGTCCGCGCCCAGCCCGGCGACCTCGCCGAAGGGGGTCTGAACACCACCGAACAGCGATTGGGCATAGGCCCGCGCAGTCACGTCGATGTCCCCGCGCTTGCCGTCGGCGATCACGAGCAGCCCCTGTTCCCGTGCACGCGCGGCAACGGTCTGCAGCGCGCTCCGTCCCGGGGCACCCAGCCGCTCGAAGCAGGCGAGTTGGAGCTTCGCCGCCACACACGCCTGCGCCGTCGCATCGATCAGCGCCCGGCAGTGACCGGCTACCGCGGTCGCGGCGCGCTCAGCAGGGCTTCCCCCGGCGGATATGTCCAGCGCGGGTTCGCTCGCCGCCGGCCACAGCGCGCTCGGATCTGGGTCGAGGCCGAGGACGACCTGCGACTGGCGTTCCTCCACGCGCGCCGCGAGGGTATCTCCGAAGGGCAGCCCCGGCGTCAGCGTCCCTTCACCGCGCTCTTCAGCCCGCTGCCCGCGGTGAACCGGGGAACGCGCGAGGCGGCGATCTGGATGCGCTCGCCCGTGCGCGGATTAACGCCCATGCGCGCGCCGCGCTCGCCCACGTGGAACTTGCCAAAACCCGACACAGTCACCTCGCTACCCCGGCGCAATGCGTCCTCCACCGTGGCCAGCACCGCATCTACCGCCCGCGCTGCATCCTGCTTGGTCAGATCGGCGCGATCGGACACCTGGTCGACCAACTCGGACTTCGTCACTTCGTCCTCCTCGCTCGTGAATCGTTACCCCGAAGCTAACACCGCGCGCGGACGGCCGCATCCGCCACAATGGCCGGGAATGACCGTCAACCGCATCGCCTGGAGCGTAACCGTGCTCGTCGCGCTGATCACCGCGCTCTTGCTGCTGCTCTCCGGCTACAACGGCTATGCCGGACTCGGTCTCGCCGTGGCGATCTCGGCCGCGATCAACCTTCGCTAGCCGAGCACGCTGCGGCGAGCACAGCTCGACGCAGCGGCCTCGGCGACTTCAATCGGCCTGGCCGTCCCGTTCCAGCCACTCCAGCAGCGCCCGCGCCGCGCGCCCGCGATGGGAGATCGCGTCCTTCTGCTCGTCGGTCAGCTCCGCCATCGTCAGAGCGCCCGGACCATCGTCGGGCAGAAACGCGGGGTCATAGCCGAAGCCCCGCTCGCCGCGCGGCTCCGCCGCAAGGCGTCCGGCACAACGGCCCTCGAATAGCCGCTCGATCTCCCGCCGGGGATCCACATAGGCGATCACGCAGGCGTATTCGAGCACGCTCCCGTCCGGTGCCTCTCCCAGCAGCTTCTCGAGGTTCTCACGATCGCTCGCCCGCTCACCGGCGTAGCGAGCCGAGCGCACCCCCGGCGCGCCGTCCAGCGCGGCCGCCTCGATACCGGAGTCATCCGCGATGCTCACCTTCCCCGTCGCCTGCGCGGCGGCGCGTGCCTTGCCGAGAGCGTTCTGAGCAAACGTCTCCCCCACCTCCGGCGGTAGCGTCACGCCTACGGGCAGCAGCTCCACCTCATGACCAGCCAGCAGCCGGCCGAACTCACGGCGCTTGTGCTCGTTTTGGGTGGCCAGCAAGAGTCTCACGCTGATCCGGTGGGCCTAGCGCAACGAACCCGCACCGATGGGCCTACCGCGTGCTGGCGCGCGAGACCTACAGAGTCTGCAGGTTGTGTACGGGGAACTCCTTTACGTCCGGCGGGCTGGGGAACCCACGGTCGCCAAGGCTCTGAAGGCGTGGCATAAGCCGCTCTCCGACGAAACTGTCGAAGGCCTCGCGCGACTCCCAGAAGTCGATGACGCCCCATCCGCCCTCGACCGGGCCGGCCGCGTGAACGATCATTCCCGCGGGCGGGTCGGTGTCGATCTCCATGAGCGCGTGCGCCGCGTCGTAGTTCTCCTGCGTTCCTCCAGCGAACTTGAGTCTTATACCTACAGCCATTGCGAACCCTCCTCGGATATGTCGAGCGAGTATAGGCCGAGCGCACCGCTCCCCGCCCGACAGAACACGACTGCGCTGGCTGGCCGGCGGCTCATCATGCAACCCTCGCGCGCACTGGCCCGCGGTCTGAAATCAGCGCCTTGGGTCCTGGACAGCCGGTCCACCCGACGGGTGTTGGCGGCGATACTCTCCAAATGTGAGCCCCTGACCTGCCCTGCCACGGTGGGCAGCGCGAGAAATTGGAGCTTCGGGATGGCACCTCGGACAAAACGCAGCGACAAAGGCGTCAGGCGCACAACCTTGCACGGTCATGACGTCGCCTACCGTCAAGCGGGCAGCGGCCCCGTTCTGATGCTCATCCACGGGATCACGTCCAGCTCGGCGACCTGGGAGCGGGTGATGCCCCGCCTCGCCGAGCGCTTTACCGTGATCGCCCCCGACCTGGCGGGTCATGGCGAGTCGGCCAAGCCCAGAGGCGATTATTCACTCGGCGCCCATGCGAGCAGCTTGCGTGATCTGCTGCTCGACCTCGGACACGAGCGGGCAACATTTGTGGGGCATTCACTCGGCGGAGGGATCGCGATGCAGTTCTCCTACCAGTTCCCCGAGCGCTGCGAGCGGCTCGTGCTGGTAGACAGCGGCGGCCTTGGCCGCGACGTCAACTGGCTGCTTCGGGCCGCAACGCTTCCCGGCTCCGAGCTCGTGCTGCCCTTTCTCGCGGCAACCCGCCTGCTCGACGCCGGCGCGCGCGCCGGCGGCTTGCTCAGCCGGCTGGGCCTGGGCCTTCCGACTGATCTCGAGGAGATGGCGCGCGGGCACTCGACGCTGTCCGACAGCGCCGCCCGTGCCGCCTTCGTCCACACGCTTCGCTCGGTCGTCGAGCCTGGCGGCCAGCGGGTCGACGCCTCAAACCGGCTCTACCTGGCCGAACATCTGCCGTTTCTGCTGATCTGGGGCGAGCGCGACTCGATCATCCCCGTCTCCCACGGACACGCGACCCACGAACGGATGCCCAACAGTCGCCTGGAGGTGTTCCCGCGTTCCGGCCACTTTCCCCAACTCGACGAGCCCGAGCGCTTCCTGGATGTGCTCGTCGAGTTCATGGACTCGACGGAGCCGGCCGCGCTCGGCACGGACGGCCGGCGCTGATCAGTCCTGCGTTGCGCCATCCCCAGCCGCCATCCAGCTGGAGATAGGCGTAGAGGCCGTCGCCGATCTCCTGCGGCGTGGCCTCGTACGCCCGCCCCAATGATCAGCTGGCCGCCGCCACTGATTCCAGCTCGGCCAGGTCGCGGATCTGCCCCATCCGGATGTTGTTGCCCGAGGGGTCGCGGAAACCGGAGTCGATCCCGTAGGGGCGCTCCTCCGGCGGTTCGTGGAACTCCACGCCGCGCGCGCTCAGCTCCTCGTATGTGGCCTGGCAATCGTCGGTCGTGAGAAACACCGTGCCGGCGAAACCCTTGGCCATCAGGTCCTCCACCTGCTCGGTCGTGTCCTGATCCATGATCGGCGGACCGGGGATCGCCATCAGCACGATCGAGACATCCGGCTGGCCCGGAGGCGAGACGGCCAGCCAGCGGAAGCCGCCGAGCTCCGGCAGGGTCACGTCGGCGGCTACCTCCATGCCGACCTTCTCCGTGTAGAAGGCAAGCGCCTCCTCCTGGTCCTGGACCCACAGCTGAGCGTTTGTGATTTTGAACATTGGTTTCTCCTTTCAGGGGGAACGATGCGGTCAAGCTAGACCGGCTGCTCGCTCTTGTCTTCTCGAAAAGTGCGCTTCTTGGGCCGGCCGTAGGCGCGCACGATGCATCCGGGCACCAGCGCCATATCCGCGGCCGCCGGAAAGCGCTCACGGTAGGCCGCGGGCGGAAGCCCGAATGTGCGCGTGAAGCTGGTCGTGAACGAGCCGAGGCTGGTCAGGCCCACCGACAGGCAGATGTCGGGAATCGTGCGGTCGGTGCTGCGCAGCAGCGCCGCCGCACGCTCCAGCCTGCGCGTCAGCAGATACGAATAAGGCGATTCGCCGAAAGCGCGCCGGAACTCACGGCTGAAATGTGCCTTTGAGAGACTGGCTGCGGCGGCCATCTCGGGCACCCCGATCGGCTCGGCATAGCGCGCGTCCGCCAGATCCCTGGCACGAAGCAGATGACGGGCGGGAGGTGCGAAGGCCATCGCGCCCAGTATTGCGCTCGGGCGCTTCAGAGCGCTCGGCGTCCGGCTGCCGGGCGCACGACGCTGTATGACATCAGGAGCTATCCACTGACAGAGCGCACCGCGGCAGCGATCGCAGCGGGGTGATCGTATGGCTGCATGTGCCCGCCGTAGAGCATCTCCAGGCGGGCGCGGGGGAGAGCCGCTGCCAGACGGCGGCCATAGATCGGCTTGACGAGCTGGTCGGCGTCGCCCTGGATCACGATGGCCGGCATCTCGATCGCTTTCAGGCCCCTGTCCACCTGTTCGACGACGCCGCCCGCGGCGAGGTACTCGCCGGCGAGTGCTTTGAGGTTGCCGGGGGTCATGTTGATGGCGAGTATGCGCCGCTCGTGGGCGGCGATGACCGGCTGCGGATGGAAGGCCGCGCTGTCGCCCATTTCAGCCGAGACCTTGCGCAGCAGCTGCGAGAAGGTGACGTCGGCGATCTGCTTGATGACCGGTAGCTGCAGGAATTTGATCGCGTGCGCCTGGAGCTTCTCGAAAGCGCCGGGATGAGTGCCGGCGGCGGCCGCGTCGACGAGCACGAGACCGCGCACGTCGCTCGGATAGCGCTCGGCGTACCCGAGTGAGATCGTCCCACCGTAGGAGTGGCCGACGAGGACCGGCCGCGTCACGCCGAGCTTGGCGAGCAGTTCGTGGATCACTTCCAGCTGCCGGTTCAACGGTACGTAACCGCCGGTGGAGTAGCCGAAGCCGGGCCGGTCGATCGCGATCGTGCGATGACCCGCAAGCAGCGGCGTGACGTCTTCCCAGTCCTCGGCGGTTCCAGGCAGCCCGTGTATGAGCACGACGGGCGTACCGGTACCGGGACGTTCGATGTAATTGATCCGCAGCGTCCCGACCTGCGCGAAGGACCCTGTCGGCTTTGGCTCGGCAGGCAGGCGGCCGTACGTCCAGTTGAGCACGACGACCGCCAGCGCGAGTGTGGCCACAAGGATGAGCAGCAGTCTTCTGACTGAGATCCCCAGCATGGCCGAAGGCTACCGTGGCGCCCGGCAGGTGTAGGGCGATGCCGGCCACGATCACCATCCGGAACTGCGCCGTCATCACCCAGACAACAAACATCAAGGTAACGGCTGCCCAAGGCGAAACGCCACATCTGTGACCGCCGGATGGCAGCTCCTGGGGCTATGGGAGTTGTTTGATGATGTCGAGCAGTTCGGCGCGGTTGTAGCCGCTGTCGCGGCTGAGCTGGACGAGTTCGATCGCCTTGGCCAGCAGCGCGCCGCGTTGCGGTGTACCGCTGACACGGATTCCGTGGCCTGGGCGGAGTTCGAGCAGTCCTTCGTCGCGTAGCAGCCGCAGGGCGCGCAGCACGGTGTTGGTGTTGACGCCCATCACAGCAGCGAGGTGGCGTGCGGGTGGGAGGCGTTCGCCGGGCTTTGCCTCGCCGTCCGCGATCGCGCGGCGGATCTGCGCAGCGACCTGATCGTGCAGCAGGGCCAGGTCGTCACGGTCCACCTTGACATCAATCATTGTGCTATTGATACTAGCTCAGACGATGTGCCCCCACAGTCCCGACACCGCATGACTCTGACAGTCGAGAGACCAGCCGCCGGGACACCCGATGCCGGCGTGATCGAAGAAGCACGCGCGCGCCAGCTCCGCCACCGAGGAGCCGCCGCAGCGGCGACCCTCGCGGCGGCAGCGATCGCGGCGATCCTGCTGGCATTCGCCGGCGGCAGCGACGGATCGCATCCCGGACGAGCCCCGGTGCCCGCGGGAGGACCGTCAGCGAAAAGCGCGCGGTCCTCTTCTGCATCCTGCATCTCGAGTAAGGCCAAGGCTCTCCAGGGCGCGCCGAGCCGGTCGCTGTTGTCGATCCTCGGCGTCCTGCGCCGCCCCGCAACGCCGGCTGACGCGCTCCCTCGGGCCCTCGTCGCGCAAGGGGCTGGGAGCAGCGCGTTTGTCCACTACGTACGCCGCACCCGTGTGGTCGGCCATAGCCCCTACTACATCTACCCCGCCATTCTTGAAGGCTGCGGGAGCCACGCGCGCCAGGGCATAATGCATCTCAACACGAACATAGATCTCGGCGGCGGCGCGATGGGAGCCACCGGCGGTGGCGGCGCCACTGCGGCGCATATCGAGCACGGCGAAGCCCTCGGGACGGGCCCCCCTGGCTCCGCTACAAGCTCGACGATCGCGATGATCGTCCCGGACGGCGTCGCGAAAGTCACGCTCCGCTTCCCCGCCGGCCGGGCCAGCGGCTACAGCCCAAAGATCTCACCACCCTTCACGATCACCACCGCCCCAGTCAACAACGAGCTCATCGTCAGAATCCCCCGCAGCGGGGGCGGCGGCGCGATCCACCAGGCCACGATGACCTGGCGAGCCGCCAACGGCCACACCCTCAAGACCTTCAACAGGCTCTAACCCCACCGACTGCTGTACGGCTCCGCCCCCGTCCCAGCCAACGCCAAAGCCGGCATCTACAGACGGGTTGATCGTCACAAGTGCGGCGCTTCGCGGCACTCTATGTCCGATGGATGATGCGGACGCGTTCTCAGAGCTCTACAGAGGCGAGGCGGAGAGCGTGCTGATCTTCCTCACCAGGCGAACGTTCGACGCCGAGATAGCGGTCGAGCTCACGGCCGAGACGTTCGCGATCGCGCTGTGTTCGTGGGGCAAGCTGCGGGGTCTGGCGCCCGAGCCGCAGCGGGCCTGGCTGTTCACGGTCGCGAGGCGCCGGCTCGCGCGTTACGTGCGTCGCGCGGGGGTGGAGCGCCGCGCGATCGAGAGGCTCGGTATTGAGGTGCCCAGCGCCAGTCACGACGATCTTCTGGTGATCGAGCAGCGGGCGGGATTGGCCGACTTGCGGGTCGCGCTCGGTCGTGAGCTCGCGCGGCTGAGCGCCGGGCAGCGCCAGGCGCTCAGCATGCGCGTCGTGCAGGAGCGCCCCTATGCCGAGATAGCCGAGCTGCTCGGTGTCTCCGAGGACACGGTCCGTGCGCGCGTCTCCCGCGGGCTGCGCCGGCTGAACCGGGGACTGGAGCAGCATCAGGCCACTCCGGAGGGAACGTCATGAACGAGCGGCCGCGCGTTCTCGAGCAGCTCGGAGCGGAGCTCGACCGGGTCGCCCGTGGCAACCTCGCTGGGTCGGGAGGTTTCCGCCGAGCGCCTCGCAGGCTGAGCGTGCTCGCCGTGATCGTGGCGCTGCTCGTGCTGGCCGCCGCCGCCACGGCCGCAGTGCTGCTCATCCAGCAGGGGCCCGCGCTGCCTGCGCCGCGCGCCCAGGACCTCCAGTCGAGCGGCGTGCCGCTGCCGGGAAGCGTCCGGCTCGCCGACATCGACGCGCCCGACCCTGACGGCGGGGAACCCCCGTGGGACATCAGGCTGTCACGGACCCGCGCAGGCGAGACGTGCACCGCGGTCGGGCAGGTGCTCCACGGGCAGTTCGGGATCGTGGGCCTCGATCATGTCTTCCGCGCGGTGCCGCTCGGCGGCGCGGACGCCTGCGGCGTCAGCTCGCCTCGCGGACCGGTGCTCGCCGGCGCCCGGGTGTTCCTCGGAAGCGGTGCGCAGGAAGCCCGCACCGTGGTAAACGGCGTCGCCGGAGACGGCACCCGCACAGTGACCGCCTACGGACCCGAAGGCGCTCGCTCGCTCCCACTTGGGCCACGGGGCAGCTTCATCACTGTTTACCGCGGTCGCGTGGAGGACGTGCGCCCGCGCGTCGTGATCGTGACCCGTGACGGGCACACGCGCACGATCGCATTCGCACAGTCCTCGGCGTTCGAGACCTCCGATCCGGCGGGCGGCTCGCCCTGGCAGGCGAGCAGCGAACCCGATCTTCAGCCTGGCGCCCACCCCGACGAGGATTGCGCACAGGCTTCACGGGAGCCGGGGCCGGAAGACCCGAGCCGCTTCGACTCCTCGCTGACGCCCGAGGTGTGTGGCCGTCTCGGCACCCAGCCCCTGTTCGTGCTCATGCGCCGCTTCGTGCCCGGCACCGGAGAAGGCAGCGGCTGGCCGTGGGGCAACAACCCGGCGCGAACGCTCGTCTACGGCGCCGCCGCGCCCCGCGTCACCTCGCTCACCCTCGCGGGTGCCGGCACGACGCGTGCGCTAGCCATCGACCCACACGGGGGAGCCTTTCTCGCGGTACTCGACGGGCACATCGACCCGCGCTCGCTAACCCTCACCGCGCACCTGCGCGACGGCCACACCTTGACCTACACCCACTCCGCGAACCTCCGCGAATACCAACCGAACCTCCTCGCACATCCACACGACCGGCCGTTGGCCGAACCGCCTGTCCCTGCCTACCGATACCCACTGCCAGCGCGCAAGACCCTGCCTCCCCCGTTTGAGCTGCTGCTGCCAACCACGGTACGCGAAACCCTGCGAGCGCCAGATCCCGCCGGTGCCGGCATGTGGCTGCTGCGCAGCTGGCAAGGCCGGCCGAACCCGCGGGCGAACTTCGGCGGCGCAGTACATCGCGAACCCTTCATCTGCATACAAGTCGGTCTCGCCCAAGGCGCATCGCTGCTCGAACCGCGCGCCAGCGGCGGCGCCCAGCAACTACGCCCCGGCGATGAAACGGGGCGCTGCAACCAACCGCGGGACCTGATCCGCATGACCTACATGCTGCAGATGGAAAGCTACCTCGCCGACCCGTACGCCTACGCGCCACGACCGGCGCGGACCGTGCTAAGCGGCGAGCTCCCGCCCGAAGCCACCGATCCCGTCCTGCTCGGCACCGGCCCGCCGCGAACACTAGCGCTCGACGCCAACCACGCCTTCCTCCTCGTGCTGCCAGGACACTACTGGCGCTCCTCACCGCACATCACCTACAAGCTCCACGGGCACACCGCCGGCACCGGGCACGCGCCCCGGTTCCCGCTCGGCCCGACACCAACCCTCCCCCAGGCGCGCGCACCCGACCCCGACGGCGGCGCCCCGTGGGGCTTCTCCGCCACACCAAACTGCTCGACCGCAATCGGACAGATCGTCGAAGGGCACCTGGCAAGCATCGACGAGCGCAACGGAGTGCTCAAAAGCGGACCGGACATATGGGGCTCCGGCGGCAGCTGCCCCACCCACGCCCAGCCGCACTCGCTCCCAGGCGAACGAAACCGACCGGTCCAATTCGATATCCAACAAGCAGACAGCTATGCCAGCCCCCTCGCAGGGGCGAACTCAGAACCCCTCACCCCGTCTGAGATCCAGCGGCGCACCCTCCCCGGACGCACGATCATCACGGGCATTGCCCGCAGCGACGTCGCGGCCATCACCATCAGCACACCAACAGACGTACGCACACTGCGACCAGCCGGGCCCCTCCACGTCATCATCGCCGCCTACGACGGCCAGTTCTACCGCGGTGCCCTAGTCGCCACCGTCACCCTCAAGGACGGGCACACCCAGACCGAGCCGCTCCTCGGGCCCGCCGGCGCCGTGAGCTTCACCCCTCCCCCACTCACAACCCAACTCCGCGATATGGAAGCGCAACTCGCGCAGACGCCAGCCGGCCGCCCGCACCAACGCCCGCCGCATGGGGTATCAAACCCGATCAGCACTCGGCTCGAGACGATCAGGCGGCGCATCGCCTACGAACACTCACACCCAGGGCTCCTGCCCGCTCCCTGAACGCTGAATACCGGCCTCCACAGCCCGTGCGCACGACCCAAAGGGTTCTGTACATCGGCAGTGTCTGTCGAGGTTAATCGGTTAGTCGCGTACGAAGACGGGCTTGTAGGAGGGGTTTGAGAGCGCCTCGGGTGCCGTCTCCCAGTCGAGGGTCTCGCTCGTCACCCGCTGCGGACTGATGGTCTGATCGGCTGTCATCTGGAGCAGTCTCGGGATGTGTGGCCGTGCGTTTCCGCGAGCGGTATGGAAGTGCACGCCGCGGATCGCCATCGCAAATAGCGGCAGCGCGACTGACTCCTTGAAATAGATGCTCGGACACTCACAAGCGCCCTCTGGCTCCAGCAGCCCCAGCGCTTGCCGAAGCCACTCTTCGTCCATCGCCGCGTCAAGCGCCAGATCAAACACGCCACTCTCGCGTCCCGGTGGCTGCTCGATCGCCTGCGCACCAAGCGACGCTGCCAGCTCCCTGCGCTCTGGGTGACGATCGACATAGACGACCCGGCCGGCGCCGAGTGCCCCGGCGAGTTCAGTGGCATACAGGCCAATACTTCCTGAGCCGAGGATCAGCACACTCGCACCCGGCTGGCGCTCGAGATGCCCCGTCAGGCACTCCAGGGCGAGCGCCAGGTTGTCCCCTGCGCTCGCCAGCGCCCGGTGATCCGCACCGTCGGGAACCGGCACGAGCATCGAGGACGCAAACGGAACCCGCACGAGGTCGGAGAACAGCCCGCCCCACTCGCCGGCGACCGGCAGTCCGAACATCGCCCCGTAGGGAACTTCCTCGCAGTGCGCGGTCAGCCCCGCGCAGCAACGGGTGCACTGCCCGCAGCTGATGTGCCAGCTCACGATCACACGCTGGCCGGCCTGGAGGTCGCCCGCGTCATCGCCGAGGTCGACGATCTCCGCCACACACTCGTGACCGATCGCAAATGGTCCCGGGAAGGGCGCCTCGCCACGGATGAGGAGCTGATCGAGGTCACACGTGCTCGCCGCGACAGGCCGCACGATCGCCTCGCGATCCCCAGTGATCACCGGGTCCGGCGCTTCGCGCCACTCCAATACACCGGGACCAACGAACACCAAAGCGCGCACCGGCACAAGCTACACCCAGCCACCCGCCAGCCTCATCTCTCGCAGGCGGCTACCAGGCGGTCACGGCCGGCGTGCTTGGCTGCGTGAAGCGCGCTGTCTGCCCGTGCGAGCAGGGACTCCGCGGACTCCGATCCGTCCCACGTCGCGATGCCGCCGGAAACGGTCTGGCCGTCGGGTGTGACAGTGCGCAAACGCTCGACGACATCGGATGCGCCAGCGGGCGGGCAATCCGGCAGGATCACGATGAACTCCTCCCCACCGTAACGGCCGATGAAGTCGCTCTGGCGAATCTCGATCCGCCACGCCGCGGCGGCGTCGCGCAACAGCACGTCGCCAGCGGAATGCCCATGGCGGTCGTTGTAGTCCTTGAAGCGATCGATGTCGAGCATCGCAATGGTTACCTGGTAGCCCATCCGCCTGGCGCGAGCCAGCTCGCGGCGGATCTCCTCGTCCAATGCACGCCGGTTCGCGAGTCCGGTCAGCTCGTCGGTCCGGGCCATCGCCTCCACCCGCGCGAGCAGAGCCTCTCGCCCGGACTCCTCCGGAGACGCGTTGAGGTCGTTACGGAAGCCGGCGTCCGGGACCAGGCGCCGCGCCGCTGCCCGCACAAGGATCGCCTCGGCGATGAGAGCCTCGTCGACCGCGTACTGCGAGTCGCTCACAAGCTCTTGGAGCAGGCGTATCCGCTGTCGCATACTGATCAACCTCTGTATCGGCATCGCCAGCGACAGAGAGCTCTTCGCCGGGGTCGCTGGACGAGCATATGAAATCAGGCAGGACGTGAAGGAATCCGAGGAATGCCGCCGACGGCGGCCGGTCGGTCACGACATAGACGACCAACTGCCCAGCGTTGAGCGCGGCAATTCCCTTCTTGTCCGCGCAAGAATTGAGCGCCAACCGAAGGAGGACGTGATGCGGAAGTTGATCTACTCGATGACTGTGTCGCTGGACGGCTACATCGCCGGACCCGATGGCGCGATCGACTGGTCGGTGCCCGATGAGGAGCTGTTTCTGTTCCACACCCAACACGTACAGGAAATCGGTATGCAGCTCTGCGGACGGCGGCTCTACGAAACAATGACCTACTGGGAGACCGCTGAGGAGAGTCCGCTAGCGGCGGAGGAGGTCGAGTTCGCCCAGATCTGGAAGGCCCTACCGAAGGTCGTGTTCTCCACGACGCTTCAGAGCGTCGTGGGCAACACCAGGCTGGCCACCGGCGGCGTCAGCGAGGAGGTCTCGAGGCTCAAGGAACAGCCCGGAAAGGACATCGCCGTCGGCGGTGCCGGCCTCGCCCGCGCGTGTATGAAGCTGGGCCTGATCGACGAGTGGCGGCTGTTCGTCAGCCCGGTCCTACTCGGCGGCGGCACGCCCTACTTCCCGACCCTGGACCAAAAGATCAACCTGGAGCTGGTCGAGACAAAGACGTTTGGCTCTCGCGTCGTTTACCTTCGCTACCGGGTGTCGCGCACGCCCGAACCTAAACGCAGTGAGGACGCCCGGATCTCGCGCTGAACGGCACAAACCTCACTCATGGGCTACCGTGGCTCAGTCGGGGAATCCGCCCG
The DNA here is from genome assembly GCA_035940195.1 of Solirubrobacteraceae bacterium. Taxonomy (GTDB): domain Bacteria; phylum Actinomycetota; class Thermoleophilia; order Solirubrobacterales; family Solirubrobacteraceae; genus Palsa-744. The sequence continues at coordinate 41,372 of DASZFC010000063.1, forward strand.
GCGGGGCGCTGAGACTACTCCCAATCCGCTGCTGTGGGCGTGGCATGACGGGTAGGAGAACCCTGAGTCGGGGTTAGGTAGTCGCCCGCCTACTCACGGGTAGCTCAGCTGCTCATGCCAGTCGCTCGGACGTCCCTCGCGGGTGAGATCGAACAGATTCCAGAGCGGCTCCACGGTGCCGACGTGGCGGGGCTCCTGTCCAGCGTCGGTAGGCGCGTAGAGGAGCTCCGAGCCCCAGAAATGCCGGATAGCGTCTGGGTCTCGGTGGAACACGTTGAGCATCGGCCGCTGGAGTCCCTCGGTGGTTTCTCCGTGATAGTCGCGGTTGTATGTGTTGGCGGCCGAGGACAACAGACGCAGGCGACGCCAGCCACGCTCCTCTGCGAACGTGAGCAGCCGCGAGAGTGACGTCCTTGCGACCACGACGAAGTTGATGTGCTCTCGGGCGTGCTCTGCAGCACCATCGAGCTGATCGAGCAGAGCAGTGCATGAAGGGCATGGCCCCTCCTGTAGTGGTAAGAGCGCGGTCCTCCCTACCTGCGGCCCCGGGTCGGTGTCGCGCGGATCGCGGGGGAACATCATGCTGTAGATCACCAGCGAGTCCTTGCCGGGGGCGAACAGCTCCGACAGTCTCACATCGGCCGGCCCACCGTCGGCTCCGGCGCCCTGGAAGATGTAATCCTCGGGGACGACTCCTCCGGTCGGCAACTCACGCCTCGTGGCGGCCACCTCCTCCATCGCGCGACGGAGCTCGATCTCTTGCTCAAGCAGACGTAGACGCGCCACTCGGTACTCCGCTGACTCGCCTGGGAACGAAACGTTCACGATTCTCCCTTCGTGCGTTGACGACCAACCATAAGACCGAAGCACCCCGGCTCATCGCCGAAACGCAGACCCGCGACCATCGTTATGCGCGCGAGGCGAGCGTATCGGCTGCCGGCGGATGGAGCCCGTGCAGATGTCAGAATCTGTGGAGGTGGAACCACGCGTCAATGTGATCACGCTGGGTGTGAAGGACCTCGAGCGTGCGCTCGCCTTCTACCGCGAGGGCCTCGGGCTGGAGTCGGAGGGCGTGACCGGTACCGACTATCCCGGCGATGAGGAGAACCCCGCCGGAGACCTTGCGATGTTCCACCTAGAGGGCGGGCTCATACTCGCCCTGTACCCGCGCACGGAGCTGGCGAAGGATGCCCAGGTCCCCTTTCAAGCACCGAAGTCGGGTGAGTTCAGCATCGGGCACCTCGTCCCCACGAGGGCGGAGGTCGATGCTCTGCTGATGCGGGCCCAGGCCGCGGGCGCCACGCTCACCGGTCCGGCCCATGACAGGCCGTGGGGCATCTACTCGGGCTATTTCCGCGACCTCGACGGCCACCTCTGGGAGATCATCTGGAACTCACGGCAATAGCACAGAGGAGCCATAAGGTGAGCTTCTGGTGGTTTTCCAAGCCATTTTTTGCCTTCAACAGGGTCGGCATGAGCAAACCGTGCACACGCCCGGGCTGACCACTGCGGTCGAATGCTGAGCTGATCGCCGCGTTCGTAGGCGATCGGGGCGGCGTGAACGAGGCCGAAGCCACAGCATGGGCGCAAGATCTAACCGAACTCGGCCCCGACTACTTCCTCAGAGCCTCAACCGCTACCTCTTCCTAGCGCACAAGCCCTGAGGACCGGGCTCCTAGCCGTCACCAGACTTGCCCTGCAACACGGACTGTAGCTCCAGTGAGCTGAAGTCTCGGGCGAAAGCTCAGGTGGCGGGAGGTCTGGCACGCGCCGCGGGAAAGATTGTGCCGAGCAGGCCGCGGGTCTGCATCACGACTCGATCGGCAGGACCTCGGAGAGGCCCGTGAGCTCTAGCACGCGCCGCACGATGACGGTGGGGTTGCGTAGCGTCACGGCGTCCACGTTCTTGGTGGCGCTGACGAGCACGGCGATACCTGCACTGTCCATGAACCGCAGCTCGGAGAGATCGAAGATGAGCCGCACAGGCCGTTCGGCTGTGATCGCGGCCACAGTCTTCTCCAGCGAGCTGGCGCCAGCGATGTCAAGCTCACCGGAGAGCGTGATAATCGGATCCCCTGTCGGATCGAGACGCGTATAGATCACGAACTCAGCAGCTGGATCGCTCTCTAGCTCAGCCATTGAACCCCCAGTATCGCGGTATCGTCTTGGTGGTCCTCGGAGGTGAGCTCACGCGCAAGCTTTCCCACGAGATCCTCGAGGGAAAGCCGGGGGCCGATGGCCGCGGCGCGCAACCTTGCAAGCCCTATGTCGAGAACCTCTCCCCGGCGCTCCACCAACCCATCGGTGAAAGCTATCAGCGTGGCGTTAGGCGCCACTGAGATGGTCCTCTCCTGATATCGCGCGTCGTTGCTGACACCGACGGCCGGGCCAACGTCGAGCTCAACAAACTGGCCACCCTCACCGTCTATCAACAACGGTGGGAGGTGACCGGCGCTGGCCACGGTCATCTGATGAGCTTCCACGTCGATCAGCGCGCAGAGGACGGTCGCCATGTAGGTGTGTGGTTTGCTGTTGACGAAGTTCGAGAGCGTGGCGAGCACCCTCGCTGGAGGAGACCCCAGAGCCGCATAGGCCAGTGCGGCATGTCGCAAAGAGGCCATCGTGGTGGCGGCGCTGAGCCCGTGGCCGGAGACATCGCCGACTAGGAGCAGTACCCGGCCCTCGCCAGCGTCGAGGATGTCATACCAGTCACCGCCAACGTCCACTCCGGAAGCGGCCGGTATGTAGCGTGCGTTGACCGCCAGACCATCGACCGATGGCAGTGTGTCGGGAAGCAGGGCATGCTGAAGCGTTTGGGAGATACCGCGCTGTTCGGTATACATATCCCGGTTTTCCGCAGCCACGCGGTCAAGAATGCCCGCGAGATCCTCGGCGCGTTGGCGACCTTGTGCGAGACGATCGGTCATCAATGCCGCCGCCAGGGTCACCAACAAACCCGCGACGGCGATGATCCAAGGCAGGTCTTTGAAGAACGTGCCGCCCAGCGAGCCATTCGGGCTCACCACGACCGTGAACACTCCTGAACCGAATGGGACCACGTCAGAAGCCTGCCGACCCTTGATCGGAAGGTCCTTGACACTGGTTACCAGGATGTCGCTGCTGCGCCGGGAGTGACCCAGATACAGCGCGTAGTTGAGATCGGAGAATGCCGAGTTCTTCTCCAGTTTCGAGCGTCTGTTCGCGGGCAGCGGGTTTTCTGCGTAGACCGCGAACCCGTGTGCATGGCCGGGGGCGCTGAAGTCAAAGCCGAGCGCTGGATGCGGGGAGTTGAGAAAGCTCGTGAGGTTCAAGACGCCAGATCGGGTGGAATGTGTAAAGAACTGCTTGGCCCTTTCCGGCATCGACTCGAGCGCGGGAGTCCCGCCAAGCACGGCGCTCGGCGTAAGGTGCGAGGTCCCCAGGGGCCACAGTGAGACCGAGGAGAACTGGCGTCCGGCGCCGACATAGGGCGACATGAACGCGCGAAACTTCTGAGCGCTGCCGCCCGTGGCATCGGCCAGCTCGGCGGCCGACGCGAGCGGCGTCTGAATCGATGGGACCGTGGCCGCCAGCACCAGGCTCAGCTCCCGCACCCGGAGCTTCAGCAGCCGTCGCTCGTTGCGGTTGTATACCGCTAGGGACGTCAGCACCAGCGCGGCCGTCACGACCAGCCCTATCAGCAGCGCAGCCACCGCAACCCAGGATGGCCGCCAGCGCCACTCGGATGGGCTAGAGGCCTTAGCAGCGGCGTCTGATCCCTGCTGAGCTTCGCGCCCGGAGTGGGGACCGGCTCCCCAATGAGAAGTAATCACCCAGCCACCAACCGGTGCCAGACCGTAGTGAGCATCGTCCACTTCACTCGCTGGCAGCTTATCCGAGCGTAAGCACCGGCCGAGGAGCCGCGCGCCGGTCCGCGGAATCGCGACACCCAAGGGCTAAGTCCGCGCGATCTCCGTCCACCAACGGCGCCAAAGGGCCGCCGGTCACAAGAATTAAGCCCACGTTCAGGTGCGAAGTGCAACAGTGTTGGAGGGAGGACATGACCCCGATCCCGAGGAGGGAGTTATGGCCAGAATCATCGTCACGACAGACCCGACCGATCAACGCAACGCGACGGTCGACCAGGGCGACACGGCGGTGCTGCTCGACGAGCGCGTCTACTCGCTGCATCTCTGTGACGACCATGCCGCTGAGCAGTTGATCGAGCGGCTCGCATGGGCCGTCAGCGACGCCGAGGACTCGCAGCGCTCGCTGCACCGCTGACGGACAACCCGCCTGAGCGGCCTGCGCAGCAGCGCGGGCCGCTGGTGGGAGCTCACACGCTGCAGCCCCCTTGCGCTCTCCCGTCCGATCAGCCGCTCGGCCCTACCGGCTCCGCCCGACCGCACCACCTATTTTGAAAGAGGTTCTAAGCCCAGCGCGGTTTATGCGGGTTCCTGACTGGATCTAGTTGCCGGGGTGGCGTGCGACGTGCGCGAGTGAGCTGTGGCCGTTTTGGTGCTCGAAGGCGATCGGACCCGAGCCCTTGAGGACCGTGGCCATCGCAATCTCGGCCTCGTCGTACTCGAACCCGCCCGGGATCTTGACTTGGATTGAGTAGTCGCTGGCTTCCTCACCCATCGACTGGATCGGCGAGGTGACGGTCTGGAGCGCGTCGCCCACCGCGCAGCTAGCACGGCGGCTCTCAACATCGATGTCGATTTCGATACCGGCGATCACCGGATCGTGGAACGTGTCGATGATCTCCGCGAGGATGCCGAAGAAAGTGCCGCCGTTCTGACCGGAGAGAATCGCGCCCATGGCCTCCATCTGCTCGGGTGACATCGAGGCGTCGAGGATCGCCTGGCCTGCGCCGTGACCTTCGTGCAGGGCGCCCGGCCACCAGTACTTAAACGCCCACTTGACGCCATCGAGGTTGACGTCGTCGAAATGACCCCGCTCGACGATCATTGCCGCCATCCCCTCACAGTTGCCGTGCGTGGGGTCGGCGTTGAAGTCACACGGACAACCGGGGTCGCAGTTGCAGTTCTTCATGTACGGACCCTCGAGACGCCAGTCGGGCATAGCGTTGCCTCCTCGATAGCTTGGGTTGCCCGGCCGACATTATTGCGTTACGGTCGATCGCGCAATGGCATCCGCCGCGCAGCATCGCGCCGCGCAACACCCGACAGCGCGGTTTCAAGCTGGCATCCTCGCGTCGCTACTCGGGCTGGCCGTCCTCGCTTGGCTTTTGACGCACGAACGAATGCTCGGCATGGACGCCGGTCCAGGCACGGATCCCGGGAGTCTCGGCTTCTACGTGGTGTCGTGGGTCGTGATGATGAGCGCGATGATGTTTCCCTCGATCGCGCCGATGGTGCTGACGTTCGGCTTCGTCCAGCGCCGCCGGCGCGATCGCCGGGCGGTCGAGCGCGCCGTCTCCACGTGGGTGTTCGTGAGCGGATATCTCCTGACATGGACGGCGTTCGGGGTGGCCGCCTACGGCCTCTACGCCGGCGTGCGCTCGCTCTCGATTCCCGCGCTGTCGTGGCATCGCGGCGGGCCTTACCTCGCCGGAGGCGTGCTCCTCGCAGCTGCGGTCTACCAGCTCACGCCCATCAAGGACGCCTGTTTGCGGCGCTGCCGCGCGCCGCTTGACTTCGTGCTCGCCCATTGGCGTGACGGGCCCGCGGGAGCGCTGCGCATGGGCGTCGTGCACGGCGCGTGGTGCGTGGGCTGTTGCTGGGGCTTGATGGCGGCGCTGTTCGCCCTCGGGGTGATGAGCCTGACCTGGATGCTCGCGATCGCCGGGCTGATCGCGATCGAGAAGCTGCTGCCCGGGCGAGAGCTCGCCAACCGCCTAGTCGCCATCACACTGGTAGTGCTTGCTTTGGGTGTCTCGTTTGCGCCGCGGGACGTGCCGGGTCTTACGCTGCCCGACTCCCCGCAAGCCAAAGCAGCAATGCACACGATGTCCGGGATGCACTCCGTCGGCGGTGCGATGCCAAGGCATGAAATGGCGCCGATGAAGGGGAAGTGAATGCCTCTCTGTAACTTTTCTCGCGGCGCGTCTGAGGTATGGTCGGCCTGGGTATAGCCCCTTGGAGAACGAGACAGAGACATCATGGAGTCATGGCCGAACACAAGATAGGCACGCAGGAGGAGTGGCAGGCGCAGCGCGACGAGCTGCTCGAGGAGGAGAAAGAGCTCACCCGCCGCGGCGACGAGCTGGCCAGAAAGAGACGCGAGCTGCCCTGGGTCCCGCTCGAGAAGGACTACCGGTTCGAGACCGAGGACGGCCCGAAGACGCTCGCCGAGCTGTTCGGCGGCCGCTCTCAGCTGCTCGTCTACCACTTCATGTTCGGGCCGCCATACGAGGCGGGCTGCCCGGTCTGCTGCTCGATCGCGGACACGCTCGATCCCCAGGTCGTGCACCTGAAGGCCAGGGACACGACTCTGCTGCTCGCCTCCCGCGCGCCGCTGGAGAGGCTGCTCGCCTTCAGGGAGCGGATGGGCTGGGGAATCGACTGGGTCTCGAGCGCCGGCAGCGACTTCAACCGCGATCTCAACTTCCTGCACACCGAAGAGGAGCTGAAGCCGTTCCTGGAAGGCGAGATTCCGCCCACCGTCGAGCAGAACGCGCGCATGTGCGGGACAGACGCGCTGGGGTACGTGTCCGAGGGACCGGGCCTGAGCGTGTATGCGCTGTCGGACGGGATCGTATACCGGACCTACGTGAGCACCGCCCGCGGCCTCGAGCCGACGATGGCCTACTACGGCCTGCTCGACCGCACACCGAAGGGTCGCAACGAGAGCGGCCCGGAGCCGTCGTGGGTCCGCCGCCACGACGAGTACGTCTTCTGAGATGGTCGAGCACAGCCTCGACGCGCGCGACCTCGTCCTCGAGGCCTATCAGCACCGAACCGCCGGCCTCGGGTCAAGTCCTGCATTCTTCGAGCATAAGCCCGATTGTCTTACCTTCAGCGAACAGGGCCGAAGGATAGGAAAAGAGCCGTGGAGACAGACTCGCGCGGACTACGTCGGACCGACGCTGACGGTGGCGCGCTCGCCCAGCGCATGTCGCTGCATGGAAGCCTCGTGTACTTGCAGGGCGCCCGGCTCGAGTGTCGCCTCGAGGATCAGCACCGTCGCGCACACCAATGCCCATGCCTGCGCGACGAACGCCCACAGGCGCTCTTCGAGTCCCTTGTAGCCGGTGAACGAGTCGTGCAGGATGAACGTCACGATCCCCGCAACCAGCAGCAAGAGCGCACCGCCCAACACGAGCCTTCCCAGCCGGCTCGGCCACGCCGAGCGGGCGAAAACGAAGCCCGACGCCAGCAGCGCGGCCTTGATGCCGAGGCTCAGCCAGATGTGCGCTTCGTAATGCCAGGACCTCCCGCCTGCGGCTTCGTGTGACCTGCACGCCGCGCTCAAGATGGTTGAGCAGTCCATGCGCAGCGGTCCGACGAGGATCGCGCACGCACCGGCGAGCGCGAAGCACAACGGCATTGCCAGCGGCCACGGCCGCGTGCGCAGCGACGGCACGACCGCAACCGCGAGCGCGATGAAGCCCAAACCCCAGATCCCGACGAAGACCGTGAAGATCCACGGGTGGATTGCGCCGTCTCGGCCGAGTTCGCTGATGTACTGGCGGGTCGCCGAGTAATGGGGTTCCAGAGCGCCGGCGAGTATCCATCCGCCGAGGAACACGACCTG
>DASZFC010000064.1:0-15493 GCA_035940195.1 Solirubrobacteraceae bacterium
TTGCTCGATAGCGGCGAGATCGCACTCGTGCGCGAGCCACTGCGCGCATGGTTGGCGCTAAATGCAGAGGCGCTCGGAGCCATCGAGGTCTATCCCGTATGGCTGGAAGCCGGGGGTGGGCTTTCGCTGGTGCGCGAGCCAATCCGCGCCTGGCTGGAGCAGCACGCTGACTCACTCCTCGCGCGCCGTCTCTACACGTCTTGGTTACACGCCAAGGGTGAGCTCGATCTGGTTCGTGAGCCGATCCGCGTCTGGCTTACAGAGCACGCCGGTATCGAGGCCGCGCAGTTCCTCTACAAGGCGTGGCTAGGTGCAAAGGGTGAGCAGAACCTGGTCCGCGGCCCGATCAGCGCTTGGCTAAACCGGCACGCCAAGATTTCGAGCGCGAGCTTCGTATATCAGGCATGGCTGCACTCGGGCGGAGAGTTCGCGCTGGTGCGCGAGCCGATCCGCGCATGGCTCGAGGAGCACACGATCACCACAGACGCAGAGTTCGTATACAAGGCATGGCTCGACGCTCACGGAGAGCTCGAGTTCGTGCGCGAGCCGATCCAGCGCTGGCTCGATATCCATGCAGAAACAGGGCGTGCTGAGTTCGTATACAAGGCGTGGCTCGACGCAGGCGGAGAGCTCGAGCTCGTGCGCAAGCCGATCGGCCTCTGGTTGGAAAAATATGCGCGTAGGGAGAGCAGCGAATTCGTATACAAGGCATGGCTTGGCGCAGGCGGAGAGCTCGAGCTCGTGCGCGAGCCGGTCGGCCTCTGGCTCGAGAACCACAGCGAGGCTCCGCAGGCGCAGTTCCTCTACAGCTCCTGGCTGAACGCCGGCGGTGAGCGCGAGCTCGTTGCAGAGCCCCTCGGGGCCTGGCTCAGAAATCACGCAGTCCTCTCGCAAGCGAGCTTCGTATACCGGCCATGGCTGAACAAGCGTGGGGAGCTCGCACTGGTGCGTGAGCCAATCGGAAAATGGCTAGAACGCCATGCCATGAGCGCCGACGCGGTGTTCGTCTACCAGGCGTGGCTCGACGCAGGCGGAGAGCTCGGCCTCGTGCGCGAGCCGCTCCGCGCATGGCTCGGGGAGCACACCGAGCGCGAAGGTGCCTGCCTAGTTTATGAGGCTTGGCTTGTGGCCGGTGGTGAGCGCGATCTCGTTTCAGGTCCGGTTGGCTGTTGGCTAAAGCGCCACGGCGGGATCCTCGAGGCAGGCTCCGTTTACAAGGCCTGGCTCGACGCAGGCGGAGAACCCGGTCTCGTGCGCGAGCCGCTGCGGGTCTGGCTAAAAATGCATGCCGAGAATCCCAGCGCGCAGTTCGTCTACAAGGCGTGGCTCGACGCCGGGGGCAGACTCGACTTGGTTTCAAAGCCGATCATCGCCTGGCTAAAGCGCCATGGCGGGATCCTCGAGGCGCAGTACGTTTACAAGGCGTGGCTCGACGCCGGAGGCGAGCTTGGGCCGATGCGCGAGCCGATCCACCGCTGGCTTGGAGCGCATGCGACGGTGGACACCGCGAGCTTTGTCTATAAGCCGTGGCTGGACGCCGGTGGTGAGCCCGCGCTGGTGCGCGAGCTCATCAGCAGATGGTTAGAACAGCACGCCCTGTCCCCAGAGGCGGCCTTCGTCTGTCCGGCTTGGCTAGAGGCCAAGGGCGATCTGGAGCTGGTGCGGGAGCCGATCTCCAGATGGCTTGCGTGCAATGGGGATGCGATCAAGGCGCAGTTCGTATACAAGGCGTGGTTAAACGCAAAAGGGGATCTCGGGTTCGTGCGCGAGCAGATCCGCACTTGGCTGTCCGTTCATGCTGAGGCTATCGAGGCCGTCTTTCTGTACACGGCGTGGCTGAACGCCGGTGGTGAGCTCGAGTTCGTGCGTGAGCCGATCCGCAGATGGATTAGCGCCAACCTCACAAAGACCGAGGCGAGCTTCACCTACCAAGCGTGGCTGAACGCCGGCGGCGAGCTGGAGCTCGTACGTGAGCCGATCCGTGCCTGGCTTTCACGCAATATCTGCGCGACAAACGCGCGGTTCGTGTACTGGGCATGGCTGAATGCCCACGGTGAGCTCGGGTTCGTGCGCGAGCCGATTCGCAAGTGGCTCCAAGAGCACAGTGGCCGCAAAGACACGAACTTCCTGTGTGAGAAGTGGTTGCGAGCGAGTGGCGAGCTAGAGCTCGTACGTGAGCCGATTCGCACCTGGCTGCAGGAGCACGCCGGGCACAGGAGCGCTGAGTCGGTTATCACGGCATGGTTGAATGCCCACGGTGAGCCCGCGCTGGTTCGCCGGCCAGCCCAGCGGTGGCTCGAGCGCCACAGCAACCAGGAGGAGGCCCAATTCTTCTACAAGGCGTGGCTGGGCGCCGGCGGTGAGCTCGAGCTGGTGCGCGAGCCGATCATCGCCTGGCTAGAGCGCCATGGTGGGATCCTCGAGGCGCGGTTCGTTTACGGAGCGTGGTTCACCGCGGGGGGCGAGCTCGAGCCATTTCGTGAACCGCTGCGCTCATGGCTCAGACAACATGCCCGCGTGCTCTCCACACAGTTCGTCTACGGGGCGTGGCTTCACGCCGGGGGCGACCCGGAGCTGGTGCGCGAGCCGATCGGAAGCTGGCTTGCGTGCAATGGGGATGCGGGAGACGCGCAGTTCGTATACAAGGCGTGGTTAAATGCAAAAGGGGATCTCGGGTTCGTGCGCGAGCAGATCCGCAGTTGGCTCTCTGTTCATGCTCAGACGATTCCCGCCAGCTTCGTGTATCCAGCATGGCTCGGCGCCCAAGGTGAGCTCGAGCTGGTCCAAGAGGCGATCAGCTCTTGGTTAGCAAGACACAGCGAGGCCCCTGTGGCGCGCTTCGTCTATAAAGCGTGGCTTGACGCCGGTGGAACGCTCGAGCTGGTTGCGGGACCGATCGGCTCCTGGCTAAAACGCCACGGCCAGCGTCCTGAGGCGCGCTTCGTCTACCCATCTTGGCTGGAAGCCAAGGGCGATCTGGAATTAGTGCGCGAGCCGATCGGCAAATGGCTCGCGTGTCACGCGGCCACGACCAGCGCGCGGTTTGTGTATGGCGCGTGGCTGGAGGCGGGAGGCGATCTCGAGCTCGTGCGTGAGCCAATCCGCAGGTGGATGTCAAGCCATGGCGAGACAACAGACGCCAAGCACCTGCGCCGCAGGTGGGTCAGAGCCGGGGGCGAGCCCGAGGTGATGGACACAGGCGACAGGGCGCTTGCCCATGCCTGAGTAGTAGCTGCGATCATTAGCAGGAGAGGGGAGAGCTGAATGGGTAGCGTGCATACCGTCCAAGGACCGGTCGAGGCGCAGGAGCTCGGCTTGACGCTCGTGCACGAGCACGTGCGCTTCCGCGACGAGGCCGTCGCGGAGCAGTGGCCGGGCCGCTACGACGAGCAGCTCGAGCTAGATGCGGCGCTGCTGGCCGTGAATGCAGCCAAGGACCGCGGCGTGCGCACGATCGTCGACCCGACGGCGATGTTCGGCGGGCGCGACGTGAACTTCATGAAGCGCGTGGCGCAGGAGACCGGCGTTCAGATCGTCGCGTGCACGGGGATCTACAGCTACGACTACCTGCCCCACTACTTCCAGAGCCGCGACATCGATGTGATGGCGGACCACTTCGTCGAGGACATCGAAACCGGCATCCAGGGCACCGGCATCAAAGCGGCGTTCCTGAAGTGCGCGGCCGACGCGGCGGGCGTGACCGAGCAGGTGGAGAAGATCCATCGCGCGTGCGCACGCGCGAGCCTGCAGACGGGCGCGCCAATCATGGCCCACTCGATGCCAGCCGCCGGGACCGGGCCGCGCCAGGCCGCGATCTTCGAAGAGGAGGGCGTGGACATGGCCAAGGTGCAGATCGCCCACTGCGGCGACACCGAGGACATCGCCTACATCGAGGGCCTGATCGAGCGGGGCGTCTACGCCGGCCTGGACCGCTATGGCCTCGAGATGTACCTGCCGATTGACAAGCGCAACGCGACCGCCGCTGAGCTGCTGCGCCGCGGGCATTCAGAGCGCTTGATGATCTCCCAAGACTTCTGCGCGACGATCGACTGGTTTCCCCCAGAGGCCGAGGCCGTGTTCGAGGAGAGCGGCGCAATCCGTAACTGGTCGATGACGCTCGTGTTCGACGAGGTCGTGCCGGCGCTGCGCGAGCAGGGCGTGATGGACGACGAGAGCTTTCACACCGTTTTTACCGAGAACCCCAAGCGCTGGCTGACCGCCTGAGATGCCTCGTGTACGGATAAATCGCACCGCCGGCGCCCGCCAAGGGGTCAGCTACGTCGGTGTTTCGCAAAAGTCAAAAGACGACGGTGTTCGCTCGGCGCGGGCGCGGCGGGCAAAGAAAAAGCTGCTCCGTGAAGCGCAGGCGCTGAGCGGCGAGCCGATCGACTGGAAGGCTGCGAGCGAGCGCTTGCACCGCCTGCACGAACGCTGGAGGATGGCTGGGTTTGCCGGTGAGGAGCACGACCAGCGGCTGTGGAAGCAGTTCAAGAAGGCAGGCGATCAATTTCGCCGCCTGCGCGAGGCGCACTATGCCGAGGTCAAGCGTCTCAGCCGGGCCAACGCGAAGGCCAAGGAACAGCTCATTGCCGAGGCGGAGTGCCTGAGCTCGGTCAGCGACTACACGCTCGCCTCCCAACAGCTTTCCGATTTGATGACGCGCTGGCGGGGAGCCGGGCACGCCGGGGGTCTCGAGGCTCCCCTCTGGGAGGACTTCGTGGCCGCCAGGCAAGCGTCCTACGACGCCACCCAGGAGGACCGGCGTTCACTTCAGGCGGCGTACGTGCGACGCGTCGAAGAACGGGTACAGCGCCACCGGGAAGTGATCGGCAAACTGCGCTCGCTGCGCCGCGAGCTGACGTTGCGCCGGGGAAAAGTCATGCCCGGATGGGTCGGAACCGAAATGATCGAGGAATTCGACGAACGCATCGAAGGGATCGATGAGGCACTGACAGAGCGCGAAGAATGGCTCGAGCAAGACAATGGCAGGCTCGAGAAGTCTCGCGCCCGGGACTAACTATCTATCTGAGGACTCCTCAGATCCGCTGCCAACGCTCGCTGCAGGGAAATCTCGGAGTCCTCAGATAGTTCTTAAGCAGCCGGATCGAGAATCCTGTCCCAAGCGCGGCCTAGTCTGGCTTGAATGAGTCGCAGCCTGCAGATCACCGGCGAGCTTCTCAGGCGTTAGGAGCCGTCCATGCCGCCCCCCAACATCAACCACGTGATGCTCAGCGGGCATCTCACAAACGACCCCGAGGTATGTGTCCTGCCCTCCGGGGAGCGGCTGTGCAAGTTGCGGATCGCGCTCAACGCCCGGCGCAGGCACCCTCTCACCGGAGACATGCAAGAGAAGCCCCACTACTTCGACGTAGTGGTGTTCGGCAACCAAGGTGAGACCGCCGCCAGATACCTCCACAAAGCCCGGCCGGTAGCGCTCGACGGATACCTGGACTGGCAATCCTGGAAGACCGAGGACGACCTCCAGGCAGAGGCGGTGGTCGTGATCGCGAACACCGTTCAGTTCATCGGCTCCTCGCCGGCGCAGATTCCGGGCGGGGCGCAGATTCCGGGCGGGGCCTGAACGACAGCCATTCGCTGTCCTTGATCGCCTTCTCAGAAGGCGCCACGATCGCCCCAGCCCTGACCAGCGCTCCTATCGTTGAGCGATACTCGCTCTTGCAGAACTTGCCGAACAATTCAGGCGACACCGACATTGCATGAATGATCTGCGTCGTTGACGCATGACCGACGCTGGCGCCAAACCGCTCGATCGCCTTTCCCAGCTCGCCGGCATCCGCTTCGCCAGCATCCGGCCGTCCGCGCTCGCGCCTGCACAACAGCTCACTCATCAACGTAACACCCGCGGGAGAGCGAGTGGCAAACAGCCATCTGACCGGCGGCGGCCGCGAGCCTGTCCCTCGGACCGGGATCTCATAGACGTAGGAATAACCACAGCTCCGCAGGCAGGCCCTGTACAGGACGGCGGCGCGCCCGAGACCGGCCCGCCGGTCCGCTTCACTCCACAGCGTGCTGCCAAGCACCGCGTCAAAACGCTGCTGGCTCACACTCCCGGCGAGCTCTTCATAGGCGCCGGCGTCGAGCCTCAGCAACAACTCGCTCTTGCGGCCCTTTCGGGTGATGAGGCGTTGCAATGTCTCGATACTCACGCCCTCGCCCGCGAATGGGCTGCAGGCGATGAACGCGGGCTCGACCCCGATCAGGCGCAGGACGTGCTGGATCTGCACCTCGATCGTGCCCGGAAGGCTGATCGCGACCGGCGGGCCAGCGCGCGCGAGATCCTTCTCCAGCCCGGCCAGCACCCCGCCGTCCACCGCGAGGTTGATCGTGCGCACCTCGAGGACGCCCTCGAGCAAGGATTGTTCGCGTGCCCACCGGCCATATGCCAGCGCCGTGCGCTCGCCGGGCCTCGCCGATGCGTTGATAAGCCACAGGCAGCGGCTTCCGCGGCGCCACTGCTCAGAGCGGTCCTCGAGATAGGTTCGCAGCAAGATCCACTCCACCGGGACGCGGGCACCGAGGCCCATCGGTCAAGGCATCACACCGCGATGTCATCGCCCAGGCTGCTGCTGATTCGCAGCGACAGCGCGTTCTCCAGATGACTGGCACGTACCCGGTCGGTGCCCGCGAGATCGGCGATCGTGCGCGCCACACGCAGCGCGCGATGCTGGCCGCGAATGCTCAGCGACCCCCGCTGGCGCGCGCCGATCAGCATCCCTTCCGAGCGCTCGTCGAGGTTTATGTACTCCCGCAGCATGGGCGGGTCCAGCTGGGCGTTGACGGTGATCCCCCGGCCAGCGAAGCGAGCCGCCTGGCGTTCCCTGGCTTCCAGCACCAGCTCGCGAGCGCGTGCCGAGGAGGTGAGCGGCTGGGCCGCCAGCATCTGCTGGTCGTTGTGTTGCACACGCGGGAACAGATCGATGCGGTCGAGCAGCGGCCCGCTCAACTGGCGGCGGTAGTGGGCGAGTTCTCGCTGAGAGCACTTGCAACGCCCGGGAACCCCGGCGTAGCCGCACCCGCATGGGTTCGTCGCCGCGACGAGCATGAAGCGAGCCGGGTAGATCGCTGAGTGCCGGGCGCGGACGATCACCACACGGCCCTCCTCCAGCGGCTGGCGGAGAGCCTCGAGCGTGGGGCGTGCGAACTCTGTGAGCTCGTCGAGGAACAGAACCCCGTGGTGGGCGAGCACGACCTCGCCCACCCAACCGGTTTTGGCGCCTCCGATCAGGCCGGCCGTGGTGGCGGTGTGGTGAGGCGCCCGAAAGGGCCTGTCATATTTCAGCTGTTCCGCCGGCTCGCTGCTCCCCAGGCTGTGAATGCGCAGCACGTCCACTGCCTCGGCACGGTCCAGCGGCGGCAAGATCGAAGGCAAGCGCTGAGCCAGCATCGTCTTCCCGGTTCCGGGCGGGCCGGTGAACAGCAGGTTGTGGCTGCCGGCCGCGGCGATAACCAGTCCTCGGACCGCCTCACGCTGGCCTTGCACATCGATCAGGTCGAGAGGACGACTGGACGGGAGCGGAACGGGCGGGCCACCGGCCGGGGGCAACGGGTCGGCAGGACCGCCGCTCAGGAAGCGCACCGCGCTCGACAGCCGCCCGGTGACGGCCACCTCGATCTCCTCGACGAGGACCGCCTCGCGTGCGCGCTCGGCGCCGAGGATGAGGGTGTCCAGGCCGTCATGAGCCGTGCCCTGGGCAGCCCCCAGGGTGCCCTGACAGGAACGTATTGTGCCGTCGAGAGCAAGCTCTCCGTATAGGGCAACGCGCTGCAGCCGCTCGGCGGGCAGCTGGCCGCTCGCCGCCAGCACCGCGCAGGCCAGCGCGAGATCGAACGCTGGACCGACCTTCTTCACGTCCCCCGGTGCGAGATTGGCGATGATCCGCTGGCTGGGGAATTCATAGCCCGAGTTGACGATCGCCGAGCGCACGCGGTCACGCGCCTCGCGCACCCCCGCGTCGGCCAGGCCCACCACGGTGAAGGTGGGCAGCCCCGGGCGCACATCGACCTCCACGGTGACCGGGCGGATCTCAAACCCGTCGACGGCGAACGTCCGCGCCTGCGCAAGCATCAGGTCATCCCTCGGAACGACCTGGCCTATCAACGTATGTACCGAACAAAAGGGACCGGTTGACACTGCGATCTGAAGCCACACTGATCTCCAACGTTTGACCACCCATATACGCAAAACAGCCAAGCTACGCCTCGCTTGGGACGGTTTGGCCGCGCGGGAGCACGAACCGGGCCTAGCGGGCCCTTAAATAAAAAGAGCGCTCCTGGGCAAATCGTGGGACGGTTTGGCCGCGCGGGAGCGCGAACCGGGCCTTAAATGCAAAAAGCGCCCCTGGGCCAAACCGCAGGAGCGCTCGAAGGACAAGAGGCCCCGCCATGTGAAGATGACGAGGCCCCTGTGGTCACTGTGGGGCAGGCTTTCAATGCCTACCCGATTTATTGCACCAAACGGTGAAAGCCCCCGCTGTCAACGCGGTCAGGAATCCAACGCCCAGGCACTGTCTGTAGGAGAGCGCTCGCGCCAGGAGCGCCCCGTGGCGATCTGCGTGGGGATTGAGCGCCGGCGGTGTGGGCGGCCTGCGAGCAGTCTCTGACACATTGCTTTCCGCCAAGATACGCTGCAGGGCGTCGAGCGCGCCCTCGGCCGGCCCGATATCGATGACACCACGCGGATCACACACGACCACACCACCACCGTCTGTGAAAACGACCGAGACCGTCTTGAAACCCACACCAGACCTGATGCTTGGGGCGACAGCAGCTGCCGTTGAGCCGTCGTCAGAGGACTGGGCTGCCGGCCCTGCGGCGCTGGCCCGAGCGCACACCGAGCCGATCATTTGCACGATGTAAGTCACTGCGTCACGAAGTAGCTTTGTCTGAGGCATGGCTTGTTGCTCCTTTTTGGATGAATGCCAACATGATTGATTGACCTAAAACGGGAGAGGCCCCGCCGCCCGAAGGTGACGAGGCCTGTTTGCTGCTTTAGATGTGCTACCTGGGGGCTAGTGATCAGTCGTAGGCTGTACGTCGCGAGAGGTCGAATCCCGGCAGCGGTCTGAGGATCTCACTGAGGGGTCTCACAACGATCTTGTCCCCGGCTTTCAACTCCTCGATCGTATCGAGGAGTCCTTTTTCTACCTTGGGCGTCTCGGCGTAGTAGTGAACCATCTCGATGTGGCGAGCGTCAATCCAGGCACAGCAGATCGCAATTCTTCTCTCCCTTTCCTTCAGTGTCAGCTCGACCTCTACAGCGATCGGCAACGGCGGCGGCTTTCCAGGCTCGGAAGGCCCCCAGATCACGATGTCTGGGAAATGGGATCGAGTCTCACCGGAACGGATATCCACACTTCCCAGCCGGCGCCCCTGACTGCGCTCATCGCGGTGCAGCTCGCGCTCCCCGATCACACGATGGCGCGGATAGCGGCGCTCCAAGGCAGCCACCACGCTGACACATGCGATCGTGTGCCGGGCCGCCCCGATGCTGACACAAGCTCGGCCGAGTTGCTTGGGATAGGCGTAGGAGCCGGCGTCAGCGTGCTTGCAGGCCAACCTCCGGCCGGCGGTCGTCGGCCTGTACAGCGCGGAATAGCCGACCAGCACTGAGTGCCTCTCCATGAATCCCAGGCTGACGGCCTCATCCAGAGACTTCTGGGCCATGGCGGTACTCAGGCCATCCCGCTCGGCCAATGCCTCAGCGGTGATTGCACCCAGCGCGGTAGCCCAGGCGAGTGATCGGGCTCGCTGGATGATCTTTCCAGGGACATGGGCTTTGCGCTCAGAGCCCGAGGCGGCTCCTGCCGATGGTCGGGCTCGCTGGATGATCTTTCGAGGGACATCGGCCTTGCGCTCAGAGCCCGAGGGAACTCCTTTGGCCCCAACCGGCGAGCCGCTCAGCTGTCCTGCCGAGGCGAGCGCGGCCTGCACCGAGGTGAACTTGAGCCTTACAGTGACCTGGCCGTAAGGCTCGGAGCTGGCGCCCGCTTCGACGCTCAGCACATCTCCCCACGCCTTGGCAACGGTGAGAATGGTTGCATCGAGGTCGTGCTGCTCTTGTTTCTTGCCTCTCTTGCGGACGTGAGCTTCAAGTGCTCCCGCCGGCCATTCCTCTGCGACCACCGTACGAGCCAGCGCTCCACGTACCTCGAGATCCTTTACTGTCAATAGGGTCAGTGCCTTGTGCATGCACAGCTCGCCACGCTCCAAGAACCCAAGGATCTCCTCGGACAGGTTTAGCAGGCGCACTTTGTGTGACACCGCGCTCGGGGTGCACCCCATGCGCTCCGCCATCTGCCTCTGGGTCAGACCCAGCTCCTTTATCAGCGTCGCGCAGGCGCGTGCCTCCTCTACGGTGTTGAGCTTTGGGCCCACCCTGCTCTCGAGCAGCGCCGCCTCGAGCGCCGCAAAATCATCGGGCCGCGATGGCAACGCTCGTGGGACTCCGCTGGCACCATGCTGAGACTCACTAAGTATCGATTGTGCTGAGTGCATGCTTACTCCTTTGACTGGTTGGCCGCCTTACCGGTTGGCCTAGGACGACAAAAAGCCCCGCCGCCCGAAGGTGACGAGGCCCGATGGCATGCAGCGGAGGCGATGCCTCCCGGGACCGGCTACGTCAGCGCCGTCCCGTCGTGGAGAGGCGCCGCAGAGCGCGGCTGGACCCGTATCGCTACGCAGTCCAGCCCGGACGCTCTGCGGTTAGCTCTCACAGGAACGGCTGCACACCGGTCCTACGGGGTGCCGATCGTTTCCAGCTGCAGATCGATCAGGGTGATCTGCCCCTCGCCACGGCGAATGGCGGCGATCATTTGCCAGATCGCCTTCGCCGATCCGAGTCCTTGGTTGCACCGGCGTTCGAGCGCCGCCTGCAGCTCCCTCTTGTATCCCGTCACGAGCGTGACGAGCTGGTCGCGGTCGTCGATCAGCCTTTCGCGCGTATCGGTAGTGGTTGTCTTGCTCATGATGTTCGAGCCCCTTTCGGCTTGATTTGCTTGCCCAGAACGACGAAAGGCCCCGCCACCCGAAGGTGACGAGGCCTCTCTTTGCTACCGCTGCTTTGGGTCTAGGCGCCTATGAGCGCGCTTTGCTTTTCGTGCTTTTGCCTTTCGTGCTGGCTTTCGTGCTGGCTTTCGTGCGGCTGCCAGCGGACGGTTTGCTGCTGTCCGCAGCGGCCGGGACAGACTCGTCGCCCGAGGCCGCGCTGGCGTCGGACTGCTCGCCCGCCTTCTGCACGCGCGTGATCGCGTCCGGGCCATTCCCCGCGACGATGCTCACGACATCGTGGCGCCCGTCGCCCTCGCCCTTCGTGTACGAGTCGAGGTATCCCTCGTTGACGAGCACCTTCTGGCCCTTGGCGTAGGTGGCCGCCTCTTTGGCTCCCGGGCCATAGACCTTGACGTCGAAGAACCGGGGGTGATCCTCCCAGACCCCGGTCTGGCGGTTCTTGCGGCGCCGGTTGCAGGCAACGCGCAACAGCGACACCGGCGTGCGGCCCTCCTTCTCGATGAGCACGGCGTCCCGCGTGAGGTTGCCTTCGACGGTAACTACGTTCTTGTCAGCCATTTTAAATACCCTTCTGCCAGTAACCTGGCTAATTGATTAATTGGTTCAACTGAACTCGCAAGATCGCGAGCCACCTGCCACATACGGGCCGTGGCCCGCGCAACGGTGGGGGTGGCCCACGAGCAACGGCCCGCAACGGGAACTGCGCTCCAAACATGTGACCCTCCTTTGGTTGGCCTCAGAACGACGAAAGCCCCGCCGCCCGAAGGTGACGAGGCCTCTTTGCTGCTGGTTCTGCTCTGCTGCTTGGCGCTGCTGGTCCTACTTGCTCCTATCGCTGTTTCTCGACGAAATGCTCGCGCATATACGCAGCCCACCCCGCCGTCGCCGCGTCAAAGCTTTCGCGCTCCCTGCCCCCGCACTCTCCACACACCCAATCAACCCGATCGCGAAAGCCACAACACTCTTCCCAGTCACGAACCGGCCTGAGCTGATCCGTGTCTTTGCCGCACCGCTCACACCGGCCCGCTTCACTCGCCTTGTGAGCGCACTCGTCGCACAGCCGCCACCATTCCGTCCCAAAGCTGTACGTCTCGCCCTGCACATAGCAAGTCCCAACAGCACCGCAGTCCTTACATCGTCCAGCGGCACCGTCGATTCGCAATCCCGCCTCGGTCATCGTCCTGCTCCTTTCCTCTGCGTAAATGCACCTAGAACCACAAAAACCCCGCCGCCCGAAGGTGACGAGGCCTCTTTGCTGCTTTTGGTGCTACTTGGTGGTGGTAATCTCTTCGTCCCGCCACGGGGAGAGCTCAAAGCCCGGCAGTGGGCCGATGATCTCGCTGAGGGGATTGACGATGATCATCTCCTGCACTTTCAGCTCCTCGATCGTGTCGAGCAGCCTTTCTTCCAGCTTCCTGCTCTCGGCGTAGTACAGCGCCGCCTCTATTTGTCCAATTTGGACACCGCGAGCCAGACCGCGGCAGATCGCGATCAGCCCCTCCTTGGACTTCAGGGTCAGCTCGACCTCCACACCGACCGGAAGCGGCGCTGGCTCTCCAGGCACACCCGGTGGCCAGATAACCGCGTCGGGGTAGTGGGAGCTTCGCTGGCCGTCGCGCCGGACATCCACGCTGGCCAGCCGGCGTTTCTGCTCGCTCTCGTCGCGATGCAGCTCGCGCTCTGCGATCACGCGGTGATCGCGGTAGCGGCGTTCCAGGGCAGCCACCACGCTCACGCAGGCGATCGTGTGCCGCGCATCCTTGATGGTGACACGAGCCACACGCAGCCCCTGCGGATAGGCATAGGAGCCGGCCGCTGCGTGCTTACGGGCCAGCCTCCGGCCGGCGTTTGTCACGGTGTAGAGGTCGGAGTAGCCGACCAGCACCGAATGCTTCTCCAGGAGCCCGAGATCGACGGCCTCGTCCAGGCCTTCCCGGGCGGTGTCGACGCTCAGCTCGCTGCGCTCGGCCGAGGCCTCGGGGGTGATCGCACCCAGCGCCGTGGTCCAGGCGATCATCTCTGCTCGCTGGAGGACGTGCTGGGAGACATACTTTGCAGTAGCCATAGAGATGCTCCTTCTCGATCTAGATGTAAGAGCCCGCGCGGGCTCGGGATGTGAGTGCGGCGGTCCGCAGCCGTGAGATGGCTGCGGACCGCGCCTTGCCGCTACTGATCCACTCGGAAGATCCGTGTGTCACACACGGGACGCTCGCCTGTGGGCACGACTACAAGGGCCTCGCCAGGGCCCTTGCTTTTCATGTCGTTGGGGTGGAACACGTACTCGCGTCCTCGTGTGCGCGTGGTTTCACCGTCGCCGCGTACGGCGACCGTGGATGTCTCACGAGTGCCCGCGATGTCGGCGATCAGCGTGGCCGAGGCGGGGACCATCTGCCGGTGCGCGATCAATGCCGTGAGGTTGCCCATCACCTGTTCTTGGAGCATCTCCCATCCCGGTACGCGCAGATCCGCGAGCTCCTGGGTGCCCAGCAACAGGCTCACGCCCGCACCGCCCGCCCTGCTGAACAGACCCACGATCCGCTCGGGGGAGATCGCCGAGAACTCGTCGATCACCACCAGGGTCGGCACTCGCCGGTCCTGCAGCTCAGCGACCATCACCTGCAGGTCCTGCACAATCGCCGAGGCCAGCATCCCGCTGAGCAGCGGACGGCGGTCGGCTTCCAGGTTGAAGTACACAACCCCGTGCGCCTTTGCCGCCGCGAGCAGGTCGATCTGCTCGGCGTCCGGCGTCTGCGGATCCAGCCAAGGTCCGATCTCGGACTCGGCCATGATCGCGAGCCGGTCCCGGACACCCGACAGACCCTCCCTCTGACGGTCGGTCAGAGATTCCAGATACGTCAGAGTTTTCTCAGCTGAGCTCCCAGTGAGACGACGTACCTCGGCCTCGAGCTCCATCGGATCGAGATAGTGCACGATGCTGGCCAGGCTGATCGCAATGCCGGCCTGGCGCAGAACGCGTACGACATGACCCAGGTAACGCTGCGCCTGGCGCAGGTAGTGCGGCTCTGTGAAGTGCTCGCCGGCCAGGAGCTTGTCGACGATTTCCGTCTCGCCCCCCCGGGCAGCCGGGTTGTACACAGATGGACCGTTCGGGGTCCATTCGTGGAATGACACGCCGGCTGCGACAGCGGCCTCGTATAGGTGACGGCGCATGTCACGATCGCCCTTCGGGTCGACCACGATCGCCCCCATGCCATGCTCGATCGCACGCACCGCCATCCAGGTCATCGTGACCGTCTTGCCCGAGCGGGTGGCACCGACCACAAGGGCGTGCGTGCCTCCAGTCAGACCACCGAGTGGGACCCGGACCAGACGGCCATCGTGCTCCTCGCCGATCACCAGCTCGTTTCCCTGAAACCACGATGCTCCTGTTCGGTCTTCGAACATGCGCCGCAGGGCGGCCCTGTTGCAAAAAGCACGCACAGCATCCAGCGGCCCTTGGAAACTGCGGGCGATCTGCGCCAGATCACCACCTGAATCGATGTCTTCACGCCGCCAGCGCCGGCCGCGAAACGCAGCGGCCAGAGCGGCGACGGCGATCGTCAGGTCTAGGCCGCCAAGCAGCGGGCGGGCAAACAGCACCACGATGAACGCCACGGCCGCCCAGGTCCAGTTCAGCTGCTGCGAGCGCATCAACCGCGCCACGCCCCAGCCCAAGAGGAGACCGAGCGCCACATGCAACGTTGTGCTCATCAGCCACGAGATCCCGTGCGCGACGAGCGTGAATGGATTTTGTTGTTCCGGTTCGGGGTATGGGTAATTCGGGGACATGGAGTCCCTCCTTTTCTGTATCTGGCGGCCGCTCTTTCTTCGCGGCCTGGTTAACGAGAAACGGCGCGCCGTCCGGCGCGCCGTTGTGATCGGTAAGCGGGCCCTTGCGCCCACTCTGTCTGCAGCTAGCTGCTCCCGGTGCGCTCGCAGGCTGTGGTAGAGCCCGCGTTGCTCAGCCGTCTGGCGATGGCAATCGCCGCCTCAGTAGAGGTGAATAGGACCTCCAGGCGAACGCGCCCGCGAGCCATCGTGCGGACGTGTACCTCGACGCCCAGCAGATTGCCCCATGCTTTGGCAGCGGTTTGAATCCCAGCGCCGGGATCTTGCCTGTGCTCTTGACGATCTCGCCGTGGGGCAGGCGCATCTTTACAGACAGACGGAGTGCCGTTGCTCTCACGGGCACGAGCCTGGAGTGCCCGTGTCGACCATCCCTCCTCGATCGCCTTATAAGCCAGCTCCCGGCGGGTCTCGGGATCCTTTGCCAGCAGCAATGCCCGTCCGTGGCCCTCGCCCAGCTTGCCCCGTTCCAGGAGCTCGAGGATCTCATCGGGCAGCGCCAGCAGCCGCATCAGGTGTGACACCTTGGTTTGGTGACAGCCCAGGCGATCTGCGAGCTCCTGCTGGCTCAGACCGAGCTCCTTCATCAGCGTCGAGCAGGCGCGCGCCTGCTCGACGA
>DASZFC010000065.1:0-17890 GCA_035940195.1 Solirubrobacteraceae bacterium
CGATATAACGGCGCTGGGTTCGGGCGAAGACGACATCGATCGTCAGCTCAAGCAGCTCTCCAGCCAGCCCGCGGTCGATGACGATCTGGCCAAGATGAAGGCTGAACTGGGATCGGGTGCCCACCCACCCGACGCCGCCCCGCAGATCTCGCCGCCCGTGCCGCAGTCCAGCGGCGATGGTGCACCAACCAAGCCGGCCGAGGGCGGTCACTCATGATCGTGCGCATCTCCAACGAGGCGCAGTACGAGCTCGATGACAGCGCGCTCGACCGCTTGCACGAGCTCGACCAAGAGTGTCAGGTTGCCGTCGATGCAGGCGATTCGGCTCGCTTTCACGGCTGCTATGAGGAGCTGCTCGGACTCATCCGCGACAACGGCTCAGAGCTGGCCAACGACGACCTGCGCGGCTCCGACCTGACGCTGCCGCCGCCTGACATCACGCTCGAGGAGGCGCAGAGCGAGTTCTCGGCGCACGGGCTGATTCCGGACTAGGGAGAAGAGATCCCGCGCGGTCCGCAGGCTCGAAGATCTCCCGCCGGGAAACCGTCCCGGATGTTCTCCGGATCCTCCCGCCGGTGACGACGGGAAGTGGCAAGCGCTTTGGGGCCCTCAGCGTCAAGTAATCGGCTCCCACAGCCGATATAGGGACGTGTCCGTACTGCCGAGCTCTGCTGCAGACCCGATCCTCGCCAGCGCCGATCATGCGGCAGCAGCAGCCCTTCGCGAGCTGCCGGAGGCCACCATCCTGGTCTTCGATCGGGACCTTCGCTTCGTTCTGGCCTCCGGTCAGACGCCGGCACGCGAGGGAGACCCCGCCGCCGGTGAGGAGGGACAGTTCGTCGGCGATTTCTTTCCAGCCGGCTTGTGGAGTCTGATTGAGCCGCTGTGCCACTCGGCACTGGAGGGAGAAACGCGCTCCCGCGAGATCTGGACTCCCCAGCGGCACTGCCTGATGATCGACGTGGGCCCGCTGTGCCTTCACAATTCTCCGTCGCGGGCCTCAGAGGATGCGATTGTCGCTGGCGGCGTGGTCGTCGTGCTCGACATCACCGCGCGCCGGCAATCGAAGGAGCTTGCACACCGGCCCCAGGATCACTTCGAGCAGGTCTTCGAGCGGGCCCCGATCGGGACGGGGCTGCTCGACCGGGACGGTCACTGGATGCTCGTCAACCATGCGTTGCGTGAGATCACCGGCTACACCGCCGGTGAGCTTGTCGGCAAGCGCTTCGAGGACATCGTGCACCCGGATGACGCGAACAAGGATGCCGCCCAGCAGGCAGCACTGCTGGCCGGCGAGACCCCCGCCTTCCAGGTCGAGAAGCGCTACTTCAATGCAGCCGGGGAGATCATGCCGGCGATATTCTCGACCTCGCTGGTCCGCGACCGGGGCGGCAGCCCTCTGCACTACATCGTGCAACTGCAAGACATCTCTGAGCGCAAGCGCCTGGAGGAGCACCTGCGCCACCTCGCCGACCACGACCCGCTCACGGGTCTTCGTAATCGCAGGCTGTTCGAGCACGACCTGAAGCTCCAAGTCGCCCGCTCCCAGCGCTACGGCGAGCTGGCGGCTCTGATGGTCATCGATCTCGACGCCTTCAAGCTCATCAACGACGACCACGGTCACAAGGTGGGCGACGACACGCTCAAGGCCGTCGCCAGGGGACTCACCCGGCGCCTACGGGAAACGGACCTGGTTGCTCGCCTCGGCGGAGATGAGTTTGCGGTCCTTCTGCCGCATATAGATCAGGCGGGCGTCACGATCGTCGCCGACGGCCTGACGCGCGTCATACCGGAATGCAACATCGAGCTTGGGGATGCCGTTCTGCATCCCTCGGTGAGCATCGGGTTCGCCCTCATCGACCAGCAGACCATAGGCGCCGAGGAGGTTCTCGTCGAGGCTGACAGGGCGATGTACGCCGCCAAGCGGGCGAAGGCGGCTGGGACTTTCTCCTAGATCGGGATCCCCCAGAGGGGGAACCACCGCTCCAGTTCGGGCTCGATCGGCAACTCAGAGGCCATCTGCGCCTTGATCTGCAGCTCGCGCTCGGTCGAGCGGGTATCGGTGCTACCTGCCTCTGGCACGAACGGGTACCAGAAGCCGCGCTTGTAGTTGTAGATGAAATACACGGGCCGTTTCTGTGCATCAACAAAGGCGAACACCGCGCACAACAGCCGCTCGCCATGGCCGGCGGTCTCGATTGAGCCCGATACCGCGTTGATCCCGACCGCGAGGTCTTCGACAGAGGGCGTCCCTGAGGGATTGCGCAGCACCATCCAGCGGTAGCCGAAGGAGTCGTCCTCGGTGGAGACTCGTGTTCCGCTATCGGAGCCGGTGGCCTTCACGACCTCCTCCATGTCCTTCAGTGTCGCTTCGAACTCGGCGGTGGCGAGCGCCTGGAAGACGATTGCCGCAGACCCGGCCGGCTCAATCTGGTGTTCGGCTTCGAGTGCGATGTAGGCCGTGGCGATGGCGAAGAGACGATCGGGTGCTGGACCCTTGACCTCGTGGCGACCGGTGAGAACGTCGCGCAGGCCCACGTCAGGCGCTGCCCTGCAGCTGCGACTCCAGCCGCTCCAGCGCCGCCAGGCGCTGCTCCAGGGGCGGGTGGTCGGCGAACAGGTTCATCAGTGATTTCTTCGCCCTGGCGGGCACAATAAAGAAGGCGCTCATCCCTTCGGCCGAGCGCAGGTCCTGGCTCGGCACCCGCTCGATCGTGCCGCTTATCTTCAAGAGCGCAGAAGCGAGCGCGCTCGGCCGCCCGGTCAGCACAGCCCCGCCGCGGTCGGCCGCAAACTCGCGATAGCGGGAGAGTGCGCGCATCAGCAGGAACGAGACCGCGTAGACGACCATCGAGGCGATCACCACGAGGAACAGGTCTTCCTCCTCTTCGCTGTTCCCCCCTCCGCCGAAGAAGAACGAGAACTGGAGGATGAGCGAGGCGAGCGAGGCGAAGAAGCCCGCCAGCGTCATCACCATCACGTCGCGGTTGATGACGTGCGTGAGCTCGTGCGCCATCACCCCTTCCAGCTCGGCAGGCTCCAGCAGCTCGAGGATCCCCCGTGTCGCACATACGGTGGTCGACTTCTTCGAGCGACCCATCGCAAAGGCGTTCGGCATCGAGGTCTCCATCACGCAGACCCTCGGCTTTGGCAGGTCCGCCTGCACGCACAGCCGCTCGACGATCCCGTGCAGCTCTGGCTCCTGAGCGGGGGTGACCTCCTTGACCCCCATCGTCGCCATCGCGATCTTGTCTGAGCCGAACAGCTGCAACAGCAGCAGCAGGAGCGCTACCACGACGATCACGCCTGCACCCGCCCCCGCCGCGAACAGCACGCCGACGAATACCACGTAGAGCAAGCCCAGCAGGAATATGGTCAGCAGCATCCGCGCCTGCAGACCGCGGTCTTTGCCAAAGCTTGATCGTCTTGCAGCCATCGGGCGTGATTGTCGCAGAAGCGGATCTCGGTGCCCTAAAGTGCAGCGGTCCCGATGCTCTCGCTCTGCACGCCATGAAGCCCGAAATCCATCTCCTGGGTATCTCGGTCAAGACATTTGGGGTGATGTTCGCGCTCGGCTTCCTCGCTTGCGGGGGGCTGGTGGCGCGCAGGCTGCGCGAGCTTCACAAGCCGGTCGACTGGGCGTACGAGATCGTGTTCGCTGCGCTGATCGGCGGCGTGGTTGGCGCGCGCGGCTACTACGTGATTCAGAACTACTCCCAGGTCAAGCATGACTTGCTCGGATCCATCTTCTCCGGATCGGGGCTGGTGTGGTACGGGGGCGCGATCGGGGGCGCGATCGGGGTGCTCGCGTGGATGCGCTGGCGAGATGCGCTGCAGCTGAGAATGCTCGATATGTGCGCGACCGCGCTCGCGCTCGGATATGCAATTGGGCGAATCGGCTGTCAGGTCTCTGGCGATGGCGACTATGGGATCCGCTCGAGCCTGCCGTGGGCGATGGGCTATCCCCACGGGACGGTCCCTACTGCGCCGGGAGTGACTGTGCAGCCGACCCCGATCTACGAGACGGTGGCGATGTGCCTGGTGACCTATCTGCTGTGGCAGCTGCGCGACCGCGTGCGCCCGGGGGTGGTGTTCGCGTCCTATCTCGTGCTGAGCGGTCTGGAGCGGTTCCTGGTCGAGTTCATCCGGCGCAACAACGAGGTGCTCGCCGGGCTCACCTCCCCGCAGCTGGAGAGCATCGTGCTATTCGCGGCCGGCCTGGTGTGGCTGGCGCTGCTGGCACGCGGGGGCGGCCTGACGGGAGGGCGTGCCAGTGCGGTTGCTTCCCGTCCGACGATCGCCTGAATGACTGTGCAGCGATAATCCCGGTTATGGCCACCGGGACGAGCCTCTCTGGAGTATTTCCCCTGGGCAGCCGGCTAAACGAGCGCGGGCGCCTGGAGGTCGGTGGCTGCGACATGATTGAGCTAGCCGAGGAGTTCGGAACGCCAGCCTATGTGATGGCGGAGGATGACCTGCGAACGCGGGCACGCGCCTTCTGCGGAGCTGCTGGACAGGCTGGCGATCCGCAGAGAAACGTGGTGTTCGCCTCCAAGGCCCTGCCATGCACGGCGGTGCTGCGGGTCTTCGCAGAGGAGGGCCTGTGGTGTGACGTGGCGTCCGCCGGAGAGCTGCAGCTGGCACTGAATGCAGGCTTTATGGCGGAGCGGATCGTGCTGCACGGCAACGCAAAGTCCGAGGCGGAGCTGCGCATGGCACTGCATCGCAAAGTGGGCCTGATCGTGGTGGATAACTTCGATGAGATCGACCGCTTGGCGCGCCTGGTCAGAGAGCCAGGCGACGGCGATCCCCAGCCGGTGCTGGTGAGGGCGACCCCAGATGTCAGAGGGCAAACGCACGAGAAGATCTCAACCGGCCAGGCCGACTCGAAGTTCGGCTTCGCGATGGACGAGGTGGGGATTGCGATCGAGCAAATCGAGGCAATCGCCGGGCTTAGTTTGCGGGGAGTGCACACACACATCGGATCGCAGCTGCTCGAGCTGGGGCCATTTCGTAAGGCGGCGGCGGAGCTCTCAAAGCTCGGCGAGTTTCCCGTATGGGATCTGGGGGGTGGGCTGGGTGTCGCCTACACCGAGGATCAAGAGCCGCCCTGCATCGAGGACTATCTGGCGGCGGTCAGCGATGCGGCTGCGGAGTATCTGGGCGCCCATAGCCAGCTGCTGATCGAGCCCGGTAGGGCGCTGGTGGCCAACGCCGGGGTGACGCTGTACAGCGTGGAGAGCGTCAAGCGCAATGTGTCCACCTGGGTGGCTGTCGACGGCGGGATGTCTGACAACCTGCGGCCGATGCTCTATGGCGCAGTCTACGAAGCGCACGTGGCTGACCGCTTCGGCGGCGCGACTCCCTGTGTGCTGGCGGGCAAGCACTGTGAGTCCGGCGACGTGATCGTGCGCGCGGCGCTGCTCGATGATCCGCGGCCGGGAGACGTGATCGTGACGCCGGCGACCGGCGCGTACGGGTTTGCGATGGCGAGTAATTACAACGGGGTGCCGCGCCCGCCGGTGATCTTCTGCCGCGATGGCGACGCGCGCGTGGTGGTGCGGCGTGAGAGCTTCGAGGACTTGACGGCGCGCGATGTCACCTGAGCCCTTCAAGGTCGGGCTGCTCGGTCACGGCACCGTCGGGTCGGCGTTCGCCGGGCTGCTCGAGGAGCGGGCAGCGGAGATCGAGCGCTTCAACGGCCGCACGCCGGTGATCACTGGCGTGCTGACGCGCACGCGGGGCAGCTTCGATGAGATCCTCGCTAGCGCGGAGTTGATCGTCGAGGTGATGGGGGGGATCGAGCCTGCTCGCGAGTACCTGCTGGCGGCGATGCACGCCGGCAAGCACGTTGTGAGCGCCAACAAGCAGCTGCTCTCACAGCACGGCGAGGAGCTGTTCGAGACCGCCCGCGAGCACGACGTGCGGCTGCGCTTCGAGGCGGCCGTCGCGGGCGCCGTGCCGGTCGTGCGACTGCTCGAGGAGTCGCTGGCCGCTACGCCCATCGAGCGCATCCACGGGATTGTCAACGGCACTACCAACTTCATCCTCTCAGAGATGGCCAGAGGCAGCACCTACGCACAGGCGCTGGCCGAGGCTCAGCGCCGGGGCTATGCCGAGGCCGACCCGAGCGATGACGTCTCGGGCCGTGACGCGGCGGCGAAGATGGCGATCCTCGCGCGCCTGGCGTTCGGCGCGCCCGTACACCTCGATGATGTGCCCTACGAGGGGATCGAGCACCTGCAGTCAGACGATCTGCAGTACGCCCGCGAGCTGGGCCTTGGCCTGAAGCTGATCGGGACCGCCGAGCGGCGCGACGGCGGGCTGTCGGTGCACGTGTACCCCGCGTTCCTGTATGCCGGGCATCCACTCTCATCGGTGTCGGGGCCGTTCAACGCGGTGACGGTCGAATCGGAGGCGATCACCGAGATCACGATGTCCGGACCCGGGGCCGGCGGGAGACAGACCGCAAGTGCGGTGCTGGGCGACGTAGTGAGCGTCATGACTGGTGGCGCCCGTCCGCCGGCCCCGCCGCTGCAGTTGCGCCTGCTCGAGGATGTCTCGAGCGCCTTCTACCTGCATCTGGAGGTGGCGGATCGTCCGGGGGTGCTGGCGGCGGTGACCAAGGTGCTGGGGGAGCAGGGGGTATCGATCAAGTCGGTCGTGCAGCGAGGCATGCAGGAGAATGCGCGGCTGGTGATGGTCACTCACCAGGTGGCCGAGTCGCGGTTGCGGGTGGCGATCGAGCTGCTCGAGGAGTCCGACTTCGTGCGCTCGGCGCCACGCACGATCAGGGTGATCGAAGAGGAGTTCGGGTGAACGAGGCGAGCGTCAAGGTCCCAAGGGTGGAGGGCATTCCACCGACAGGAGCTCACGTGCCGCTTATCGAGCGCTACCGCGAGCGCCTCCCCTTTGAGCCTGGCGACCCGCTGGTCAGCCTGCAGGAGGGCTCGACGCCGCTGCTGCGCGCGCCGGTGCTCTCGGAGCTGGCTGGCGCGACCGTGCGGTTGAAGCTGGAGGGCGCAAACCCGACCGGCTCGTTCAAGGACAGGGGGATGACGTGCGCGGTTTCGGCGGCCGTGCGCGATGGCGCGAAGGCGGTGATCTGCGCCTCGACTGGCAACACGGCGGCCAGCGCGGCGGCGTACGCCGCGCGCGCTGGCATCACCTGCGCGGTGATCGTTCCGGAGGGCAAGATCGCCCAGGGCAAGATGGCGCAGACGCTCGTGCACGGCGCGCGTGTGATCTCGCTTCAGGGCAACTTCGACCAGGCTTTGGCGCTCGTGCGCGAGCTGACGGCCTCACATCCAATCGTGCTCGTCAACTCAGTCAATGAGTTCCGCATCGAAGGACAGAAGACGGCGGCGTTCGAGGTACACGAGGCGCTCGAAGGGCGCCTGGAAGCGCTCTGCATCCCGGTTGGCAACGCGGGCAACATCACCTCCTACTGGCGCGGTTTCCGCGAGCTGGGTGCGGCGCCGAAGATGTTCGGCTTCCAGGCCGAGGGGGCCGCGCCACTGGTGCAGGGCAAAGTGATCGAGCATCCGGAAACGGTGGCCAGCGCGATCAGGATCGGCAACCCGGTGCGCTGGGAGGACGCGATGGCAGCGGCCACCGACTCGCGGGGAAAGATCCGCGTTGTCAGCGATGCGGAGATTCTCCGCGCCTATCGCCTGCTCGCCTCGCGGGAAGGCATGTTCTGCGAGCCAGCCTCCGCGGCGTCGGTCGCGGGCTTGCTCAAGTACGGAGCCGACGGAGCGGAGCAGATCGTGTGTGTGCTGACCGGGCGTGGCTTGAAGGATCCGGAGACGGCGATCGCCAACAACGACGGCATGGTGATCACATGCGCCGCGGAGACCGCGGCGATAGAGGAAGCGGTGTTGGGTGATCCGTAGGCGGCTGGTCCGCGTGCCGGCGTCATCGGCCAACCTCGGGCCGGGATTCGATTGCATGGCGGCGGCGCTGTCCCTGCACCTGGAGCTCGAGGTGATCGAGACCGGCGAGTTTGCCGTCGAGTCCGACCTACCAGTGGCCAAGGGGCGCGAGAACCTGTGCGTTCAGGCGTTCGAGCGGCTGCACGCCGCCGATGGGTTCACGTTCAGGATCCGCTCGGAGATCCCGCTGGCCGGAGGGCTGGGATCAAGCGGAGCTGCGATCGTCGCGGGGCTGATGGCGGCCGACCACCTGTTCGAGCTCGACGCCGACGTGTTCGCCGCTGCCACCGAGCTCGAGGGTCACCCCGATAACGTCTCGGCGGCCCTGCATGGAGGCTTCGTCGTGTGCGCCGACGGGCAGGCGACGCGGTTTGACCCGCCGACGGGTCTGGAGGCGCTCGCGGTGGTGCCCGAGCAGAGCGTGCGGACGAAGACCGCGCGCGCGGCGCTTGCAGCCGAGGTGCCGTTGGCCGATGCGGTGTTCAACGTCGCCCACGGCGCTCTGCTCACGCTCGGTCTGGCGAGCAGCGACTGGGATCTCGTCGCGCGGGGCCTACAGGACCGCCTGCACCAGCGACAGCGCGGCGGGCTGTTTCCGCGGTCGTTGGAGCTGGCCGAACGGGCGCGGGAGCTGGGAGCGCTCGGTGCGACGATCTCTGGTGCGGGACCGACGGTGCTCGTGTGGTGCTTTTATGAGCAGACCGGCGCAGTCGTGGCCGCACTGCAGCCAGAGATCGATGGCTGGGCGACGCTGTTGCGGACACCGTTTGAGCCGCAAGGCGCCTATGTCGAGGAGCTCTAAGCGAGCTGGGTGAGCCGCCCGCGCGCGTGCTGGAGTCCGGGCAGCCGCTCGAGCACTTCGGCGGCGAGCGCCAGATAGTCGGCGCCGAGGTCGGGGCGGTGGTCGAGGATCGACTTTGCGCGCTCGGCCGACTCGGCGTAGGCGATCGAAGAGCGGATGACGGTGGCGAACACCTGCTCGCCAAAGCGCTTCTTCAATGATACGAGCGCCTCGCGCGAGTGCACTGTGCGCATATCTGCGAGGTTCAGCAGCACGCCCAGTAGCTCGAGCGCGGGATTGAGGCTGTCCCTCGCCAGTTCGACTACCTCCATGGCCTGCTCGACCCCCTGCAGCGCGAAGTACTGGGCCTCGGCGGTCACGAGTGCGCGATCGGCGGCCACGAGTGCGTTCACGGTGAGCAGCCCGAGCGAAGGCGGGCAGTCGATCAGAATCACCTGATAATCGCCGGGTACCTTGGCGAGCGCGCGCCGCAGGATCATCTCCCGGCCCATCTTGCCGCCCAGCATCAGCTCGGCCTCGGCGAGGCTCAGGTTGGCTGGAATCAGGTCTTCATGGATCGCCTCGGCGGCGGTGGCGCGTCCGGCGAGCACGTCCGCGATCGTCGGCTCGGCGTCCGGTGGCAGGTCGAAGTAGTCGGACAGATTCCCCTGCGGGTCGAGGTCGACGGCCAGTGTCCTCACGTCGGCCCGGCGCAGCGCGTCGGCGAGCGTGCGCACTGCGGTGGTCTTGCCAGTGCCTCCCTTCTGAGAGAGTACGGCGATCGTCTGGGTCTTCGCCATCGAAGGCGATACTACGCGGGAGTCCCTCTTGGGCGCGAGCGCAGGCTCAGTCCGCGGTGTCCCGAGCGCCTGCAGCCGGCACCAGGCCGGACTCGGAGGTCACTGTAAGGAAGCTCAACCGATAGCGCCCTACGAGGATCTCATCGCCATCTTCCAATGTCCTGCCCTCGACTCGCGCACCGTTCACGAACACCCCATTCAGGCTACGGTCATCGAGCACCCGAACGCCGTCGGGCTGGCGCACGATCAACGCGTGCCGGCGCGAGACCGTCGGGTCGTCAAAGCGCACGTCGGCAGCGAGCGAGCGCCCTATTCGCGTCCACTCGCGCGTGAGCGCCACCGTACGCCACTCACCGCTCTCCTCATACACGAGATACTCGCCGGGTCCCTCGATTCGTTCTCTTGCCTGCGCCAGCCTCACCCCGCGTCCGGGCTGGGAGATTGCCCCCGGTGACCGGCGGTCGGCGAGCGTGTCCTCGTTTCCAGTGCGTCTCGCCAATGCGCCTTCGGGACTAAAGCGCGTGGCACCCAGTCGCCCAGCGCTGAACAACGAGGCACGAGCAAAGTCCTCGCCCCCGCAGCGCGGGCAGGTGCTCAGCATGTCCGAGCCGAGGAGCGTCAGCACGTAGTCGCAGTGCTGACAGCGAAACGAGCCTGCCCCGGTGATGGTCCCCGATGTAAGTGTCTCCATCTGCTCTCCCCTGTCTGCTCGGCGATTTGCCCTTGGACTCTCTCCTGCAGGGACTGTTGAGGATCGCTCGTGGCGATCATAACAAGACTGTCAATTAGCCATTCGCAACTTCTAAATCAACTACCTGCACTCCAGTCACGGTCCAACCCGGTGCCTGCCTGATCATGTCCCGCACCCAACATCTACCCAGCTACTGCCCTTCACAAACCGGCAGGAGCCGAGCGCTCAACGGCGAATCCTTCAGACCATGGCTACTCCCGAGCGTCACGTGGAGCAACTCGAGCGCGTCCTCTTGCGTCGCGGCGTTGGCGCATTGGAGGCCGGCCGGCATCGTTGCACCGACTGCGGGCGCACGCCGCTAACGGGAGAGCACGTCCACTTGTATGGAAGCCCGCCTTCCCCGTCGCATGGCATCGTCTGTGAGCTGTGCCGGCTCTTGCGCCGCGAGGCGCCAGCCGCCACCGAGATAGTGCGTCACTCAGAGCATGGCCACACGGTTCGTCTCACCGCCCGCGCCGCATAGAGCGCCTGGCCGGCCGTTTCAACAGGGCTGGGCACTAAACTGGCGGTCGCCGTGGACCCTGTGACCGTGTCAATCGTCGTCGATGCTCCGCGCGAGCGGGTCTTCGACTATTTGCAGGACATCGCGAACCATCCGGAGTTCACCGACCACTACCTCGTTGATTGGCATCTCACGCGGATCGACTCCGTCGGGCTTGGGGCGGGGGCGCGCTTTCGCGTCAAGATGCCAGGCAACCGCTTCAGCTGGACAGACGTGACGTTTGTCGAGGTCGATGCTCCGCATCGGATCGTGGAGGCTGGGCGCGGCGGCAAGGACAATCGCATTCGCACGCTGGGCGTCTATGAGCTCGCGTCCGGTGCGGCAGGCACGACGCGCGTGCGGTTCACGCTCGAGACCAAGCCAGCCACGCTGTCCGACCGCCTGATGGAGGGGCTCGGCGCGCGCAGTTGGCTAAAACGCAAGAACACCCGGGCCATGCGCCGGCTGCGCTCGATCCTCGAGCGCAGCGAGGATCGCGGCCAGCGCGTAACGATGGCCGCCGGATAAACTCCCGCCCCGATGTCCAGCCGCCTGCGCAAGTTCCCGCTCGCTGTCCTCATCCTGCTCGCGGTGCTCGCGCTCGGCGCCTGCGGAGACTCCCACACGAAGGTCACCACAGGCACCTACGCCGGGGAGTCAGGGGCCAACGCTCCGTACCTGAACGTGGGGCCGCTGGTGTACGAGGTGCAGCTCTCGCGGCAGCTGAATCCCGTCGACACCGAGGACGCGGCCTACCTGCAGGGGCTCTCCCCGGCTCAGCGTCAGCTGGCGCCGGGGCAGGAGTGGTTCGGGGTCTTCCTACAGGTCTACAACCACAATAAGCGCGAACTGCCTGCTGCGACCAGTCTCACGATTGCCGACACCCAAGGCAACCGCTACGTCCCGGTCCTCCCGGACGCCACCAACCCGTTCGCATACCGCGGAGGCCTGGTCGCAGCTGACAGCCGGCTACCCGCACCGGACTCGATCGCGAGCTCGGGCCCAACTCAGGGTGCGCTGCTGCTCTACAAGATCCAGGTCGTCTCGCTCGACAACCGCCCGCTCGAGTTGAAGATCGCCGACCCGGCGGATGCGTCTCAGACAGCGTCGGCCGAGCTCGACGTCTAGTGGCTGGCTGCGAGGCCGGCTTCGAGCACTTGCCGGGCCACGGGCGCCGCGGTGGCTCCGCCGGCGCCGTCTTTCACCAGCAGCACGCCGACAGCTATCCGCGGATGAAGTGCGGGGGCGAATGCGGCGAACCAGGCGTCTGTGTTGCTCGCTTCATTCTGGGCCGGCCCGCAGCTTTCCGGGTTAGATCCAGCCTGGCTCGATTCTCCTGAGTTCGTTTCCGAGCTTGGCGGGCAGCTGCTTTTCGTCTTCAGTTCGGCGGTGCCGGTCTTGCCGGCGACCACGACGCCTGGGATCGCGGCGGCGGTGCCGGTGCCGTTGCGCACGACGCCGATCATCAGGCGCCGCACGGTACGCGCCACAGCGGAACTCGTCGCCTGCGTGCCCGTGCCCGGCGGACCGGGTGTGAAGGCCGGCTGTGGCCGGCCTCCACCATTGGCGATGCTCGCTGCGACGATCGCCATCTCCAGGGCGCTTGCCTGCACCTGGCCTTGCCCGATCGCCGTTGATCCGAGGTCCAATTCGCCTTGGATCGCGGATGCCGCGGGCAGCGAGCTTTCGGCGGCGCCTTCGATCCCCGGATCGTGATTGAAGCCGAAGCGTTCCGCCGTTGCCACGAGACGGGGCGCTCCGAGCTTGGCGCCGAGCGGTGCGAACACGGAGTTGCACGACACCGCGAAGGCCAGTTCGAGTGATCCGCCGCATTCCTCGCCGTTGGCGTTGTGCAGCTTGACCCCGTCGAGCGTCGCGTACGTCGCGTAGGGGAATACGCTGTGCGGGCTGGCGATCCCGGCTTCTAGCACGCCGGTGAGGGTGATCATCTTGAACGTCGAGCCCGGCGGCTGGAGGCTGTCGAGACCGATCCCTGCAACGGCAAGGATCTGTCCGGAGGAGGGCGCCATCGCGACGATCCCGCCGAGCTGTCCCCCGAGCGCGGTCACCGCGGCGCGCTGTACCGCGGGAGAGACGGTGGTGCGTACGGCGCTCGCTGCATGAGACCCGGCGGTCGCGAGCACTCGCTGGCCCGCGAGCAGCTCGCCTCCGGGAGTCCCTCGCAGGCGCGCGTCGAGGGCACGCTCCAGCCCCGTTGATCCGACGATCGCATCGGAAGGCACACCCTGTGCTTCGAGCGCCGGGCGGCGTGCGGTAGGGATCGGGCCGACTTCTCCGATCACGGCGCCCGCTGAGGCCCCCAGCGGCGAGTTGCGGGTCCCGGCTTCCGTAGCCGAGCCTTCGGCGAGCACGGAACCGTCCCGAGCGAGCAGCGCCGCCCGCCTGGGAAGCGTCGTCTGCCGGCTGAGCGTCTCACCTGGACGCAGGCCTGGGAAGGTGAGCGAGCGCGACCACTGGACGCGCAGGCCCGCTCCTCCGGCTTCGCCGACCTTCACGGCGAAGTCGAGCGACAGCGTCCCAAACAGGCGCGTGACGACGCGTACGGGGATGCTCACCTGCCCGCCCGAGGTGTGTGCTCTGCCGTCGATCCTCATGTGTGTGGCGGTCGCGGTGCGCAGCGCCTGCTGGTAGGCGCCGGCGAACTCGCTGGCGGAGCTGGCGCGCTGGGAGGCTGGGTCGATGTCCGTGTACATGGTCGCGTAGTCGCCTCGGGTCCACGCAGAGACGAATCGGCCGGCGAGGGTGGAGGCGGCTGAGCCGCCGTGCTGGGCGCCGACGATCGCGCCGATCGCGAAGGCCACGCTCGCCAGGGCCGCCACGGGACGCGCGCGCCGCATGCGTCGATTCTGGTCCTCAGTCAATGAGCGATAGAACATGGCAGGTGACACAGCTCGACTGGATCATCGTTGCGTTTGCGGCCATCCTGGCCGGTTTTGGCTTCCGGCGGGGCTTCATCGTCGGGGCTCTCTCCTTCGGCGGGTTCGCGCTTGGTGCATTCCTCGGAACTCGTCTGGGTCCTCTTCTGTTGCCACGTGGATCCTCATCGCCTTACGCCCCAGCCTTCGGGCTATTCGGTGCACTGCTCGCTGGCGGGATCCTCGCCAGCGGGCTGGAGGGCTTGGGGTTCAAGCTGCGCCGTGCCCTCTTCCTCCCGGGCCTGGGCCTGCTCGACGGCTTGCTCGGCGCGGCGCTCAGCGCGGCGCTCGGTCTGGGCATCGTGTGGATCCTCGCAGCCGTGGCGGCGCAGGCGCCGGGGCAAAACCAGTTGCGCGCGGACATCCAGCGCTCGGCTGTCTTGCGCGAGCTCAACAAACTGCTGCCGCCGACGGGCTCGATCCTGAACGCGCTCGCGCGGTTGGATCCGTTGCCTGAAGTCACTGGCCCCTCGCCGGATGTCGCGGCGCCTGCACCTCGCATCGCGCACGAGCCGGGCGTGCGGGCGGCCTCGCACAGCGTGGTGCGGGTGCTCGGCAGTGCCTGCGGCCTGGCGATCGAGGGCTCTGGCTGGGTGGCGCGGCCGGGCATTGTGGTGACCAACGCTCATGTGGTGGCCGGCGAGCAGGACACGACTGTTGAGCTGG
The DNA here is from genome assembly GCA_035940195.1 of Solirubrobacteraceae bacterium. Lineage (GTDB taxonomy): Bacteria > Actinomycetota > Thermoleophilia > Solirubrobacterales > Solirubrobacteraceae > Palsa-744. The sequence continues at coordinate 14,350 of DASZFC010000065.1, forward strand.
GTGGTCATTCGCCGGGCCTGCCTGCACGGCCGATCGCTTTTGACCCGAGGAACGACATCGCTGTGCTGCGCGTGCCTGACATCGGTGTGCCTGCGCTCAGCCTTGTGAGCGAACCGGCCTCGGGTACCGGCGGGGCGATCCTCGGCTATCCCGAGAATGGTCCTTTCAACGTGCAGCCCGGACGAATTGGGCGCACGCAGACAGTGCTCACCCAGGACGCGTACGGCTCAGGGCCGGTCTCGCGATTGCTCACCCCGCTGCGCGGTCTCGTGCGTCCGGGTAACTCCGGTGGCCCGCTGGTTGACGGCGCTGGACATGTCTTGACCACGGTGTTCGCGGGCACGGTCGGCGGCGGCCAGCATGGCGGTTACGGGGTCGCCAATGCGACAGTTGCCCATGCGCTGGCTACAGCGGATGCCGCTGGCCCGGGTGTTCAGGTGAGCACGGGGCCGTGCACAGCTGGGTGAGTCACCTCTCCCACCGGCGTTCGGCTGCACGCTCGGGTTCGGGTGCCCCGCGCCGGCGCCGGAGCTCGCTCAGAGAGGCACGCATCTGATCGATCTCATTGATCTCGAGCTGGGCTTCTCGCTCGGGAGAGCGAGTCGGCTTCCAGTCGAGCACCTCCGCGTCTCTGTCGCGATTGAGATACCCGGCGAGCAGCGATAGGACGAAGATCACCAGCGGGACCCCGAGCACCATCGCCAGGAAGTAGGTACCGGCCATCGGGCTCAGGCCCCCGCGGGTGCGGGACGCGTCTTGCCTCGCGTTCGCGCTGCGCGCTTGCTTGTCGTAGCTGTCTGGCGCTCCTTCTGGTGCTCTGCCTCGCCCGAGGTATCTCCACGCCCGAGCGCGTCGATCGCCGTCTGGACAGTGGCCAGCCGGCGCACCAGAGAGGTGCGCACGTGCTCGAGCTCGGCCACGCTTGGCAGTGTCGGGCCCATGTCCCGCCGCTTCTGAGTTGGTGCCGGCGCGACGCCGGGATGCCCAGCTTCGAGCTCACCGAGTGTCCGCTCGAGTCCCGCAATCTGGGTACGCAGCAGGCGCCGGCGTTCGGCCGCCTCGTCTGCGGGCGCTGCTGGGGACTCGGAGGTCACATACAGGGCGGCCGCGACCTCGCGCGGGTCGACCCCGGTCGCTTGTGCCTCACGCGCGGCGTCGGCCGCGATCGTGCCCACTGCAGAAGGCCGGTGCGGGGTGGAGGCGACGAACGTGCCGCTGCCCTGCTGGCTGTCGATCAGGCCCTCGTGCTCGAGGCGCTGGTAGACGGCGCGCACTGTGTTGACGTTCACGCCGGTCGCCTCCGCCAAGTCTCGCAGCCCTGGCAGTCGCTGGCTCGGCTTGAACCGGCCATCGCGGATTCGGGTGCGCAGCGCCCACGCCAGCTGCACCCCGATTGGAACCTCGGCGTCACGGTCGATCGCGACGCCGAATCCCTCCAAGCCGATGGTTTCTGGCTGCATTTTCATACCTCCACGGTAGCGCTCAGGACCTCGGACGTACAGTGTGCTGGTGAACTAGTACACTAGCGCTGTGGCGCGATCCCACCCCGACAGTGGAGGTCTCCTCGGCGGTGCTCCGGAGCGAGCGTTCCTGCCAGCTAGAAACCTGCTGGAAGAAGTCGGGGACATGATGATCCTGACGGGCAGGACCATATGGTCTGCCCTGCGCCCGCCTTACCCGTACGGTGGTGAGTTCGTCAACCAGTTCCTGTTCGCGCTGCGGCTGGTCTGGTTTCCGCTGCTCATCACGACCGTGGCGATCAACTACGGCGCGCCGGGACTGCAGGCGGCTAATTTCCTACGGATCTTCGGTGCGCTAGACCGGCTCGGCGGGTTCTTCGTGCTCGCGGCGATCCGCGAAATCGGTCCTCTGATCACCTCGATCGTGGTCGCTGGGATCGCGGGTACTGCGATCACGGCTGATCTCGGTGCGCGCAAGGTCCGTGAGGAGCTCGACGCGTTGCAGGTGCTGGGTGTGGACCCGATCAAGAACCTCGTCGTGCCTCGCTTCCTGGCGCTGATGATCGTCACGGGTCTGTTTGACCTCTATGCGCTGCTGTTCGGAATCTTCGGGGGAATACTCGCTGCCGTTCTCAATGGCCAGCCGTTGGGACCGTTTTGGACGACGCTGTTCGCGAATGCCTCGACCACTGACCTGTGGGGATCGGTGCTGAAGACGACAATCTTCGGGGCGATCATCGCGACCGTGTGCTGCTACAAAGGCATGAGTGCCTCCGGTGGCGCCGAGGGCGTAGGCCGCGCCGTCAACCAGGCAGTCGTGGTCTCGTTTCTGGGCATAGGCGCGTTCAACTACGTCTTCACCCAGACGCTGCTCGCCACCCACCCGAACATCCTGGTGATCAAATAATGAACGAACTGCTGGCGATGCCGCGCGAATGGCTCGCGGCTACGGGCGAGATCGCTCGTTTCACCGGCAACATCTTGCGCGATGTGTGGGGGTTGCGCGTATTTCGCTTCTTCGGCGAGTCGCTACGTCAGGCAGGCATCCTGATCGTCGGTTCGACCGCCGTCATTTGGGGACTTGTTTTCATCACCGGGTTGGGCACGTGCGGCGTCGAGGGCGCGTACTTCACTGAGGCTCAGGGTGCGCCTGCCTACGCGGGTGTGTTCACGGCCTGGTGCAATCTGCGCGAGGCGGTGCCGTACGCGTTCGGTTACATGATGTCCGCGAAGGTCGGCACCGGGATCGTGGCTGAGCTCGGCGCGATGCGGATCAGTGATGAGATCGACGCGCTCGAGGTGATGGGGGTCGACTCGATGACCTTCCTGTGCGGCACGCGCCTGCTCGCGGCGTGGATCGTGCTGCCATTCATGTACATCACGGCAATCGGCGTCGCGTACCTCGCCTCCTACATCGCGGTCGTGAAGCAGATCGGGTTTACCTCCGCGGGAGGCTACCTGTTGGTCTTCTGGCAGTTCCAGAATGCGCCGGACTTCTTATACAGCGTGATCAAGGGAATGTTTATGGCCACCGCGATCGTGCTCGTGGCGTGCTACTACGGCTACAACGCCAGCGGCGGGCCTGTTGGCGTAGGCGCGGCGACTGCCAAGTCGATGGTGTTGAACCTCGTGTTCGTGACGCTGATCGGGATGCTCGGAACGCAGGTCTTCTGGGGTACCAACCCGCGAGCTCCGATCGGCGGCTGAAGGACGGCTCCGGGCGCTTCGCGCGTGTCCGCCACAATCCCGCGTCGCCCCCAATCGCTACGCTGGCGCCATGCCGAAGACACTCGTGATCGCCGAGAAGCCCTCCGTGGGGCAGGACTTGGCGCGCGTATTGAAGGGGCCATTCCAAAAGCAAGAGGGCTGGCTGGAGGGTCCTGAGCACGTGGTCACCTGGGCGGTGGGGCATCTCGTGCAGCTGGCCGAACCCGAGGCATATGACCCGAAGTTCAAGAGCTGGAAGATGGCCGACCTGCCGATCGTGCCTGACCACTTCAAACTCGTCGTGCGCGATGAGCGCTCGCGCAAGCAGATGACGGCTGTCACCAAACAGCTCGGCCGCGAGGACATCGAGGAGG
>DASZFC010000066.1:0-25122 GCA_035940195.1 Solirubrobacteraceae bacterium
GTCCAATGGCAGGCGAACTCACCGCGCTCAGTCCTACCACTGTCGCGACACAGACCAGCCCGATCGGCGTTGTCGTCAGTCCAGACAACAAATCTCTTTATGTGACATACGAGCGCGGTACGACGCTTTCACAGTACAGCCGCAACACCGAAACGGGCAAGCTGACGGCATTGAGTCCCGCCACGCTGCAAACGGGAAGCGAACCCCGGACCGCCGCGATCAGCCCTGACGGCAAATCGGTTTACGTCGCCAACTTTGGCAGCGAAACAGTTTCGCAGTTCTCTCGCAACCCGGAAACCGGCAAGCTCACTGCCCTGAGCCCGGCCGCGGTGAAAACTGGCGATTCCCCTCATGGGATTGAAGTCAGTCCCGATGGCAAATCGGTCTACGTAGCAAATTACTGGGGCAACTCGATCTATCAATACAGCCGCAACCCAGAAACGGGCACGCTCACCGCCCTGAGTCCTGCGACGGTCGTGGCGGGCAAAAACCCCAACAGCATCATCATCAGCTCGGACGGCAAATCTGTATACACGGCGGATCGCGGCAATAAAGCGGTCTCTCAATACAGCCGCAACCTGGAAACAGGCACGCTCACAGCGTTGGTTCCCGCCACGATTGAAGCGGGCGAACTTCCACACGATGCCGCCATCAGTCCCGACGGCAAAACCGTTTATGTGACTAACAGCGGCAGTGCAACGGTGTCTCTATATGGTCGTAATGCAGAAACAGGGAAGCTCACCGCCCTGGGTCCAGCTACGGTCGCCACGGGGCGGGAACCATCAAGCGTGACCGTCAGTTCCGACGGTAAGTCCGCTTACGTGACCGATGGTGGAGCGGCGACAGTGTCACAATACAGCCGCAACCCTGAAACCGGTTCGCTTACTCCGTTGACTCACGCGACGATCGCGTCGGGAATCTCTCCTTACGGAGTCACCGCGAGCCCCGATGGTAAATTCGTCTACGTGGCGAACGAATCAAGCGGCTCACTGTCGCAATACGCGAGAGCTCATCCCTAACGAGAACTTTGCACCGCGATAGTTGGCCCATCATAGAGGCCGATGACATAATCTAGCGCTATACCGCACTGAGCCTATGTAGTGCGGATGATCAACACCGAGCACGGCGCGTGATGGGAGACCTTGTTGGGCACCGAGCCCAGCAGAAACCGCTTGGCGCCGGTCATGCCCTTGTTTCCGACCACGATCAGGTCGGCCTCCCGCTCCTCCGCGACGTCGAGAATCGAGTCAGCAGGATCGCCCTGACGCGGATACACGTTGACCGTTACTCCGGCCTCGCGAGCCACCTCGGCGGCGGCCTCCAGCGTGGCGTCGACGTCCTCCCGCGGGTTGATCGCCCACTGAAGGTCCTCCGGAGCGTCGCGCCGTTCCTCCTGCAGCCTATGAGCCGGTACCGGCTCATAGGCGCTCACAAGCTCAAGCTTCGCCCCTACAGCACGCGCAAGGTCTACCGCTTGGCGTACAGCCTGGGTGGCTGTATCGGAGCCATCGGTACCCACCACGATCGATTTGAACATGATCCTCCCTTGCCTGTCAGACGAGCTTTGTGATCGCCACGATCATCCCGATCAACACGAACACGACGATCGCTATCTGCGTCCAAATCCAGAATGGAGACATAGCTTCAGATAGCGTACTCGGGATAGCGTACTTGGCGGGTTGGGTGAGTGCTTGAGTCAATCCAGACGCCACGCAACTATTGTGTAGAGATGGCACGACGCCCGCACGCGCACAGGGCAGGACGCCCGCATAAGGCTTTCATGTCGCTGATGCTCGGCCTCTGCGTGCTGGCGTGGCTTGCCCCGGTCGGTCGCAGTGAGCGCACCACAAAAGCACATATGTCAGCCACTGCCCCTATTGGAGGGGTGAACGTCGCCGCCGTCGAAGGCGCCGCTAGCCTAGCCAGCGCGGATCGCGAAATCGCCCTTGCCCGTGCGCTCCACGTGAAGGTCGTGCGCATCGAAGTGCCGTGGTCGGAACTCGAGCCGCGCGGGCCGACCCAGGTCGACTCGCGTGCGCTGGCCTTCACCGACCGTCTGACAAGCGATGCGGCGGGCGACGGAATCCGCGTGATCATGTTGGTGGACAGCTCTCCATGCTGGGCCTCCTCCGCGCCAGCCACTTTGCTGAGGAAATGCACTCTCAAACGCTCGAGTCAGGCAAACCGATGGCCACCGCGCAACCCCGCCGACTATGCCGCCTTCGTCGGTTACCTGGCCCAGCGCTACGGAACGCGCCTGGCGGCGATCGAAGTGTGGAACGAGCCTGATCAGGCCAACCAGGCCTACTTCGCCGGACCCGAAAAGCCCCGCCGCTACGCCGCCGTCCTAAAGGCAGCTTACCCGGCAATCAAGCAAGCGAACCCTAACGTACCCGTATTGGCGGGCTCACTCGTCGGCGCCAACGGGGTTTTCCTGCGAGCGTTGTACGCCGCGGGCATCAAAGGCTACTACGACGGCCTGGCCGTGCACTTCTACACTCTGACTCTCGGCTCGTTGCGCTCTATCCATGAAGTGCAGCTAGGCAGTGGGGACACGAAGCCTCTGTGGCTCGATGAGTTCGGCTGGAGCAGCTGCTGGCCGCGATACAGGGTGCAACAGGAACAGGCGTGCGTGACTCCTCAGATACAGGCGCGGAACATTGCCGATACCTTCCGCTCGCTTGCCCGTACCCCGTACGTCGCCGCCGAGGTGCTCTACAAGCTGCGTGGATCCGTCTCGGAAGACTTCGGTGCCGTGAACCCGACAGGAACCCGCAAGCCGGCGTTCGGAGTGCTCTCCGGCGTGCTCGCCTCGCCGTTCGGACACGTCAGCCCGGTCACGCTGAGCCTGCGCAGACGCAGCGGCCGGGTGCTGGCGAGCGGGTCGGGGCCTGTCGGTGACTACATGGAGCTGGAAGCCTTCCAGGGCAGCGTACTGCGCTATAGAGTCCTGTTCACACTCGACCGCTTCAACGCCTACTCGATCGCGCTGCCGCGGGTGCTGGGCACCAGCGGCCTGCAGATACGCGTCTATCAGTACTGGGCAGGACCTGGTAAAGCCGCGCGGCGCGGCATCTGATCACTCCGCGTTGTGCAGCAGCACCGCAAACGTCAGTGCCAGGATCTTCACGTCGAGGCCGAGCGACCAGTGGGCGATGTAGTAGTTGTCCCACTCCACCCGCTCGGCAAGCGAGGTCTGCCCGCGCAGGCCGTGAACTTGCGCCCAGCCGGTGATCCCTGACTTGACGCGATGGCGATCGTCGTAGCGGATGATGTCTTGATGAAAAAGCTCCACGAACTCAGGACGCTCGGGGCGCGGTCCGATGATGCTCATCTCGCCACGCAGAACGTTCAGCAGCTGGGGCAGCTCGTCCAGCGAAAAGCGCCGCAAGAAGCGGCCGATTGGAGTGCGCCGATCGTCTCCCTCAACTCCTCCCGGCGCGGTATCGCCTCCCAGCAAGAACTCGAGCGCAGTCGAGTCATCAGCGCTCAGCTCCGTCTGCCCGGGCGCCAGGCGCATCGAACGGAACTTGTAGAGGTCGAACACCTTGCCGTCACGGCCGACGCGGCGCTGGCTGAACAGCACTGGCCCGGGCGAGCTCAGGCGCACGGCCAGCGCCGTGCAGAGAAGCACGGGCGAGAGCAACACCATCAATACTGTCGCGAAGACACGGTCGAAGCCGTGCTTGAGCGCGAACTGCACTCCCCTCGGGTTGATTGTCGTGAAAGACATCAGCGGCAAGCCACCAACCGTGTCATAGCCCACGCGGTTGTTGATCGTGTCGAACATCCGTGGGACGACCGAGACCTCGATGCCAAGCTCCTGGCAGCGCTGGATCAGGCGGCTCACGCGAGCGTCAGCGACCGACGAGAACGCCACGATCAGATTTTTCACGCCCGTTCGTGCCACGGTCTCGTCGAGATCCTCGGCCGTACCCACCACCGGCACATCACGGCCGCCCACCTCGGCGACCGTGCGCGGATCGTCGTCCAGGAATCCCACCGGGGTAAGCCCATACTCGGGATGGCTCTCCAGGCGACGCGCCACCTGCGCCCCGACCACCCCGGCGCCCATGATCAGCACAGGCTTGCCGACCAGCCGCCGGCTCCTTGCCATGCGTTGAGCAAAGGACAGGGCCATGCGCCCAGCGCCTATTGCCAGCAGCGCGAACAGCCACAACCGCACTGACTCAGACTGCTTCGGTGCCTGTCCATTCGCGAACAGACCGAGCATTATCACCGTCATCGCCGCGACTGACACGGCGCTCAGAATAGGCACCACGCCGTCGAGCACAAGCGCACGCAGCCGCGTGCGGTACAGCCCGCGCAGGTAAAGCAAGAGCATGACTAGCGGTGGCATCGCCAGCAGTGGCGCGCGAACCGCGGGCACGTGCAATAAGCCATGTACGCCACCGAGGACAAGCACCACCGCCATGCACAGCAGCACAAAGTCGATCGCAGGGCGCAACACACCCCAGCCAGGGCCGTCCAGCAGCCATTGCAAAGGCCCGCCGAACGCGCCGCTCCGCAGCGTATGCGGCTGGTGTGCTTCCCGCGCCGCGGGAAGCTGGCCGGTCAGCGGAAGTGTCGTAGATGTCTGCTGGGTGATGCTTGGTGGGTCCATGTATGTATCGAGGGCGTCCTTGTCCCTTACTCAGTTACTCGGATCTTGTATCGCATCCCTTTAGCTACCGGTGCTTCCTGTCACTGCAATCCGCGTCAAGCGCCTAGTGAGCACTGCCGTTAGAGCCAGAGCGCCGAGAACTAGCAGGACATACAGGAGATCTGCGCCGGAGAGCCCGAGCATCCCAGAGTCTGCCACAGCCGACGGGGCGGCTCCACCCCGTTCTGAAATGGAGTCCGGATCTGAGGGCTTACCGAGTGCCTGCCCGGTAGCGCCAGTGGTCTGCTTGCCATGTCCGGGGCCACCAGCAGCATGCGCGCGGGTCCGCGCGCCACCCACCGGCAGGCCTCTGCTCGTCAAGGAGGTAGAAGAAGATCCAGCTGAGCCTGAGCCCCCTCCCGACCCTCCTCCGTTGCGCGGGCCGTTCAGGAGGGCCGAGCCGAGGATCGTCTGGTCGCCCTCACCAGGACCGCCATAGCCGCCGAGCAGGGGGCTGGCAGATGCTAAGGAGGGCATGAAGGCCGTTATGACCACCAGCGAGGCCAGTGTCAAGAGAGTCGTGCGATGGCTTGTCATACATCCCTACCTTGGGTTCCTTTCCGTGGCCCGAGCGACTCCGTGTCCGCTCACCATGCCATGTGCCGTAATTCGCCCGCCCTCCGTCTCTAGCTCTCGCCCCCGCGAGAGGTAAGGTCAGCGCAACGACCCCAGATTCTTTCCCATAAGGTTGTTCTCATAAGCTAGCGAAGGTTGGCGGTCTTGTCGAATAAGAAAACGTTGCTTCGGACCCACAAACACGGCATTTTCACGCGAGTTGCTGCGCTTTGAGCAGGATTGAGCGGTTCAGCTCCTCGACGCTCACGCGCTTTCCTTCCCCTACCAGCCGCAGAGCCTCTTGAGTCAGCGGATCTCGCGGGTTCAGTCGCGCGGCTCGCTCGAGCAGCTCGAGCGCCTGATGGGGCTTGTCCTCGGTCGAGGCGATCGCTCCACGCTCCAGCGTGGCATAGGCGTCGCCAGATGTGCGCCCGAGCGCCAGCGCGAACTCGTGGTCTGCACGCGCTAGGTCGCCGAGGCGCAGCGCGATGCTCCCAGCCACCAGATACGCCTCGTCGCTCAGAGGATTCAACCGCGCCGCGTCGTTCAAGCGAGCGTACGCGGCCTGCGGTGCCCGCGTCCAAACACGCGCCGCGCTCTGAACCTGCAGCTGGCTCAGCCATGGAGCCCCCAGCGACAGTGCCACCGCCACTGCTGCCAAGGCACCCACGCCTATGCCCAGTCTGCGCAACGCCGGCCGCCGCCCGGACACGCCCTCGGGGGTGAGCGGTGATCCGGTGGCCGCTCGCGGCGACAGCGCACAGGCGATCCCGAGCAGCGCAAACGCCGGCGCCCCGAGCCCCGCGAACTCCCAGAACCAGTCAATCGAGCCGTGCACCGACCAGTAGGCGAACCCGCCAAGCGCAGCCGCCACTACCGCGCGCCCTAGCGGATCTCCACCGCGGAGGCCGCGCGCAGCCGCCACCAGCGCGGCTCCCAGGCCGATCAGCGCCAGCAAGGCTCCAGTCACGCCCGTCTGCGCAAGCGTGCGCAGCTCGACGCTATGCGGGTAGTGGGGAGTCTCTTCGCTGCGGCCATGCACCAGGTACTGCTGCTGGAAGTTGTCCGCGCCGATCCCGGCTAGCGGATGGGCGGCGAACTCGTCCAGCGCTACTCTGTAGAAGTCGTAGCGCTGGCTCCCCAGCCCGCTCGTCAGCCGGTTGCCTGAGGCGTTGGCGGCATATCCGCGCGGGCTCTTGAATGTGTCCCAGCCATGTCTGATCCGCGCCACCGGATCGCCCGCGGCCACCAGACCGCCAGCGACCGCGGCCACGAGCGTGGCGATTGCAATTGCTCCGACGGCGCTACGGATCCGCGCGTGAGATGTGTCCGAGAAGGTCCTCCGGGTCTCGATTGCGGCGCCCAGCGCCACGATTAGGCCGACCGCGATAGCAGCCGCTATCGCAGTCGCGATCGCGCTGTGCACGGTTGTGGTTGTCACCTCTCCGTTACGGAGGTGGTCACCCACCCTGAGTATCGCCGGCGCAGCTGTCCCGATACCTGCCGCCAGCGGTACCAGCACGACAAACGTGCGCACACGCCCCGGTAGTAGCGCAAAAACGAGCACGAGCATCAACGCCGTCGCGTATATCGAGCCACGGCTCTGACTGAGCAGCGCCACCTCCGCCAGCAGCATCGCCCCGCCGGCGAGCACGCCCCGCAGAGCCCACGGCAGCCGCTCGCTGCGCGCGAGCAGCACCGCAGGCCAAAATGCCATCAGCCACTGCGCCGCGCTCGCGTTGACGTAGCCGGACGGATACTTCAGGCGGCCTTCACTGAACAGACTTCCAAGACTCGACGCGGCGTCGATATGAAGTATCACGAAAGCAGCGAGACCGATCATCGCAAGCGTCCACGCTCCCAGCAACAGCGCCGCGCTCCCACCGTGCCCTCGCCACAGGGCGAACAGCGCGAACACGAACAGGTACAGCAGTGTGCGATCCGCCCCTTCCCAAGCATCCCCCGGTACGGACGCCCACAGGATCGAGAGGAAGCTGAGCGCCGTGTAAGCAGCCAGGCATCCCAGCGCTATGCGGACCGCCGTAGGCACGTCTCGGAGGCCAAGCGGGACGCTCCACAGTGCGATTGCCAGGAGCGCGAACACGATCAGCCCTCCCGGTGCCCAATGAGTGACCGGGTAACCCGCCTGGTCGGTGGCCCACACGATGAACAGGACAACGGCCGTCAACGCTGGCACCGTCGTCGGGGCCTCGCGCAGCGACGCCGTGAGCCTGTCAGTCATCGAGCCTACGATAATCGTCGCTGTGGCCGACCCCTCACAGCTCGTCCAGTTCTACGACGACGCATACTCGAAGGACCCCGCCGAGGCGCCCCTCTACGCGCGCTGGCGCGCGCTCTCCGCCGCCGGTAAGGCCGACCACGTGCTCGAGCTGTGCACCCGCGGTGGCATACAACCCAACAGCACGCTCGAGGTCGGCTGTGGCGATGGCGCATTGCTCTGTGAGCTATCCAACCGCGGCTTTGGCGGGCGCCTCGCCGGCGTGGAGATCACCGCGGCCGCCGTCGAGATTACGCGCCAGCGCTCCCAGATCGACTCGGTCGAGCTCTACGACGGGAGTCATCTGGAAGTGGCGGATGGGACCTATGACCTCGCCATCCTCTCCCACGTCCTCGAGCACGTCCCCGACCCGCCGGCCCTCCTCGCCGAGGTCGCCCGCGCATCCCGGGCCGTCCTCATAGAGGTGCCGCTCGAGGAGAACATCTCGGCCAAGCGAGCCCCCAAGCGCGCTCACGCCGAGGAGGTCGGCCACCTCCAGCGCCTCTCCCGCTCCGCCGCGCGGCAAATCGTTGCACGGGCTGGGCTGTCGATCCTATGTGAGGTCGAGGACCCTCTGCCCCTCGAGGTTCACCGCTTCTTCGCCACTGGCCGCCGGGCTCGCGCGATGGCCACCCTCAAGTGGGCCGTGCGGGGCTCACTTCACGGCGTGTCTCCAGCCGTAGCGCGGCGGCTCTTCACGGTGCATTGGGCGTGCCTCTGCGTGCCACCGGCCGGGTAGCGGCTTCGAACAGCAGCGCCAGCACCCTCCCCATCAACTCGTCCGGTACCGCATCCGGGTCGGCCAGCTTCTGGCGGGCGATCCCGTCAGCCAGCGCGTCGACCGCGACCGCCAGCTGCTCTGCCGGAATCTCCAGTTCAAGCTCGAACTCCCGCGCCCCGTCGGCGATCAGCTTTGTGAGCACCTCCCGCATCTGTGCGAACCGTGCTGCCACCTTCGGGCGGACCTGCGCGTCGCGGACCCCGTAGGCCCAGAACTCCATGAACAACAGCAGCAGCTCCGGCTCACGCTCGATCATCGTCATCCACTGCCTCGCTCCCCCGGTAGCCCGCTCGGCCATCGAGGCACGGGCGCTTACCGCGTCTGAGATCTCGCGTGCGTGCTCTTCGATCTCCCGCTCCATCAGCACGAGGAACAGATCCTCCTTGCCGTCGAAGTTCGAGTACAGAGCCCCCGTGGAGAACCCCGCCTCGGATGCCACCTCCTCGACTGAGGCGCCGTGGAAGCCGCTCCGCGCGAACACACTCCGCGCCGCTGCCAGCAGCCGCTCGCGCGTATGCGCCTTGCTCTGTTCGCGTGTCATACGCGCGGTCTCCATCGCTCCATTCTACTTGACAGAGCAAGTGCTATTCCGATAACGTTCGTTATCCATCCTGGCCAGCGCAGAGATATAGGAGCAAGTCACATGGCGACCGCAACAAGACCGGCAGACTCCGCCAACCTGGCCAGCCTGCCAACCGACGCGATCACTTACGAGGACCTCTACGCTCGCTGGGAGCGTGGCAACTGGAAGGCCACCGAGCTCGACTTCACCGAGGACGCCCGCCAGTGGAAGGAGGAGTTCACCGAGTTCGAGCGCCAAGCGGCACTCTGGAACTACTGCCTGTTCTTCTGGGGCGAGGACGCCGTCGCGGACAATCTCTCCCCTTACATCGACGCCGCGCCGCTGGAGGAGCAGAAGTACTTCCTCACCACCCAGCAGGTCGACGAGGCTCGCCACGCTGTCTTCTTCAAGCGCTTCATGCAGGAGGTCTGCGGGATCGGCGATGGCACGATGTCAAGCGGGCTGGAGGCGATCAAGCCGCAGCTGACGCCCGGCTTTCGCAAGATCTTCGACCGCCTTGACCGGATGGCAGACGAGCTGCGCGCTGACCACTCAAAGCCCCAGCTCGCCGCGGCAATCACGCTCTACCACATCGTCATCGAGGCGGCGCTCGCCCAGCCCGGGCAGCACTTCATCTGCAGCTACCTCCAGGAGCGCGACGTGCTGCCCGCGTTTCGCCAGGGGATGGAGAACATCGCCGCCGACGAGCAGCGCCACATCGGCTTCGGCGTCAAGCTCCTCTCCGACCTCAACCGCGAAGACTCTGTCGGGGTCCCCAAGGCGGTCGCCCGCATCCTCCGCGACGTGACCCGCTACACGGCCCAGGTGCTGATGCCCCCGGGGTGGGACGAACGCTACATAACCGTCTTCGGCGCCACCTACGACGAGGTCGGCGTCGAGGGCTTGACCTCGATGACCACCAAGCTGCGCTCGGCAGGCCTGGCCACCGAGACGCTGCCCGGGCCAGCCCTGCTGCCTCCCGGTCTCTCCCCGCTCGAGGTCTCCCAGCGCGGCCGCACGCTCGCTCAGGCCGGCGTGATCGGCGTGCGCGAAGGTCCCTCCAAGCGCGATCCTGAGACCGTGGCCCTGCTGTTCGACACGATCCGCCGCCAAGTCAACCCCAACCACGGCCTCTCCCGCCCCACCACCTTCCAGTGGGAGTTCACCGACCCCGACGTTCCCACCTGGCACCTCACCGTCAATAACGGCTCATCCGCCGTCGAGCAGGGCGAGGCACTGAGCCCCGACCTGCGCCTACGCGTCGCCTACCAGGACTGGGTCGACATCATCGGCGAACGCCTCGACCCCCTCCGCGCGATGGCCACCGGCAAGTTGCGCCCGCGCGGCAACCCGCTCGCGCTCGCCCGGCTCACCAAGGTCTTCCCCCGCAGCTGAACTTCTCGTAGCGCCCCCGGCGGCGCTACCCGATCCCGAACTCGTGCTGGGCGGCGCCTGCGCCGCTCCCCGTGGCACCTCCGGAGGAGCTCGATGCCGGCTGCCCGGCGGAGGCCGGTTTGGCGGTGGAGGTGAACTCTCCGGTGCCGGTGAGCGCCCCGCTGGAGGCGGCCCTCGCGCTCGTTGCCTTCAGCGTGGAGGATGAACCGGCCGGGGAGGATGTGCTCCGCGAAAAGGCCTGCTCGGGCCCGAACTCGCGGCTGGCTCTCGCCGCGGGAATGAGCGCCGCGCCCGAGGCCCCGCTCCTCGGCGCCGCGGTGCTCCTTAGAGCGCTGGCGCCAGCCACGGACTGAACGCCTGCTATCGACGGGCTCAGTAGGTCTTGCACCGCATGCGCACTGGTCCCATCCACATGCACGGCGTGACGCCGGTGAACGGCATGCCGGGGCGCAATCGGACCTGCAGTGAGCGCGACGCAGCTCGCCCCCACCCCGAGCGCGACCAGGCATCCGACGGCTAGCTTCGCCCCCACGGGTCCTCCGGCCAGCAGCCATCCTCCTCCCGCGGCGCCGGCCCCAGCTCCTCCCGACGCAGTCAGGGCACCGCCAATCCCAGAACCGGCCTGCGCGCCCCCCGCCCCGCTGCCCGCCTGCGCGGCGGCGCTCGCTCCAACCCCAGCGCCCGTCCCCGCAAGTGCTGAAGCGCCGAGCACCCCCGGCAGCAGCACTGGTACCGGCAGCACCGCGGCCAGACCGCGCAGCGAGAGGACGTAGGCGCGGCAGGCCGGACATTCGTCGCGATGCATCAGCGCGAGTGAGTAGCGCTCTCCCTCGGGATCGAGAATGCCGTACGCCAAGCCGCGCATCAACGATCCTTGCTCCTCGCACCAGCCCCCGCCGCGGATCGTCTCGACCAGGTCGCCCACCTTGCCGGCCACTCCCGGCCGGCCCGCCCCGGGACCCTCCATCAACTTGCGCATACGCGATTCTGAGATCCCCATCTGCGCGGCCGCCTCCGAGCGCGAACACCCCTGCAGGTAGCACAGCGATGCTGCCTGCTGCTCACGCGTGCTGAGCCGGCCGCGCAGTCCCTCAAACACCTGCCGCAGCCTGATCCGGTCGTCCAGCTCGTCCGCGAAGTCGCGCTCCAGCGTCGCCCCGCCGACAACGGACTCCGGCTCTCCCGGATCGCCCGTGGGGTAGACGCGGCGGCGTGAGCGGTGCTCCTCGATCGCGCGGCGGAACGTCACCAGCGTCAGCCAGCCGGTGGGGTTCTCGATCTCCTGGCCCTCCAGCACTGCTGTGTAGAGGCCCTGCCATGCCTGCGCGTAACAGGCTTCCAGGTCACTCGGGTCGAGGTTCACGCCGCTCGCCCGCAGCCGTCCCCGCACCATCCCCAACACCCTCCCGCGCAACCCCTCGAACTCCTTACGAAGCAAACGCTCGGCACGGTAGCGACGCACGTTCAGGGGACTCATCCCCCAAAATGTTATGACAAATTGCGAGTCAGGCGAATCCTGCGAAAGACTCGATCTGCGCCAAGCTCACCTGCCGCATATCCTCGCCTCTGCCCTGCGCCTCGTGCCACTCCACGATCCGCTCCAGCGCTTGCTCGAGGTCCCACGCTGGGGACCATTCGAGATCGCGCCCGGCCGCGGTCGAGTCCAGTGCCAGATAACCGGCCTCCGGCGGGTTCTCCCCCTGATCCAGCTCCCATTTCAACCTGCCGCCCCATAGTGACCCGAGCCGCTCGACGATCCATCCCACCGTCCGCGCGTCGCGCTCGCGCGGGCCAAAGTTCCAAGCTCGTGCGACATCACCGCTCCGGCACAGCTCCTCCGCCAGCCGCAAGTACCCGCTCAGCGGGTTCAGCACGTGCTGCCATGGCCGCACCGCCCCCGGATTGCGCACCTTCACAGACTCCCCCGCGCCTACCCCGCGCACGATGTCCGCGATCAGCCTGTCCTGCCCCCAGTCCCCGCCACCGATCACGTTGCCCGCCCTCGCGCTCGCCACACGGGCAGCGGTCTCTGCAGAGAAGAACGAATCGCGATACGCCGCCGTGACCAGCTCCGCACAGGCCTTTGAGCTGGAATATGGATCGCTCCCCCCCAGCGGATCGCCCTCGACGAACTGCCGGGGGTTCTCAGACGAATTGGCGTAGCACTTGTCTGAGGTGACGACCACGACCGCCCGAACTGAGTCGCCGGCGAGACGGACGGCCTCCAGGACGTTGACGGTACCCATCACGTTCACTTCGTAGGTCATCGCCGGATCGCGCAGCGAGCGCCTCACCAGCGGCTGGGCCGCCAGATGCAGCACAATCTCGGGCCGCGTCTTGCTAATGGCCTCGCGCACCTCCTCGGTGTGGCGAACGTCGACCGCCAGCTCGCCGGCCATTTGTGAGCCGACGCCGGCTAGCGCATACAACGAGGGCTCCGTCGGCGGCCCGGCGGACAGGCCGGTCACCTCCGCACCCAAGCCCTGCAACCACAGCGCCGTCCACGCGCCCTTGAAACCCGTGTGTCCGGTAAGCAGGACCCTACGTCCCATCCAGAAGTCAGAATCGATTGGCACGTCCGGAACCGTATCCCTACAGGGATCTCCTAAGCCCACAGCTAGGCTCGTGTGATCTCCTCAACCCCCACACCCATCCCGCCCCGCACCGCCGAGATTCTTGGCATCCCGCTCGCTATATCCGACTACGCTGAGGTCCTCGACTGGATGGAGGCGATGATCGCCACCGATCAGCGCGGGTATCTGACCGCCGCCGCGGTCAACCTCGTGATGAAAGCCCAGGAGGAACCCCTCACGAGGCAGGCCACCCTCGGCGCAACGCTCGCCGTCCCCGACGGCCAGCCCCTGGTGTGGGCCCTCCACGCGCTCGGCCACTCCCACGCCACCCGCATCTACGGGCCCGACCTGATGGGCCACTTCTGCGCGCGGGCCGCCGCCAAGGAAATTCCCATGTACCTGTACGGCGGCCGCGACGCGCCGGCGCGCGAGCTCCTGGCCCGCCGCCTGAACGAACGCTATCCCGGCATCCGCATCGTAGGAGGCAACTCTCCGCCGTTCCGTCCGCTCACGCCAGAGGAGGACGAATGGGCGCTCGCCGACATCGAAGCCTCAGGCGCCCAGGTGGTGTGGGTGGGCACGGGCCAGCCCCTCCAAGAGCAGTGGATGCGCCGCGTCCGCCCACATCTGTGGACGCCGCTGCTCGTCGGCGTGGGCGCGGCCTTCGACTTCCACGCCGGCCTTGTCTCCCAAGCCCCGCCATGGATGCAGCGCAACGGCCTCGAGTGGATCTATCGCCTCTCGCGCGAGCCGCGCCGCCTGTGGCCGCGCTACGCCCGATACAACCCCCGCTTCATTGCGGGTTTCGCACGCCAGTACGCACGACACAGGCGCTCGGTAAAGCGTCGCGCATGAGCCGCGTCCTGATCACAGGCGGCGCCGGCACGATCGGCGCGGCCCTCGTGCGGCGCTTGCTCTCGGACCCCGCCTACGAGGTGCGCGTGTCCGATCTCCGGCCCGCCCCCCAGTGGATGCGCGAGGGCTGTTCGGTCCACACCGGCGATCTCCGCGAGCCCGCACAGGCCCGCGAGGCGATGGGCGGCTGCTCGCACGTAATCCACCTGGCAGCCCTCACCGGGGGCATCGCCAGCTCCCACCGCCTCCCTCACACCCTCACCGAGGCCAACAACGCGCTGCATAACTCGGTGATCCGGGTGGCGATCGATCTCGAGGTCGAGCGGTTCGTGTATGTGTCTTCGTCGGCTGTGTTCGAGCGCGCCACTGAGTTCCCGAGCACCGAGGATCACCTGCTGCAGTGCCCTGTGCCGCTCTCCGCCTACGGCTTCTCCAAGCTCACTGGCGAGGTCTACTGCCGCGCCGCCCACGACGAGCACGGCCTGCCCTACACGATCTGCAGGCCGTCGGGCACCTACGGCCCGGGCGAGATCCCTCCTCCCGAGCCGGGCATCGCCCATCTGGTGGCAGACCTGATCTGGAAGATCCTCTCCGGGCAGCGCCCTCTGCAGGTCTTCGGCTCTGGCCAGCAGACCCGCACACTCACCCATGTGCAAGACATCGCCGGCGGCATCCTCACCGCGATGAGCTCACCCGCGGGACTGAACGAGGATTTCAACATCTCCGCTCCCCGCGAGCTGACCGTCGCGGAGATCGCACGCATCGTTTGGAAAGCCTGCGGCGAGGACCCCGCGGGCTTCGCCCTCGAGCACCTGCCGAGCTTTCCCATCGACGTGTCCCGCTGCTGGCCCTCAGCCGAGAAGGCTCACCGCCTACTCGGCTGGCGGGCACTCACCGGTCTCGAGGACGGCGTCCCAGCAACGGTGGCGTGGGTCAGAGATCGTTGCCCGGTAGGGTCCGCGTCATGACTGGGAAGCGATCCGCATTGATCACGGGTGTCACTGGCCAGGATGGCTCATATCTGGCCGAGCTGCTGCTCGAGAAGGGCTATGAGGTGCATGGCATGGTGCGCCGCGCCTCGACTGAGAAGTTCGACCGTATCGAGCACATCCGCGACCGCCTGACCCTCCACCAGGGCGATCTGCTCGACCAGCGCTCGCTCGTGGACGCGCTGCGCGCCTCCAAACCGACCGAGATCTACAACCTCGCCGCAATGTCGTTCGTCGCCGTCTCCTGGATCCAGCCAACACTCACGGCGGAGTTCACCGGCGTTGGCGTCACGCGCATGCTCGAGGCGATGCGCGAAGTCTGCCCCGAGGCGCGCTTCTACCAGGCCTCCTCGAGCGAGATGTTCGGCAAGGTGCTCGAGGTCCCGCAGACGGAGACCACGCCTTTCTACCCTCGCTCGCCGTATGGCGTCGCCAAGGCCTACGGGCACTTCATCACGGTCAACTACCGCGAGTCCTACGACCTGCACGCGACATCCGGGATTTTGTTCAATCACGAGTCGCCCCGCCGCGGCCTCGAGTTCGTCACCCGCAAGATCACCTGGCACGCCGCCGCCATCAGGCATGGCTTGGTCAAGGAGATCGCGCTGGGGAACCTCGACGCGGAACGCGACTGGGGCTACGCCGAGGACTACGTGGAGGCGATGTGGCTGATGCTCCAGCGCGACACACCCGAGGATTACGTGATCGCTACCGGCGAGGCGCACTCGGTGGGCGAATGCTGCGAGGTCGCATTTGACGAGGCTGGGCTGGGCGACTTCGAGCAGTACGTCAGGATCGACCCCGCGTTCGTGCGCCCGGCCGAGGTCGACCACCTGATCGGCAACCCGGCAAAGGCCGAGCGCGATCTCGGCTGGAAGCCCGAAACCTCCTTCGAGGAGCTGATCCGCCTGATGACCCGCTCAGACCTAGAGCAGCTCGCGGCGCACTGAGCGACATGGGGGTGCCCCTGTTCGATACCTCCACGCCGCTTGCCGCGCTAGGCGAGGAGCTCCACGCCGCGGTCGGCCGCGTGCTCGACTCCGAGCGCTACATCCTCGGTCCGGAGGTTGATTGCTTCGAGCAGGAGTTCGCCGCCTACTGCGCCACCGAGCATGCAGTTGGTGTCGCCAACGGCACGGAGGCGATCACGATCGCCCTGCGCGCCATGGGTGTCGGCCCCGGAGACGAGGTCGTCGTACCCTCATTCACCTTCTACGCCTCCGCCGAGGCGATCCCCCCCACCGGCGCCACGCCCGTCTTCTGCGACATCGACCCCGACACATACTGCGTGACCGCGGACACGGTCCGCGCCGCGCTGACGCCGCGCACAAAGGCAGTAATCGCCGTGCACCTGTTCGGCAATATCGCACCGGTCGCCGAGATCGAGGCGCTCGGCGTGCCCGTGCTGGAGGACGCCGCCCAGGCGGCCGGATCAACCGCTGAGCAGGGTCGCCCGGGTGCTCTCGGCACGGCGGCGACGTTCTCTTTCTTCCCCTCCAAGAACCTCGGCTGCTTCGGCGACGGTGGCATGATCACCACTGGCGACGAGGCAATCGCCGAACGTGCGCGGGTGCTGCGCTTCCACGGCTCGCGCGACAAGGTCACCTACGAGCACGTCGGCTACAACTCGCGCCTGGATGAGCTCCAGGCGGCGATCCTGCGCATCCAGCTACCCCACCTCGATACCTGGGCCGAGGGACGCCGCCGGGCCGGCCGCCATTACGAGGAGGCCGGCCTCGGCGAGCTGGTGGGACTGCCACGCCCAGTCCAGGGAGCGGCGCCGGCTTGGCATCTCTATGTGGTCGCTCACCCCGAGGTGCAGCGCTTGGAAAGCGCGCTCGCTGCTGCTGGCATCGGCCACAAGGCCTACTACCGCACTCCCGTACACCGTCAGGCCGCGATGCGCCAGTGGGAAGCCGGCGTGGAGCTCCCGGCCACCGAGCACGCCGCGCGCACCCACCTCGCCATCCCGATGAGCCCCGTGCTCAGTCGCGAACAGGCCGAGGAGGTCGTGGAAGCGACCAGAGTGCTGTAGGGCGACTACGCCGGGGCCGGGAGGGCGTTGTGTCCGGGTAAGGACGTAGGCGGCCGTTGCCTAATAGGCTATGTCGCATGAGCGTCACGAGCCAGATTCTCAAGATCCACGCGCAGCTCTACAAGCGAACCGACGGGCGCATAGGGCATCGCATGGTTGGCGTCCCCACTCTGCTGCTCCGAACCACTGGTGCCCGCTCGGGCGTGACCCGGTGCAACAGCCTCGTCTACGCCCGCGACGGGGACGACTACCTCGTCGTCGCCTCCAACAACGGCAGCGATCGTCATCCAGCGTGGCTTTACAACCTCCGCGCAAACCCGGGCGTGGAGATCCAGATCGCCCGCGAACGCCAGAAAGGCACTGCAAAGGCCCTCGAGCCGGCGGACCCCGACTACGACCGCCTATGGAAGGTCGTGAACGAAAACAATCGTGATCGCTACAGCGCCTACCAAAAGCAGACGGCCCGGGCAATCCCCATCGTCGTCATCACGCCCAGCTGATCACAGGACGCTGGGCAGGGAGCCAGGGGGTATGGCTTCCGGCTAACGCCAGCGCTCCAGCAGGTCCTCCGCCGGCACCTCGCGCATGGCACGCGCCGGGATGCCCATCACGACGGCCCGTGCCGGCACATCGCAGCTCACCACGGCGCCAGCCGCGACGAAGGCCTCCTCGCCGATCTCCACGCCTGGCGTCAGCACGACACCCCCGCCGACCCGGCAGGCACGGCGCAGCGTGGCACCCCGTAACGAATCCCGCCCACCCTCGGCTGAGTGGCGGCTCATCGTGTTGTCGTTGGTCGTGATCACACCGGGCCCGACGAACACGTCGTCCTCGACGATTGTGAACGCGGTCAAATAGACGCCGGTCTGCACCCGCACGCGGGCGCCCACATAGACATCGTTGTCTACCGTGCTAGCCCGCCCGATCACCGAGCCGGTGCCGACCCGCGAGCGCTCACGCACGAAGCTTTGGTCGCCGAGGATCACTCTCTCCTGCACTTGGGCGCCTGCGAAGACCACCGCCCCGGAGCAGACCTTGACTTCCTTGCCGAGCTCCAGCCGGCTGACCTCGCCCGCCGCAGAGGAGCCGGGCGCCAGCCGGGGGCGCTTGCCCAGTACCACGTGATCCTCGATCACGCACCCGTCGCCGATCGTGGTGCCATCGTGCACGACTACGTAAGCGCCGAACGACACGCCTCTGCCAACCTGGACATCCTTCCCGAGCAGCAGTCCTGGCGCGCGCGGGTCGGCGCTCAGCACGCTCACAGTCGCACGACGTTCTCGGCCTGTGTGCCACGTGTGACGCCGCGCAGGTCGACCAGCAGGCGGGCGTGCTGAGCGATCGTGTCGTGGTCCACGCTCGGGTGGGCGGTGACGATCAGCGTTAGGTCAGCGTCGTCGAGCGCTTCTTCGAGCGGCAGGCTGCTCAAGTCATAGCCGGCGAGTGTGGGCACATGCGGGTCGTGGTAGCGCAGATCCGCGCCGAGGGCACGCAGCAACGTGAGGATCTTCAGGGCGGGAGACTCGCGGATGTCGCCGACACCGGGCTTGTAGCTGACGCCGAGCACGGCGATCCGCGCACCCCTAACCGGCAGACCGGCGTCGTTGAGCACACGCTCAACCTTCGCGACGCAGTGATAGGGCATCTGCTGGTTGACCTTCCCCGCGAGCTCGATGAACTCGGTCGTCATGTCGAACTCCCGCGCGCGCCAACTCAAATAGAACGGGTCGACCGGCAAACAGTGTCCGCCCATCCCGGGTCCGGGCTCGAAGCGCATGAACCCATACGGCTTGCTCGCCGCGGCCTCGACGACCTCCCAGATATCGATCCCCATACGGTCGGTCAACATCGCTAGCTCGTTCACAAGCGCGATATTCACAGAGCGGAAGATGTTCTCCAAAAGCTTGCACAGCTCCGCCGCCTCCGGGCTCGAGACCCGCACGAGCTGATCGCATACGAGCCCATAGATCTCCCCGGCGCGCTCCGCACACGCCTCCGTCAGGCCGCCCACGACCTTCGGGGTGTTGCGCAGCGTGAAATCCGTGCGGCCCGGATCGACGCGCTCCGGGGAAAACGCCAGATGGAAATCCCGGCCCGCCTTTAGACCCGACTCTTCGAGCAATGGCGCGACCCGCTCTCTAGTCGTGCCGGGGTACGTCGTGGACTCGAGCACCACCAGCTGACCGGCCTGCAGGACTTCCGCAAGTGCGCGGGTGGAGTCGATCAGCGGCCCGAGGTCAGGCTCGCGGTTGCGCGTCAGCGGCGTCGGCACGCAGATCAGGACGGCGTCGGCCTTGGCCAGGTCGGCGTAGCGCGTGGTCGCGTGGATGAGCTGCGCCACCGCTCCGAGCGTCGCATCGGGAACGTCCTCGATATAGGAGGTCCCGGCCTCAATCGCGTCGATCTTGCGCTCCTCGACGTCGACCGCGATCACCTCGCAACCCTCCTGCGCGAACGCCACCGCAAGCGGCAAACCAACATAACCCAGCCCGATCACGCCAATCGTCGTCATGACGCCGCGCAGTCTATGGCTTTGGACCCTTACCCGCCTGCGCTTCCAGCGAGCACAGGTCGGCCCGGACCATGCGCTCAACCAGCTCTGAAAACGAGAGCAACGGCTGCCACCCCAGGCGCTCACGCGCCTTGCTCGGATCACCGACACTCGGCGTGCTCTCAGGTGCTCGCACCAGCGCGGGATCCACGCGCAGGTAGCGCCCGGCGTCCAGATCCAGGCATGCGAACGCCGCCTGCGCAAACTCCCCGACGGTGTGCGGCACGCCACTTGCCAGCACATAGTCCTCAGGTTGCTCCTGCTGGAGCATCAGCCAGGCGCCGCGCACGATGTCACCGGCGAACGACCAGTCGCGTACCGCCTGCAGGTCCCCCAGCGTCAGCTCCTCCTGCAGTCCGAGAGCAATGGCGGCAGCTCCCCGCGTGATCCTGCGTGTCACGAACCGCTCCGGCCGGCGCTCGGACTCGTGGTTGTAGACGATTCCCGAGCTGGCGTGTATGCCGTCGTGAACGCGCAGCGCGCCGAGCAGCTGGTGTCCGGCAAGCTTGGCGATCGCGTAGGGCGTCGTGGGGCGGCATGGCGTGTCCTCGCGTTGCGGGCTTTCGATCGCTTCGCCGAACATCGCGCCAGAGGCGGGCACGAACACGTGGGCATCGGGGACGAGCTCGCGCACGGCCTCGAGAATCGCCGCAGTGGAGTCCACGATCGCGCGGAGCGTCTGCAGAGGTGCCAGCCAAGAGGCCGGAACGAACGAGGGCGCGGCCAGGTGATAGATCTCACTTGGCCGGAGGAGCTCGACCGCCGCCCTCAGGGAGTCCGGATCGAGCAACTGGCCACGCACGAGGCCGACTTGCTCACGCAGGTGCTCGGCGCAGCCAAGGCGCTCCGGATCGCGCAAAACCCCAGCGACCTCATAGCCCTCCTCCAGCAGCAGCTCCGCCAGGAACGAGCCGTCCTGCCCGGAGATGCCGGTGATCAAGGCCCGCCGGGTCGCGGTTTCAGCTAGGGACACGGCCGCAGCTTACGTCGCCGCGTCATAGATCGAGGCCAGCGCCGGCGCCACCCTCTCCGGTGCGCACAGGGCACGCACTCGCTCCCGTCCCCACACGCCCGCGGCCCGGTCTCCAGCCAGACGGGTGATTGCGCGGGCCAGCGCGCCCGCGTCTCCCGGTGGCACGAGCCCCTCCTCGCCGAGGAGCTCCGGCAGCGCCCCCACACGGCTGGCAGCCACCGGCAGGCCCGCAGCCATCGCCTCGGCGGCGGCCATGCCAAACGTCTCAGCCGAGCGCGAGGGGACGAGCGCAATCGACGCACCCTCGCGCAGGCGAGCCAGCTCGGCATCGTCGACACGGCCCACGAAGCGCACATCAGCCTCGCTAGCAAGCTCCTGCAGAGCAGGCAGCTCGGGCCCATCTCCGGCCACGATGAGCGGCAGGCCGGCCAAACGACAAGCCTCGATCGCAACGTCGACGCCCTTCTCAGGCGCGAGCCGCGAGACGACGAGCGCATAGGAACCGGACTCCCCGGCGGCGCGATCGGGACGCGCGCGCACGGGCGGTGGCAGCACGTGTACGCGGTCCCACGGCAGGGGTGCGGCGAGCTCTTGCAGCCGCTGACGCGCGAACGTGCTCGGCACGATCACCGCACTGGCCTGCTCGGCAAGACGTCGCTGCCACAACGCCAGTGACGCACCATAGGCAATCGCCTCGGGCAGGCTACCGCGGCAGTTCAGCCGCACACCCGGCAGCGTGTCCCGCCCATGGCAGCGCGTGCACTCCACTCCGCGCGTGAAGCACACGCCGGTCGCGCACACCATCCGGTACTGGTGCAGATGCAGCACGACGCGCGCTCCGGCCTCTCGGGCGGCCGCCAAGGCCCGCCAGCCGAGCGACGGGTGGAGGTTGTGGGCGTGCACGATGCGGGCGCCGCTTAGACGAACGGCGCGCGCCACATCCTTGCCTTCCAGCCCCCCCCGCAGCAGCCCCACGGCCGCGCTGCCACGGCCTACTGTTGAGGAGTCGCGAGTGAGCAGCCTGGCGGGCTCATCGAGATGAGTATTGACAAGCCAGACGAGGTCCTCGACCGTACGCTCCTCGCCCCCGGTCGTGCGGTAGCGGTTGTGCAGGAACAGGACCATGTGAGCGTCAAACCTAGACTGTTGCGGCCATGCCCTGCACAGCATCGATCATCATCCCGACCCGCGCACGTCCCTCCTATCTGGAGGTTGCGCTGACTTCGATCGTTCCCCAGGCGGATGCCGCCGACGCCGAGGTGCTTGTGATCGACGACGCCGGGTCCTCGTCGGCTGTGCGAACCCTGGTCGAGCATCTCGGCGCCCGCTATGAGTCTCACCCGGGCCAGCTGGGCCTGAACGTGGCGCGTAACACGGGCGTGAAGTGCTCGACGGGTGAGCTGGTGATGTTCGTCGACGATGACGTCCGTGTGCAGCCCGGATGGCTTGCAGCGCTGCTCGACGCGGCGAGCGAGCACCCACAGGTGGATGTCTTCACTGGCCCAATCGAACCTCGCCTGGAGGGCCCGGCGCTACGCAGCTGCGGGCGGGAGGGACCGCCGGTCACAGCGCTGGACCTGGGCACGAGCGACACCGACGCGCCCTACGCCTGGGGCGCCAACATGACGATCCGCCGCGCCGCCTTAGAGCGAGTGGGCCCATTCGAGGTCTCCCTCGAGCACGGCGGCGACGAGCAGGAGTGGCAGGAACGCCTGCGCACGCAAACACCCGGCGCGAGGATCCTCTACGTAGCCGGGGCCGCCGTCGAGCACCGTCGCGCCGGCACCGACGCGCGCTTGAGCTCGCTCTCCAGAGCGGCCCACGCACGGGGGCGCGGCGCGCGGCGCTTCGACGCGCACCGGGAACAAGCGCCGTCCCTTCGGCGAGAGCTGCTTACGCTCACCGGCTGCCTCGGGCACGTCATCCAGCGCCGCTGCCCGGCCGGATTGGTGATGGTCGCGCACAGCGCCGGGCGTCTGCGCGAAGCACTGCGCGAACGCCGGACACCGGGCTCACCGCCAGCCGTCGCAGACGATTTCCTCTCAGGCACGAGCGGCAGGGTCGCGGGTCTCGATGCCATTCGCCGTGGCATGCAGGACGAGGCAGTGAACGTCTGGGAGATGGCCAGTGGCTTGCGCTTGCGGCTGAACATCGCGGCGCGGCGCGATCCGCCCCCGCGGCAGGTGCTCGTTCTGGGTGTCGTGCGCGCAGAGCACAGCACGCTGGCACAGTCGATACGCGCCGAGCTACTGCGCTCACGCCATGAGGTGGAGCTGCACACCGAGCCGCCCGGGGAGCTCGGTAAGTTCGAGAACCTCAACCGGATGCTCCTCGCCCGGGTGGGTGGGTCTCCAATACCGGATCACGACTGGCTTTTGCTCGTTGACGATGACGTGCTGCTACCCCGCGGCTTCCTCGACCGCTTCCTGTTTCTGGCAGAGCGCTTCTCACTCGACCTCGCTCAACCCACCCACCGCTCCAGTTCCCATGCCGCCTGGCCATTGACGCGCCGACGCCTGTTCAGCGTCGTGCGTGAGACCGGCTTCGTGGAGATCGGCCCGGTGACCGCTTTTGCCCGCCGTACCTTCTCGACGCTATTACCCTTCCCCGAGCTGCGCATGGGCTGGGGACTGGACGCTCACTGGGCGGCGCTCGCTCGCGAGCGACACTGGCGCTGCGGCGTACTCGACGCGGTCTCGATCCGCCATCGCGCAGCGCCTGCGGCTTCGGCTTATTCGCGTGAGGCAGCGATCGCCGAGGCGCGTGCCTTTCTCGCCGGGCAGCCGTACTTGAGCGCCGTTGAGACACAGCGCACCCTGACCACTCACCGCCGCTGGTGAAGGTCGCCGTCGTAGCGGAGTTCTACCCGCGACGGGGTGACCCGGTGCTGGGCGTCTGGGCGCACCGGCAGGCGCTCGCCGCTCGCGATGCCGGTGCGGAGGTACGCATCCTCGTCCTGCACCGCCTAGTCCCCCCGCGTGCCTCATTCGCGGGCGGACCGGGGGGCGTCGCGAGCACATTGGCGAGGCTCGTGCGCGAGCCACGCAAACAGCTCCATGACGGTCTGGAGGTGTCCTACATCCCCTACGTCTCGCCACCCCGCTCGGGTTCCTACGCGAGCTGGGGAGCATGGGCCGCACCTTCCCTCGGGCTGGCTCTGCGACGGTTACATCGTTCGTTTGGATTCGAGCTGATCCACGCCCACAACGCCGTGCCGGCCGGTGACGCCGTGCGCCGCGTCCAGCTGGACGCGCCACTGATTGTCTCCGTGCACGGCGGCGATGTGCTCTACACGGCCGCCGATCCGCCAACCGGCAGCACCGCCGGCGCCGCGGCGGTGTCACGCGGTCTGGGTGCCGCCCGTCTGGTGCTCGCCAACAGCCAAGGAATCGCGGAGCTGGCGCGCACCCATGGGGCGAGCGAGACGCGCGTGGTGCACCTCGGCGCCGAGCTGCCTGTAACCCCTTATCCGTCGCGGCGCGCGGGGGCAGGAACCCACCCAACAATCGTAACGGTTGCCCATCTTGTTGCCCGCAAGCGCCATGCCGATGTCCTGCGCGCCCTGGCGGTGCTCGGGCAGCGACATCCAACGCTGCGCTACTCAATCGTCGGCGAAGGCCCCGAGCGAGTGGCGCTGGAAGGACTCGCCGCTCGGCTGGGAGTCGCCGGGCGGGTCGAGTTCCACGGGCAGTTGCCCCCCGCGGAGGCGATTGAGCAGGCACGCCAATGCACGCTGTTCGTGATGCCATCAACCGAGGAGGCATTCGGGGTGGCCTACATCGAGGCAATGGCGGGCGGCCTGCCCGCCATCGGATGCCGCGGTGAGCCCGGGCCCGAGGAGATCGCCGCCGCCGGCGACGGCTTCATGCTCGTGCCTCCCGGCGACATCGAGCGGCTCACCCAACGCATCGACGAGCTTCTGTCCGATACTCACCGGCTGCGCGAGGCTTCTCAGCGCGCGCGCGCGACCGTCGCCGCCCATTTCACTTGGGAGCGCTGTGGTGTGCAGACGCTCGCCGCTTACGAGCACGCCCTGCGGTGAAGCCCGTACTGTTCGTCACCTCCCATGCGCCGCCCGACCGTGTGGGGGCGTTCGCACGTCTGCATGCGCAGGAGAACGTCGAGTTCGCGCTGTTCGGGGGACGTTCCCGGCACGGCGCCGGCGTGGCCGGCCAAACGTCGTCGCAGGCGCTGCCCTTCCCGCACCGTCGCCTGCGCCAGTATGAAACAGCGGCGCTGGCCGCGAGCGGGGACTACCGCGCCGTCGTCTCCTCCACCGGCGGTCGCGTGGCCTTGCCGGCGAGTTGGGCGGGCACACGTCGCGCGCGTGTGCCGCTGATCCTCTGGGCCTCGCTGTGGGCGCACCCCCGCAGCGCAGCACACGTGCTCAGCTATCTGGCACTGCAACGTCTGTATCGCTCCGCGGACGCCGTCGTGACCTACGGATCGCACGTCAGCGCCTACGTCAGCGCGCACGGCGCGCACAACGTGCATGTTGCCCCACAGGCCGTGGACAACGACTTCTGGAGGGCTCCTGGGACCACCCCGCCGCGCTGGCCAGCCACTGCCCGGCCGGGGTGGCCTGAGCAAGCTGGGACAAAGTTCTTGTTTGTAGGTCGGCCCGACCGGGAAAAGGGATTGAGGGTACTGACAGAGGCCTGGCGTACAGCTGGTCTAAAGGCCCCAACCGCCGCGCTAGTCATCGTCGGCGTGGGATCTAGCCCCCCTTGGGTCCCCGCCGGCGGCGCGGCGGGACGAGCTGGGGATGAGGATGAGGTCCTCTGGATGGACGCCGTGCCGCCAGTGGAACTGCGCAACCTCTACGCCGCCTGCGAGGTCCTGGTAGTGCCATCGATCCCGACACGCACGTTTCGCGAGCCCTGGGCCTTGGTTGTGAACGAGGCGATGAACC
>DASZFC010000067.1:0-3652 GCA_035940195.1 Solirubrobacteraceae bacterium
CTGGCCGCTGGGCCAAGTCGGTTTTCTGGGCGCCAAGCCGACCCTCGCCGCGGGACCATAGCAAATGCAGCGCACGCTGGTCCTGGTCAAGCCCGATGGCGTCCAGCGTGGACTGGTCGGGGCCATCGTCGCGCGGCTGGAGCGTCGCGGACTGAAGCTGATCGGCTTGAAGATGATGCGGATCAGCAAAGAGGTGGCGGCGCACCACTACGCGGAGCACCAGGGGAAGCCATTCTTTGATGGCTTGATCGCGTTCATCACCTCGGGCCCGGTGGTGGCGATGATCTGGGAAGGCCGGGAGGCGGTCACCGTCGTGCGCAGCCTGATGGGCGCAACCGATCCGCTGAAAGCCGCACCCGGCACCATCCGCGGCGACCTCGCGCTCGACCTCGGCATGAACCTCATCCACGGTTCGGACTCACCTGCTCGGGCCGAGACCGAAATCGCCCTCTTCTTCGAGCGGGGCGAGCTGCATGAGTACGATCGCACCGCCGACCGCTGGATCCGCGAATAGCGTTACACGTGCAACCGCTAGTGCGTCGTTAGACGGCGCCTCAGCGCCTCGAGCTCCTCGTTGCTGTAGAACTCTATCGTCAACCGGCCGCCGTTCTTGATGCGGGTCAGGACCACCTTCGTGCCCAACGCCCGCCGAAATTCGTCCTCGACCGCGCGCGTCTCGGGATCCGCCGCAGTCACCCGGCGCGGCTGCCTGGTCCCCGCCTCGGTGGCGCGGGCGCGGCACCACTCTTCCGTCTGGCGGACGCTCCAGTGTTCCCGGATGGCCCGCTCGAGGCCGACCAGCTGCTGAGCGGCCGTCGGCAGGCCGAGCAGGGCGATCCCGTGGCCCGCCGTGATCGTTCCGGTCTCGATCGCCTTGATGGCGGGCTCCGGCAACCCCAGGAGGCGGACGCTCTGCGCGATCGCCACCCGGTTCTTGCCGATCCGTTCGGCGAGCGCTTCCTGGGTCAGGCCGAAGTCGCGCAGGAGCCGCTGGATCGCGCGCGCCTCCTCGATGGCGTTGAGGTCGGTGCGCTGCAGGTTCTCGACGAGGGCCAGCTCGAGCCGCTCCTCGAGGCGGCCGCCGCTGCCGGGGTGGACGATGACCGGCACCTCCGCCAGCCCGGCAATCTCCGCGGCGCGGAGCCGGCGCTCGCCGGCGATCAGCTCGTAGCCGGCGAGTCCCTCGCGAACGAGCAACGGCTGCAGGATGCCGTGGATCCGTATGGAGTCGGCCAGTTCCTGCAGCGACGCCGGATCGAACGAGCGGCGCGGCTGCTCCGGGTTCGGTTTGATTTCGGCGACCGCGATCTGCAGGGCAAACCGCCGGCGGGCGCGATTATCGCTCAGCTCCTCGACGTACTCCCCTGACGGAATCAGGGCCTCCAGGCCCCGACCCAAACCACGTCGTTTGTTCATCTGGCGATCAACTCCTTGGTGAGTTCCTGGTAGGCGACGGCGCCACGCGACGTCGGGTCGTATTGCGTGATCGGCATCCCATGACTGGGTGCCTCGCTGAGTCGCACATTGCGTGGGATGACTGTCTGGAACGTCTTCTCCGGGTAGCGTGCCCGGACTTGCTCGGCGACCTGGAGCGTCAGCGTCAGACGTGGGTCGAAGAGCGTGAGCACGATGCCGCCGATCTTCAACCGGGGATTGAGTTCGCGCTGAATGAGCTGCGTGGTGTGCGTCAGCGCACCCAGGCCTTCGAGCGCGTAGTACTCGCACTGGATGGGGATCAGCATGTACTCGGCAGCCACCAGGGAGTTCACGGTAAGCAGGCCCAGCGACGGTGGGCAGTCGATGATGATGTAGTCGTAGGCGACGCGCAGCGACTCGAGCGCATAGAGCAGCCTGCGTTCGCGGCGCGGAAGATTGATCAGCTCGATCTCGGCGCCCGCCAGTGAGCGATGCGAGGGAAGGATGTCGAGGCCAGGGACCGCCGTGGGACGAATCACCTCGTTGATGTCCTGGGCATCGACGATGACGTTGTAGACACTGCTGCTGAGCTCGCTGCGTATGATGCCCAGCCCGCTGGTGGTGTTGCCCTGGGGGTCCATGTCGACGATCAGCCCGCTCAAGCCGAGCTGAGGAAGGTTGGCGGCCACGTTGATAGCGGTCGTCGTCTTGCCGACTCCGCCCTTTTGGTTGACGACTGCGTAGACTCTTGGCAATTTGCTGGCTAAACGGAGGACGGCGCTGCCCGAATTATACGGTCGGCCGTCGCAAACGCACGTTTGCACAAGTGGAATGCTTGTGCATAACTACCTGACGAGATAGCCCAGCACGCCTACGGCGATGTTGTAGCCCGCGTGGGTCACCATGCAGGGCAGCGTGCTGCCGGAGCGAACGCGCAGCAATCCGAGGCCGATGCCAAGGACGAAAACCTCCAGGGTTGCGAAGGTGATCGCGTACTGGGTGTGCAGGGCGGCGAACAAAACGGCCGTGACCACGATGCCGAGCCGCGGAAGCAGGGCGCCGCGGAATAATGTTTCTTCCACCACCGCGGGCAGCAGTCCGAGCAGGATCACGCCGAGCGGATTGTTGAAGCGACTGAACAGCACATTGGTCGCGTTGGTCACCTGCTGCTGGCTCGACGGGCTGATTTTGCCGGCAACGTACTCGATCCCGTAGGCGATGCCGATGAACACGAAGATACCCACGAAGGCGACCAGCCACCATCGCCGCTGGCGCGGGGGAACGAGGCCCAGGCGCTCGACCGCCTCGCGGGGCGATCGTCGCACGAAGATGCCGATACCGACAAAGGCCAGAATGAGCAGCGGGAGGTCCTGCGCCAGGAGGTCCGCCAGCGTGAGGGGGGTTCCGGATTGGACCTGCGCACCTGCTTGCTGCGCCACCAGTAGCAGGCCGAGCACGATCGTCAGGTAGATGACCGGCGAGCCGGGGCGCACCGGGATCACTCGCGCGACAGCGCGCTGGACCGGCGGCCACAGGTAGAGGAGGCCGAGGCTGCCCGCAATCATCAGGGGGACAGCGAGAAACTCGGCCGTGCGGAACTTGTCCGCGGTCTCCCCTCCGTTCTGATAGAGGAGCAGGTGGCCGACGCCGACCAACAACCCGAGCAGCAGCGCCAGCCCGGAGAGCGCGGCGCCGGCGATGAGCGACACGATGCGCGCGGTCGCGTTGCGCTCGCCGAAGTTGGCGAGCACGTAGAGGCCGGCCACGATACCGATAAGGACGACCGTCCAGAAATCGAGCGCGGCGTCGCCGTGGACGAGCTGGAGGATCAGGTCTTTGCCGGTTTCGTTGGTGCGGCGCCGGAGATCTGGCGCATATCGATGAGCTGCGAAATCAGGTCTAGCGGCACCGGGAAGACGACCACGGTGTTCCGTTCGACCCCGATCTCCGTAAGAGTCTGCAAATAGCGCAACTGCAGCGCGCTGGGTTGGGTGGCGATCACGCCGGCCGCATCGGTCAGCTTCTGCGCGGCCTCGAACTCACCCTCGGCGTGGATGATCTTGGCTCGCTTCTCTCGTTCGGCCTCGGCCTGCTTGGCCATGGCGCGCTGCATCGTCTGGGGCAGTTCGACGTCCTTGATCTCAACCGTCGAGACCTTGATGCCCCAGGGCTCGGTTTGCTCGTCGATGATCTGCTGGAGCTTGGCGTTGATCTTCTCGCGGTTGGCGAGTAGCTC
>DASZFC010000068.1:0-13729 GCA_035940195.1 Solirubrobacteraceae bacterium
GTCCGGCGCTCCTGCATCTTTCCCAGGACAGCGTGCGTGACGGCGAGCACGCCACGGAGGTTGACGGCGAGCACGAAATCCCACAGCTCCTCGTCAGAGTTGACGAAGAAGGAGAACCGGTCGGTGCCCGCGTTGTTGACCAGCACGTCGATCTCGCCGAGCGCAGCAGTGACGGCCGCAACCCCGGCGCGCACAGAGCCGGTGTCTGTCACGTCGAGCGCGCACGCGAACCCGTCCAGCTCGCCGGCGAGCTCGCGGGCGCCATCCTCGTTGAGGTCACCGATCGCCACGCGCGCGCCCTCGGCCGCCAGGCGCCTGGCGGTGGCCGCGCCGATTCCGGAGGCGCCCCCGGTGACAAGCGCCACGCGTCCTTCCAATCGCATCATCCGGCGAAGCCTATACTCAGCCGCCGTGCCGCCCTCCCCGCCCGACCCGGTCGCCATCGTCGGAGCCTCGGGCGCGCTGGGGTTCGGGCTCGCCGTGCGACTCGCCAACACCGGAGTGCCGATCGCGATCGGCTCGCGTGATGTTGCACGTGCCCAGGAAACCGCCCGGCGCGCGAGCGCCGCCGTGCCGGGCGGCTCCTTCTCGGGCCACGACAACGCGGGCGCCGTGCGCGCGGCGAACACGGTGATCCTGAGCGTGCCGTTCCGCAACCAGTCCGAGACGCTCGCCAGCCTCAAGGACGCGCTGGAGCCTGGCCAGCTGCTGATCGATGCGACTGTGCCGCTGGCGGCCGCTGTCAGCGGGAAGGCGACGCGGATGCTCGGCGTGTGGCAGGGCTCCGCCGCGCAACAGGCACTGGAGATGGCGCCCGAGGGCGTGCGGGTGGTATCGGCCCTGCACACCGTCAGCGCCTCCTCGCTGAGCGACCTCGATCACACCCTCGGCGAGGACGTGCTCATCTGCGGCGACTCGCGCGAGGACAAGCTGCAGGCGGCGAGCCTGATCGAACGGATCGAGGGCCTGCGCCCGGTGGACTGCGGCCGTTTGGAGATGGCGCGCATCACCGAGTCGCTGACCGCGCTGCTGATCTCGGTAAACGCCCGGCACAAGGTACAGGCGGGGATCCGTCTCACGGGCCTGGGAGACGTACTCTGGGAGTAATGGATCCAGATGTGGAGATCGTCGTTCTCGCAGGTGGTACCGGCGGCGCCAAGCTCGCGCGAGGCATGGCGGATGTCATCGATCCCGCCCGCCTTGCGGTGATCGCGAACACAGGCGATGACATCGAGATCTACGGCGCGCACGTCTCACCCGATCCCGACCTCATCTCGTTCTGGCTGGCCGATCTGATCGATGAGCGCGGCTGGGGTCTGCGCGATGACACGTTCGCGGTCATGGACAGCCTGCGCGAGCTCGGGCACGACGTGTGGTTCAACCTCGGTGACCGCGACCTCGGATGGTGCCTGGAGCGCTCCCGGATGAGCGCCGAGGAAGGTCTGGGACCCACCGCGGCGCTCGCCCGCCTGAACGAGGCGATCGGCGTTCGTGCACATGTGCTGCCGATGAGCGAGGACCCGGTGCGCACGTGGATTGCAACGACCGCTGGCTGGCGCCCCTTTCAGGAGTACATGATCCGTCAGCGGGCAGAAGGCATCATCGAGGGTCTCGAGTTCCGCGGCGCCGAGCAGGCGCGCCCGAGCGCGGAGGTGCTGGCGGCGATCCAGAGCGCCCGTACGATTGTGATCGGGCCCTCCAACCCACTCGCCTCGATCGCCCCGATCCTCGCCGTGCCGGGCATCCGCGAGGCGCTCATCGCCGCGCCCGCCCCTGTTCTCGCCGTCAGCCCGGTTGTTGGCGGTGAGGTGCTGAAGGGCCCAACGGCCGCGTTCATGGCGTTCGCTGCGCTGGAGTGCAGCGCCGACGGGGTGGCTGAC
Organism: Solirubrobacteraceae bacterium; assembly: GCA_035940195.1. GTDB lineage: Bacteria > Actinomycetota > Thermoleophilia > Solirubrobacterales > Solirubrobacteraceae > Palsa-744. The sequence continues at coordinate 1,881 of DASZFC010000068.1, forward strand.
TTCTACGGGGAGCTGCTCGACGGGATCGTCGCGGATGAGAACGTCGCTCGCTTGCCGGCATTGCAGACGGGCACGCGCATGGATGACGCCGGCGCCCGCGCGCTGCTTGCCGAACAGGTGCTCGGCTTTGCCGAAGCCCTCGCCCGCTGAGCCCGACCGGCTGCGAAGAACTACGTAAGAACGGAGAACAAGCGCCGTCGCGCGGTGTTGTTGTGCATATCGTCGAAAGCCCAGCTGGCTGTCCCGCCCCACGCCCACCGTCTATCAGGGAGTCCTGACCGTGCCCAATACGCTAGCCGACTGGAGCGCGACCGCGGAGTTGCGGGATAACCTCACCCCGTCTCGCCGCACCGGTCCGCGGATCGCCGGGATCGCCGTCTCCGACTCCGAGAGCACCTACTCGCAGGAGCAGGTCCTGGAGCGGCTGGGGCTAAAGGGGGACGAGTTCGCCGAGCGCATCTTCGCGCGCAGCGGGGTCAAGCGCCGCCACCTGGACCTCAGCGATGACTTCCTGGGGAAAACGTTGCAGGGACGTGCCCAGCAGATCGAGCAGGACCTGCTGCGTCACTCGATCAATGCTGTTGACGCACTCGAGCTCGACCCACTCCAGATCGGCACGGTGCTCAGCTCGAGCCTGTACTCGCTCGGCGCTCCCACGCTCGCCCATCGCATCCTCGACCACTACGAGATGCACCCGGCGACCGACAACTACCACATCAGCGGCGTGGGCTGCGCGAGCGGCGTGCCGCTCATGCGCCTGGCGATCCAGACGATGAGCGAGCAGCCCGGCAAGCAGGCGCTGGTCGTGGCGGCCGAGAGCATGAGCGGCATCCTGACGCGGGCCACCGCAGAGGACCCGCGAGCCAAGACGGTCGGCTCGGCGATCTTCGGCGACGGTTGCGCCGCGGCCGTGCTCTGTAGCGACCCCGGCGCGGACGGCCCGGTCATCGTCGACTCGCAGGTCCATCAGATCGCGGGCACGCTCGACGCCGTCCGCTTGGACCTCACCGCCGGGGACAGCTACCTGCACCTCGCCCGCGAGCTGCCGGACATCGGCGGGGCGGCCCTGCCGGCGCTCGTCACCGGGTTCCTGCGCCGCAATCACCTCGAGCACTCGGACATCGATCACTGGATGGCCCATCCCGGCGGCAGGCGCATCGTCGAGAATGTGCAGAGCGCGCTGGGGCTCTCCGGCGACGACCTCGCCACGAGCTGGGGCGCGCTGGCCGAGCACGGCAATGTGGGCACGCCCTCGATCCTGTACGTGCTCAGGGACACGATCGCGCGTCGCGATCCGCAGGAGGGCGAACACGGCCTGATGGTCACGATCGGCCCCGGTGTGACCCTGGGGTTGATGCTGCTCGGCTGGTAGGGATCTCCGCCACTATCGTCTGCGGGCAGATGCGCACCGCCGCGATCCTGCCCGTCAAGCACTTCGCTTTAGCCAAGCAGCGGCTGCGCGAAAGCGTGTCTGAGCCGCTCAGAGAAGATCTGGCACGAGCCATGGTGTGCGATGTACTCGATGCATTGCACGACACCCCAGCGGTCGAGCAGACGATCGTGGTCACAAACGAGCAGTCCGTTGCTCTCCTCGCCGGGCAACAGGGAGCGATCGTACTCAGCGATACTGCCAACGACGGTCAGAGCGCCGCTGTAATGCTCGGCATAGAGCGTGCGTTGGCACTGGGCATCGAACGGGTGCTGTGCGTACCGGGCGACTGCCCAGCGCTTGACCCCGGCGAGCTGGCGCAATTGCTTGGCGCCGTTGAAAATCAGCCCGAAGTGGTGATCGTCCCCGACCGTCACGGCACGGGTACCAACGGCCTGTTGCTCGCCCCTCCAGACGTCATCTCCCCCAGCTTTGGGCTCGGCAGCTATGAGCGTCACTGTGCGCTCGCAGCCGCAGCCTCCTGGCGCACCGCGCGGCCGGCATCGCTGCTATTGGACATCGACACCGGCGAGGATCTCACCGCCCTGCGTGCGCGGCTCTCCGGAGAGCGCGTCAGAGCCCCTCGCACCCGCGCGGTGCTCGACTCGGCACAAGCGCCGTGGCCAGTCTTTTCGCCCGCGGTCTGAGCGGCCTCCCGGAGGTGCGCTCCGGTGAGGACCTCGCGGCGCTGATTTTTCAGGCGCTCAACGCCGAGCAGCCGGCGCGTCCTCTCCAGGATGGACAGGTGGTGGTAATCGCACACAAGGTGGTGTCGAAGGCCGAGGGCGCCGTCGTCAATCTGGCCGGTGTCGAGTCCACCGCACGCGCCCGAGAGCTGGCAGCAGAGCAGGGCAAGGACGCGCGTGCGGTGCAGGTCGTACTCGATCAGTCCGTGGAGATTCTGCGCGCCGAGCATGGCGTGCTCATCTGCCGCACCCACCACGGCTTCGTGTGCGCAAACGCCGGGGTCGACACCTCGAACACCGCTGCCGGGACGCTCGTTCTGCTTCCCCGTGACCCCGACGCATCAGCACGGCGAATTCGCGCTCGCCTGCGCGAGCTGAGCGGATCAGCGCCCGCGGTGCTGATCACCGACAGCTTCGGCCGCGCCTGGCGCCACGGGCAGCTCGATGTGGCGATCGGCCTCGCGGGCATGCAACCACTGGACGACTGGCGCGGGCGGACCGACGCGGGCGGGCGCGAGCTGGTGGCCACATGGCTTGCGCTCGCCGACGCGGCCGCCGCGACTGCTGAGCTCGCTCGCGCCAAGGATTCCCGGGAGCCCGTCGTGCTGATCGAGGGCCTCGCGCGATTCGTCACCACCGAGGACGGTCCCGGCGCGAGCGCGCTGCTGCGGCCGTTGGACGAGGACCTGTTTCATTGACGGGAAAAGAGGGGCCCGGCTCGCCAGCCTTCGGCCGGCTGCGCCACCCGGACTGGAATGAAGAGGGACCCGGCTCGCCAGCCTTCGGCCGGCTGCGCCACCCTCTAGGCCGCCACCGGCAGCTCGTAGCGCCGGCGGATGTCATACAGCGTCGTGCGCTCCGCCGCGGGACGACCCGCCTCGTGGGCAGCAGCGACGAGCTCGCCGGGGTCGAGCTTGGTGCCGTGGTAGCTGCCCGCCAGGCGGCTGATCGACTCCTCCATCAGCGTGCCGCCGAGGTCGTTCACACCCCAGCGCAGCGACTCGGTGGCCGCGTCGAGGCCCATCTTCACCCACGACGCCTGCAGACTTCCAATCGTGCGCCCGAGCGCGAGGCGGAACACGGCCGTGTGCTTGAGGTTCTCCTCGCGCGAGATCTCCTCGACGCCATGAGTCCGTCCCAGCAGGGTCTGGAAGGGGATGAACGAGAGCGGCACGAACTCCGTGATGCCGCCCGTGCGTTCCTGCAGCTCACGCACGACGCGCATGTGCTCGGCCAGCTCCCACGGCTCCTCGATGTGGCCGAACATCACCGTCGCGGTCGATCGCAGCCCAGCGTTGTGAGACGCCTCGATGATCTGCACCCAGCGCGCCACCGGCAGCTTGTTGGGCGAGATCCGTTCGCGCACACCGTCGTGCAGCACCTCGGCCGCAGTGCCCGGCGTCGAGCCGAGGCCCGCGTCGCGCAGCCGCGCAAAAACCTCTGAGGGCTCAAGGCCAGAGATGTCGCACATGTGGGCGATCTCCATCGGGCTGTAGGCATGCAGGTGCAGATCGGTCCCCGCCTCGGCGGCGGTCCGCTTGGCCAGGCGCAGCCAGCCGAGGTAATCGTCGAGGGTCCAATCGGGGTGGATGCCCGACTGGATGCACAGCTCGCTGGCGCCGTAGTCGATTGCGTCGTGGATCCGGGAGACGAACTCGGCCTCGTCGTGCTCGTAGGCGTCGGGCGAGCGCTTGCCCTGACCGAAGCCGCAGAAGGCGCAGCCGACGACGCAGATGTTGGAGACGTTGATGTTGCGGTTGACCACGAAGGTGACCGTCTCCCCCGCGAGCTCCTCGCGCAGCTCGTCGGCGGCCTGGCGCATCTCCTCGATGACCTCGGGGCGGGTCTCGGAGAACATCGCCGTCAGCTGCGCCGCGCTCAGCGCGATGCCGTCCCGCCCCTTCTCGATCGCACCGGCTACCAGCTCGGAACGGATCGGCGCAGGGGGATCGGTGCGCGTGAGCGGGCCTCCAGATCCCCGGCGCGGAATGAAGGACCAGTACTTGACCTTGATCGTATCCATCACCGCCGGGGCCATCCACTCGGGGTCGATGTACTGCGGATAGACGCACAGGCGCTCCGTGAGCGCCACGCCGTCGGCCTGCAGCTGCTTGCGCACTTGGTGGGGCGAGGGAAACGGGTGCTCCGGCGAGATGTGATCGCCGTTGGCCGAGAGGCCGCCGAGGTCGGTCGCGCCGGCGGCGAGGAGCTCCGGCCACCAGTCCGCCAGGTTCGGCGGTATCTGGATACCCACGTCTCCCATCAGGCGGCGGGTCTCCACGATCAGCCGCTTCATATCCTCGATCGACACCGGACACGCCCAGTCCGGCAGCGGCAGGTGGGGCCTGCCATCGCCTACGCCCGTGCGCCAGTACTCCCGGGCGGCCGCATCGGCGATCTCGGCCGGCTCCTCGCCGTAGTAGCGCTGGTGGGGCACGAAGTTCTGCAGGATCACCTCCTGGATGTGGCCGTGGCGGGTGTGGAGCTCGGCGATCGCTTCGAGCGATTCGATCCGCTCCTGCTCTGACTCGCCGAGGCCGACGAGGATGCCCGAGGTGAACGGGATCTTCAGTTCGCCTGCCGCCCTGATCGTCTCCATGCGCCTGGCCGGGTGCTTCGTCGGCGACCCCGCGTGCACGGTCTGCATCAGCCGCTCGGAGATCGACTCCAGCATCAGTCCCTGCGAAGCGGTGACCTCGCGCAGCCGGGCCAGATCCTCGCGTGGGAGCACACCGAGATTGGTGTGCGGCAAGAGACCCCGCTCCAACGCGCGCTCGCACGTCCAGACCACGTAGGCGGTGAAGTCCTCGTGGCCGTACTCGGCCAGCTTGGCGGCCACCTGGGGGTTGACCTCTGGTTTCTCGCCCGTGAGGACGAGCAGCTCCTTGACCTGGCGCTTGGCCGCCCCGTCGAGGATCTCGATCACCTCATCCGGGGAGTACAGATGGGCGGTGTGCGTGGCGAAGGCGCAGTACTTGCAGTAGCACTGGCAGGTCCGCGACAGAGACAGCGTCAGGTTGCGCGAGAAGGTGACGCGGCGCCGCATTCCCCGAGTGTATGACGCCCCTCGCAGATCCGTCCGGCCGGCCTCATAGCTTGCCAGCCATGCTCAAAGACAATGCACGCCTCGCTGTGGCCGAGTTCATCGGAACGTTCACCCTGATCTTCGTTGGCGCCGGCTCGATCATCGCCTCCGAAGGCCTCGAATCCTCGTCGCTGATCGGCGTAGCGATCGCCCATGGCCTGGCGATCGGGGTGATGGTCGCCGTGTACGCGCGCGTGTCGGGCGCGCACTTCAACCCTGCCGTCACCTTCGGCTTCCTGCTGACGCGCCGCATCAAGCCGGCGCTCGCGGGCGTTTACTGGGTGGCCCAGCTGGCGGGTGCGGCAGCGGCGGCGCTGCTGCTGCGCGAACTGCTGCCGAGCGGACCGACCGAAGCGGTGCACCTTGGCGTGCCCGCGCTCGGCCACGGAGTCCATGCGGGCGCGGGCGTCGTGCTGGAGGGCATCCTCACGTTCCTGCTGGTGACGGTGGTGTTCGGCACCGCGGTGGACCCCAAGGGCGCGTTCAAGTCGATCGCGGCGCTGATGATCGGCCTGACGATCACGGTCGACATCCTGATCGGCGGACCCTTCACGGGTGCCGCGATGAACCCGGCACGCGCCTTCGGCCCGCAGCTGGTGGGCAATTACTGGTCCAACGGCTGGGTCTGGTACGCCGGCCCGCTCGTGGGCGGCGCGATTGCGGCGGTGCTGTATGAGTGGCTGTACCTGCCCGGACGCTCCACCGAGAAGCCGCCGCCGGTAGCCGAGGGCATCGCCGAGTAGAGGGTGGCGCAGTCGGCTAGAGGCCGGCGAGCCGGGCCCCTCTATTTTTGGATCTGGGTGGCGCAGGCGGCCGCAGGCCGCTGGCCGAAACGGGGATGCTCGCCGGAGGCGAGTGTCTCCCGGCTTCGGTCGGGCCCCTCTTCAACCAGATCTCTACTGCCCTATCCTGGGCCGCCATGGGCAGCTCCCCCCGCGTCTACCTGGCCCGCCACGGCCAGACGGCCTACAACCTCGAGGGACGTTTCCAGGGCCAGCTCCCGGTCCCGCTCGACGACACTGGTCGCGCCCAGGCTGCCGAACTGGCCGAGCGCGCCGCGGCGGGGGCGGGTGGTGGGGCGGGTGGGACCCCATTCTTAGCGCTGTGGTGCAGCCCGCTGCTGCGCGCTCGCGAAACCGCGGATATCGTCGCGGCGCGGATCGGCTTGGAGCCGCACGAGGATGAGCGGTTGATGGAGACCGATGCGGGCGACTGGACCGACCGTTCGTTCGCCGATGTGCAGGCCGAAGCGCCGGACGCCTTTGCGGCGTTCGCGGGAGGCGAGCCAGACTTCGCCTTTCCTGGCGGGGAGTCCTTCGCCCAGCAGGGCATTCGCGTCGCCGCGGCGCTCGCCGGCATCGAGCAGGGGGCGCTACCCGCGCTGGTCGTGTGTCACGGCGGGGTGATCCGCATCGCCATCTTCCAGCGCGTCAGCCGGGGTGTGGCGATGAGCGAACGGGTGCCGAACGGTGCGCTTATCCCGCTCGACGAGGCAGCGCAGCGCGAGGATGCCGGCGGCGTTGCCACCTAGTTGAGTAGTCCCGACACCAGCAGTGCCCCTTCGCGCGCCATGCGCGAGCGAGGGATCACCAGGTCAAAGCCCGCCTGCTCGGCGCGCTCGCGCGCCTGAGTATCCACGTGCGAATAGAAGCCCAGCGTGCGCGTCTGTCCCAGCATGCCCTCCGCCGTAAGCGATTCCACGAGTGCCGCGCCCTGGAGATCCTCGTCTACGAGGTCCACCACGAGCACATCCGCGGCGGGCTTGCCGGCCTCCGTTAGCCGCGCCCGCAGCCGCGCCTCGTCTGGAATCAGCTCGACGTCATTACCCGTCGCGGTGAGATCGCCCTCGATACGCGAGCCGAACAGCAGGTCGGCAGTCAGCGCCACCACGCGCGCCATGGCGACAGCCGCCTACTGCGCGCGCAGGCGGCGGAAATCTTCGCGCACCGACTGCGGGCGCCCCCACATCTGCACGACCTCGACACGCCCTGAGCGCATCTCCCGCAGAACCAGCTCGCCCTCGATACCGGCGTCATCGAGCAGGCTGAGCGTCCCGTGGACCGTGGGCGCCGAGGCGGCATGACCAAAGTGGTGGGCGACGAGCAGGCGCCAGTGCCAGTCGTGGTGGGAGTAGGGCCGCGCGTTGCACGTCACGAGGTAAACCGCAGCGTCGACGTACAGCGACTCGTCGGAAATCCGCAGATCGAACTCCAGATCCGTCCAATCCTCGGGCAGCGAGTCGACGATCTCCTGAAAATCCGCAGCAAGGCCCATTGAGGTGAAGCCTAGCGTGGCTATCCTCGAGCCAGTGGCCGCCACAGACATTGACACCGACCGCCTCGGCGCCGAGTACCGCGCGCTCACGGAGTCCTGCGGCCTGGTGGATCGCTCGGAGCGGGGCAAGCTTGCCCTGACCGGCCCGGAGGCGAAGGCCTTTCTCTCGGGGCAGGTGACCAACGACATCGAGACGCTTTCGGTTGGGAGCGGCTGTTACGCGGCATTCCTCACTCCCAAGGGCAAGATGCTCGGCGACCTGCGCGTCCTCGATCTCGGCGACGAACTGCTCCTCGATACCGAGCGCGTGGCGCTCCAGGCCCTGTTCGACATGATCCGCCGCTTCAAGATCGGCTTTGACGCCGGACTGCACAAGCGCACCGTCGAGCGCGGACTGCTGTCGCTGATCGGTCCGGACGCGGTAGGAGTCGCGGACGCCAAGGGGCTGGCGGACGTCGAGCATTCCAACGCGTTCGTCGAGATCGAGGGCATCGCGGTGCTGGCGGTCCGCACCTACGTGGGGACGGACATGATCTGTCAGGAGAGCGACACCGAGCGGCTCAAGAGCGCATTGCTCGCCCGCGGCGCACAGACGGTGTCAGAGCAGACGGCGGAGATCCTCCGCGTCGAACGCGGCCGGCCCCGCTACGGAATCGACCTCGACGACAGCGTGATCCCCCAGGAGGCGGGACTGAACGAGCGCGCGGTGAGCTTCACGAAGGGCTGCTACGTCGGCCAAGAGACCGTCGCGCGCCTGCACTACAGGGGCAAGCCCAATCGTCATCTGCGCGGCCTGCGCCTCTCCGAACCAGCCACAACAGGCGATGAGTTGCGCCTCGGCGAGAAGCGGGTGGGACGCCTGGGCAGCACAGTGGTCTCCCCCGCCCTCGGGCCGATCGCCCTGGCACTCGTGCGCCGCGAGGCCGAGCCGGGCAGTGTCCTCAGCGCCGGTGAGCATGGAGTCACCGCGGAGGTGCTCGAGCTGCCGTTCCCAGCGGCCTGAGCGACACCGCACGCCCACAGGAGCGACCCCCGGGTAGGATTGAGGGCCACCACAGACCCCCGACAAACGAGGTTCCAGAGCACGTGGCAATCGATCTGCAACAAGTGTCCGCCGTAGACGTCGAGCCTGGCGAGCTGCCCAAGACGATGGCCGCGTGGGTGATCCGGGAGGAGCGCTTCGGCGAACCCAAGGATGCCTTTCAGCTCGAGGAGATCGAGGTCCCAGAGCCCGGGGCGTTCGAGGTGATCGTGCGTGTGATGGCGGCCGGCGTGAACTACAACAACGTGTGGGCCGCGCTCGGCAAGCCGGTATCGGTGATGAAGTACGGCGACCACCCCGAGTTCGGCCATCACATTGGTGGCTCCGACGCCTCCGGCGTCGTCTGGAAGGTCGGCGCGGGGGTGACGCGCTGGAAGCCCGGCGATGAGGTCGTCGTGCATTGCAACCAGGCCTCCTATGAGGATCCCGAGGTACACGGCCTCGACCCGATGGCCGCGCCGTCGCAGAAGATCTGGGGCTATGAGACGACGTGGGGCTCATTCGCGCAGTTCACCAAGGTGCAGGCCCAGCAGCTGTTGCCCAAGCCGCACGCCCTGACCTGGGAGGAGGCCGCCTCCTATGGCCTGGTGTACTTCACCGCCTACCGCATGCTGATCACGCGCTGCAAGCTGCAACCCGGCGCGAACGTGCTGATCTGGGGTGCCGCGGGCGGCCTCGGTGTGTTCGCAACCCAACTGTGCGCCCTCGCCGGCGCACACTGCGTCGGCGTCGTGTCCTCGGCCGAGAAGGGCGAGCTCGTCAAGCGCCTGGGCGCCGTCGACTACATCGACCGCGGCGAGTTCGCCGGGATGATGCGCAAGGGCGGCGAGAGCCCCGAGGAGGAGAAGGCGCGCTTCAAGGTCTCCCTCGGCTTCGCCAAGAGGGTCAAGGAGATTCTCGGCGACGCGCCCGACATCGTCTTCGAGCACGTCGGCAAAGCCACGTTCCCGACGTCAGTGTTCACGGCCAAGACGTTCGGCAAAATCGTGATCTGCGCGGGCACGACGGGGATCGACCTCGACTTCAACGTCGCCTATTTGTGGATGCGCCAGAAGGAGATCCTGGGCTCGCACTTCGCCAACGCATATGAGTGCATGAAGGCCAACGAGTTGATCGAGTCGGGACAGATCCGTCCCGTCCTCTGGCGCACGCTCGGCTTCGAAGGCGTCGCCGAAGCGCACCAGCTGATGCTCGAAAACAAGCACCTAGGCAAGATCTCGATCCTCGTCGGCGCCGAGTCCGAGGGCGAGGGCAAGACTGCGGACGGCCCCGGCGCCATTCATGCGGAGGTCGGCGCCTGATGGCCGGCACGGTGATCATCCCCTGGTACGCCACGGGCTTTCGCGCCGACGCATTCCAGCAGGACCTGGACGTTCTCGCCGCCACTGCCCTGCGCTACAACGCCAGCTCCTACGCGGTCTACCGCGCGCGCGATGATCGCTACAAGTTCCAGCAGCTCGCGAGCTTCGAGGAGAAACTCGACTGGGAGCGCTACTGGGAAGGTCCTGAGATGACCGATTTCCGGGTGCTCCACTCCAGCTGGTACCAGGTCCCGGTGCTCTATGGCTGGTGGGAGCGCACCGCCGGTGGCGCCATCGCCCCCGAGCCAGAGCTCGCCGGCAACGGCCACGCAAATGGCCACGGCAACGGCGTGGCCACTGGCGAGAGCGCTTAGCCCTGCTCCAAGGGGGCCATCGTCAGTCCCGCGCCCTTCAGCTGCTCCCAATAGTGCTCGGCCGTCTCCTGCTGACCGCTGTACACGATCGCCTGGCCGGAGCTGTGGATCAGGTTGGCGAGCTCATGCCCACGCTCCAGCGTGGTCGCGGGGATATACCGCGCGAGCGTGCGGGCGACGTGGTCGAAGGTGTTGTGGTCGTCGTTGCGCACGATCACCCTCCACGAGTCGCCCAAGCCGCTGCCCGGCGATCCGATCCGTGGCAGCTCGGTCGTTTGGCCCGTCATCCTGCGCCAGGAAAATGCCCAGCCGTACAATTGTCAGTATGAGCGGCGATCGATCCCCACGGCTGGCGCAGCCTGACCGGCCCTGGATGATGCGCACATACGCCGGGCACTCGACGGCAAAGGCGTCCAACGAGCTATACCGGGGCAACCTCGCGAAGGGGCAGACGGGACTGTCGGTCGCTTTCGACCTGCCGACCCAGACCGGATATGACCCCGACGACGAGCTCTCTCGCGGAGAGGTGGGCAAGGTGGGGGTTCCGGTGGCCCACCGCGGCGACATGGCTACCCTGATGGACGGCATCCCGCTGTCGGAGATGAACACCTCGATGACGATCAACGCCACCGCCGCGTGGCTGCTGGCGCTGTACATCGTGGCCGCCGAAAACCAGGACCCTCCCACCGACCAGTCCCAGCTTCAGGGAACCACCCAGAACGACATCATCAAGGAGTTCTTGGCACGGGGTACCTACGCTTTCCCGCCCGCGCCCTCGATGCGCCTGATCGCCGACATGATCGCCTACACGGTCGAGCACGTCCCCAAGTGGAACCCGATCAACATCTGCTCCTATCACCTGCAGGAGGCGGGAGCCACACCGGTACAGGAGATCGCCTACGCGATGAGCAACGCGATCGCCGTGCTCGACGCGGTACGCGAGCGCGTTTCAGCGCAGCGCATGGGCGAGGTGTTCGGTCGCATCTCGTTCTTCGTCAACGCGGGGGTGCGCTTCATCGAGGAGCACGCGAAGCTGCGCGCGATGGGCATCCTGTGGGAGGAGCTGGGGCGCGAGCGCTACGGGGTGACCGACCCCAAGCACCTGCGGTTTCGCTACGGCGTGCAGGTAAACTCGCTCGGGCTAACCGAGGCCCAGCCCGAGAACAACGTGCAGCGCATCGTGCTCGAGGCGCTCGCCGTCACACTCGGACGCGACGCGCGCGCACGGGCGATCCAGCTGCCCGCCTGGAACGAGGCACTGGGCCTGCCCCGCCCTTGGGATCAGCAGTGGTCGCTGCGCATCCAGCAGGTGCTCGCGTATGAAACCGACATCCTGGAGTATCCCGACATTTTCGAGGGGTCGAAGGTGATGGATGGCCTCGTCGCCGAGCTGCTGGAGGGCGCACGCGCGGAGATGGCCGTGGTCGCCGAGCACGGCGGCGCGGTGCAGGCGGTCGGATACATGAAGGGCGCGCTGGTGGACTCCCATCGCCAGCGCATCCATCGCATCGAGTCCGGAGAGCAGGTCGTCGTCGGCCAGAACCGCTTTACAGAGACGGCTGTCTCGCCGCTGACAGCCGACGCCGAGGGCGGCATCCTCGTTGTCGATCCCGCAGTGGAGAGCGAACAGATCGACGCTGTGCGCCATTGGCGCGCCG
>DASZFC010000069.1:0-2685 GCA_035940195.1 Solirubrobacteraceae bacterium
TGTTGGCGATCGCCGCCTCGCGAATCGCAGCTTCGCTGGGTCCCTCGTAGACACAATAGGTTTTGGTTTTCGCGCTATTGGCGTACGACATCAACCAGTGCACGCCGAACTTGGTATTGTTGGCGTTGACCTTGGCCTTCAAGGCTGCGTCGAGTCCGTCAAGCGCGCTCCCGCAAGGAACGTGGTGCTCAGGAGCACGGATCCCAACATCGCAGTCAGAGTCTTCATCGTGGTCTCCAGGTAGATGAGGCAGGTTGAGAATCGGGACACGGACTGTCAGGGGGCTGGCTGGTGCTCACAGGTGACGCGTGTGTTCCAATCGGCGAAGCTCCCCTTCGGGTTGTGCTCCCATGCCCAGACATGCAACTCGTAGAACGCCGGCAGACCGTAGCGATTGGGCGCGCTGACATAGTTCATCAGATTCCCGTCGAGTGCCGGCACGCCCCCACCCGGGTGGTGGCTCGTCCAGAGGCTCGCCAGCACGATGAACTCGACACCGACGAGGCGCATCGCACCGTTTGGCATCGGTTCGTAGATCAGGGCTTCCGGCTGCTCCGCGTTCAGTGTGCCCGCGCTGATGCGCGCGGGCAGAACGAAATGCACGCCCATGGCGCCGGTGTCCGGGCCGCTGACACACGGGGTGGCCGCCACCCAGCCCTCGGAGATCGCGACATTGATGTCCGTGAATCGCTCCGTGGCCTCGTGCACCTTCTCGATCAGAGGAGAGTTTGTCGCCATGGCGATGAGCGGCAGCTGCAGCGCGAGGAGTGTGCAAATTGCAGGCAGTTTCGGCTTCTTGAACGAGACGTTCATGGACTTCTCCCTGGCGAAGGCGCGGCGGCAGTTACTTGTAGAAATACGGATCGAGGACGCGGACCTCGGTGATGCGCTGGACGGGAAGCTTGTTGCGACCTGCCGTCCGGCGAATGGCCTCAGGCGAGGGCCCGTCGTACACACAGAAAGTCTTCTTCTTGTCCGCGCTCACGTACGAGTGAACCCAGGTGACCTCCTCCACCAGGTTGCTCTGCACGACCGTGAGGCAGGCTTTGGCGCCGGCCTCATCGATCGGAACCTGGAGTCCGTCCGGAAACTCTCTCTCGACGACGTACCGTGGCATGGCGGGCTACCTCGCGGTCTTGGCTCACTGAGCTCTTACGCCGCGCACGATAGGTCTCTGCCTGCAGGCCCAAATCGGTGATCCTCCCCAAAAAAGCGCGCCCGCCACCCTAATTTTCGGCTGCCCGCAGCCCAGGGCTGGCGCGTGGCATCCGTCGGCTCTGATGTCGGATAATGCATCCCGCATGCACCTGCTCGAGCGCCAGGAACAACTCGAAACTCTGAACCGGTGCTTCCAGGAAGCACGCGCAAGTTGCGGAAAGCTCGTGCTCGTCGCCGGCGAGGCCGGGCTGGGCAAGAGCTACCTGGTCGAGCGCTTCGCGTCAGAGCATCGACGCGATGCGCGCACGCTTTGGGGGGCGTGCGACGGGCTCAGCACGCCACGACCGCTCGCCCCCGTGCACGAGATTGCCGCACAGACGGCGGGGCTCGCCGGGCGTGTCACGGATGACGACGAATCGCGTGACCGGCTCTTCCGGGTTCTCCTCGAGGAACTCGCACGGCCCGAGCGCGCCTGCCTGGTCGTGCTGGAGGACCTTCATTGGGCGGACGCGGCAACGCTCGACTTTCTGCGATTCATCGGCCGCCGTATTCAGCGAACCAGCGCGGTGTTCATAGCCACTTATCGCGAGGAAGAGCTCTCCGCCGATCATCCGCTGCGGGTCACACTCGGTGAGCTCACCGGCCATCACGTGATCCGTATGCGCCTCGCACCTCTCTCCCTCGCGGCAGTCGAAGTGCTGGCGAGAGAAAGCGGCCGCGACGCCGGTCTCCTCCATCAGACCACGGGCGGCAATCCGTTCTTCGTGCGCGAGGTGCTCGCGAGCCCGGGCGAGCTTGTTCCGCAGACGGTGCGCGACGCGGTTCTGGCGCGGCTGGTGCGCTGCTCACCCGCGACGCGTGAGCTCGCCCAGCTGGTCGCGATCTCACCCGGCAGGACCGAAGCCTGGCTCGTAGAATCCGTGCTGGGCCCGCGGCAGACGGCAGTGGATGAGGCCGGCGCGCGCGGGTTGCTCGATGTGCAAACCGACTCGGTCGGCTTCCGCCACGAGCTTGCGCGTCTTGCCATGCTCGGTACGATCCAGCCCGAGCGTGCCCGCGCGCTGCACGGCCAGGTGCTGACCACGCTCGTGGAACACGGCGCCGACCCGGCGCGGCTCGTGCACCATGCCACGCTTGCGCAAAATGCCGCGGCCGTTCTCGAGTATGCCCCGCTCGCCGCCAAGGGGGCGGCACGGCTGGGTGCTCACCGGGAGGCGGCCGCGCACCTGGCTGCGGCCCTGCGCTATGGCTCCACATTGGCGACTGAGCCCCGGGCGGAACTCCTCGAGCAACATGCCGAGGAAAGCAGCCTCGCGAATCAAACACGTGAAGCCATCGCCTCCGCCCGCGCGGCGGTCGCCTCGTGGCGCGAGGTCGGCAACGTCGAGGCACAGGCGCGCGGGCTGCGCCTGCTGGCACAGGAATATCGAACCGTGGGCGATAAGGCCGGCGCGGATGAGTGTGTCACGAGCGCCATTACGCTGCTCGAGGCGCTGCCCCGCAGCACCGATCTGGCGATGGCCTACA
>DASZFC010000070.1:0-12762 GCA_035940195.1 Solirubrobacteraceae bacterium
GCTGTCGTCGAAGCCACCGAGCGGGCCTGGGCTGAGCACCGGGTCCGGCGCGACCGTAACCTGCGAGTCACCGGCTGCCGGGAGCGTGAGCGCGGCGCGGCCGGTGTGGCTGTGCCCGGCGCTATCGCGGCTTGAGAAGTACAGCTCGAGCTTGCCGTCGTGTGCGTCGAGGAACGGGACCATCGCGTGCGAATTCGCCCAGCCATCTCGCTGCGGCGGCTCCATGATCTGTCCGAGCCGCCGCCACATTCCTTAGAAGCCCTTCAGTTCCCAACTCTTGAGCTTGTGCGCTTCGGTGCCGCGCGTGCTGTAGACGCCACCTTCCTCGGTGTTCTTCATGATCAGCGCACCCGCTCCGATCACACATCGCGGCGCGACAGTGACGCCGTCGCGAAACGTTGCATTAACACCGACAAAGCAGTGATCGCCAATATGGCAATTACCCGATATCACCGCATGCGATGCGATGAAGCAGTGATCGCCGATCGTCGAATCGTGACCGATGTGGTTACCGCTCCAGAGCACGACGTTCTCGCCGATCGTGACACCCGGCTGGACGACGTTCGCCTCGAAGATGAACGAATTCTCACCAATCGGTACGTCATCCCAGATCATCGCATCTGAGCTCTGATAGGAGATGCACTCGTACCCAAGGCCTTTGCATTCGGCAAAGATCTGTGAGCGCACCTGATTAACCTTCGAGAATCCAGCCGCAACCAGCAGCGCGACCGAGCCGGGAGGGTGCGCGCCAGGGAGGTCCTCGAACGGGATCGTCGGCAGGCCATTGAGGGTCTCGTGCTCGACATACGCACGATGAACGGTAAACGCCACGACCTCGTGAGGGCTGTCGGCCTGGAGATAGCGGTGGGCGATCCGGCCATAGTCGCCGGTGCCAAAGATGACTACATCACTCATTGCCTGGACCTCTCCTGGATTGTTTTGCCGGCGGTCTGCCGTCCAACCGCACAATGATCGTGAACTCGTACAGCTCGTAATCGTGATGCAGTGAGATGTCGCGCGAGTGCCGTCGCAGGCAGTAGTCCAGCAGCACGGCCGGATCGGCGTAGTAGAGATCCGGCCGCATCCGGTCCGCGTCCGCGTGCGAGGTCAGCGCGTTGAAGGCCATTCCGTGCCGGCTGATCGCGGCTAGCTTGTCGATCGTCTCGAGCACGTACTCTCGCCACAGATCCGCCGGCTGTTCGAGCCGGACGTTGAAAATTCCGCTCGCGATCGTGAAATCGGCCGACTGCAGCTGCTGCTCGTCGCTGACGAAGCTCGCGCGTGAGTCGCCGCTGTGGGTGCTGCGAGCGGCGGCGATCATCGCCTCCGAGACGTCGTAGCCGCAGTAGGAGAGATCTGGCATCTCCAAGCTGTCCAGCAGGCTTCCATAGCCGCAGCCGAAGTCGTTGATCGACAGGTGCCCATCGACATCGCTAATGACCCGAAGCAGCTGCTCAAAGCGGCGTCGCTGGCTCTCCTCCCCGTTCCAGTCGACTCCCCGCGGCGTCGCTCCGTGAGTTTCGACCTTCGTCGTGTAGTAGCGCTCGACCGCGCCGATCAACGATTGGTCGACCATCACGACCTACGCGCGAGGGGACGAACGAGTGCGGCCGCCTCGTGACCGGCGCAGAGCAGCAGGTCGAGGACGCTCACCTGGGGATCGAACGGAGGATGTACCTGATCGTAGTCTCCGTACGGGCCGTATTCGAACCACGACACCGCGATGTCGTGGTTGTGAAACGACTCCTCCTCTAGGTACGCGCGAGCGGCGGGACCCGAGACGTACTCGCTCGCCGAAGCCTTGACACAGAGGTCGACCAGCCGCTCGGTCTTGGCCCCCTGCGGCTTGTACTCGCTCGAACACGTGATCTTGGTCTCGATCCCCAAGCGGTCGGCGATGCGCGTGAGAAAATGCCGATTGACCTGCGACAGGCTCGGGCCAGGGGCAGTCGCGTAGAGCTCGGCGACGAAGTCTCCCATCTCGGCGAACCCGCCGGCGCGGGCGTACTGCTGGCGAAGGACGTCCCAGTGCCGCTCGGCCCAGTCACCCTCAGCGACGTGTGTGTCGTAGATCGATTGCGTGTAGCGACCGCTTACCTGCACGGCAATCGTCAGCCAGCGAGTGCCCTGCGACGTCTTGATGCGATTGCGATTGCGCCAATCGCGGCGGGTGTACTGCGCGTCGTCAAGGAGGATGAACTCGTCTACCGAGGCAACCAGGTCGAAATAACCACGCCACGGCACGTAGTTTGACTGCACGATCGCGACTCGCTTGCCGCCCGTCATCTAGTACGCGCAGGCGTCGCCGGGGCGGCCAGCTCAAGCGAGCGATCGACGCTCGCCTGATCGCCTGGGGCGCGACGTTCGATGACATACAGCGGGCGTCCCTTGACCTGTTCGAAGATCTTCCCCACGTATAGGCCGGCGATACCCGTCGAGACGATGATGAACCCTCCGACCAGCAGCAGCAGGACCGCCAGGCTCGTAAATCCGGGCAGCGCGCTGCTGGTGAAGTAGAGCCCGACGAAGACCGCCGCGAGCACCACGCCGGCCAGCGCGATGGCGAAGCCGACGTAGACGATCCAGCGGAGCAGGCGCGTCGTCTGGAAGAACATGCCATCGAGCGCGACCTCGACGAGCTTGGCCAGCGTGTAGGCGCTGCGACCCTCGTGACGCTCCTCATGGGCAAGCGAGATGACCGTGCGACGGAAGCCGAGCCAGTGCAGGATCAGCATGTACTGGCGATCGCGGTCGCCGAGCGAGAGGAACGCGTCGACGACGCTGCGCGAGATCACGCTCAGTGTCGAGTACTCCGTGTTCATGCTCTGGCCGAGCAGCACATTGCGCGCACGGAAGTACAGGCGCGCGCCGACACGCCGATGCCACGCCTGGCGCCGTTGGTCGCGCTGCGTCAGCACGACGTCGTGACCGTCCTTGGCGATCACGAGCAGTCGCGGGATCTCCTCCGGTGGATCCTGGAGGTCGCAGTCCATCACCGTCACCCAGTCGCCGTGTGCTTCCGCCAGGCCGGCGGTGATCGCCGCGTGCTGGCCGAAGTTGCGACTCAGACGTAGCGCCCGCACGCGTTGATCGCGACTCGCCAGTTCCTCGAGGTGCTCCCAGGCACCGTCGGGGCTCGAGTCGTCGACAAACACGACCTCCCAGTCCGCAACGTCATCGAGCGTGCGGCACAGGCGTTCGTACAACGTGGCCAAGCAGCCAGCGCAACCGTAGACCGGCACGACCACACTGATCTCGCAGCGCTTCATTCGCTGTGGACCTTATCGACAGTGGGCGAGGGTCATGGCGTCATGCGCATAAATCATGTCGATGCTTTGGACCGGATCCGCCAGGGCCAAGAAGCTCGGCTCTGTCCGTATGCTCCCAGCACGATGCGCGCGGATATCAACGACACCGCCGAGGTCGGGGATGACGCTATCAGGACCGTGGCATGCTGGCTGACACCAGCGACGAGCGGGGACGTAGTGCTCGACCGCGTGCTCGAGCGTCTCCCCCCGGGCATGCCGCTCGTCGTGGGCATCCCCGAGGACCTTGGGGCAACCTTGATTGACGAGTCGGGCGACGGGCAAACGATCTACCGGGTCAAGGTGCCACCGGGCGGAACGCTGGCCCATGTAGCCAATCACGCGACCGAGAGCTGGCCAAATGCAGACTTAGCGCTCATCTTCCCGCACGTGACGCTCCCCGAGTCGTGGCTGAGTCGGCTTGAGGGTGCTGCTATCTCGGAGTCGACTGCAGGTACCGCCAGTGCACTCCTCAGGGACACGATCGCACGCTCCGAAGTCGGCTTAGCGAGCGGCACGTCCCACCCCGTACCTGCAGACGCGGCTCATGGCTCGACACGCGACTCGGCCGCCGCGGTCGCTGTGGCTAGCCGAAAACTCTATCCGCGCCTTGCCGCGATCCTCCCGTCGTGCGTGTACTTGCGCAGGGCGGCATTGGAGCTCGTGGGTCCACTCGACGAGGAGCTCGGCTCCAGCTACGCTGCAGTGTTGGACTTCGCCTTTAGGGCGAGGGGACGCGGCCTGGCCAACTTGCTGGCGGATGACCTCCTCGTCGATGCCCCACCAGTCGAGCTTAGCGGGGATGATCTTGACGCCCTGAAGACACGCCATCCGAGCCTGATGGCGGTCCTCGACCAGACGCCTGGACCGGCAGTAGAGCGCAGCCTTACGCTCGCGAGCGTGGCGCTGGAGCCCCTGACCGTGACTGTAGACGCGCGCGCGCTGGGTCCGTATGTCGGCGGTACACAGGTGTATCTACTGAGGTTGTTGGAGTCGCTGGCGAGCGGTGGAGAGGTACAGCTGCGTGTCCTCGTGCCGCCGGATCTAGCCTCCAAAACGGAGGCCAGTCTCCGCACGCTGGCAGGGGTCGAGCTGCTGACGTACGAGCAGGCGCTTGCGCGGCCGGAACCATCGCATGTCGTGCATCGTCCGCAACAGGTGTTTTCGCCTGACGATCTCATGCTCTTGCGGCTGGTGGGCAAGCGGGTCGTCATCACACATCAGGACTTGATCGCCTACCACAATCCCACGTACTTCCCCTCTTTCGATCTGTGGCAGCGCTTCGTGCGAACCACCCGCGAGGCCCTCGCAGTGGCCGATCATGTGCTCTTCTTCTCTCGCCACGCGCTGCACGACGCCTCGCGCGAGGATCTGATCGACACAGCACGTTGCACCGTAGGGCACCTCGGCGTAGATCTCGACGAGCGCAGCAGCAGGCCACCACTAACGCCAACCTTGGCGCCTCCTCCCTGTGCGTCATCGCTGGGAAGCACCCCGTTCTTGCTCTGCATCGGCGCTGACTACCAACACAAGAACAGACCGTTCGCGCTCGCTGTACTTGATGAGTTGCGCCGCGAACACGCTTGGCCGGGCGCGATCGTATTCGCCGGCCCGCACGTCGAGCACGGATCATCAGCGGCCCAGGAGGAGAAGGTGCGCGAACGACGATCGATGCCACACGAGCTCGTGATCGATCTGGAGGTCGTCTCCGACAGCGAACGCTCATGGTTGATGAGCAACACAGCCGCCGTCATCTACCCCACTGTGCATGAGGGCTTTGGCCTCGTCCCATTCGAGTCAGCCGTCTTCGGCGTTCCCTGCCTGTTCGCCGCACAGAGTTCGTTGATGGAGCTGCTGGACGCCGAGTTGGCCACTCTCGTGTCATGGGATCCCGTGCGCTCGGCAGCTCGTGCCGCTTCCCTGCTGACTGACGGACCCGAGCGTCGCGAACATGTAAAGGGGCTGTTGCAGGCCGCCCGATCACTGCGATGGAGCGACTGCGCCAAGACCACAGTGGACGCCTACCGCAAGGCAATCGCCGCGCCCTACCGGGCGACGTCAGAGGGCGCATGGCAGGCGTTGGAGCGCGAGCGGGAAATCGTGCGCCTAAATCAGGGCGTGGAAGACCTCGACGCCAGGGTTCGCTACCTAAGCGACGAACTAGGCTCCGATGCCTTGGCATTGGTCGGTCCCCATGCATTGCTCTCCCGCTCCGACCAGCACGCACTCCTCGCGGTGGCGGCGCGCCCAACGCTGCGGAGGCTTCTATTCGGCGGGCTGCGCGGCGGCTTCCGGACCATTCGCGCGATGCGTGGGCCACAACGCTAGAGCGGGCGGCGCCAGCAGTCTATAGCCCCCGATAGGCTGCTCACATGCCAGAGCAACAATCTTCAAAAGGAATCGTCCGTCGACTGGTCCGTCCGTTTATGCGACCGTTGGATGGTCGTGTGGCCGATATCAACCGGCGAGTCACTGACGTCCGCCTCTCGATTACAGCACTCGACGAGTACGTCGACGTGCTTGCACGTGAACTGGGCGCTTACGCAACGACCGCGACCGAGTCAAACGCCTATGTGGGTGCGGAGATGCGGCGACTACAAGACGCAGTGGAGTCCCACGAGGCGCGGATCACTGAGCGACTGGAGACCCTGGAGGGCCTGGGTTATGTAGAACGCCTTAATCGTGCCGTCGATGCTCCCCTAGAGCATCTGGATGGCGCCGTAGCGAATCTCATCAATCACGCAGCCGGACACAGGGGATTCGCGGCCGAGGCAGGGCTGTGGTTCAACCCCGCTGTGACGGTCGAGCTTGGGGAAGGCAAGGCCCACCTGGCAGGGGTCAACGAGCGGATAGTGGAGCTTCCTTTCGCTC
This sequence comes from Solirubrobacteraceae bacterium, assembly GCA_035940195.1. GTDB lineage: Bacteria > Actinomycetota > Thermoleophilia > Solirubrobacterales > Solirubrobacteraceae > Palsa-744. The sequence goes on from DASZFC010000070.1 coordinate 6,177, forward strand.
TGGGTGCGCTATCACGCGTCAGCCCACCGGCACGTGTGCTGGATATAGGTGGCGCAGAGAGCACCTTCTCGCTCTCTGCGGCCTCGCTCGGCTATCAGGTGACCGCCGTCGATCTACACCCGTTGCCCTACTCCCATCCAGATCTCGAGGCTGTGGTCGGGCGCTTCGAAGACTGGGACCCTGGCACTAGGCGCTTCAGTGCGGCCTTTCTAATCTCGACGATCGAGCACTTCGGGCTCGGTGCCTACGGCGAGGCACCGGGTCAGAAGGGGGCCGATCGGGCTGCGGTCGAACGCGTGAGCGAACTCTTGGATGATGAGGGATTCCTGGTTCTCACAACTCCGTACGGGCCGACCCGCGTGGACGACCTCGAGCGCGTATACGACGAGAAAGCACTCGCGGCGCTTCTGAAGGGCTGGACGGTGATCGACCACCGTACGGTGCTTCGTAAGGACGAGCGGACGTGGCTGCCGGAGGTGCCAGGGGGAGCAAGCCCGACGGACAAAGAGCAAGGCGTCGTCATGGTGGTCGCAGTTCCCGCCAGACCGGCATGAGCCTCCCGGCACAAGCGGTCTGCCTGGACGCTCAGGGGGCCCAGAGCCCGCATCACCACGATCGTGGCATCGCGCGCTACGTCGTGGAGCATGTTCGAGCGTTGCATCGGGCTCGACCCGAGGTCTTGCACTCGGTTCTGCTCAATCCCACGCTGCCACTGACCGGCAACATGGACTGGCTGCTCGGTGATGACCGTCTCGCGTGGAGCACTGGAGACCGGCGGGTGGTGCGGCGGCCGACGCGCTCCCCCGCCATCTACCACGTGATGAGCCCGTTCGAGCTTCAACGCACCCTCGAGGAATTGTGGCCTGTCTGGGCGCGTGGATTCGATGTACGAACGGTGGTGACGCTCTACGACCTGATTCCCCTGGTGTTTCCTGAGCACTACCTGCGAGACCCCGTGATCCGCACGCGCTATCAGACTCGCGCCGAGCTCGTACGGCGTGCCGACCAGGTGCTCGCAATTTCCCAGACGACCGCCGAGGACGCCATCGAGCGCTTAGGGGTCGATCCGGATCGCGTCAGCGTGATAGACGCCGGGGCCACCGAGAAGTTTTCACACATGTACGACTCGCCCGCCGCTGCCTGGACAGTCCTCGGCGCGAGCCTTCGCTCGATCCGTCCCGGATACATGCTCTATGTGGCCGGCTTCGAGTTTCGCAAGAACCTCGAGCGTTTGATCGCGGCCTATGGCCTATTGACCCCGGAGCTGCGCTCATCCCATCAGCTAGTGATCGCGTGCCGCATGCTGCCCTCCGAGGCGGAGCTGCTGCGCACGTGGGCAGCCCAGGCGGGAATCGACGAGCAGGAGCTCGTAATCACGGGCTACGTGACGGACGCTGAGCTTGGCGCGCTATATCACGCATGCACTCTCTTCCTGTTCGCTTCGATCTATGAGGGCTCGGGTTTGCCGATACTCGAGGCAATGTCCTGCGGAGCCCCGGTGGTCGCCAGCAACACCTCCACGGCCTCCGAGATCCTGGGTGACCTCGAGGCTACTTTCGATCCGTACGAGCCAGCCGTCATCGCCGATTGCATTGCAGGTGTGATCGACTCACCATCAACGCTCAAGACGCTAGTCGAGCGATCGCATCGGCGTGTCGCGGCCTACACGTGGGAGGGCGTTGCCGAGCGCTCCCTACAGGCCTACGAAAACCTCACGAAGAGCCGCCCGTCCACGGGACGCCGCCGGCGCGCGCGCATAGCGCTGGTCACGCCGTGGCCGCCCGAGCGATCGGGGATCGCCGACTACAACCTGCGGTTGGCACGCGAGCTTGGCAAGACGGTCGACGTTGATGTCGTCGTTAGCGATTCCCTCAAGCACTATGCGCCGCCCCAAGAGCGAGGAGTGCGACTCGTGCCTTCAGATTCGTTTCGCGTAGCCGAAGCACTACGCCACCCCGATCGAGTCGTCTACTGCATGGGAAACTCCAGCTTTCACCGCCATGTGTACGAGTTGTTGCGGGAGCGCCCTGGCGCGGTGGTGGCTCACGACGTTCGCCTCACGGGCTTCTACGGATGGTTCGCCGGGCAGGAGCGACCTGAGGACGCGGCTGGTCGCCTGGCCGAGCGAATTGAGGCGCTCTACGGACCCCGGCTGCCAGCCGCGGTGCTCGACGGTCCGCCGCCGAGCTGGGAGCAACAGGCAGCACTGGGCATCTACATGACGCGCGAGATCCAGCAGTACGCCGAGGAGGTCTTCGTGCACTCTCGCTATGCGCTCGACGTGCTGGAGCTCGACCGGGGCACGCTGGACCGGCAGGTGCCTGTGGCCGTCCTGCCGTTCGGCGTGCCCGAGACCGGAACCCGAATCCGTAGCTTCCGAGCTCTTGGCGATGCGCCACTGATCGTAAGCGTCGGGGTCGTAAGCGAGGTCAAGGGACTGGCCGATCTGATCACGGCCGTTGCGCTGGTTGCAAGCGACCGGAAGCAACTGCGCCTTGTGATCGCAGGACCAGGTGAGAAGGACGAGCTTCAGCGATGGCGAGACTTCGCTCTGAGTACTGCTCCCGACATGAACGTCGAGATCCCCGGCCATCTCTCCGCCGATCACTATGTGGGTCTTCTCTCGGAGGCAGATATTGCCGTGCAACTTCGCACGCTCTCCAACGGGGAGGCCTCCGCCGCCGTGGCGGATTGCCTGGCGGCGGGCTTGCCGACGGTGGCAACCGATTCCGGATGGGCCTCCGAGCTTCCCCGCGACGCCATTTCGCTGGTCGCACCAGATTCCGCCCCCATCTCGCTCGCCGATCGACTGGAGCAACTGCTCGGTGACGAGCAGGCACGTGAAGACCTGAGCGAAGGAGCGCTCGAGCATGCGCGTTCGTGCAGCTTCTCACGCGTAGCCGAGGCGTATTTACGTGCCTTGCAACTGACATAACTTGTGGCGGACACGACCCGCCACGGTACCCTTCCGCGAATGCCTCAACCGACAAGTAAAGGTTCTCCGCCCATCGTCGCCGACTCAGTCAGCAAGACTTTTCGCGTGCCCGAGGAGCGGTCACACACACTCAAGGAGCGCGCTCTGCACCCTTTGAGGAAGAGCCGGCACCAGACCTTCCAGGCACTCAACGACATCTCCTTCGATGTGCGGCGGGGCGAGTTCTTCGGCATCGCGGGGCGCAACGGCAGCGGCAAGAGCACGCTGCTGAAGTGCCTGGCCGGCATCTACGGTGTGGACAGCGGGCGGATCTGGATGAACGGGCGCCTGTCGACCTTCATCGAGCTCGGGGTCGGCTTCAACCAGGATCTGGCAGCCCGCGACAACGTGGTGCTCAACGGAATCATGATGGGCCTCTCGCCGCGTGAGGCGCGCGCGCGCTATGACGCGGTGATCGACTTCGCCGAACTGCGCGAGTTCGAGGAGCTAAAGCTCAAGAACTACTCCTCGGGCATGCACGTGCGCTTGGCGTTCTCCGTGGCGATCCAGGTCGACGCGGAGATCCTGCTGGTCGATGAGGTGCTTGCGGTTGGCGACGCCGCCTTCGCGCAGAAGTGCTTCGACGTTTTCAACACGATGCGCGACGAGGGCAGGACGATCGTGTTCGTGACTCACGACATGGGCTCGCTCAACCGCTTCTGCCACCGCGCACTGCTACTCGAGCGTGGCTCAATGGTCCATCTTGGAGAGCCACACGAGGTGGCCGACCGCTACCTGGAGCTCAACTTCGGACGCAACCCGGAGGCGGTTGGCAGCGCCATAGGCGAGCGCAGTGGAGACGGCGATGCGCGCGTGGTCCAGGCGTGGAGCGAGGACGAGCACGGCGAACGTCAGACATCGCTGCCACAAGGCCAGCGGATCACGCTCAAGGCGCTCGTCAAGTTCATGGTCGACGTAGAGGATCCCGTCGCCAGCGTGTACGTGCTCAACGAGGAGCACGTCGCAATCGTCGTCGCCACAACTTCCCGCGAGAATGAGCGCAGCGGCCACTTTCATGCCGGCGATGAGGTTCTGTTCTCCTTCTCCTTTGAAAATGTGCTCGCCCCAGGGCGCTACAGCCCGCTGTTCACGCTCGCTCACCGCGGCAGCGGCCTCGACCTGATGGACCGTCTCGAGGGCGCCTTCTCGTTCGTCGCCACGGGCTCCGAGGCGATGGGCGGCCTAGTCGATCTTCCGGTCGAGATGAGCGTGACCCACGGCTCGCCAGCGATCTCCCAGCGAGTGGGCGCATGAACACGGAGGCGGCTCCGTTCGAGGGCTTGGGACGCCCGATCAGGGGCCCCCGGGCGCTGACCGACGACTGGAGGCGCTTCTGGCACCTCACGTACAACATCGCCCGAAACGAGTTCAAGCTGCGCTTCTTCGGCTCGGTGCTCGGCTACGTCTGGCAACTCGTGCGGCCGCTGCTGCTGTTCGGCGTGCTGTACGTGTTCTTCACCAAGGTCGCCCACGTGAACAACGAAAAGGGACCCGGCACGCATTTCTACGGAGCCCAACTGCTCGGGTCGATCGTGCTGTTCACGTTCTTCGGCGAAGCCACCAGCGGCGCCGTGCGCAGCGTGATGGACCGCGAGAACCTGGTGCGCAAGATTCAGTTTCCTCGTCTAGTCATTCCTCTTTCGGTCGTGCTCCTGGCCCTGTTCAACCTATCGCTCAACCTGATCGTGGTGCTTGGCTTCGCCCTTGTGGAAGGAGTCCAGCCGATGCTCAGCTGGCTCGAGCTGCCACTGATCGTCGGGGCGCTGGCGGTACTGGCGACGGGTATCGCGATGCTGCTGTCGGCGCTGTTCGTGAGCTTCCGCGACATCCAGCCGATCTGGGACGTAGTCAGCCAGATCCTGTTCTATGCCTCGCCGGTGATCATCTCGGTCGAGACGGTCAAAGCGAAGGTCAGCCATACGCTGTTCCACCTCTACATGCTCAACCCGCTCGCGGGTGTCTTCCAGCAGTTCCGTCACGCGATGATCACGCACGGAACCCCCAGCACGGGACAGGCGCTGGGCAGCTGGACAGCACTGCTCGAGCCAGTCGCGATCGTGCTGGTCATCTTCGCCCTCGGCTTCTGGGTGTTCAATCGCTCGGCGCCAATGGTCGCCGAGAATCTCTAGGCACGCGGAGAGCGCATCGCCTCAGAGGCTTGCTCTGGCGTGCGGGGCACCTTCGCAGGAGCCCTGCCGTCGCGCCGGTCGTGACGTACGCGCATCGCGGCGGCAATCGTGCGCGGCAGCCGCTTCAGCGGGCCGATTGGCTCGTGAGTGCCGAGGTAGCGGACAGGCTTGGTTGCGATCATGTTCATCGAGACCGTCCCCCATGCATCGTTCAGCCAAGCGAGGTAGGCCCTTCGCAGGAGGCCGATCTTGCGAACTGCCCTGACAGCCCTGCGAGCAAGCGGCGCGAGCAACGGCCCGGTGACGCTCACGGTCACATCCGAGCCGGCATCGCCGAAGAACGGCCTGTAGTGCGGCTCTGTGACTTCGGTCATGAAGCCCGCGCGCATGGCCTCCCAGCGGTAGCGCCATGCCCAGTGGGCATGCTCGTAGCCGTCGTACTGCTCCACACCCTCCACATGCACGCCATTCGGATCCCGTAGCGTCTTCAGCGTCTCGTTGACCATCAAAAGCCGCCCGCCGGGGCGCAGCACGCGAAAGATCTCCGCGAATGTGCGGCGCAGGCTGTCGCGATCGTTGTGGTGCAGCACCTCGCAGCAGTACACGTAGTCGACGCTGCTCGAGGCCAGCGGGATCGCATCCATCGAGCCGAGCACACGCTCGAAAAAGACGTGGCCATCGTCGATGAAGTACTCGGCGGTATAGAGACCCTGCAGCTCAGCAGTGGCGATGTCCAGCGCGATTGCCTCCAAGCCGCGTTCGGCGAAGCGATTTGCGGCCCAGCACGTGTTGGATCCAACATCCAGGATGCTCTGGCCCGGCCGGAACGGAATCGTCGTCAGCAGCTGGTGCATCGAGCGTGCCTGCACGTACCAGTAGCCGTGCTCGACATCCGGCAGACGGCGCACCATCTCCCGGTCCCAGCCCTCCAGGCGCATCTGCTCGGCAAAGCGCCCCAGCCCGGCGGCCTCGGCAACAATATGGGGCGGCGGCTCGTGCAGCAGCTCGACCACCCCTTTGCGCACAACGAACTCTGCCGAGCAGGCTGCGCAACGTAGCGTTCCCTCGCGCACCTCATGGGCGTCGCTGGCCTCGGCGTGCAGATCGAACGTACCCTGGCACCGGCAGGCCGGGCAGCGCAGCTGCCTCGAGAACCCGGCCCTCACGACCGCGCTCCGGAATCTCCGCGCACGCTCATCCGGCGGTCCGCTGCGCCGCGGGCGCGTTACCAGCCCCAAGGTCCACTTGCCTGGGTAGCGCCACCTCGGTCAAGAACTCCTCCAGCGCATCGATCCGCCGCTCCCATGCGTAGTCCTTGGCGGTATCGATGCCCGCCCGTCCCATCCGCTGGCGCAGGTCCGGGTCGGCGAGCAACTGTGCGAGCGCAGCGCTGACGGCCAGGGGATTCGGCTCGGGCATCAGGCAGTTATGGCCGTCGACGCAGAAGTCACGGTTGCCATGGGCGTCGGTGCAGACGACCGCG
>DASZFC010000071.1:0-1841 GCA_035940195.1 Solirubrobacteraceae bacterium
GTAGAGGCGCAAGATCGTCTCAAATTCGGAGCGCGCCTCGGCAAACGCACCGAAATGCATAGCCGTGAGGCCCGATAGACGGTGGGCCGAAAGCCGAAGAATCGGATCTTCCGTCCGATCGGACGCGCGCCGCGCTTCATCGGTTATTTGGCGCATCATGCCGTGGTCGCCACGTACGAAGTGATATGTGAATTCACCGCTGAAGGTGGCGAACTGCGCCCGCGCGTCTCCGAGCCGTTCAGCCAGCACGCGTGCGCGACGATAGGTAGCGCCAGTCTGCGGCGCTGCGTAGCCGTGGATGGCGATCAGTGAAGTGCCGAGCGCAGTCTGCAGCGCGAGCTCCTGCCGGTCGCGCTCCGGACCTTCCGGGAGCGACTTCAGCACCTCTAGTCCTTTCGAAAGGTGGCTGATTGCCTCCAGATTGGCCGAGCGCTCGACCGCGTTCCGTCCGGCCTTCATCCAATAATCCACGGCCCTGTCGGCCAGCCCCGCCTCAGTGAAATGATGCGCCAGCGTCTCGGGCTCTGTCGCAACTACCGCCGGAAACCGTTCCTCTAGAACAGTGGCGATGCGAGCATGGATCTGTTGCCGCTTGCTCTTGAGCAGGCTCTCGCGGGCGACGTCTTGTACCAGCGCGTGCTTAAAACTGTAATGGACGTCGGGGGGTGCTCCCCGCCGGAAGACCAGCTCCGCGTCGAGCAGCTGGGCCAGTGCGTCCCGGAGCACGGAGTCGCTCAGAGATGACACTGCCCCAAGGAGCTCGTGAGAGAACTCCCGCCCAATGCACGCGGCCATCTGAGCCAGCTCCTTAACCGCCGCCAGCCGGTCGAGCCGAGCCATCAGCGAATCCTGCAGCGTCGCCGGAATCGCAAGCGGCGGCAGTGACCCCGCGAGTTCGTAGCAGTCGCCCTGATCTCGTAGGAGGCCGGACTCGATCACTGTTTTGGTGAGCTCCTCAACGAACAAGGGCACGCCGTCGGTTTTGGCCAGGATCTGTTCTAGTACTTCTGCTGGAAGTGACTTGCCGACGGTCACTCGGTCGACCATAGCAGCGCCTTGCCGCCGCCCGAGCCGACTAAGCGACAGCGCGGTGACGTGCCCATGCCCCTTCCAGGGCGGGATGAACTCCGGCCGGAAGGTGATCACCGCCAGCACCGGAATCCGCTGTACCCGGTCGACAACCCGGCCCAACAGTTCAAGCATGGTTGGATCGATCCAGTGCACGTCCTCATAGAGCGACAGCACCGGCTGGCGCACCGCCAAGCCCGCCAACTGCTCAAGAAGCGCCTGGAAGGTTTTCTCCTTCTTGAGCTGGGGGCTAAGGTCCAGGCGGCGGTAGCGTCCTGAGGTGTTTAATCCGAGCAGCTCCGCGAATAGCGCGGCGCTTTCTTCGACATCCGCCACCGCAAGGGCAAGCATGGCCTCAAGCTTGTCCAGCTGACGGTCCGTAGAATCCCCTGGCCGCAGGCCGGCCCCTCGCTCCAGCAGACCGATAATTGGGTGGAAGGCGCTGTTGGTGTGATAGGGCGAGCAGAAGTGGCGAAGCAACGTGTGCGACTCCCCCGCGAGCTGCTCGTGGAGGCCGCGAACGAGGCGGGACTTACCGATGCCCGGCTCGCCAGAGAGCAGTACTACTTGCCCTTCGCCTTCTTTCGTTCGCTGCCACCGGTCGAGCAGGAGCGCGAGTTCCTGGTCGCGCCCAATCAATGGGGTCACTGACGACGGGTGCTGTGCGTCAAATCGGCTCTCGGCTACGCCCTCGCCGACCACGGTCCACGCTCGCACGGGCTCGGCAAAACCTTTGAGGTGGGTCCCCCCAAGCTCCTGATAGACGAATAAAT
>DASZFC010000072.1:0-110784 GCA_035940195.1 Solirubrobacteraceae bacterium
CGCACGCGAGCCAAAGCTCTTTGCCCACTGGCGACTGGTTCGAGTGACCGACCGAATGGTGGGAGCCGTATGACGGGAGACTGTCACGTACGGTTCTGCGAGAGCCTGGGGCTGCAACGCCCCGGGCCACTCACCAAATCATCCCCGTCGCCGCAACGTAGTCGAGCAAATCGGCCGTGTTCAGCAAAGCCGACGGGACCTCGGGGAAGGGGTCGGTGCCGCGAGTCAGCTCGAATCGACGCGCCGCCTCTTCATCGCTCTCTGCGAACGCCGGGAACTGCGGGACAGAACTTTCTCCCGGCAAGCGGCGAAACTCCTAGACGGATAGGCGCAGGCTGCGGCGCACAGGGACGAGTGTGTCCGGACCGAGCCCGACAAGGTCGATGCGTCGCCCAATTTTCTCGCTCACGTCAGCCACGAATGCGTTGGCATGTCCGGTCAGCTCGGTCTTCGCATCTGCATCCACGTGGTCAATGTGGTTGAGCACGATGATATTCGGATCGTTACTTGTGATTGCTTCGCGCACGACCGCAGGGTCAAAGCGGGCGACTCGGCGAACTCGTTTTGTGACGGACGTACGCTCTTCCAGTCCCCCTGAGTGCCCACCCTCCAGCGCGACGGTCGCCCAGTCGATCTCCTGTGCCCCGAACGGACCCGATTCGCCGGCGACCCGGATTGGGAATGCCCGCAATACGAGCACCACCTCATCGACGTCAAGCGGGCTGAGCCCTGTCTCTGAGAGCGCCCCGGCGGCTGTCGTGTCTCGGCTCGTCGCGTTCGGGAAATGCGCGGTGTGCAGCAGTGACAATCCGAAGCCTTGCGTGCCCTCGATGATTACACGGGCGTCGTCGTCGAGCATCTGGCGTAGCAGCGGACGCACGGGCTGCAGATATGCCGAGAGCTCAAGCCTTGCTCCAGCGAGTTCGCCGGGAGTGCCGCGGTTTACTCGCCGTTGCACGGCCGCGCCTGTTCCACTGCAAGTTGAGCCGATCCGATCACCAAGTCCTGATCGCTTCTCGGCCTCGCGATCCTCAGCCGTGACGATCATCGCGTTGGGGTCGATCAGCAGGCGATGCGACGGCAGCTTGACGCGCTCAATCTCCTCGAAGAGCACATCGAGATCGATATAGGACCCGGCCGCTAGGACGCACAGCACGTCCGGCTCCAGCGCAGCCGTCGGCAACTGGCGCAGCACCTCGCGCTGACCGATGTCGCCCATGGATGTATGGCCGGAGTTGCTTCCACCCACGCGGACCACAGCACGCGCGCCCCGCTCCTTAGCGAGGTGATGGGCCACCTTGCCCTTGCCCTCCGAGCCATACTGGCCACCAACCACGATACTAACCGCCATGATTCAAGCCCTCCAGACCAGCCGACGCCTACGACGTGGAATATCTACATGCTAGTAGCGAGGGCGGACGCTTCTTTGCGCAGCGCTCTATGAAGGATCAATACGTCGGTGACGTCAACGACTACATCAAGTATGCCCTCCTGCGCGCTCTCGCTGGCGCCCACGACGGCCGCCTACACGTGTGCTGGATGCTCACCCCCACTGATGGCCGCACAGACGGAGGACGCCTCACATACCTGGCTGACGCCCTGAGATTCCGCGACTTCGATCCCCGGCTGTTCGACGCGCTTGCCAACCTGGTCTCCGCAGACCGTCGCAGCGTGCAGGCCATAGAGACCACAAAGATCTTACCTAGTGCGATCTTCCACGCTGACATCCTGCCGGACGCCACAGTCGGCCGCCGACTCTACTTCGCCAAGGTGTGGTCACGTCTCGATCCCGGCGATCTGATTTTCTTCGACCCGGACAATGGCCTTGAGGTATCGAGTGTTCAGCGAGGTCGACGCGACTCGTCGAAGTATCTCTACTGGGATGAGCTCGCTATTGCTCTAAACGACAACCGCTCTATTTGTGCTTACCAGCACTTCCCGCGGCGCCCACGCGCCGCGTTTGTCACCTCTCTACTCGACCAGATTGGAGATCTGGCGCCTAATCACGACGCATTCGCGGTGTCTAGTCCATGGGTGGCGTACATCGTATGCGCCCCGCCCGACCGCGCGCACCGCCTATATGAAGCAGCGGCGGAGGTGGCGGCTCGCCCAGGCTCGCGTCTCATCCTGGGACAGCGCTCTTCGCCGCACCGCGTCGGAGGTGCCTCCGACTAGGAGGGTTTGGCGAAACGACTAGCGAAACTCTCGGGGGTCGTCGGATTCCCCGACGCCAACTGACAGCTCGTTGCCCAGGGCGTCAGTGATGTGGCAGTGCCAGCCGGGCCGCGCTGTGGTTCGCTGAAGTACTCGTCGAGGGCGCGCGAGAGGTTCATCGCCTCGTCATCGCTGAGGTAGACCCATACCTCCTTGAGCGGCTTGTCGTCCGGGTCGCTCTCCATGAAGGGGGACACCCCCGGAAAGAGCTACTACGCCTTAGGCCGTGCGCCCCTAACGGCTAGCGAACCCGTTTAGCCCAGCCTTCGCCGCCGTTCGCGCCTCGCGGTCGCCCGAGATGTCGGGCTGAAGTTCCTGATCTCGGAATTGCAAGACACAAGCCCTGTCCGTTGCGGACCGAAGGGATAGAGCCGTGACCCCAGTCGCGTTTCTCGAAACGGGCGTGATCCATTGCGCTGACAACCTGACGACGCTTGGGCAGCTTCCCGATGGATGCGTTGATCTCGTCTACCTCGATCCGCCGTTCTTCTCGAACCGCACCTACGAGGTCATTTGGGGCGATGAGGCCGAGGTCCGCTCGTTTGAGGATCGCTGGGAGGGCGGGATCAACGTCTATCTCGAATGGATGGAAGCGCGCCTACGCCATCTGCATCGTGTCCTCAAGCCCACCGGAACGCTTTATCTCCACTGCGATCCCACTGCCGGACACCACTTGAAGGTGATGATGGACACCATCTTTGGCGCGCGCCATTTTCGCAACGAGCTGATCTGGCAGCGAGCGCTCGCCAAGGGCGACGCCAAGCGCAAGTTCCCGGCGAACCACGACACGATCCTGACGTACGGTCGTACCGCGAAAACCTACTTCGAGCCCGTACATCGAGAACAGGACGAGGAGTATCTGGCGCGCTTTTCTTACGACGATCACGATGATCGAGGCCCCTACCGGCACGCGCCGCTCGATAGCCCGAATCCGCGCCCGAATCTGACGTACGAGTACAGGGGCTACGCGCCGCCAGCAAAGGGCTGGCGAGTAAGCCGAGAAGTCATGGAGCGCCTTGACGCCGAAGATCGCCTGGCGTTCCCGTCGAAGCCGGGCGGCCGGATCGCTCGAAAGCACTATCTCGCCGAGCAGGGTGGACCAATCGTGAGCGACGTATGGACCGACATCCCACCGTTACAGGCAGCGAGCGCCGAGCGCCTGGGGTATCCGACACAGAAGCCCGAGGCGTTACTCGCGCGTTTGATCGAAGCCGCGAGCCCCCCGGGAGGCATCGTGCTCGATCCGTTCTGTGGATGTGGGACCACGCTCGCCGTCGCGGAGAAGCTTCAGCGCCAGTGGATCGGCATTGACGTCAGCCGTCAGGCGGTCGAGATCATCAAGCTCCGCATGAACAAGCTCAGTGCGAACCCGAAGGTTCTCGGCCTATCCACGACGGAGGCCGACCTGCGACTTCTCGGCCCGTTTGAGTTTCAGCACTGGATTGTCCAGCGGGTCATGGGCACACAGTCGCCGCGTGACGTGGCCGATGGTGGGATCGACGGGTTCTCATTTTTTGAGCAGCTGCCTATCCAGGTCAAGCAGCGCGAGCGCGTCGGGCGACCTGACATAGACACTTTTGAGACAGCCGTTGCGCGCACCGAAAGCCACAAGGGGTATTTCGTGGCGTTTAGTTTCACGCGAGGCGCACGCGAGGAGTGCGCGCGTGCGCGCAGGGCTGGCGGTCCCGAGATCGTTCTTGTCACGGTGGACGACATCGTGAAGGTCGGCTCCCTGATCGACTCGGCCGACCGCGAAGGCCGTCCGCCGTCGTTCGTGGGAATCGCCCCGGACCTTATGGGCCTATTCAGCGCTCTCCAAACGTCCGTGCAGGAGCGTTCGTTCTACCCGGCTCCGCCGCGAAAGTCGAAGCCGACCGCCGCGGAGTTGATCGCAAGCGCACGCCGCAGCAGCCCAAGACAGAGGCAGTTGCCGATCAAGCCGTGAGCGCTGCATCCGCCGCGAGGCCGGAAGACTGCGCCATTCTGAGCACACAGGACAGCTTGGTAAGGATCGTCAGATCGGCGTGCAACCGGACGCGCTCAATGCGGCGCACACGGAGCGAAGCGAGGCTCCATTCGTTCTTCAGCCGCCCGAACTCCCTCTCCACGGCTCCACGTCGCTTCGGCGAGTCGGTCCCCTCGAGAAATCTCATGCCAAGACGATATGCGCCTGCCCGAACGCGAACGCCCTAGCTCAGAACATGTACCAACGGGATCGCACCGACCGCCAGCGCCAACACCGTCATTCGGCCACGCCAGGACAAAACCCCACCAGCCTCCGTGCGCGGCCCCTCACCAACCTCCAGAGGCGTTACAGACCCACGCTCCTAGTGCTTTTCCAGCGTTGAGCTACAGAAGCTAGAGACCTGGTTATGCTGGGAGAGGTACACACTTCCCCCTGTCACTTCGGCCGTGAGGCCGTTGATCTCGCCCGTGAGTTCGGGAAGGCAGGTGGTGATCTTTGAGATCGTTGCCGCCTCCTTCGAGAGCGCCGCGCTGCTACTCGTGGCTTCGCTCCGAACGGTGGCGAGTTCGGACTTCAACGACCTGACTTCACCGGAGAGTGCGACGTTCTGCGTGGTAGCTAAACGGGGACGGTTCACGGCGACGATCGCCACGCCAAGCGCCCCGACCGCCAGCACGATCGCGATTATCGTTGCTGCTTGCCAGGCTCCCCCTGGCCGTTCCTTCGCCGAGGCGTCGGTCATGCGCTCCCATCGGTCGGGAGGCCCGGATACTTGAGATCATCCATTCGGCCTCGACTACTTCGGCGGGGCCAGACCCGAAGCCGGGATCGTCGTAACGAGAGGCGTGACCGCGACCCAAGGCACAGGTTAGCCGCCGGGTACTCCGATTGAGAAGGCCTTGTGGACGCCGAGCGCGGCGGTTGCGCGTGCCCGCATCCGCTCTCGCCGACTTATCGAGAGCAGCATCTGGTAGGCAAGCCCAGCAAACGTCTGCAGAAAGTCGTCTGCTCGGCTAGCTCCTTGTGGTGCCGCCGATGGCAGCACGTCGGGAGGAGGCGAGGATCAAGATGCTGCGCCGCGCCAGACCTGCATGCACCTCGCTTTCTGTCGAGCCGCAGCCGTCCTGAGCTTCATCGTCTCCGCGATCACGTGATTTGCGCCGACGGGTGTCACCGGCATACTTAGCCAATGGCCTTTCGTCCCTTGTCGCAGCGCAACAATCCCGACCCAACATTTGATGGTCCACATGAGGGCATCCCGGATTGGATGTTCCAATCCGTCGTCAACTGGATCGACGAAGCGATATATGAACCGCGCGGGAGGCAGACTGCTCCAAGTGAACCGCTCCTTTTGGCCGCTGAGGCATCGCTTCACGTCACCTTCGACTGGTCTAGTGGTCCGTTCAGTGCTCGTATGACAGCGCTGGACTATGTGAAAAGGAACGGTGAGTTTGGTCTGGACTTTCTCGACTTTCTTCTCAGCAATCTACGAGGGAAAATGGCACTTGCAGCCGGGTTGAACGTGGTACTCACTCGCGCGGGATCGGCGTGGGAAGTGCAGGCGGTCGATCCACCGCGCTCCTTCGACCTTGTGCGTCGAGCGATCGGTCCTGTGAGTGAGGCGATTGACGACATACGGCCAATAAGCCAACGCGCGCACGCGCACCTCATGTCGGCGTGGAGCAAGCTCATGGGTCGCAATCCCGATCCGTCGGGGGCTTACCGCGAGGCGATCCGCGCCGTCGAGGTCGTCGCAGCGCCTGTCGTTATTCCAAGCGATGATCGCGCCACGCTCGGCACGATCATCGGCGCCTTGCGAGACAAGCCCGAGAAGTGGACCGTGGACTTGGCCGAGGCAACGCCTGAGCAGGTCAAGGACATGGCGGCAATGATCTGGCAGTCGCAGGTCGATCGTCATGGCACAGACGATGAGTCCGTGCCACTGAATGTCTCGCAGGAGCAGGCAGACGCGGCTGTGCATATTTCGATTGCGCTCGTGAGGTTGTTTGCGGGCGGCCACATCACGCGCGTCCCGTAGCTTCGTATCCCCCTGCGGGCATTGCCTTGCCAGCCGCGCACTGCAAGTGCTCACCAATCCGACGCACGAGTCGTGGCCGATCAGGACGATGTCGAGAGGGACAGATAGGCGTAGCCAGTCGCTGTCGTGAGAGCAGTTATGTCGCCACCACGCGGCCCCAGCAGGCATTTCCGCCTCACCCCAAACAACTCTAATGTCCGATGCTTGGGTCTACATGTTGCGCTGTCGTGACGACTCCCTCTATACGGGTGGACGAGTGACCTCACCGACAAGCTGTCGTTGATCTCGACACAAGGCGCTTGAGATCTGCACTACTCCCGAGACCCACAACCCTAAAGGTGAATTCAGGATCGGTTATGGACCATCTTTTGGAGATCAGATAACAACAACTCGATAAGGCAGATCTAGTTTTGATCGGCTTTGGTGTGGTCTGTGTGAATTAACTAATTAAAGCTCCAGGAGGTGTTCTTCTTCGTGCGTTGAAATTGCACGATAAAACTAGTGCTCGGATGTCGTCCGATGGGGCTGGTTAAGTACTCACCATGAGTTCGCAGCAGTCTCTTCGTGTCGCAGGCCTCTTCGCGGGGATCGGTGGAATCGAGATCGGCCTTCACGAGGCCGGTCATGAGACGATGCTCTTGTGTGAGTGGGACGCAGCGGCTCGTCGGGTGCTCTCAGAGCGCTTTCCTGGGATTCCTCTGCACGGCGATGTCGTGCAGGTCGAGACGTTGCCAGAGGCTGATCTCGTGACGGCAGGATTTCCGTGCCAGGATCTGAGCCAAGCGGGGAGAACGGTTGGGATCACCGGTTCTCGCTCGGGTCTCGTCGGCCACGTGTTCCGGCTGCTCGATGGCGCGGAGGTGGAGCCAACGTGGCTCTTGCTCGAGAACGTCTCGTTCATGCTCCAGCTCGAACGGGGCGAGGCTATGCGTTGGCTCACTGCCGAGCTCGACAAGCGTGGCTATACCTGGGCATATCGGGTCGTGGACACCCGGGCGTTCGGACTTCCGCAGAGACGCCAGCGAGTCCTGCTGCTTGCCTCCCGAACTGAGGACCCACGCCCCGTGCTACTCAACCAAGAGCACGGCGAGGTCAAGATCATCGATCGTGCAGGTCTCGCCTGTGGGTTCTATTGGACTGAGGGTGTTCGTGGGTTGGGGTGGGCTGTCGATGCCGTTCCGACGCTCAAGGGAGGATCTACCATCGGTATCCCGTCGCCGCCCGCTATTTGGGAGCCAGGCACTGGAACGATCGTGACCCCGCACCTCCGTGACGCGGAGCGCATACAAGGCTTTCCGGCCGACTGGACTGCACCCGCTGATCTCCTGCCCGGACGACGCAGAACAGATCGTTGGAAGCTCGTTGGCAACGCCGTCAGCGTCCCAGTCGCAAGGTGGGTGGGCGAGCGCCTATACACCAGCGAGAGTTATGACGCCACGGGTGACCAGTCGTTGAGCAGTGGTGCGCGTTGGCCTCGGGCGGCTTGGGGAAAACAGGAGGAGCGTCGCGGTGTCGATGTTTCCATGTGGCCCGTTGCATATGATCGACCTCATCTACACGAGTTCCTCGAATTCGAGCCCAAGCTTCTTTCCGCTCGTGCCACGGCTGGATTTCTCAGTCGTACACGTCGCGGCACGCTGCGGATCCCAGAGGATCTGATTTGCGAAGCGGAAGCGCATCTGGACTCGATGACCTCGCAGTTGTCCGTCTTGGTCTGAGCACCTACGGCGGTCCGAACTTTCGAGGAAGAGATTCCTCCTCACAGCTCACCAGCCAGCGCATGGCCCGCACGGGCCGTCGGGATACCAAGCCAGAGATAGAGCTACGTCGCTTATTGCACGACCGTGGCCTGCGATACCGCGTCGATCGGGCTGTTCTGCCGGGAGTTCGACGTCGCGGTGATGTCGTATTCGGACCCACCAAGGTGATCGTCTTTGTCGACGGGTGCTTCTGGCACGGCTGCCCAGATCACGCCACCTGGCCGACCCACAATGCCGAGTTCTGGCGCGAGAAGATCGAGACGAACCGTCTGCGCGACCGGGACACGGACGACCGCTTGACTGACGCTGGCTGGGAAGTGGTTCGCATCTGGGAACACGAGGACATGCTCAGAGCTGTCGATCGCCTCGAGAAGATCGTCCGGGACCGTCGTGGCGACTGATTCATACCCACTCCTCGCCGCGCTCGATGCCGCCGAACCGAAGCCTGGCGCTGACGCTCCTCGAGAAGAGAAGAAGAACTATGCACAGCGTCTCTCCAACGGCCTTGCTCAGGTCGTCGCAAACGCTCTTCGCGATGATTTTCCCGACATCACCCCAACGACAGATGGTGCCGGACAAGAGTCCGTCGTCGCCGTCGACAAAGGCCAGAAGCGACTCGATGTCAAGGTTAGTGACTCGACCCTCGGCCTGATTCTGAGCGTTTCGATCAAGACTTACAGTTTCCGGGACTACAGCCCGAGGAACAAACGCCTCGGTCGCTGGACCAAGAACATCGTCCGCAACGACCACGAGTTGCGAGGAGAGGCGATGGTGCTCCACCAGCGACAGCCCTACTCGGTACTCATCGCTCTCATGTTCGAGCCCTACGAGATCTGCGAAGACGGCGACCCCGAGAAGACCAGCGATACCGGCAAGTCCTCGTTTGCTCATCACGTCGGCGTCCTGTCCAAGCGCGCCGGTCGAGGGCGCCGGAAGGTCTACGGGGGCAGTCCGGACGCCTTCGTGGACTATGGTGCCGAGGATCCTCGGTATGAGCTCTTCGAGCGCGTCCTGATTGGCCTATACGAGCAGGCAGGTGAACACCGAGGCGCAGTCCGGTTCTCCGATGTCGAGACGCCTCCGCCACGGAATGGACGGCCAGCTGAAAGCAAGACGCTCAGCTTCGACGAAGTCATCGAGATGATCAATGACGAGGTCAATCGCCGGAACAGACTCGCGCCAACTTGGGCCGACGCGAACGACGACGACTAACGCCGCGTCGGCCCGGCCGCTCGTGCCACCTTATGTGTGCTCGCCACAGCTTGCGCAGAGCACGTGTCCGGGTTGGTGACGGATTCGGTCGCCAGGCATCACCGAGCATCCGCACCTTCGACATTTCCCGGGATACCGTGCCCTTATCCACCTTCCGCCTGCAGTGGAAGCCGTCGGTGAGCGCGGTGAGCGCGGTGAGCGCTGATGGATCTTCCCTGACGGTCTGCGCCCGAGGCGGATCATCGATGCGAGCAAGAAACCGATGACTGCTCCCACTCCACCACCAACCAGCACCGGGGTGAGCCAGGCCAAGATCTCAGAAGCCAGGCTGCTTCCAACACACTGCCCGAAGGCGTGCGTGAGCACATGCTCGTGGGTAGTGATCTGAGGTCGGCAGACCTGGGACGAGGAGGGGTGCGTGTTGGTGTGCTTGAGCGCCCACATCAGGCCTAGGAAGGCCCCGCCGCCCGAGCAGACGCGAAACACCAGGTCGCGCAGCTCACGCCCTACTACTCGGCGCTGTCGATGACTGATCGCCACTGTTAGCTCTATCGGCAGCACATTCCGATAACTCAAACTAGCTCGTCTTGAAGATCTAGATGAGCCCTACGCTAGGTGAGCGCTGGACGGCGTGGTCGTCGAGACATAGCCACCTCCTGTAAGTGAGGATTCTTGTGTGAGCGGACGTATTCGGTCCCCTTGGGGTAATGGGTCAGTTTGGGGCGTCGGCCTAGGCGTGGTACCACTCGACGGTGTCGGCTCCCTTTGTGCAGGCCCCGCCTGCTCCGTGGCCGGGGAAGCCGCTGCCATCGCCGAAGCATGTCCAGCCAGCCAGCCAGGCCGTAGAGCTTCCAGCGGAACTGGGAAGCGGGGCCTTCGGGGTTGCCGACGAAGGGTCACGCCTATGTTCGACCCCATCGTCCGCACGACCGTCAACGCTTCCGTGTATGAAGCGTTGCGCGTCTGAATCAGGATCGGTAGCAGCGCTGGAGTAAGACGCACACGACACCGTAGCTGGCGGGGTGCTGCTACATCTAGGAGCATACGACAAGCCCACTTCTGTGCCATCAGACAAATCGTTGTTCCATCGCCGCGGTTAATGCTACTCTCGGTGTTGTGCCATCGAATCCTGTCATTGACGTCCTAGCCAGGCTGTCCGCAGCGAAGCTTGAAGGGATGGAGAAAGACATCGAAGCCCAGATCGCGGACCTGAGAACACAGGCTCGTTTGGTCGACCGGGCCCTCGTTGCGAAGGGCGTCCATCCTCCTCCGCCCCCACCGAACGGCGCGAGCGCCGCAGCCGCTGGTCTAGGTACGGCAGCTAAGCGACCGAGCCCGAGGCGCAGTAGTCGGGGAACGGGCACCGCAGCGCTGATCCGGGCCGCCGTGAAAGAGCGCCCAGAGCACGTGTGGACGCCGGCCGAAATCATCCACGTCGTCAAGGAGCGGGGCGCGACGTCCTCGCCCAACGCGATCCGTGTGGCGCTCAGGCGGATGTACAACGTCGAGCACTTTCTTGAGCGCGGTTCCGATGGGACCGGCTGGAGACTTGCCTCATCGAACGGTTCCCGGCAGGAATCGTTCTCAGAGGCCACAAGCTCAGGACCGGAGGGTATGGGCGGGTAGTCGCCCTGGCCCCAAATGATGGGCCGGGGGTTGCACCCGTCCCAACCCGGTTCTGTGATCACGCTAGATGGTGGGTCGCCTAGGCGGCTCGCCATCTAGTCCATCTTCAATGTAGAACAAGTAGCGGTGGCGCGCAAGCTCAGGGCGAGTCCTGCAGTCGTTTTTCCATCCGATCGGATGTCGGTTTGGCCGGTCGAGAGCGGACGCTGGGCGGTCGTCGCCCCGTCTGGTTGTCTCGTTGGCTGGGAATGGTCGGTATAGGAGGTATGCCGTCCCAGGAGTTGCGAAAGCTGCCGGTTACTGTGATCGAGCCGAATCTCTCTCAGCCGCGTCGCTACTTCGATGAAGGGATGCTCCAGGAGCTGGCGGACTCCGTCAGCGAGCGCGGTGTTCTGCAGCCGCTGCTTGTTCGTCCCCGGGATGAGGGCAGATATGAGCTGGTCGCGGGGGAGCGGCGCTGGCGTGCGGCCAGGATCGCGGGCTTGACGATGGTCCCGGCATTGGTGTCTCTGTATGACGATCTCGCAGCGCTTGAAGTTGGGCTGATCGAGAACATGGCGCGCGAGAACCTCAACCCCGTGGAGGAGGCACGCGCCTGCACCACACTCGTCAAGGAGTTCGGCCTGACGCAAGAGAAGGTCGCACGGCGCGTGGGGCGCAGCCGCGCTGCGGTGTCAAACATATTGCGCCTGCTGGATCTGTCCGAGGAGATCCTTGAGCTCTTTGAGCGTGGCCAGTTGAGCAGGAGTCACGGAGAGGCGCTGCTGATAGCACAGGATCCGCAGGTGCGTCAGCAGCTGGCTTGTACGGCGATCGAAGAGGGATGGTCGGTGCGGACGCTCAAGGCGCACGCCGGTCAAAGCAACATCGCTGTGCCTGCTCAGCGGCAGGGTCGTACAGCGCAAGGACACGACCTAGGCGTGACCGCTCTGAACGTCGCCAGGGTGTGGGGTGATGCCCTGGGCGCTGAGGTGCTCGTACGAACCTTGCCTCACCGGAAACTGCGGCTTGAGATCGTATTCGACTCCCCCGAGGGGGCGTTCGCCTTTGGCGGACGGATCGGCAAGAAGATCGCTCGCGGCTCGAAGTGCAGATAGCCGAAGCAGCTTGGGTAGTGAGCAAGTAGCGCCTTAAAGCTCTCGCCCTCTGTTGGACGGGATGTCCGGCGGAGCGCTTCATTTCATATCCGGCGTTCAGTCTTATGGCCCAACGCTCCTGTCCCGGATATGGTGGCTTCGAGTCAGCCAGAGGAGGACCGATGTACGTCAAGCCCGATTACGCCGCCCGCGAGCTGCCGGTCCTGCACGAGATGATCGAGTCCGCTCGCTTCGGCTTGCTCGTGCTCTGCGCCGGCGGTCCGCTCGCCGCCCACATCCCGTTCGTCCTGCATCGAGGTGAGGGCCACCTTGGGACGCTCGTGGCGCACGTCCCTCGCGCCGACCCGCTCGCTCGTCACCTTGGCCTGGGCCATGAGGTGCTTGCGATCTTCAGCGGTCCCCGTGCCTATGTCTCGCCGCGCTGGTACGCGAGCGACGGCCTGCCCACCTACAACTTCCTCGCCGTTCATGCCTACGGTCGCCCGCGCCTGTTGGAGGACCGCGACGCGGTGCTGGCCCATCTCGCCGAGCTCGTCGCCGTCCATGAGGTTTCCTCCCCCTGGGCGCTCGCGTCTGCTCCAGAGGACCACGTGGCCGAACGGCTGCCTCACCTCCTCGCGTTCACGCTCGAGATCTCCTCGATCCAGGGCAAGCGCAAGCTCAGCCAGAATCGCTCGCCTGAGGATCGTGCCGGTGTGATCCTCGGGCTCTCCGCGCGCGGATCGGAGGACGACCGGGCGATTGTGGAGGCGATGACGGACCATCCGTATGCCTAACGGCTCGGTGACTGTCGGAATCGCTCACGGCCCGTGGATCAAGCCGCGCCAAGCCAAGACAGAAGAAACGCACCGAGCCCGATATCGAGTGCTCAGCGACCCTGCACTACCAGTGCGCTTGTGTCTACTTCATCGATGTTCGCGTACCCGCTCAACGCCATCGCCAGATCGAGGTCCGCGAGGAAGCTGCGAAGCACCTCCGCTACTCCTTCGCCGCCGCCGAGCGCTAGCCCCCAGATGTAGGGCCTCCCCAGCAGCACCGCACGGGCGCCCAGCGCCAGTGCCTTGAGCGCGTCCGCGCCACTGCGAATCCCGCTGTCGAACAACACCTCACAGCGCCCATCCACGGCCTCCACCACCCCCGGCAGCGCATCGAGCGCGCCGATTGCGCCATCGACTTGCCGCCCTCCGTGGTTGGAGACCAGCACTCCCTCGATCCCGTGCTCCACCGCCAGTCGCGCGTCGTCGGGGTGCACGATTCCCTTCAGCACGATCGGCAGCTTCGTGCACTCGCGCAGAAACGTCAGGTCCTCCCAGGTGACCGATGGGTTGGCGAACTGCCAAGCCCACTGCCCAATCGCGGCCTGCATGTTCTCCTCCGGCGGGACCTCCAACAGCCCCTGGAAGACCGGGTCCTCTAGATAATTTTTGTTTCCCTCTCCCCACAAGAAAGGTAGGAATGCCTCGCTCAGATCCGCTGGTCGCCACCCGAGCAGCCAGGTGTCGAGCGTCACCACGATCGCCGTGTATCCCACTCGCTCCGCGCGCGCCACGAAGCTGCGCGCGAGCTCCCGGTCTCGCGGCCAGTACAGCTGATACCAGCGCGCGAGCTCCCCGGCCTCTTCTGCGATCTGCTCGATCGTGTGTGATGCCGCCGTGCTCGCCACGAACGGCACGCCTACCTGTGCCGCGCCTCGAGCCATCGCCAGCTCTCCCTCTGGATGCGCCAGCGTTTGCACCCCGATCGGTGCCAGCAGCACGGGGGCGGGCACCTCCGTTCCCAGCACGGTACGTGTGAGGCTCCGCTCTGAGACATCGCGCAGCATCCGCGGCCGCAAACGCCAGTGGTCAAAAGCCTCGCGATTCGCGCGCATCGTCTCGCCCAGTCCCGCGCCCCCAGCGATGTATCCCCGCGGCCCGCGCCGCAGCAGATGCAGCGCGTCCTGCTCCAACTGGCGCCAGTCAAACGACCGCGCGGGACGCTGTCCCGCCATACCGCGCAGGTATATCTCGTACTGGTAGTTGGCGTATGGAACCGCGTCGCTCATCGCTGGGCTTCGATTAGGTCGAGTGTGCCGCCGCCGGTGCGGTAGCGGCCGAACACGTTGACGGCTGAGAAGCCGGCGTGGGAGATGATTTCGGGGAGCTCCCCGCGCGCGTGCGCGCGTGTGTTAGGGAATCCGTCGAGCAGCTGCACGGCGAAGAAAGCGGCGCGCATCACCGGATCGCTGGCACGGCCAATGTCGCATACCAAGAGGCGCCCGCCAGGGACAAGGACGCGTCGTGCCTCCTCGAGCGCGGCGCGCTTTGCCGAGGGGACGAGGTGGTGGAACATCAGCGTGCTCACTACACAATCGACGTTCGCGTCCGGTAGGGGGATGCGGTCGGCGAGCGCCTCGTGGAGCTCGAGCTCGATGCCCTCTGCCCGCGCCTTCGCGGCTGCACGCTCGAGCACGCCGGCATCGCCGTCGACGCCGATCAGCTTCACGGTTGGTGAGACACGGGCAATCGCCAGCGCCATCTCGCCAGTGCCGCAGCCGAGATCCAGGATCCGCTTCGGACCAGCACCGTCCAACGCTCGCGCGGTGAGGCGTGGCCGCCACCGGCCCTGGCGCATCGCCATCGCGTTGACCGTGTCGTAGAGCGGCGTGAACATGCCACGGCCAGCCGCGGGGACATATCGATCGCTCACCTAGTCGGGCGCCTCGTCCGGCTTCTGTCGCTTGCGGCCCTTGTGGTCGGTGCGGCCCGTGCCGATGCAGGCGCGGCAGACGATCCACTTGCCCTCTTCTGGTGGCTCCTTGGCAGGCCACCACGTCCAGCCCGACCCCTGACACGTTGAGCACCGGTCCTTCTCGGCGATGTGACGGTCACTGAGACCCATAGAACAAGCCTACAACGAGGTGATGCCTCCACCGCGTCAACAGTCCCCTTACCCACCCTCACCGCAAGTCAGCGTCTGGTTGTGCCCGATCCGCGATACCCGGTGTGCGCTGCCTGTTGCTGGGCTGACGGTATGCGAGATTCCGGCCCCGCGTGCGCCTGCCCCCGGCGCTCCTGGTCAGGGATCTATGGATCTGTGCGGCCTTTGGCCGGCCGCTGGCCTCGACGCTCGCCCCTGTCGGCTACCGACTGCTTACTCGATCAAAGTCGCCTGCCAGTTGTGCTCCTGCAGGCGATTGTCCAACTCCCGCCTCTCCTTCGCCAGCTCGTCGAGCCTGCTCTGAAGCTCGCTCACATTCACCTGCCGCACCATGCGGATCTCGGAGCGGCTATACCTCAATCCGAGACCGACCGACCGCCCGGTGGCGGCTGTGATCGCGGCACGCAAGGCACCCTGGCGCAGCGCGATCGTGTCGCGCCGGGCGAGTCCCTCAGTGACGGTCTCGCCGGTCGCGATCCTGGCCGCGGCGTTGGTCTGGTTGATCTTCGCGATCAGCCCCTCCAGCTCGTCGCACCGCCGGTCGAGCTCGGCCAGCAGCTCGCCGGGGCGCTCGGGTGGCTCCTCGCCCTCCTGGGCCAGCACGCAGGCCGATAGGCGGTCCTGAAGCTGCGCGATCACCTTCTGCAGGTCCGACCGGCGATTCAGTGCTTCTCCAACGATCAAAGACATGCCAGACAGTATAGCAGACAGTTGTCTGCGACCTGCGCGCAGCGCACCTCGGGCCGAGAGAACCGTCGCAAGCAGTGATTACTCTCGATTCCATGACTTCCAGCCTGCAACAAGAAATCTTCGATTGGGTCCAGACTTTGCCGCCGTGGCAGCAGGACCTCGCACGCCGCCTTGCCACCAGCGACCGGCTCACAGCAGAGGAAATCGAGGAGGTTTTGGAGCTGATTCTCGATAACGCCCCGGCCGCCGGGCGGGCGTGTCCGCTGGAGATGGCGGATCTCCCGTCCGAGGAGGGCGCGGCCGCACCAATACGGCTGCGTGCGCTCGGCGACGTGCAGAACATCAACCGTCTGGCGCCGGGCCAGCGGCTGCGGTTCGCGCCGGGGCTCAACGTGGTTTATGGCGACACCGGTGCCGGTAAGAGCGGGCTCACACGCCTGCTCAGGCATTCGTGCCGGTCGGTAAAGCCGGGCCAGGTTCTCCCCAATGTTTTCGGTCCGGGTGCTGGTAACGGCAAGCAGACGGCGAGGATCTTCGCGAAGGCTGGCGAGGAAAATGTGGAGCTCGAGCTCGACTTGGACGAGCGCCCACCACGTCTGCTCTCGAGCATCTCTGTGTTTGACGCCGCGTGCGCGCGCGTCTACGTGAGCGAGGACAACCAGATCGACTTCGTCCCGCGCCCGCTTGTGCTGTTCGACCGGATGGTGCGCGCGCAGGTCGCGATAACGGCTCGGCTGCGCGAACGGTCAGATGCGCTCGCCGGACCCGTGCCGGACCTCGACGGCTTCTCGCCGGAGACCGAGGCCGGGCAGCTCGTGGCAAATCTCAGCGCGGCGGGAGCGGCGGAGCGGGCAACAGCACTGGCGGTGCTGAGCGAGCGTGAGCGCACCGAGCTGCAGAGACTGAGCGAGATGGAGGCTGGTCTCTCCTCGCAGCACAGCGTCGCACTCGAGGCGGCAGCTAGGCGCGGTGCGTTGGCCCTGCAGGCGGCGCACGCCGCGCTGGAGGAGGCGCTGCAGGCAGTTGGTGACGATGTTATCGCGCAGGCACGGACGATCCGCAAGAGCCGCGAAGAGACGATCGCAGCGCAGCGGCAACTCGTCCGCGAGGCACTCGCGGACGCGCCGGTTCAGGGTACGGGGGAGGGATCATGGAAGCTCTTGTGGGAGGCCGCGAAAAGCTTCGCGGCCTCGGCGGGGGTGCCGTTCCCGGATGTCTCGGACAATGCGCGTTGTGGACTGTGCCAACAGGAGCTCGGCGAGCAGGCTCGCCGGCGCTTCATTGCATTTGAGCAGTTCGTCTGCAGTGACCTAGAAGGAAGGCTTACGCACTTGCGCGGGCGCGCGGCTTCTTTGCTCCAGCAGGCGCCTGAGCCGCCGGCGCTTGGCGGCAGGGTACAGGCGTCGCTTGCGGGTATCGACGACGATGGCATCGCGTCGGTGACGAGGGCCGCGCTCTCCGCGTATGCCAGCCGGTGGGCGGTGCTTACCGCTTGGCTGTCTGAGGAGCAACCCGATAACCGGCTGGGAGAGCCGCTACAGCCGCCTCCCGATTTGAAGGTCATCTCCGACGCACTGGACGCGCAGGCGAAGCTGGCGGCATCTCACGCTGAGCTGCGCGACGAGCAGAAACGGCGCGAGCTGCTGGGCCGGTTGGCCGGGCTGCGCGACCGGGCTCGTTTGGCCGGCCGCCTCGAGGTGGTGCTCGGGCGCGTGGAACAGCTCCGCCGGCGCGAGCGGATCGCGATTGCGATGCGACAGCTCGACTCACAAAGCATCAGCGTCACGCAGCGCAAACTGGGGATGCAGGGGATCACCGGCGACCTGCGTGCGGCGCTCGCGAATGAGCTGAGCCAGCTGACGCCGTACTCGCTGCGGGTCACCGTGGCGGGCAGCGTTCGCAAAGGGCAGATCGTCGTCCGCGTGAAGCTCGACGCGAAGCACTGCGCTGACGGTGTCGCACAGATCCTCAGCGACGGAGAGCAGCGGGTTTTGAGCATGGCATTCTTCCTCGCCGAACTGGCGGTCAGCACTAACCGCTCGGCGATTGTGCTCGACGATCCGGCTACCTCGCTGGATCAGGCCCGATGTAAGTACGTCGCCCAACGGCTCGTGGGTGAGTCACGTGAGCGGCAGGTGATCGTGTTCACCAATGACCTGGC
This sequence comes from Solirubrobacteraceae bacterium, assembly GCA_035940195.1. Lineage (GTDB taxonomy): Bacteria > Actinomycetota > Thermoleophilia > Solirubrobacterales > Solirubrobacteraceae > Palsa-744. Next base: position 17,684 of record DASZFC010000072.1, read on the forward strand.
GTTCCTCGGGCTGCTCCAATCGCAGGCCCGCTCTGAAGGCGTCAGCTGCCACGGTCAAACGCTGCTGCGAGCCGGTGAAGAGGTCGGCATCGTGAACGGCGAGCTGGATCCAGGGCTGCTTGATCGCCATAAACCAGAGCTACATTCTGTGCCGGACGTCGAGGCTCGCCGGGGTTCGCCGCTTGACGCCGTGACACCGGAGCTGGTTGAGCTCAGTTGACGACGTGGTACTTCAGATGCGTCACGCCGGGCGCCTGCACGACGTCGGCCTGCGCCAGCTTCAGACCGGCGCCGAGGTTCTCCAGCAGCCGCGTGCCGCTGCCGAGCAGGACGGGGACGACGCTGAGGGTGAACTCGCCGACGAGGCCGGCGGCGAGAGCCTGCTGCGCGACGTAAGCTCCGCCGGCGAGTGAGATGTCGCGGTCACCGGCCGCCTGGCGAGCCTGCTCGAGCGCGGACTCGATGCCGCCGGTGACGAAGTGAAACGTGGTGCCGCCGTCCTTGTGCAGCGGCTCGCGCGCGTGGTGGGTGAGCACGAACACGGGCGCGTGAAACGGCGGGTCCTCGCCCCACCAGCCCTGCCACGGGTCCTCGCCCCATGGCCCGGGGCCGCCGCCGAACATGTTGCGTCCCATGACGATCGCGCCGGTGTTGGCGACCATCGCCTGCACGACCGGCGTGCTTGCGTTGACCTCGCCGCCGTCTTTGCCGTGCTGCGCGCGCCACTCCGCGAGCTCGAACGCCCACTCGTGCAGCTGCATGCCGCCTTCCCCGAGCGGGTGCTCCTCGCTTGGATTCGGCCCAGCGATGAAGCCGTCCAGCGACATCGAAACCTCGAACCTCAGCTTTGACATCGTGCCTCCTGTGGATTGTGATCGGCTCGAGGCCGCCGCGACGACAGTCTCGCGGCGGCCTTGCCCGCTTGATCAGCTTGTCTGGACGACGAACAGTTTGTTGCCGTCCTGGTCGCGGAAGAAGAACATCGGCGGCACCGGGTCACCCATGCGCGACACCTCGTCGTCGACGTCGACGCCGCGGGCTTTCAGGTCGGCGTGGTCTGAGTCTATGTCCGAGCTCGACAGCGCGATGCGCGTCTCGACGCCCGTCGGTTCGCCTGGGCGCGGCTTGACGATCGCGACCGTCGTGTCTGCGCCGGCCGGCGCAACTTCGACCCAGCGGTCGCCGTTGCCGAAGGGAACGTCCATACGCTTCTCGAAGCCAAGCTTGCCGGTGTAGAAGGCGATCGCCGCATCCTGATCTGCAACGGGGACGATCACGGTCCCCACCTGAGTGATGCGGGTTGAGGTGGTGGTGTCGGTCATTTCAATCCTCCTGTTCGTGGGGTGTTGCAGCTATGACCGTAGAGCGTGGAGAATCTCATCGGTCTGATCCCATGGCCTATAGACTCCAATGATGCCCGTGGAGAACGTGGAAGGACAGTTCGCGGGAATAAAAGGGCTCGAGATCTTCTGGCAGGCATGGCGGGTGCAGGCGATGCCGGCACGCGCTGTTGTGGTCATCTCACACGGCGCTGGTGAGCACAGCAGCCGCTACGAGCATGTCGCGATCCGTTACGCCGGGCTGGGTTATCCGGTGTATGCGCTCGACCACCGCGGTCATGGCCGCTCCGCCGGTCCTCGCGCGCTCGTTGATCGTCTCGAGCACGCGGCGGCCGACCTGGATGTGCTGATCGGTCTGGCCCGTCGCGAGCATTCAGAGGTTCCCTTGTTCCTCCTCGGTCACAGCCTCGGCGCCACGATCGCCCTGCGCTACGCGCTGCACCACCAGGACAAGCTCGACGGCATGATCCTTTCGGGCACCTTGGCGGTGATCGATCTTCCTCCGGTGCCGGTTCGGCTTGCGGCTAAGGCACTCTCGGCAATTGCTCCCCGGCTACCCGCCTTGAGCGTCGACCCGGCCACCATAAGCCGCGATCCGCGGGAGGTTGAGGCCTACCGGACCGATCCGCTCGTTCATCACGGCAAGCTGCCGGTGCGAACGGTTGCCGAGATCGCGGACGCGACCGAAGCGTTTCCCGAGCAGCTGGGAGACCTCACGCTTCCCCTGTTGCTGGTGCATGGCTCTGAGGACCGGCTGGTTTCCGTGCGGGGCAGCCGCCTGGTGTACGAGCGCGCGAGCTCTGATGACAAGACGCTGAAGATCTACGACGGCTTGTTCCACGAGGTCGTAAACGAGCTTCCGCAGGACCGTGAGCACGTGCTCACGGACATCGGGGCCTGGCTGCACGCACATTCAGAGCTGCCGCTCAGCGATAGATCCTTAGTAACGCCGGAGCGCGGATAGGCAAGAGAAAGGCGGGGGAGAGGGCCGCGCTCTCCCCCGCCATCTCCTGCTGGCCCTAGGCGGCAGCCGCGGCAATCGCCTCCTGGTCGGCGATGTCCAGCGCCTCCTCGTCACCTCCGGTGATGCCCTCCAGCGCTCCTGTGCCGTTGCCGGTAGCGCCGTCGGACTCAGACTCGCTCGGCGGGCTCCCGAGGAACTGCACGTTGCTGGCGATGATGCTCACCGATTGGGCCTTGCGCCCGTCGGCGGTCTCCCACTCCCGCCAGTCCAGTCGCCCATTGATCGCTACCGGACGACCCTTGTACATGTACTTGGCGACATTCGCGCCCGGGCTGCCATACACGACGACATCGAAGAAGTTGGGCTTCTCGCCCCAGTCTCCGGTCGGGTTACGCCGCCTGGCGTTGACCGCAACCCGTAGGTGGCACACGGAGCTCCCTGATGGGAGGACACGCAGGTCGGGGTCGCTCGTGAGTCGCCCGGTGAGGACGACGTGGTTGATATTGGTGCTCGACACGGCTGGCTCCTATTCGCTCGTGGGGGTTGCGCTCAAAACCACGCGCCGCCAAGCATCTGACGGGTTGTGGAGAGCCTCTAGCTCCCTATCCGACGAGCCGGGCCAAACGGGACAGATTCCCGGTTCCTCCCTCTGGAGTGCACCGAAGATCGCCATCGAAACCCCCCCGGGCTCGCGGCTCGCTGAAGCTGCTTCAGAGCCCGAGCCGCTTGAAGTGTCCCGTCAGCGGGAAATGGTCGGTATAAGAGATGGGCATGGGTTGGAGGCTCATGAGAGCAAGGTGGAGATGCGAGGCTTGTCGATAGAACAGACGATGAGAAGGCGCTGGGGACGGGTGGCACCGGCGCGGCCCGCAGCTGTGGTCCTGGCTGCTGCGGTCTGTCTTCTCGCCGCGCCTTCACTCGCAAGGGCGAACAGCTACCACGACTTCCTCTGCCGAATCCCCTACGGCGCGCACGCGGGCCGTGCGGCGCCGGCCGATGACGTCACCTACGCGACCACCAGCGGCGCTCCCTGGCTCTACGCCGGAGATGGCTGCGCCAGCGGTGGCGGGCTCTATGCCGCGATGGACGGCGGGGTATCTCACCCATACGGTGTTAGCGCGTTGAACACGTTCATCGCTCCCGCTGGCCTGACGATCGCGAGCTTCACTCTCTGGCGCTATGAGGCGGACACGCCCGTGGCGGCCTATGGCGCGCCTGCGTCGAACCTCCTTTACAGTCCCGGTCCGCCTTCCGTGGAGGGTCTCTGCGCGCAGTCGCTTGGATGCTCCTCACGCGGAACTCCGAGCAATCCATTCGACCCGTCGAACGCGGTGAGTGTTGGGCAACTTGGCGGCGTCACCCTGATCCAGTGGAGCGCCGCATGCGGCGGTGGACCCGGGGGCGAATGTCCGGCATCCGGAAGTGGGACGCTCTCGTCGCAGTACAACGTCTACGCCGCGGACATCGACCTCGTCGACAACACGCCACCGGCCGTCAATGGCGTCAGTGGGCCGCTCGTTGCAGGCGGGACCCTGGCCGGACAGCAAGCGATCTCCTTCAATGCAAGCGACGGTCAATCCGGCGTCTACAGCGGCTCTCTGATCGTGGACGGGGAAACGCGCGTGTCGCAGATTCTCGACACAAACGGCGGTGCCTGTCAGTCCCTGAGCGTCACGAAAGACGGGCAGCGCTCATTCGAACACGCTCAGCCATGTAAGCCATCGGTGAGCGCCAGCCTGACGCTCGACACCAGCCCGCTGGCGGCTGGACAGCACGCCCTCGAGCTGATCGTCAACGACGCTGCGGGAAACCAGACCATTGGCTACAACGGCACGATTACCGTCAGTGGTCCGCCGTTGCCGGGCGGCCCGGGCGGCGGCCCGAACGGACCGTGTACCGCCACCGCCTCATCCAACCAGGCAACGCTGTCCGCACGCTGGACGAGCACGGCAAAGGCACTGCGCATGAGTCACTACGGAGCGGTTGACCGGATCACTGGGCGTTTGATGGCTCCCGGTGGTGCCGGTGTCGCGGGCGCGACCGTCGCCGTGTGTGACACTCCCGCCTACCACGGCGCCGGGACGCAGCAGATCGGCAGCGTATCCACAGGAACAGCGGGCCAGTGGACCCTCACCTTGCCCCGCGGGGTCTCTTCCAGCGCGCTCCGCTTCGTCTACTCAAATCCTCAGAACCCCGCGTCCGCCGCGGCCATCGCGACTTTGCGCCTGGCCGTGCATGCCGGCATCACCCTGAAGATCGCTCCGCGCAGCGTGAGCGTTGGGCGGAAGATTTTCTTCAGTGGCGTGCTACACGGCACCCCGATCCCAGAAGGCGGCAAGCAGCTCGTGCTGGAGGCGCGTTCAGGGGGCGAATGGATCCAGTTCGACACGATCCGCACAGACGCGAAGGGCCGCTACCACGCGAGCTACCGCTTCAGGTTCCCGGGCCCCGTTACCTACCGCTTCCGCGTCCTCTCACGCTACGAGGCGGACTTCCCATTCCTTGACGGCACCTCCAGAAACGTCGCCGTGCACGAGCGGTGAGTCAGGCTGGGAATTTTTGACATGCCGAGACTGTTCAAAGCCCAAAACGGCCTCCCATCATCAGTGGCTGGAATCTTGGCCATCATCACTGCGCTCGCGCTCGCAGCGAGCGCCCACGCGGGTACCTATGTGATCAACGACTGTCCGGCCGCCGAGGCGGGAGACTACAACGTCGGCCCGTGGGCCCAGTTCGGCACCCTGACAGCGCCGGGCAGCTTCAAGCAGACCTGCGTAACGGCAAGTGACTCGTTTGGCATCGCTTCCAACGGGATTCCCAGCAACGCGACCGCCGGGGAGGAACTCCAGTCTCCATCATCTATCACCATGCAGCACATCAAGCTGTGGTGGGAAGCCCCGGCTCCCGTTGCCGGTGGTGGCTGGTCCTACGCATTGGTAGATGTCTACAGTCCCGGATGGAGCCGGGTCTTTCAGTCGAGCACACCGATGAGCGCCGACGGCGCCGGCAAAACGGCACCCACCGAACTGGCGCTTCCCACAAACACCACCAAAGTAAACGTAGAGATTTACTGCACCAACTCACAGAACTGCACCTACAACGAAAACCCGCTGCAGATCTCCGGTTCTCAGATCACGCTTCAAGATAGCGGTATGCCAAAGGGTTCCGTCACGGGTGGCGGGTTGGCGGGTGCGGGTCCTGTCTCGGGTACTCAATCGTTGGCCTTCCAGGCGGAAGATTCGGGATCTGGTGTGCGGCTGGTGGAATTGCTCGCCGATGGTCAGCCAGTAGCCAAGAACGACTATCTGGCTGAATGCTCATACGAGAGTTTCGCGGCCTGCCCGACGAGCGTTTCCAGCCTGATCAGCTGGAACACCTCGGGTCTGAGCGCCGGTTCCCACGAAGTGGCGCTGCGAATCGTCAACGCCGCGGGCAATACGACCATCGCCGGCAGCCACACGATCATGATCGGCAACGGGTCCTCGTCAGCGTCTGGCGGTGCCGGTGTTCCCAATGGTCAGTCTCCGTGCGCTGGGGAGGCTTTGAGCCTCCTGGTCAACGGCAAGGCCAAGTCACCGGTCATCCCCTACGGTGAGACCGTCACGATCAAGGGCGTATTGCACTGTGGAAGCGTGCCGGTTCGTGACGCCCGCGTCCTGATAGCAACGGCCGGCAGCCCGCCCAAAGCAGCAATCAACAGCGCGGTGCAAACAGGCCAGGACGGTGCATTCACATACAAGCTGTCAAAGGGCCCCGATCGCAAGCTGCAGTTCTCCTACACCGCCTACAGCAACGATCCCCGTCCTTCCGCGATCGCGATCGCGACCATCTCAGTCCGCCCACGGATTGTGCTGAAGATCACCCCCCACCACACGAGTAACTGGCACACAATCCACTGGACTGGCACGATCACCGGCGGGCCCTACCCCCGTCAGGGAGTGACGCTCGACGTCGAGGTCCAGGAAGGCAAGCACTGGAAAATCTTCGACCAAACCATTGCGAACGCAAGAGGGCAGTTCCACTACAGCTACCGCTTCCACGCCACCGAACAAGCAGCCACTTACACGCTCCGCGTCGCCCTACCCGGCACTGGCGCACAGGGCTACCCCTACGCGCCCGGCTTCAGCAACCCCGTCAACGTCCACGTCGCTCCCTGAGTTCCTCTGCCGCGCGAGCGCTTCGTCCTAAGTGCTGCGTAGCCTGGCCTGGATGCCTGTTCCGGCCCCTGCAATGCGCCACCCGCGAGCCTGTGAGGAGTGCCTGCGCTCCAGTTGGCTGCTTCGTGCATGCAGCCGCTACCTGGATGAACAGGGCAGTGACGCTCAGCGCCTCCTCGGGTTGCTGGAACTGGACGGTGATGAGCTGATCACCGCGGCTGGCGCCTCTGAGAATCAGGACCTGCGCAGCCGCTACGAGAGCTTCCAGAAGCAGTGGATTCCCAACGCCCGGGGTGTGACGGCATTGTGCGCTCACGACCCCGGCTATCCGGCGGTGCTCGCCGGTCTCACCGGCGCTCCCGCGGTCCTATATCTCGCCGCGCCGCCAGGGCGTTTGAAGGGCATGCTCACCGAGCCTGCCGTCGCGATCACCGGTTCACACAAGGCCACGAATTACGGCATCGAGGTCGCCCATGGCCTCGCGCGCGACTTGGCGGGCGCCGGCGTGACGATCATTGGCGGTTTGGGGGATGGAATCGCTGCGGCTGCCCATGCGGGGGCGCTGGATGCAGAAGGCCCCACCCTGACGGTTATGCCGGGAGGGGTTGACATCTGCCACCCAGCGCCCAACTGCGCTCTCTATGAACGGATGCTGGAGGTGGGCTGCGTGGTCTCCGAGTTGCCGTGCACCACACCGGTCAGAGACTGGTGCTATACGGCGCGAAGCCGCCTCGTCGCGGCGCTCGCCACACTCACCGTGGTTGTCGAGTGCGACGAGAGCTACCGCGCGATGATGCCCGCTACCCTCGCCCTCGCTGCAGGCCGGGACGTGGGGGCCGTGCCGGGGCCGATTACCTCGCCGGCGTCATGTGGCGCGCACGCGCTGCTTGCCGACGGCGCCTATCTCGTGCGTCACGCCCAGGACGTGCTCGATCTCCTCCATGGCGCCGGCGCGCGCACGGCCTCCTCATCGCTGCCAGAGCTCGCGGGCGATCTGCGCAAAGTGCTCGAGCGGATCGGCTCCGGTTGCGACACCATCTCCAAGCTGAGCAAAGACGGGACAGGCCACAATGACGTGCTGATGGCTCTCGCCGAGCTCGAGGTGCGCGGCCGGATCAGGCGTCTTCACGGTGGCCGGTACGTCGCTTCCCCGACCTGACGCTTTAATTATCGCTCCCTGTAGTCCACGAGGGGGCCCATGGCGAGCGCCTCCTCTTCCATGATCTGCGGATCCTCACCCGCGGTCTGCGGATCCTCGCCCGCGCTCTCTAGGCCTGCGGCGAGCGCCTCTTCGTCCATTCTCTGAAGCTCCTCTCCGTCCGCGCTATTCAGCGACTCCTCATCACCTACGGTGATGCCCTCCGGCGCTTCTTGGCCGTTGCCGGCGGCGCCATAGGACTCGCCCGGCGGGCTCCCCATGAACTGCACGGTCTCGGCGATGACCTTCACGGCCTGTGCCTGGCGGCCGTCTTTGGTCTCCCATTCTCGCCAGTGAAGGCGCCCGTCAATGGCTATACGACGGCCCTTCTGCATGTACTTGGCGACGGTCTCACCGTGGCCGCCGAACACGACCACATCGAAGTAGTTGGGCCTCTCGCCCCACTCCCCAGTGACCGGATCGCGGCGTCTGGCGGCGACCGCGATCCGTAGGTCGCACACGCTGCGCCCGGAAGGCAGCGCACGCAGGTCGGGGTCGCTGGTGAGATATCCGGTGAGGACGACTCGGTTGATGCTGATAGGCGACATGGCTGACTCGATCCGCTCGTGGTTGTCTTCCTATCCGACGGGGCCATCCAAACGGGACAAGAAGAGCCTGAAAAATGCCGATTAGGCTTCCGCGCGAAGAAACCGTCCAAAGCGGCTCGTAAGTTGAGTCGATGATCAACGTAAAGACAAAGCCTCAAGGCAAGCTGCGAGTACAGGCGGTCCGTGAGCGGACCACGTTTCAGGTTCTTTCGCGTGTGTCGCGAGGAGAGTGCTATGGAGTGATCACGCTCGCTGTGCCGAAGGCCGGCAAAGTTATTGCCGACGGAAGCCAGATCAAACGCGCCAAAGTGACCGTTCGCAAAGATGATCGTGTGAAGCTCGAAGTGGAGCTGAGGCCCGCTGCCAAGACAGCTGTCAAACGGCATGGGCGAGTCCGGGCAAATATCAGGTTGAGCTACGTGCCCCGGGGCGGCAACGCGATCACTAAGACGGTTCCCTTGATCTTCGGCTACCGGTAGGGCACGCGCCGCAGGCGGGCGGCAGCTCTCTTGAGAACTATCGGAGCCGGGTCCTCTCGCTTTCTCACTCGGTGTGTGCGCTCTCGGCGTGGCGCGGTAGCCCGTCGTCCGGGATTGCCTCCCACCGGGCGGCGTAGGCCACGAACTGACGTACGCTCGGCTTGATCCCCGGATCGCCGTCGAAGGTACCCAGGCGGATGCTCATTCGCTGCGGATCGTTTGGGTCCCGGCTGAAGAGCGCCGAGCCGCATTCGCCGCAGAACCACTTCTCCCAGCCACCCGCCGGTCTCCAGGCGCGCAGGCTCTCCTCGCCTGAGACGATGCGAAACGATCCCGGCTCCGGGCGAGCGTTCGCAGACGCGGCAGTTCCGCTGCGCCGTTGGCAGCGCGTGCAGTGGCAGTAGTTTGCGGACTTCAGCGGCGCGGTCACTTCGAAGCGGACCGCGCCGCAGCCGCATCCGCCGGGCAGGGGCATCTCATCAGGCAGAAGAGCCACCATCGCGAGCCACGATATCGCTGGCGAGGACTCCGCTGCGCTTGACATCCTCGCTGCGCTGACGTACGGTACGTATCGTTCGGATGAAACGATGCGGAAGGAATGATTGTGACTGCCGCCACTGCTTCCTCGACCGAGCCGGCTCTCGGCTTCTCCACCCTCGAGCGCGAGGTGGTGGTGGACGAGCTGGAGTGCAGCGGCGAGTTGCCCCGCTGGCTTGCGGGCTCACTCCTGCGCACGGGCCCCGCCAAGTTCGAGGCCGGCGAGCAGCGTATGCGCCACTGGTTCGACGGCCTGGCGATGCTGCACCGCTTCACGATCGCCGGCGGGCGCGTCTCTTACGGCAACCGCTTTCTGGAAAGCCGCTCCTACCGGGCGGCACGCGAGCAGGGACGAATGGTCTACGGCGAGTTCGCCACAGATCCGTGCCGGTCGCTGTTCAAGCGCGTGCAGACGCTGTTCTCGGGCGCGGGAGTCCTGCCTGACAACGCCAACATCAACGTGACCAAGCTCGGCGAGCGGTTCATCGCGATGACCGAGACGCCGCTGCCGGTCCAGTTCGACCCGCACACGCTGCAGGCAGCCGGAGTGCGCCCCTATGAGGTGCCGGGACACCTGTCCACCGCGCACCCGCACTCAGACCGCGCGAGCGGCGGGATGCTCAACTATGCCGCCAAGCTTGGCCCGCGGAGCAGCTACCGGTTCTTCGCACTCGCCCCGGAGGAGAGCAAGCCCCGCGCGATCGGCTCGCTGGGAGTGAAGGAACCTGCCTACATGCACTCCTTCGGGCTCACCGAGCGCTGGCTCGTGCTTGCGGAGTTCCCGTTCGTGGTCAACCCGCTGGCGCTGGCGCTGTCCGGACGTCCCTACATCGAGAACTATCGCTGGAAGCCCGAGCGGGGCACGCGCTTCACGCTCGTCGATCGCGCCACCGGCGAGACGACCGGCGGCTTCGAGACAGATGCGTGCTTCGCCTTCCACCACGTCAACGCCTACGATGACGGCGGTGAGGTCGTCGTCGACCTGTGCGTCTACCCCGACGCCGGCATCATCGAGGATCTGTATCTCGAGCGCCTGCGCGCTGGCAAGCCGGTGACAGAGGCCACGCTGACTCGCTATCGCCTCGGCCTCGCCGACCGGTCCGTGCGCAGCGAGCGGCTGACGGGCGAGCCGCTGGAGCTCCCGCGCATCAACTACGGGCGCTGCAACGAGCGTCCATACCGCTACGTCTGGGGCAACTCGAACGGCTCTCAGGGATGGATCGAGGAGATCCTCAAGGTGGACACGACCAGCGGTGAGGCGCTGTCCTGGTCGCAGCTGGGCTGCTACCCGGGAGAGCCGGTCTTCGTGGCCCGTCCGCAGGCCGGGGATGAGGACGACGGGGTGCTGCTGTCGGTCGTGCTCGATGCCGGCGCCGGCACGTCCTTCCTGCTCGTGCTCGACGCCGGCGATCTGAGCGAGCTGGCGCGAGCGCAGGTGCGCCACCACATCCCCTTCGGCTTCCACGGCCAGTTCGCGCGGGGTTGACCGCAACGGTGTTCCTCCCGGAGCGAAAGCGCAACCCGTTCATGCAGTCTGCGAGAGGTGGCCGTGTCCTCAGCGCGATGATGCTTCCGTTCTTCACGGTCCGGCCTCCTTCGGGATTCGGCGTGCTCACGACGACCGGCCGCAGAACAGGGAGGGCGCGCCGTAAATGCATCCACGTGATTCGCAGTGCAGACAAGGCGTACATCGTGATGATCCGCCCGACAGCGGACACGATCGCGACGAGCTGGGCATCGGCCTGGGTGCTGAACATCCGTGCAGACCCGAAAGTGCGCTTGCGCATCCGGGAAGGAACATTTACGGGACTCGCGCGCGAGTGCCAAGATGCGGCGGAGATACAGGCGGCGGCCGATATCTACTGCGAGACCATCAACCCGTTTGACTTCGTCGAGTGCGCCTTTCATCGCGGTGGTCGACCGACGCGCGCGAAGATCAAGGAGCTGCACCGCAGCTGGTTCGACAACGGGATCCCGCTCGTGGTCGAGCTGCGACAATAGCCTCCGGTGGATCAGCACCCCGTGTTTCGCTCCGGCGGGCCTGGCGAGGACTGGTCGTGGTGCGCCATCGGCCAGGTCGCGCTTGTCCTTCAATGATTGACGGGACGATGTCGAATCGGGGCCGCTCCGTTCGTCAGGGAGACAAAGGCCGGAATCTGCCGGTCCCGACCAGGAGGTATTGCAATGCCCCAATACATGATGCTGATCTACTCGCCGGCCGAGGGCGGGCCCTCGCCTGAGGAGCGCCAGGCCGAGTTCCCCCGCTGGGGCTCCTACACGCAGGCGCTGCGCGATGCCGGTGTGATGGTGGCGGGCGATCCACTCGAGCCGATCGACACCGCCACGACCGTGCGTGTGCGGGGTGGCGAGACCGTCTTGACCGACGGCCCTTTCGCCGAGACCAAGGAGATCCTTGGCGGGTACTACCTGATCGACGTCCCCGATCTCGACGCGGCGCTGAAGTGGGCGGCGCAGATCCCGAGCGCGCCGTACGGCTCCGTGGAGGTTCGTCCGGTGATGGTCCTCCCGGGAATGTAAGACGTGAGCTCTGCGAGTGCCGTGGCCGTGGAGGCGGCGTTCCGCCGCGAGCGCGCCGCGGTGCTCGCCACGCTCATCCGCCAGCTCGGCGACTTCCAGCTCGCCGAGGACGCTGTCCAGGAGGCGTTCGCGGCGGCGATCGTAGCGTGGGAGCGTGATGGCGTGCCCACCAGCGCGGGGGCATGGATTACCGTCACGGCGCGCCGGCGCGCGATCGACCGGTTGCGCCGGGACCGCACGCTGGGCGACCGGATCGAGCGCCTGAAGGTGCTCGCCGGGCGCGAGGCGGCCGCTACGGACGAGCCGGAGCCTTCGGCGGTGAGTGACGACCAGCTGCGTTTGATCTTCACCTGCTGTCATCCGGCCCTCGCGATGCAGGCGCGCGTCGCGCTCACGCTGCGCACCCTCGGGGGCTTGAGCACGGGGGAGATCGCGCGCGCGTTTCTCGTCAGCGAGACCACGATGGCCCAGCGACTCGTGCGCGCCAAGCGCAAGATCGCGACTGCCCGGATTCCCTATCGGATCCCATCAGACGAGGAGCTGCCCGATCTGCTCCCCGGCGTCCTGGCCGTCCTCTATCTGATCTTCAACGAGGGCTGGGCAGCCTCCGGTGGCGAGCGGCTGGTGCGCGGCGAGCTGTGCGCGGAGGCGATCCGCCTGGGACGGCTGCTGCATGGTTTGATGCCCGACGACCCTGAGGTCGCGGGCTTGCTGGCGCTGATGCTGTTGCACGACTCGCGGCTGCAGGCGCGAGTCGACACCCACGGCGAGCTCGTCGCGCTCGACGATCAGGACCGCTCGCTGTGGGACCGTGGCCGAATCCGCGAGGGCGAGCGCCTGCTCGACGGGGCTCTCCGCCGCCGGGCACCAGGTCTCTACCAGCTTCAGGCTGCGATCGCGGCATTGCACGCGACGGCTGCCTCACCGCAGGACACCGACTGGGCGCAGATCGCGGCTTTGTACGCCGAGCTCGCGCGCCGTACGCCGTCAGCAGTCGTGGAGGTCAACCGCGCGGTCGCGCTCGGTCGTGCCGAGGGCCCAAACGCCGGGCTTGCGGTTCTCGAGCCGCTGCTGCGCGGCGGCACGCTCGACGGTTATGCCCCAATGCACGTCGCTCACGCCGATCTGCTCGACCGTGCCGGCAACCACGCACAGGCCGCGCGCGCCTACCTGCGCGCCGCGCAATGCGCCGAGAACACGGTCACCCGGACGGAGCTAAAGCGGCGCGCGGCTGCACTTGCCTGAGGCCCAAGGGCACTACCCATCGGCCGGGCCTGGGCTTTCTCCCAGGGCGCGCTAACCTGGATCTATGGCTACTCAGGCAGATCGTGCGGCCGAGCGCCGCGTCGCGAAACTCGAGGATGTCGAGCGACAGGTCAAGGACGGTTCGCTGACGATCCGTAAGATGACCGCCGCCGAGCGCAAGCGCTTCCCGCCGCGCCCGGCGAAAGCGCGCAAGGGCGCTCGCAAATAGCGTCTTTCGCTGACGCGGCGCCTAGAGTCCCTCGCCAGCTATGCCGCGGCGCAGCCGGTTTTCACGGCGCAGTTCCTCCACGGCCTCGTCGATTCCCCCTAGCGCGCCCTGTGGGCCATCTCCGAGCAGCTCCGGCTCCAGGCGGTAGCGGACGAGCTCGCCGGCCACCTGGTCGACTCGCTGGGCGCCCGCGCCGGGACGTGAGCTGACCACACGCTCAAGGCGCCGCCCGGCGAACAGCAGGCCAACGCCGTCGTCGAGCGCCCAGCCTCCGGGCAGCGTGCCGTCGCGCACGCTCGCAAGCCAGACGGGCAGGCGCTCGGGCTCACCGTCGGCATGGACGGTCAGCGAGCCCTCGAGCAGCCCCAATCCCTCGAGCGCCTCGGGCGGTCCGCTCGAGCGCGAGACCCCGCCTTCAAACCAGCACATCGCTCCGGCGCTCAGGCCGGCGAGCACCGTGCCCGCACGCCACGCCTCCAAGAGCAGGCGGTCGAGCCCGTGCGCCTGCCACAGCGCCAGCAGGTTGCGCATCGAGCCACCACCAACGTAGAGGATGTCCTGTGCGAGCACGGTCTCGGCCAGTGTGCGGGTGCTGTCGCGCAGGTGAAACAGGGACAGGTATTCGGGTACGCAGAGGCGATCTGCGAAGCGAGCCTTGAAGGCGTTGATCTGGGCCGTGGTGTCGCCGGAAGCGGTCGGCAGGAACAGCACCCGGGGTTCTTTCGCTGCACTGAGAGACAGCACGAAGTCATCGAGCAGGGGGTTGTTTGGCTCCATCGTGAAACCGCCGCCGCCCATGGCGAAGATCAGCCTGTCCTCCATGCGCACGTCTCCTCCGTCGCTCACGCCGGAAGTGGCTCCGGTGTGACTGCTCGCCGCTTGCTCACCTGTGCGGCGGCGGGCTTGCGAGCACCGCGCCGGCGGGGCCGGCGGGAGGCGCTGGAGGGCTCGGAGGCAGGCTCCCCGGAGTCAGAGGTGACTATCGTCGTCGTGACTGGCGTGGCCGGGCCGGCACCGAGGTAGGACACCGTCAAAGGGGTCTCGACGACGCCATCGCCGGTGTGCTCGACGCGATAGGCGCATCCGTTGGGACGCGAGCTGACAACTTGCTGTAGGCGGGTGCGGCGAAAGTGCAGTGCAACACCATCCTCGACGGCGAATCCTGGGCGCATGCCGTCGCCGACGAAGCGGTGATACTCCGCGCGCCGCGCGGGCTCGGCGTCGTAGTGGACGCAGTTGGAGTACGGCAGCAGCCCGAGACCCTGCACGCTGCGAGGCGCGCCATGGAACGCGCTCAGCGCCTCGTCAAACCAGCACAGCGAACCGGCCGAGGGCCCGCACAGCACGATGCCCTTGCGCCACGCCTTGCGCAGGATCTCGTCGAGCCCGTAGGCGCGCCAGGCGCCGAGCATGCTCACGACGTTGCCGCCGCCGACGTAGATTAAATCCTGCGCCAGCAGATGGGTCGCGAGGTCGTCCTCGACTCCGCCCGTGCCCTGGTCGCGGCGAAACAGCGACACGTGGCTGGCCTCACAGCCGGGGGAGAAGCGGCGGTAGAAGCGCACGACGTAGTGGTCCGCGTCGCCGGAGGCTGTCGGTAGGAAGCAGACACGCGGGCGAGCGGCATCGGTCAGCGACAGCACGTAGTCGTCCAGCATCGAGCTGTCCCGCTCCATCGAGAAGCCTCCGCCCCCGAGGGCGACGATCTGTGGGGTTCTTCCTCGCATCCCTACCGAAGCTTGCCCTGTCTCCTGGCCCCCGGTGTATGGACTCCCGTTGGAGATGACCGGCTCCACATTGGACAGTGGTTGACGAGCGCTTCTCCCTAGACAACCGCCTCTTGCATGGTGTAAGGTGCGATTTGCAAGAGAGGTGCCGCAACTTCCAAGGTTATGGGGAGTCAAGACGGGGTATAAGGATCCTGGGGTCTATAGGGAGGTCGGTTATGGGGTCGCACGCTCGCTTTGCTTTTCTGGCGCTGATCGGTGCGATCTTCGCCATTTGGGTGCCCGCGGCGCAGGCCGCGACCGAATTCGGGCCGGAAATCCTGGTAGCGGGCAACTGCACCGAAGCGTTCAAAACGTGCGGTTCGAATCTTCTGACGGGGCCCTATGCGTTCCCCAAGGAACCGAGCGTCACAGAAGCCAGAGTAGAAGGCTATACGCAGGCGGCTGGACACCCGGCGTGGGGAGTCACTTCGTTCAAGGTCAAAACGGAAGGAACGCTCCCCAATGAGGTGCCTGCCGGACTCCTGACGGCTGGCCCAGTCAAGCACGTCCGAACTGATGTTGGTCCTGGGGTGAGCACGAACCCCGAGGCCGTGCCGCTGTGCACGAAAGAACAGTTTGGCGAAAAAGAAGTCGTTCCCGGCACGGGCTTCTACCCGGTGCCCGCATGCAAACCGGAAACCGAAATCGGCGTCAACCAGGTGACCGTGTACGCCGGCTCGAAACCGTTTCCAGAAGGCGGAGACCTGCCAATCGAAGGCAAGGCCTACAACCTCGAACAGCCGCAGGGAGTGGCCTCGGTCTTTGGCGTGGCGCTTGAACTGCCGAAAGCACTGACCGAAAAAATCCTAGGTGGGATTTTCAAAGGCTCGCAACCCACTATCGAAGAAGGGCAGTACTACGCGCACACGCTCATCAACGGAAACGTGGAATGGGCGGGCAACTATCACGACTACTACGAAATCGAAGTCTCGACAGCACTTCCGCTGATTTCCTCACGCTTGATTTTGAAAGGCGAAATCGGCAGCACTGGAAACGGCGGCTACATCACGCTCCCGAGCAACTGTGCTGGTGTGGGCCCGGCGACCACCAACACCGTGACGATCGAATCGGAAAAAGGTCAGGTGGCTAAGAAGGAATACACCACTCCGATCGGCACCGAAGGCTGTAAAGGCGAATCCGGCCTGACGATCCCTCCCTTCGCTCCGGTGTTCTCGCCGCTGGGCGCAGAAACCACCCAGCAGGACCAGCCCGATGGCATCACGACTGAACTGACGATGCCTCACGATCCGAGCCCGAAAGGCATCGACTCTTCCCAGCTCAGGACGGCGGTTGTCACTCTGCCCGAAGGCCTGACGCTGAATCCCTCGGCGGCAAACGGTCTCAAGGCCTGCACGCCGGCTCAGATCGGCATCGGTACGAGGAACGCTGTCAGCTGCCCGGCGGAATCAAAGGTCGGCAAAGTCATGTTGACCGTTCCAGATCTGCCGCCTGGCGAACCTCTCACCGGGAGTCTCTATCTCGGCGGGCCCGAATCGGGTCCGATCAGCGGACCGCCGTACACGATGTACGTCGACGCCGAGTCGGCTCGGTACGGCGTCTCGGTGCGCCTAAAGGGCTCGGTCGTGCCGAACGAAACGACGGGGAGGCTGACGGCGACGTTCGCGGAAAATCCCGAACAGCCGTTCAGCAAGCTGGTCATGAACTTCACGGGTGGCCCGAAGGCGGTGCTGGCCAACCCGCTGGCGTGCGGGACGGGGACGACAGAAACGAGCTTCTCGCCCTACACCGGCCAGCCGGCGGTGCCGGGCTCGAGTCCGTTCACGACCACAGGGTGCCCCTCGCCGCTGCCGTTCTCGCTGAGCCAGAGCACGGCGAACCTGGCCCCCGGGAATGCTGGAGCGAACACGTCGTTCGCCTTCAACCTCGAACGGGCTGACGGCCAGCAGTACCTCGAAAAGGTAAAGACCGTGCTGGCGCCGGGCTTGGTGGGCAAGATCGCTGGGGTTCCGCTGTGCGGCGAAGCGCAGGCCGCCACCGGCGAATGCCCGGTGGCCAGCCAGATCGGGGTCGCGACGGTGAAGGCCGGCGCCGGGTCGGCACCATTTGAATTCCCGGGATTCGTCTATCTGACGGGACCCTATAACGGGGCGCCGTATGGCCTCTCGATCGTGGTTCCCGCGGTCGCCGGTCCCTTCAGCCTGGGCAACGTCGTGACACGGGCGACGATCAACGTCGAACCCAACTATCCAAACCGCGTGACCGTCGCGAGCGTGCTGCCAACGATCTTCAAGGGGATCCCGCTGCGGGTCAAGAACATCAACCTCAACATCAACCGGCAGGGTTACCTGATCAACCCCACGAACTGCAGCATGTTTGCCACCGAAACGGCATTGACCTCGACGCTGGGGGCGACGCAGAGCCTGTCGAGCCCGTTCCAGGTGGGCAACTGCTCAGCGCTCGCGCTGAAGCCCTCGTTCAAGGCCGCCACCAGCGCCAAGACCTCGAAAGCGCTGGGAGCCAGCGTGGAAACGACGCTCAACCAGGGGGCGGGGCAGACGAACATTAGGTCAGTCCTCGTGCAGCTTCCCAAGCAGCTCCCTTCTCGCTTGACGACACTCCAAAAAGCGTGCCCCGCGGCGGTCTTCGAAGCGAACCCCTACAACTGTCCGAGTGGTGCGTTCGTCGGCGGCGTCCGCGCGAACACTCCCGTCCTGCCGGACAAAATGAAAGGCCCGGCGGTGCTCGTATCGCACGCCAATGCCGCGTTCCCAGATCTGGACCTGGTGCTCGAAGCCGACGGCGTGAAAGTGATCCTGGTGGGCAATACGAATATCAAGAACAGCATCACCAGCACGAACTTCGCGACGTTGCCCGATGTGCCGGTCTCGAGCATCACCGTGAACCTTCCGATCGGCGCCCACTCCGCGGTGACGGCGAACGGCAATGTGTGTGCCAATCAGCTTTTGATGCCCACCGAAATCACCGGCCAGAACGGCTTCAAAGTCAAACAAAACACGAAGATGAGGGTGACGGGCTGTGGCGTGCGGATCGTTGGGGAGAAGACGGTCGGCAACACGGCCTACATCACCGTGCAGACCTTCGAAGCGGGGCGGATAAGCGGCAGCGGGCCGAACCTGAGGACGACCTACAGGTACCTGGGCAGGGCCGAGAAAACCGCGACGCTCAAGGTCCCGCTCTCGAACAGGGGTCGCAGCAGGGGACGCCCGCTGAGTGTGAAGCTGCGCGTCGGTTTCGTGCCCAAAAAGCACGGCGCCGCGAAGTCCGCGGCAACCCGCACGGTGACGTTCCGGTAGGGGAACAGACCCCCGCCCACCCGTCCGGCTGGGCGGGTGGGGGATTGGAAGCGTGAGCAGCGGGTATAGAAGCCATAGGCCACCGGATTGAGAGGAGAGGGTGGACGATGAGGCACGCTGCTCGTAGGACATCGCTGGGGACGCTGGCAAGCATCGCCTTGTTCGCGCTCGCAGCCGCTTCGGCGTACGGCGCCTGGGGCCCTCCCGCCAAATGGGAAGCCGGCACCTGCACCGGCAATCAGGTCGAAGTCAAAAGCTGCGAATACATGAACCCGGCGAAACCCTTCTACACCCAGGCCGCTGGGCACCCCCCGTGGGGCCTCACAGGCTTCGAAGTCTCCCATACCGGTGAAGGCGGCAGCCGAATTCCGGACGGCACGCTGAAGCGGATTCGCGTAGACGTCCCACCCGGTCTTGCCGCCGATCCACAGACGCTGATGACATGCCCCCGCACAACCTTTGAAGCCAACCCCAAACTCTGCCCCGTCGGTAGCGAAGCCGGGTTCGTCGAACTCGAAGCGGTCATCAAACAGCTCGGATTGAACGTGATCCCTCCTCCGATGGAAGGCACCGTCTACAACCTCGGACAGGAAGCTGGCCTACCGCTGCTCTTCGGCATCGCCGTCGAAGGCGCCTCGCCGATTGTCTCTTCGGTGCACCTGCTACTCGAAGGACACGTCAGCTACGCCAAGGAACCCGCCCTCGAAGCTCGCGGCATCCCCTCCGGGGACTTCCACGAGTGGTTTGAAATCAAAAACATTCCACCGGAAGTCGAACTACTCGGTGGAGTGAAGTCGCCACTGCAGACCCTCAAGTCGAAGCTGTTCTTCAACGGACGGGCCGGCAAAGGCAACTTCCTGACGCTTCCGAGCGAATGCGGGCCGCCGAGCAAGTCGACGTCCTACATCGAACTTGAAGACAAAGCGGGCGAAACGACGAGCGCCCTGACGGTGCCGCCGGTCGGCGTTGACAAATGCAAAGAAGTCCCCTTCGAAGGCCTCAACACCGAGGTCAAACCGCAGAACTCCGCCTACGACCAGCCTGATGGAGCGGTCACGGAAGTGCTCGTGCCGCAGAACGAAGCGTCGAACAAAATCAACACAGCTGACATCGCCGCGGGGCACGCGCTGTTCCCCGAAGGCCTGACGCTCAACCCCTCCGCCGCGCACGGGTTGGGAGCGTGCCTGCCATCCCAGGTCCACTTCGAATCAAAGACGCCGGCGGAATGCCCGCTCAGCTCGAAGGTTGGAAGCGTCAGCATCGAAACCGACCTCCCCCCGGGATCGCTCACTGGCAGCGTCTATCTGGCCGCGCCCAGCGGGACGCCGATCACCGGCCCGCCCTACACCGTCTATGTCGTCGCGGAAAGCATCTATGACGTGAAGGTCAAGGTCGAAGCGACGGTCACGCCGGACCCAGCCACGGGGCGGTTGAAAGTCGACGTCGTGAACAGCGCGGCGCATCCGTTCAACCTCCCGCAGCTGCCGTTCAGCAGCGCGACCCTCGAACTGAACACGGGTGTGCGGGCGCCGCTCGCCAATCCGCTCAGCTGCGCCGCCAGCAAGACCGAATCCGACTTCATCGCCTATTCGGGCGAAGGGATCCTCAAAGAATTCACGCCGTCATTCGCCTTTACGGCCACGGGGTGCCCGTCGCCGGTCCCGTTCGTGCTCAGCCAGAGCACACAGAACAGCTCGGCGAACGCTGGCGCGTACACCTCGTATGCGTTCAACCTGGGGCGGGGAGACGGTCAGCAGTACCTCTCTGGAGTCAAAACCGTCCTGCCTGCTGGATTGGTGGGGGCGATCCCGTCGGTGACGCTGTGCGGCGAACCGCAGGCGCAGGCCGGCAGCTGCGGCGCGGCCAGCCAGATCGGGGTGGCCGCGGTCGCTGTCGGGGCTGGCGGCGAACCGTATGGCTTCTCGGGTCCTGTGTTCATGACGGGTCCCTATAACGGGGCGCCGTTCGGGTTGTCGATTCCGGTGGAGGCCGCGGCCGGTCCCTTCGACCTCGGCAGGGTCACCACCCGGGTGGCGATCGGCGTTGATGAGCACACGGGAAGGGTGATCGCGACCAGCAGCCTGCCGGTGATCGTGGGTGGGGTGCCGCTGCGGCTGAAGAGCGTGAGCGTCGCGGTCAACCGCAAAAACTTCTTGTTCAACCCGACGAACTGCGGGGCGCTTCAGACCGAAACGGCGCTGACCTCGACGTTTGGGGCCAGCCAGAGCCTGACGAGCCCATTCCAGGTCGGCAACTGCGGCGCCCTGGCGTTCAAGCCGTCCTTCAAGGCGGGGACGAGCGCGAAGACCTCGAAACTGAACGGCGCCAGCCTGCGGGTGACCGTGGGTCAGGGGGCCCACGAGGCGAACATGCGCTCCGTGTTCGCGCAGCTGCCAAAGCAACTGCCGTCGCGCTTGACGACACTCCAGAAAGCCTGCCCAGAAGCGACGTTTGCGGCCAATCCGGTCAGCTGCCGTCCGTTGGGCTCGGAAGTCGGAACGGCGAGCGCGATTACGCCGGTCTTGCCGGGCAAGCTAACTGGGCCGGCGTTCCTGGTTTCGCATGGAGGAGAGGCATTTCCCGATCTCGACCTGGTCCTAGAAGGTGATGGCGTGAAAGTGATCTTGACTGGGAACACGAAAATCACCAAGGGAATCACCAGCTCGACTTTCGCGACCATCCCCGACGTCCCGGTTTCGAGCTTTGAACTCAACCTGCCCACCGGACCCCATTCAGCGCTGACCGCGATCGGGAATCTGTGCCTGAAGCCGCTTCTCATGCCTACCACGATCACCGGCCAGAACGGCGCCGTGATCAAACAGAACACCCGTATCTCTGTATCCGGCTGCGGCGTGCGGATCCTCAGCCGCCGCGTTCGCGGCCATAAGCTGATCCTCGTGCTCAGGACTTTGGGCGGCGGGCTGATCACCGTGAAGGGCAATGGTCTGCGCGGAGCCTCCCGGCGCGTCAAGCGCTCCGCCACGGTGACGCTCGAGCTGCCCCTCACACGTGGCGGGTTGCGGGCGCTGCGCCGCCACCACCGCCTGAAGGTGGGAGTGCGCGTCGGTTTCCGGCCCTCACAGAAAGGGGCCCTTCGCTCGGCCGCGAGCACTTCGGTCACATTCAGGCGGTGATATGCCCTAAATTGCAGGGATGGACGCTACGGGTACGGATACTTCTGCGCCGTCTGGGGGAATGGAGCAACTGCTTTCGGGCATGCGCCGCCTGACGGCGATCGCTGACGGCACGACCGACGCAGATCAGATCTTCCGCGCGCTGGCGAGGGAGCTGCTGACGGTCCCCGGGGCCGAGGAGGTGCACGTGCACCATCTGGCGCTCACGGCGCAGGCCAGCGATCTCGTCGACGTTTATCTGTACGGCGGCGATGAGCGGCTGAGCTACCTGTCGCCCCGGGCAGAGCGCCCGCCGGGGGTGAGCTGGGTAGCACGCACCCATCGCAGCTTCATGGCCGCCAGCGCTGAGGAATTTGCGGCCAGCGTGCCCCGCTTGACGACCACGGGTGAAATGAGCTGCGTGCTGCTGCTGCCCGTCGCCGCGCTCTCCGAGGTCCAGGCGATCGTGATGCTCGTGCGCCGGGTCTCTGAGATATACGAGTCCGCTTCGGTCGAGACGGCCAGGATGCTGGTCGAGCAGGGAGCCACGGCTCTGGCACTGGTCAGGGCACGCTCGGAGGCTGGCACCGACGCCGTCACCGGCGCCATGAACCACCGCGCGATGCGCAGGCGCCTGGACGAGGAGATCGGCCGCGCGATGCGCACCGGGACCCCGCTTTCGTGCCTGCTGATCGACCTGGACGACTTCAAGGAAATCAACGACATCCACGGGCACCCTGCCGGCGACGCGGCGCTGCGTGAGGTGGTCAGGGCCCTGGTGGGCGAGTTCAGGGCGTTCGACCGCGTCGCGCGCTATGGCGGCGACGAGTTCGTCGTGATCCTGCCCAACGCTGGTATCGAGGCTGCCGCCGCCGCTGCCTCCAGGGCGCTCGAGCGTCTCCGCGCCGTGCCCGGCCCTGCCGGTGGCGAAGGTGTCTTGGCCTCTGTCGGGGTGGCTCAGTGGCAGCCGCCGATGGGCACCGACCAGCTGCTGGAGGCCTGCGACGAGGCGCTGCTGCGATCCAAGCGCCAGGGGAAGGGCCGCGTCACGCGAGCCTCTGGCTGAACTGCGAAACTGCGAGGAATGGCGCAGAACAGCTTTGGCGCAAAGACGACACTTGAGGTAGGCGGGCGCGAGTACGAGATCTTCCGCCTCGATGCCCTCCAGCAGCGCTTTGACGTGGCGCGTCTGCCTTTCTCGCTGAAGGTGCTGCTCGAGAACCTGCTGCGCACCGAGGGCAACGGGTCGGTGAGCGCAAAGGACATCGAAGCGCTCGCGAGCTGGGACGCGAAGGCCCAGCCGAGCAAGGAGATCGCCTTCACCCCGGCGCGCGTATTGATGCAGGACTTCACCGGCGTGCCCGCCGTGGTCGATCTGGCCGCGATGCGCGACGCGATCGCCGGGATGGGTGGCGATCCGGCGAAGATCAATCCGCTGGTGCCGGCCGAGCTCGTGATCGACCACTCTGTGCAGGTCGACGCCTTCGGCACACGCGACTCGTTTCGCGTCAACGCCGAGCGCGAGTTCGAGCGAAACCAGGAGCGCTACTCCTTCCTGCGCTGGGGGCAAGGGGCCTTCGATGACTTCGCGGTTGTGCCGCCGGACACCGGGATCGTCCACCAGGTCAACCTCGAGTATCTGGCCCGGGTGGTCTTCCACAACGAGGGATCCGATTCCCACCCACCCCAGGCCTACCCGGACACGCTCGTCGGAACCGACTCGCACACGACGATGATCAACGGCCTTGGAGTTCTGGGCTGGGGCGTGGGCGGGATCGAGGCCGAGGCGGCGATGCTCGGCCAGCCGATGTCGATGCTGATCCCCCAGGTGCTGGGCTTCAGGCTGCACGGCGAGCTGCCCGAGGGCGCCACCGCGACAGATTTGGTGCTGACGGTTACGCAGATGCTGCGCGAGCGCGGCGTGGTGGGGAAGTTCGTCGAGTTCTACGGCGCGGGCCTGACCGGCCTGCCGATAGCAGACCGGGCGACGATCGGCAACATGTCGCCGGAGTTCGGGTCGACCTGTGCGATCTTCCCGATCGACGCAGAGACTCTCAGCTACCTCGAGCTGTCGGGGCGCACGGCCGAGCAGATCGCGCTGACCGCGGCGTATGCCAAGGAGCAGGGGTTGTGGCACGACGAGCACTCCGAGAAGCCGGCCTTCTCGGATGAGATCGAGCTCGACCTGAGTAGCGTGGAGCCGAGCCTTGCAGGGCCCAAGCGCCCACAGGATCGCGTCTCGCTGAGCGGAGCAAAGGACGCCTTTCGCACCGCTCTCACCGACTACGTCTCGACCGACGGAGAACAGCCAGACTCCCAGGATGAGGCGCTCGCCGAGTCCTATCCGGCGTCGGACCCACCCGCCAACGGCTCGCCCGGGCACAGTCAGCCGGTCGAGTCGCCCCTCGGAGCCGCTTCTGGCACCGCCACGTTGCCCCACAACGGCACGTCGACGATGGTCAGCATGGACGGTGAGAGCTTCGAGCTCGACCACGGGCACGTGGTGATCGCGGCGATTACGAGCTGCACGAACACGTCGAACCCGTCGGTGATGGTCGGCGCGGGCATCCTCGCGCGCAACGCACTGGCCAGGGGGCTGCGGAGCAAGCCGTGGGTCAAGACCTCGCTCGCTCCGGGGTCCAAGGTGGTCACCGAATACCTCGACAAGGCCGGGCTGACAGAGCCGTTGGAGCAGCTGGGGTTCAACCTCGTAGGGTCCGGATGCACGACGTGCATCGGCAACTCTGGGCCGCTAACGCCTGAGATCTCAGCGGCCGTGAACGAGGCGGACCTCGCCGTCGTGTCAGTGCTGTCTGGCAACCGCAACTTCGAGGGGCGGATCAACCCGGACGTGAAGATGAACTACCTGGCTTCGCCGCCGCTGTGCGTCGCGTACGCGCTTGCGGGGACGATGGACATCGACATCGCGGGCGAGCCGCTCGGCCAGGACGAGGAGGGCGAGGACGTATACCTCAAGGACGTCTGGCCGAGCGAGAAGGAGATCGCGGAGACGATCGCCGGCGCGGTGCAATCGGACATGTTCCGCAAGAGCTACGGCGAGGTGTTCGCGGGCGACGAGCGCTGGAACTCACTCGTGGTGCCCGAGGGCGACCGGTTTGAGTGGGCCGCGGACTCGACCTATGTGCGCCTGCCGCCGTACTTCAAGGACATGCCGGCCGAGCCTCAGCCGGTCGCGGACATCGAGGGGGCACGCGTGCTGGCGTTGCTGGGTGACAGCGTGACGACCGACCACATCTCCCCGGCGGGGGCGATCAAGCGCGACGGCCCCGCGGGCGAGTACCTGCAGGAGCTGGGCGTGGCGCCGAAGGACTTCAACTCCTACGGCTCGCGCCGCGGAAACCACGAGGTGATGATGCGCGGCACGTTCGCCAACATCCGCATCAAGAACCTGATCGGTGGCGGTGCGCCGCTGCCGGAAGGCGGCTTCACACGCTACTTCGGAGGCGGCGGGGGGGCGGGCCCCGATCCGATCCCGTTCTACGACGCCGCGATGAAATACATCGAGCACGGCATACCGCTCGTCGTGCTGGCCGGGAAGGAGTACGGGTCCGGGTCCTCGCGGGATTGGGCGGCGAAGGGCACGAAGCTGCTGGGCGTGAGGGCTGTGATCGCGCAGAGCTACGAGCGCATCCACCGCTCCAACTTGATCGGCATGGGCGTGCTGCCGCTGCAGTTCGGAGAGGGTGAGAGCGCCTCCTCGCTCGGACTGACGGGCGAGGAGTCGTTCTCGGTCACGGGCATGGCTGCGGCCATGAATAACGGCGGCGGGCTGCCGGCACACGCGCGTGTGCGTGCTGAGCGCGACGGCGCGGATCCGCTCGAGTTCGAGGCGTTGGTGCGGATCGACACGCCCAGAGAGGCCGAGTACTTCCGCCACGGGGGTATTCTGCAGTTCGTTTTGCGAGGACTCCTCTCTGCATGAGCGCCGCGAAGAGTGCTGCTCCGAAGGTGCTGCTGGACCTGCTCGCCGCGCGCGGGCCCTCCGGTTATGAGACCGCCCCGGCGGCGGTGTGGCGTGAGGCGGCGAAGGGCTTCGCCGAGGTGAGCACCGACGTGGTGGGCACTCCGCTGGCGCGTGTGGCTGCCAATGATCACGATCACGAGCACCCGCCATCGCGGCTGCTCGTGATGGGCCACATCGACGAGATCGGGTTGATCGTCACGCACATCGACGACGACGGCTACCTGTGGTTCGGGGCCGTGGGCGGCTGGGATGCGCAGATCCTCGTCGGCCAGCGGGTTTCGCTGAACACACGGGACGGTCGCGTGATGGGCGTGGTCGGCAAGAAGCCGATCCATCTGCTGCGCGACGAGGCCCGTAAGAAGGTGGCGGAGATCCGCGACCTGCACATCGACATCGGCGCCCGCGATGGAGCCGACGCGTGTGAGCGCGTGCGGGTCGGTGATGTGGCCGTGATCGATGCCGATCCGGTGGCGCTGCCGAACGGCCGGCTGACCTCGCGGGCGCTCGACAACCGCCTGGGCTCGTTCGTGGCGCTCGAGGCGGCGCGGCTGGTGGCGCAGGCGGGAGGCGGGGAGTGGGAGCTTCAGGCGGTGGCGGTCGCGCAGGAGGAGATCACGTTCGGAGGCTCGCGCACGAGCGCCTTTTCGCTGGAGCCGGATGCGGCGATTGTGGTCGATGTGACCCACGCCACCGACGCGCCCGGGATCGAGGTCAAGGAGATCGGCAAGCACGAGCTCGGCTCGGGACCGGTGATCAGCCGCGGCTCGACCCTGCATCCGGGGCTGTTCGAGCTGCTGTACGAGACGGCCGAGGAGGAGAAGATCCCGTTCACGGTCGAGGCCACCGCGCGCAGCACGGGGACCGACGCCGACGCGGTGCATGTCAGCCGCGCGGGGGTGCCCACCGGGTTGGTGTCGATCCCGATCCGCTACATGCACTCGCCGGTCGAGCTCGTGCAGCTCGACGACGTATACGCCTGCGCGCGGCTGATCGCCGCCGCCGCCCTGCGCTTGGACGGCGACACGGCCTTCTTGCGTTAGGTGGCGCTGAGTTCGCTGAAGGGGCTGGCCTCGTAGGCCTTGCCCGGTACGCCGCCGATCGCGATCAGGCTCAGGCCCTCCGAGCCCGGGAAGATCTTGCGCTTGCAGTCCGGTCCGACCCGCACGAGCATGTCGGGGGTCAGGTCGATCCGCTCGCCTTCGACTTCGATCTGGCCGGAGCCGCTGAGCGCCATGTAGACCTCCTCTTGCCCGTTCTCGGCGTGGTCGTGCTCCGGGTAGTCGGCAAAATCGGGCGGCAGCCTGACGATCTGGACGCCGAACGAGGTGACGCCGAGCTCGGCTCTGGCCTTGATCAGCCCGCCGCCGGAGCCAGCCTCCATGTCATTGATGCTCTTTGCTGTGTGATCGGCCATGGCGCACGTTCCTATCTGTTTGTGATTGGCAGCACGATTCCGAGCTGGCGCGACTGGATCAGCACCGTCCCGTCGGCTGCCCAGATTACGCCATCCTCCTCGAAGAAGCCCTCGTGCACGAGGCCGGTGCAGAAGCGCGCCAGGCACAGCTCGCCTGGATCAGCGTCTGCCTCGCGGGGCATCGGCGTGCGGAAGTGGACGGTGAGGTCGATCGTGGGTGTGGCGGCCGGCTCGGTCAGACGGATGAACGGCGGCGAGAACAGCGCGTCGCTGAAGAACGCGAGCGACAGCGCGTCGATCGGACGTTCCTCAGCGAGGCCGAGCCAGCCGCCGATTTCCATCGGATGATCGGAGCCCGTGAAGGGGACTGCGCCCATGCGGGGCTGGAGCACGAGGTGGCGCACGAATGGAGGGGCGTGCTTGTTGAGCAGCGAGCCCGACTCGCGCACGGGATCGGGCGGTGCAACCTGGGGCATCGGCAGCTCGGCGATCTCCTGGGCCGACCAGGGGACCGAGAACGCCGCGAGCACGAGCGCGACGAGCTGGCCGTCCTGCTCCATCCGCGCGGAGAGCGTGCTCAGGGATCGCCCTTCGCGCTCGATCCTCGTACGGATGCGGACAGGGCCGGGCTCCGGTGCGCGGGCATAGTGAATCGTTAGCGAGCGCGGCGCACGGGCGTCATCTTCGACGGACTCGATCAGCGCACGCAGCAACATCGCCGCGAGATAGCCCCCGTGAGGACCGCGGCCGGCGCGCCAGTCGGGGGAGACCTCGGCGGCGAACAGGCGCTCGGGCCCGGACTCCTCCTGCAGTGCTACGGCGGTGTCGCGGTCGAACGTACCGAGATATCCGGTCCCGGGCGGGCTTGAATTACCCACGGACGAGGCGCTTGTAGGTGATCCGGTGGGGCCGGTCGGCGGCGGCGCCGAGCACCGCGTGGCGGTGCTCCTCGTAGGCGTCGAAGTTGCCCTCGAACCACGTGACCTGCGAGTCGCCCTCGAAGGCCAGCACGTGGGTGGCCACACGGTTCAGGAACCAGCGGTCGTGGGAGATCACCACCGCGCAGCCGGGGAATTCCAGCAACGCGTTCTCCAGCGCCCGCAAAGTGTCCACGTCGAGGTCGTTTGTGGGCTCGTCGAGCAGCAGCAGGTTGCCGCCGCTGCGCAACAGCTTGGCGAGGTGCACGCGGTTGCGCTCGCCGCCGGAGAGCTTTGAGATCTTCGCTTGCTGGTCGGAGCCCTTGAAGTTGAAGCCGGCCGTGTACTGGCGCGAGTTGACCTCGCGGTCGCCGACCTTGATGTGCTCGTAGCCTTCGGAGATCTCCTCCCAGACGGTCTTGGCGGGGTTCAGCGAGTCGCGCGACTGGTCGACGTAGGCGAGCTGGACTGTGTCACCCAGCGAAAGCGTGCCGCTGTCTGGCTGCTCCTGTCCGGTGATCATCCTGAACAGCGTCGTCTTGCCCGCGCCGTTGGCGCCGATCACGCCGACGATTCCGGCGCGGGGCAGATCAAAGGAGAGGTTCTCGATCAGCAGGCGCTCGCCGTAGCCCTTGGACAGGTTGGCGGCGGTGAGCACCGTCTCGCCCAGGCGCGGCCCGGGCGGGATGTGGATCTGGACCTCGTCGAGTTTGACGTTGCGCTCCTCGGCGATCAGCTCCTCGTAGCGGGCGAGGCGCGCCTTTGACTTCGTGCGTTTGCCCTTCGGATTCGTGCGCACCCATTCGAGCTCGGCGGCGATCGTGCGCTCACGCCCCTTTTCGGTGCGCTCTTCCTGGGCCATGCGGGTCTGCTTCTGCTCCAGCCAGCTCGAGTAGTTGCCCTGGTAGGGGATGCCCTTGCCGCGGTCGAGCTCGAGGATCCAGCCGGCCACATTGTCGAGGAAGTAGCGGTCGTGGGTGACCGCGACGATCGCGCCCTTGTACTCGGAGAGGTGCTGCTCGAGCCAGGCGACGGACTCGGCGTCGAGGTGGTTAGTGGGCTCGTCGAGCAGCAGCAGATCGGGAGCGCGCAGCAGCAGCCGGCAGAGCGCGACGCGCCGGCGCTCGCCGCCGGAGAGCGTTGAGACCTCGGCGTCCGGCGGCGGCAGGCGCAGGGCGTCCATTGCGTATTCCAGCTGCGTGTCGAGGTTCCACGCGTCGGCTGCGTCGATCTTCGCCTGGATATTGCCGAACTCCTCGGCGGTCTCATCGGAGTAGCTGGCGGCCAGCTCGTTGAAGCGATCGAGCAGCGCGCGGGTCTCGGCGACGCCGTCCTCGACGTTTCCCTTGACATCCTTGGCCTCATCGAGATGGGGCTCCTGGGCGAGCATGCCGACGGTTGCGCCAGGCGCGAGCGCGGCCTCGCCGCGGTACTCCTGATCCTCCCCGGCCATGATCCGCAGCAGCGTCGACTTGCCGGAGCCGTTGTAGCCGAGCACGCCGATCTTCGCGCCGGGGTAGAAGGCGAGCGTGATCTCGTTGAGAACGACCTTCTCCGGAGGGTGGAGCTTGGAGAGGCGGTGCATCGTGAAGACGTATTGGGAGGACATGGCCGTCAGCAGGATAGAGGGGGAACGGAATCTCGCCCGCCCCCGCTAACGTGATTGGGTCTATGCCTACGACCATCCTGGACATCGAGCAGCATCTGCTGCTGCTGGAGCTCGAGCCGCCCTTCGATAAGCGCGCGGTGCAGCTGGCGCGCCGCAAGATGGCCAAGCGCTGGCATCCGGACGTGGCGCCACAGGGCAGGCAATTCGAGCACGAGCGCCACCTGAAGGCGATCAACGAGGCGGCCGACCAGCTGGAGCGCCTCGCGGAGGGGTCCAGGGGTGGGAGCGTGTCGCGGAACGCCGTGCGTGCGAGTGCACAGGCGGCACGACGTGAGCGCGAGCAGGCCGGTCGTCGCGCCTACGAGGCGGAGCAGCGCGCACGCGCGCAGGCCGCCGACAAACAAAAGCACGACCCCTTTGGCAGCCGCGTGCCAGATCACTCGGTCGTGCACCGCTATGCGCGCTGCGAGTCCTACCCGGAGTGGGGCGTGGGCACGGTGGCGGGCATCTACTTCACCGGCGAGGACGACGAGATGCAGCAGTGGGCGCGCGTGCAGTTCAGTCACGGCATCAGAACGGTGCCCGCGGGCAGCATGAAGTTCGTCGACTTCTCAAAGCCCGACCCGGCGGGCGAGCGCGTCGAGCGCTTCCTGGTCGCGGCGCAGCGCGCGATGGCCGAAGGCGAGTACGCGCTGGCGGCGCAGCGGCTGATCTACGCGCGCGACGCGGAGCCGCAAAACGTCGCGGTGCTACGCCTGCTGACGCTCGCGTTCTGGAACGCGAGCAATCTCGAGGCCGCCGCCCGCGTGGTACACGAATGGGCGCGCGCGGACGAGAACCGTCCGGCGGCGCACCGTTTCGCGGCGCGGATCTACGAGGACATCGGCGCGATCGACCTGGCGGAGGAGGCGGCCGCGCGGGCGGTCAAGCGCGGGCCGGCCGATACCGGGGCCTGGGAGCGCCTGGGCAGGCTGCGCCTGCAACTGCTCGACCGCGAGGGCGCCCTCGAAGCCCTCGAGCGTGCCGGCGCGCTTGGCGCGGAGGGCGAGCTGAGAGATCTGCTGGCGCAGGCGCTGGCGCTGGAACCGCGTATGTCGACACCTGCAGAGGCCTAAAGAATGTTGACGGCGCGTGAGACGATCAGGCCGATCGTCACGAGCGAGACGATTGACTGCATGCCCATGATGACCTTCGCCATGTGGGTCAGCGGCATCGTGTCGGTCGGAGAGAAGGCGGCGGCGTTCGTCAGCGACACATATAGGTAGTCGAGGAACTGGGGCCGCCACGCCAGCGGCTCGATGCGATCGTCTGACATCTGGGGGAACAGGAAGTCGGGCGCCTGATCGTGACCCGCGGCACGCTTGCCCGGTCCTCCCCGGTCGAGCTCCCAGTACCAGAGGGCGAAGATCAGGAAGTTGGTCAGCCAGATCAGCACACCCGAGACGATCAGCTCTTGGCCGTTGGAGACGTTGTGATGCAGCAGGTGGTGGGTCAGCTCGGCGAGCGAGAAAATATTGGCCGCGCTCACGAACGCCGTCATGCCCAGCGCGACCCGCCTACGCACCGGGTGCTCTCCCTCGAGCTCGCGGGGAGAGGCGAAGAACATGCCGATCAGCAGCGCGCCCTCGAGGGCGGGGATCAGCCACACCGGACCGGCCGTGAGCCGCGCAGGCAGCAGCAGCTGCAGGGCGATCGCGGCGAGCACGGTCATCTGAGCCGGCCAGAACGGCTCTGAGGCGGGCGGCGGCGGATAGGGGCGACCGGGTTGAGCGGGCGGTGTTTGGGTCACAGCTTCAGAGCGTAGGGAGCGGCGCGGCGTAGCGATAGTCTTGGAAAGCGTCCGAAACTCCGAGATTTTCCCTCAGGGTGTGCTGTAGCGCGATCTGAGGAGTTTCGGACGGTTTCTTAATCCTGATCGAATCGGCCGGTGGGAGCGTAGAAGGGATCAAATGGGAATAGGCAATCCGGTGCACCTAATGTTCATCGCCGCCGTGGCGCTGATCGTGCTCGGCCCAAAGCGCTTGCCAGACCTGGTGCGTTCGCTGGGCAACGGGATACGCGAGTTTCGCGAATCCCTCAATGAGGCGGCGTCTGATGATCCCGCCTCCCCCGAGCCGGTTGGTCCGGTTGAGCAGTTACCTTCCGCCGATGCGCCTGATCGTCGCCCGCTGTGAGGTCCGCTATACGGGCCGGCTGGAAGCTCTTCTGCCAGAGGCCCTGAGACTGGTGATGATCAAGTCTGACGGCTCGGTCATGGTGCACGCGGATACGGGTGGATATAAGCCGCAGAACTGGATGACGCCGCCGACGATGATCGAAGAGCTCGACGGTTCGATCGTTGTGCGCAAGCGTGCGGGTGCGACTGAGGACCGGCTGGATATCACGATCACCGAGGTGCTCTCTGATGTTACGCACGACATGGGCGAGGCGGCGGCCCTGGAGAAGGACGGCGCGGAGGTGCATCTGCAGGAACTGCTGGCGGACGCGCCGCAGTGGTGCGGCGAGGGCTTTCGGCTGGTGCGGCGCGAGTGGCCGACCGACATCGGTCCGGTGGACCTGATGTGCCGTGACGAGGAGGATGAATGGATCGCGGTGGAGATCAAGCGGGTCGCGACGATCGACGCGGTGGAGCAGCTGACACGCTACCTCGAGCGCATCCGTCTGGATCCGGCGATGGGTTCTTGCCGGGGAGTGCTCGCGGCGCAGGTCATCAAGCCGCAGGCACGCGTGCTTGCGCAGGCGCGGGGAATCGACTGCGTGGAGGTCGACCTGGCGGTGCTGCGGGGAGAACGGGAGCCCGACCTGACCCTGTTTGCGGCATAGGATGCGCCCATGAACGATTCCGAGGTGGTCCTCACCGAGCGACGCGAGAACATCCTTTTGATTACGCTCAATCGTCCCGAGGTGCGCAACGCGGTCAACGGCGCCGTCGCCGAGGGTGTAGCCGGCGCGCTGGACGAGCTCGACTCAGACGACGGCCTGTCGGTCGGCGTGCTCACCGGCGCCGGCGGCTTCTTCAGCGCGGGAATGGACCTCGGCGCGTTCGTCAAAGGCGAATCGCCCTGGTTCGGCGACCGCGGCTTTGCGGGCATCGCCCAGCGCGCATCGCGCAAGCCGCTGATCGCGGCGATCGAGGGCTTCGCCGTTGCCGGCGGGATGGAGATCGCGCTGGCGTGCGATTTGATCGTCGCTGCGAAGGGCGCGAAGATGGGGATCCCCGAGGCCAAGCGCTCGCTCGTCGCCGCCGGCGGCGCGTTGCTGCGGCTGCCACAGCGAATGCCCTACCACGTGGTGATGGAGCTGGCGCTGACCGGCGACCCGCTGCCGGCCGAGCGCTTTCACGAGTTCGGTGTCGTCAACCGGCTCGCCGAGCCAGGCATGGCTGTCGATGTCGCGATCGAGCTCGCCGGGAAGCTAGCCAAGAGTGGCCCGCTGGCCGTGATCGCCTCAAAGCGCATCCTGCAGGAGCAGTACGACTGGTCAAGCGAGGAGATGTGGGAAAAGCAGAGCGCAATCTCGGGGCCGGTGTTCGCTTCGGAGGACTCGAAGGAGGGCGCGAATGCCTTCAAGGAGAGGCGCGACCCGATCTGGCAAGGCCGCTAGACGGACGTATACCGGCGCGCGGCTTTGTCCTCGTCCGCTCGCGTGCGCAGCACGCCACGCTCCCTGCGTCCGCGCCTCGCTTGGTCTACGGCCGTCTAGAGCTAGCGGTTGAGGCGCTTCTTGCGCTTGCGCTGGCGGCGGATGGCCAGGAACCGCTTCCATAGGGCCCACATCAGCGCTCTCCCGGTGTCTTGCGCGGGTACTGGGAGATCGGCTGGTCGAGGTCGATCGCGGTGGTGACGATGCGGTTCTGTTCTGAGATGTGCGCGGCCGGATAGCCCTCGCCCGGGCTGGCGCGCTCGGGACGCCCGATGAAGCCGAAGTGCATCTCCTCGGGCATGATCTGCATCAGGCGCGGGAACATGTGTGCGCGCGCGCCCATGTTGCGCGGCTCCTCCTGTACCCACAGCACCTCGCGCAGGTTTGGATAGCTGTTCATGAGTTCCAGGATCTGACCCTCGGGGAAGGGGTACAGCAGCTCCACGCGGCCCACCGCCAGGCCAGGGTGGGACTTGCGCTCGGGGTGCCCGGCGAGGTCGTAATAGATCTTGCCGGTGCACAGCACGAGGCGTGTGACCTGAGCGTTGTCCACCCCGGGCTCGGCCAGCACCGGCTGAAAGCGCGTGTTCTCCGCGAGATCTGAGATTGCGCTGGTCGCCTGGGGCAGGCGCAGCAGCGACTTGGGGGTCATGATCACGAGCGGACGCTGCTTGGCGATGCGCGCTTGGCGGCGCAGCAGGTGGAAGTATTGCGCAGGCGTGGTGGGGCTCGCGACGCGGATGTTTCCCTCTGCGGCGACCGCGAGGAAGCGCTCCAAGCGCGCTGAGGAGTGCTCGGGGCCCGAGCCCTCGTAGCCGTGCGGCAGCAGCAGCGTCAAGCGCGAGGTCTGACCCCACTTGGCAAGGCCGGAGACGATGAACTGGTCGACGATCACCTGGGCGGAGTTGACGAAATCGCCGAACTGGGCCTCCCACAGCACGAGCGTCTCGGGCGCCTCCTGGCTGTAGCCGTACTCAAAGCCCATGCATGCGAGCTCGGATAGCGGGCTGTTATGCAGCTCCAGCGGCGCGAGCGCCTCGGGGAGGCTCTGGATCGGACAGACGGTCTGCCCTGTCTTCGCATCATGCAACACCAGATGCCGCTGGCTGAAGGTGCCGCGCTCGGTGTCCTGCCCGGTGAGGCGCAGGGGCGTGCCCTCGGTGAGCAGCGATGCGAACGCGAGCGCCTCGGCGTGTGCCCAGTCCAGGCCCGCCACCTGCTCTGAACCACCAGAGCCGCCGTTCAGTGCCTCGCGGCGGCGCTCGAGCTGTTTGACGAGCTTCGGGTGCACGGTGAATCCCTCGGGCACCTTCAGCAGCTGCTCGCCCAGTTCGCGCAGCTGCTCGGTTCCCACCGCCGTGCTCACTTCGGGGCTGGGGGAGCGGTCGAGCTGGTACTCGCCGGTGCTTTCCTGCTCAGTGTCGTGCTCTGCGGCTGCCGCGATCTTCGCCTTCAGGCGCTGGTGCAGGAGCGTCATGTGATCCCATACCTCCTGCGCCTGGCGCTCGACTTCCTCCTGCGTCACGACGCCCTCGGCGACGAGACGATCGCCCCACAGCTCCGTGACGCGCTTCTTGGCCTTGATCTTCGCGTACATCTCGGGTTGCGTGTATGCGGGCTCGTCGGACTCGTTGTGCCCGAAGCGCCGGTAGCCGATCAGGTCGATCAGCACGTCGTGGCCGAACTCCTTGCGGAAGGCGAAGGCGAGGCGCACGGCGCTCATGCAAGCTGGCACGTCATCGGCGTTGACATGGATGATTGGCACGTCGAAGCCCTTCGCCAGGTCCGAGGCCCAGCGCGTCGAGCGTGCATCGTCCGGATCGGTCGTGAAACCGATCTGGTTGTTCGTGATCAGGTGCACCGTTCCGCCGACCTTGTAGCCGTCGAGTGCCTGCAGGTTGAGCGTCTCGGCCACGACTCCCTGGGCGGGGAACGATGCGTCGCCGTGAATCACGATGGGCACGGCAGCGTCGGTGTCCTGGTGGGCGTGGGGTCCCTTGCGTGTGGTTTGCGCTGCGCGGGTTGCGCCCTCGACGACCGGGGATACATACTCGAGATGGCTCGGGTTGGACTCCAGGTTGACGCGGATGCTCTCGCCGTCTGCCAGCGGGAAGGAGCCCTGCGTACCGTGGTGGTACTTGACGTCGCCGGTGCCCCCCTGGGGAATGGTGGTGACGGCCTCGAGCGTCGAGGCGCCCTCGAACTCGGCGAAGATCGTGTCGTAAGGGCGACCGAGGTTGTGGGCGAGCACGTTCAGCCGCCCGCGGTGGGCCATCCCGATCACGACCTCCTTGCCGCCGTGGACCGCTGAGAGCGCGATCAGCTCGTCGAGCATCGGCACGGTCATGTCGAGTCCCTCGATCGAGAACTGGTGCTGGCCGAGGTATGCCTTGTGCATGAAGCGCTCCAGTGCGTCGACCTCGACCAGGCGTTTGAGCAGGGTCTTCTGCTCATCGCTCGTCAACGGCTGGCGGAAGGCGCCGGACTCGATGTGCTCGCGTAGCCATACCCGCTGGCGGTGCGAGGCGATGTGCTCGATCTCATAGGCGATCGTGCCGCAGTAGGTCTCGCGCAGGTGCGGGAGCGCGTCGGCGAGGGTGGCCCCCGGGACGTACATGTGCAGGATCTTGGCCGGGATCTGAGCTGTGATCTCTCCTGTCAGTCCGAGCCCCTCGGGGTCCAGTCCGGGATCGCCCTCGGGCTCGGAGCCGAGCGGATCCAGGCGCGCAGCCAGGTGACCGTGGCTGCGGAAACGCGAGACGAGCGTGCTGGCCGCTTGGACCGCTTGCAGCAATTGCTCGTCCGGGACGGCGCCCGGAGCCTTACCGGCAGCCGTGGAGGCGGCCGCGGAAGCCGCGGCCGCCGGGGCGGGCGGTGTGGGGGGCGGTCCCAGCTCCACGCCGAGCGCGGCGAACACGTCCTCGTAGAAGCCGTGCTCACCTCGCAGGTACTCCTCGATGCGCCCCAAAAAACGGCCGGACTCGGCCCCCTGGATGATGCGGTGGTCATACGTCGAGGTCATCGTTAGGACCTTCTCCGCGCCGATCATCGCGCCGATGTCGCCCAGGCCCACGGGGTAGGCGATCGAGCCGGTGGCGACGATCGTGCCCTGGCCGGCCATCAGCCGGGGGACCGAGGCGATTGTGCCGAGGCCGCCGGGGTTGGTGAGCGTGATGTTGGCGCCCGTCAGGTCGCTGGCGGTGAGCGTGTTCGTGCGGGCCTTCTCCACCAGTGCGTCATACGCGTCGAGAAAGCCGTCGAACTTCAGCCCGCTTGCGTTCAGAATCACAGGCACCATCAGCGTCCGCGAACCGTCCTTCTTCTCCACATCCACCGCGAGTCCCAGATTCACCTGGCCGTCATCCACCCGGTGCGGCTTGCCCTCGATCTCCTCGAAGTGATGGGCCATGACCGGCATGTCGTTCCCCGCGCGGGCGATCGCGTAGGCGATCAGGTGCGTGAAAGAGACCTTGCGCTCACCGGCCTTCAGCTCGCGCCGGCGGGCGTCGAGCATGGTGACGGTGAGCGTGCGAAAGCTCGTGGCCGTGGGGATCGTCAGGGACTGCTCCATGTAGCGTGCGAGTGCCGCGGCGCTGCCCTTCAACAGCTGAGAGCTCGCATGGCCGTCTGCCCCCGAGGGCTTGCCGTTGACGGCGCTCTGCTCGCGGCCGGCGCCGTTTCCTGCCGTGGCAGAGAGCACGTCGGCCTTTCTGATCTGCCCGCCGGGACCGCTCCCGGAGACGTTCGCCAAATCCACGCCCTCGACTGCCGCTGTACGGGCAGCGACCGGCGAGACCTTCACGCCGTCGGGGGGCTGGCCAGATCCAGTGGCTCCAGGGGTGGTGGCTGTCGCGGATTGTCCAACCGCTGCGCCACCGCCTGATGCGCCATCGCTCGCGGGTGCTCCGGCCTGCTCGCCGGTGGCGATGCGCGCGATCACCTGGCCCACGGTCACTGTCTCGCCCTCTCCCACCAAGATCTCGATGACCGTCCCGCTCGCTGGCGAAGGCAGCTCGAGGTCCACCTTGTCGGTGGAGATCTCGACGATCGTGTCATCGAGCTTGATGAAGTCGCCCACCTTGACGTGCCATTCGAGGATTGTTCCCTCGGAGACCGACTCGCCCGCAGCGGGGGTCACGACATCGATTGTCTGCTGAGCCGTGGTGCCCGTCGCCATGTTGCTTTTACTCTAGCGCGGCCAGTTGGCGGATAGCTCAGTGATCCGGCGCACCGGCCCCGCGCGCTCGCCGCCTCTGCTCACGGACGAACTCATAGCTTCCGATGAAGGGGCCGAGTCCGCCCAAGACCGCCACCGCGACCCCGACACGCAGGGGAATCACCCTTCCGCGTACGGCCGCGATACAGGCCATCGACATCACGATCCAAAGGATTCCGTGAGTCCAGCCGAGCACCAGCGTGGGGACGGCCAAGCCCGCCAGCGCACTGACGATAAGGCTCAGGTAGACGACAGAGTGAAAGAACGAGGTCCACTTCAGTCC
Organism: Solirubrobacteraceae bacterium; assembly: GCA_035940195.1. Lineage (GTDB taxonomy): Bacteria > Actinomycetota > Thermoleophilia > Solirubrobacterales > Solirubrobacteraceae > Palsa-744. Next base: position 55,142 of record DASZFC010000072.1, read on the forward strand.
GGTGAAAGTCAGTGGCCCTGAGCGCTCCCGTGGCGAGGCCCTCGCTCCAGCCGGCTCGCTCACTGTGTCAGCCAGCGTGCCATCCGCGGCAGAATCTCCCCAGCCTCCGCCGGCCACTCGTCGATCTCTCGCGGCCACCAGGCGAACGCGTCGTGCTCAGCGTCGGCGCTCACTTCGTTCTCGGCGCCCTCGGCGAGCCAGGCCTGACCGACGAACATCACCATCTGGTGGGGCAGGCGCAGCAGCGCCTCCCCGCGCACGCGCTCGGGCGAGACCGACCACTCCTCGCGCAGCTCCCTGAGGAGCGTGTCGGCCGGGCTCTCACCGAGATCGACCGCTCCGCCCGCGCCGAGCGCCCAGCGGCCTGCCCATGAGGCAACCCACGAAGCGCGTCGTCCCGCCAGCCAGCGCCCGTCGGCAGAGCGCGTCACGCACATTGCCGCGACGCTCGCGGACGCGTCGCCAGGGACCAGTCGCAGCCCCCAGCGCAGGGGCTGCAGCTCGAGTGCCAGCCCTTCAGAGTCCTGGCGGTAGCCGACCAAGCGCGCGGCGACTCCGTCGTGGCTGGGGGAGCCCCGCTGCTGGAGCTCTGAGATCGCTGCATCGGCGAGGAGCGTGTGCTCTGCGGAGGGCTCGAAGTGCTCGTCGCGCCAATGCGCCTTCACCTGCTCCAGAGGCCATGGCCCGCGCGCGAGGATCTCGGGCGGCTCGGTGTTTGTCACGGGCTCGGGCTGGGCGGACATGGACTCAGAAGGCTAGTGGGCGCTCTCCGCGCAGGCGTAACCGTCACGTGTTGCGCGAATAGACTCGCTGCCATGGGCGCCCGTAGGCACAAGCACTGGGGCTGGGGCTTCGAGGACCAGCAGCCCACACCGGCGCAGGTGCGCGCTTCGGCTGGCGCGCTCGCGCAGCACCTCGAGATGCCGCTCACGGAGATCGAGCAGCCGATCCCTATCGAGTGCGTCGAGCTGGCGCCCCCGCGGATCCCCGCGCCGGCCTCGCTGCCGGCGATCTGTGTGAGCGACGACCATGCGCGCGCCTCCCACGCGCTCGGCAAGTCCTACACGGATGTGGTCAATGGCTTCCGCGGGCGCTTCGAGCATCCCCCGGACTTCGTCGCCTATCCGCGGGATGAGTCCGAGGTGGAGCGGGTGCTCGAATGGTGCTCAAACGAGCGCGTCGCTGCAATCCCCTACGGCGGCGGCACCTCTGTCGTGGGCGGCGTATGTCCTGATGTGGCCCCCACTTACAGCGGCGCCGTCTCGATCGACCTGCGCGCGCTGGACCGTGTGCTGGAGGTCGATCCCATGTCGCGCTCGGCGCGCATCCAGGGCGGCGCGACGGGGCCGGTCCTGGAGGCCCAGCTCGGCGAGCACGGTCTGACGCTCCGCCACTTCCCCCAGTCGTTTGAGTTCTCCACGCTCGGGGGCTGGATCGCCACGCGCGCCGCTGGTCATTTCGCGACCGTGTGGACGCACATCGAGGACATGGTCGAGTCGGTGCGTGCGATCACGCCGGTGGGGGAGTGGGAGTCCCGGCGGCTGCCTGGTTCGGGCGCGGGCGTGAGCCCAGACCGGATGCTCGCCGGCTCGGAGGGAACGCTCGGGGTGATCACGCAGGCATGGGTGCGCGTGCAGCCGCGTCCCGCGCACAAGCGCTCGGCGGGAGTGGAGTTTCAGAGCTTTGCCGCGGGCGCGGAATGCGTGCGTGCGATCAGCCAGTCGGGACTGCACCCTGCCAACTGCCGCCTGATCGACGCGCGCGAGGCGCGGATGACGATGGCCGGCGACGGTTCACACGCCCTGCTCGTGCTCGGCTTTGAGTCAACTGAGCACCCCATCGATGAGGCAATGAAGCGAGCCCTCCAGATATGCGCTGAGCATGGCGGCGTCTACACCGAGCGTCCCGAGCGCCCAGGCGGAGATGCGGTCAGCTCATGGCGCGAGGCGTTCTTGGGCGCTCCCTATATGCGCGACATGCTCGTCGCCATGGGGGTGCTGTCAGAGACGTTCGAGACGGCGATCACCTGGGAGCGCTTTCCCAGCTTTCACGAGCGCGTGAGCGCAGCCGCGGAGGAGGCGGTGCGGAACAGTTGCGGCATGGGCGGAGGAGTCTCGACGCGCTTCACCCATATCTACCCCGATGGGCCGGCCGTCTACTTCACCGTGATCGCACCCGCGCGGCGCGGCGAGGAGGCCGGGCAGTGGGCCGCGATCAAGCGGGCCGTGTCCGGCGTCGTGATCGCCGAGGGCGGCACGATCACCCACCACCATGCGGTCGGGCGCGACCACCGGCCCTGGTACGAGGAGCAGCGACCGGCGCCGTTCGCGCAGGCGCTGCGTGCCGCGAAAGTGGCAGTCGACCCTGCGAGCGTCATGAATCCCGGCGTGTTGATAGATCCGCTGCCATGAGCGTCGCCGTCCTCGGCCCTGGCGGAGTGGGCGGGCTGCTCGCGGGTGCGCTCGATCGGGCCGGGACCGATGTCGTGGTCGTCGCCCGCGACTCGACCGCGCAGGTGATCGCCGGGCGCGGCCTGCGCGTCGACAGTGTGAGCCTCGGCAAGTTCGTTGCGCACCCGCGCGCGACCGAGCGGCTGCAGGAGCCTGTCGAGGTGCTGATCGTGGCCACGAAGGCCTCGGGCCTCCAAGCGGCGCTCGAGCGCATCGCCGTACAGCCGAAGCTGGTGCTGCCGCTGCTGAACGGCCTCGATCACATCGCCGTCCTGCGCGAACGCTTCGGGACCGATGCGGTGCTCGCGGGCACGATTCGCGTTGAGGCCGACCGTCCCGAGCCGGGCGTGATCGTGCACACGAGCCAGTTCCTGCTCGTCGAGATGGCAAGTCACGATCTCACCGCGCGCGCCGGAATGCAGTCCCTGGAGCAGGCACTCAAAGCTGCCGGGGTATCGGTGCGAGTGCAGGCATCCGAGGCGCAGGTGATGTGGTCGAAGCTCGTGCGCTTGAACGCGCTCGCGTGCACCACGAGCGCGTTCGACAAGTTGCTCGGCGAGATCCGCTCCACCCCAGAGCTGCGCGCCGCGCTCGTCGGGGCGATCGAGGAGGGCTGCGCGGTGGGGCAGGCCGAGGGCGCCGAGGATGTCGACCCTCAGGTCGCGCTAGGCGAGCTGGAGAAGGCGCACGACACGCTCGGCAGCTCGATGCAGCGCGACATTGCCGCCGGACGCGAGCCGGAGCTGGACGCGATCCCCGGGTCGGTGCTGCGTGCGGCTGGGCGTCACGACCTGCAGTGCCCGGTGATCGAGCGGCTCGTCGCGATGATCGCCGCGCGCGCGGGAATTCCCGCTCCGGTCATCTCACGCTGAGCCTCACTCGCGAGACTGCGCCGGGGCTAGTCCCCGAAGGGGGTCTCGTCCGGCATGACCCCGGTAGAGATAACCGGAACGGCCTGGGTCGCGACCGCCTCCACGACCTCTTCCTCTGACTCCGTCTTGCCCTCGTCGTGCTCGCCGTCGCACAGAACTCTGAAGTTCCCGGTCACCCCGCTGTCGGCGTGGATCGTGATGCCGGGCAGGATCTCCTCGCCCTCCTCCAACCCGAGGCGCTCGATGTCGAAGTGCGCGAGGCCGATGCCGTTGGCGGTATGCGTCGGGTTCTCGCGGTCGTGCGCGGCCACCGCCTGAGCGAAGCGCTCGAGATTCCTGGCGATCTTGCCGGTCGTATCCGCCATCTCTGACGGCACCCTAGCGCGAACCCGTCGGGATTTCGAGGAGCGAGTGCGCTCCTTACTACTGCTCGATGATCTCGATCCGATACCCGTCGGGGTCGCGCACGAAGCACAGCCGCGAGCCGCCCTCGCGGACTGAGTAGGGCGGCTTCTCCGGCTCGATGCCCTGCTCGGCGAGGCTGCCGAGCGTCGCGTCGAGATCCTTGGCCGTGATCGCGATGTGGCCGTAGCCGGTGCCCAACTCATATGAGTCCACGCCGAAGTTGAATGTGAGCTCCAGGCGGGGCGCGTCGCCGTCGCCTGGCTGGTTCATGAACACGTTGACCGCCTCGTCTTTGATCGCAATGCGCCCGATCTCCTCGAAGCCGAGCGCGTTGTAGAAGGCGACCGAGCGGTCGATGTCGGTGATCCGGTAGCAGGTGTGAATCAGAGCCATACGATGGCAGTCTATGCCGGTGGTAGGTCTTCGTGAGAGGATGCTCGGGATGATCGTCGAGCACGCGCGCAGCCCCCAGTTTCTCTCGAATACGTACCTCATCGCCGACGGCGCGGGGGGACCCGCGTTCTTCATCGACGCGGGCGGACCGGTGAAGGGGCTAATCGAGACGGCGGATCGCCTTGGATTGGAGCCGTCGCACGTGCTGCTGACCCACCATCACTTCGACCACGTCAGCGAGGTCGGCCAGCTGCGCGATCGCTGGCCGAAGCTCGAGGTGCTGATCAGCCCATTGGAGCTCGATCTGCTGGACGGCATCGAGGCGAGCGCGGTGCAGGCCGGCGAGACGCTGAACTTCGGGACGCTGGAGGTGCGGCCGTTGCACACGCCGGGACATACCGCCGGGATGCTGTCGTTCCTGGTCGGCGACCGGTCTGAGGCAGGCGCGCCCGGTGCCGGCGGCCGGGGGCGCTCGGCGACGAATACGGCACCGGGAGGATTCGCGGGTGGCGAGGCGGCCGTGTTCACCGGCGACACCCTGTTCAAAGGCTCGGTCGGCGGCGTGCGCGCGCCCGGCCACACCACCTACACCGACCTGCGGGATTCGATCATGGGCACGCTGATGGAGTTGCCCAAGGGCACGGTCATCCACCCGGGCCACTCGGATCCCACGACCGTCGCGCGGGAGTGGGAGGAGAACGGGTTCATCCGCATCTGGCGGGGTTTGGACCCGCAGGGCGCCGAGGCCTGCGTGGCGCTGGGCGAGCCCGCGACCCTGATCCTGCTCGGCGAGGACTATGACGGCGGCAAGAAGGCCTGGGTGCGCTGGCAGGATGGCTCGGATGACATCGTGCCCGGATCCCAGGTGAAGCGCATCTAGGGTCGCTGACCCTAGCCCTTACCATCAAGGGATGGCGCGCGAAAACATCCCGACCTCGAGAGTGCGCCGCACCGCCACGGTCGCCTCGCTCGCGGCGAGCGAGGCCGTGAAGCAGTTCGGGACCCGCGCGGCGAACACCACGCGCGGCGCACAGGCCTCCGAAGACGCCATGGCCAGGCGTCAGCTGGAGACGGCCAAGCAGATCGTGGCGGCGCTGGGCACGATGAAGGGCGCCGCGATGAAGCTCGGGCAGGTGATGAGCTTCCTCGATGTCGGCCTGGTCGCGGAGGAGCACCGCGAGGAGTTCCAGCGCGAGCTGGCGAAGCTGCGCGACGCGGCGCCGACGGTGTCGTTCAAGCAGATGCGCCGCGTGATCGAGGACGATCTGGGAGAGCGGATCTCCGAGGTATTTGCGACGTTTGACGAGGAGCCGATCGCGGCGGCCTCGATCGGCCAGGTCTACCGGGCGACGCTGCGCGAGGATGGCCGCGAGGTGGCGGTCAAGGTGCAGTACCCGGGCGTGGCCGCCGCGGTCCGCGCCGACATGCAGAACATGGACATGATCATGCGTCTGCTCAAGCGGATGACGCCCGGGATGGACTCCAAGGCGATCGCCGCAGAGATCAAGGAGCGCATCGGCGAGGAGCTCGACTACGAGCTCGAGGCCCAGAACCAGCGCTCGCTGGCTCGCATCTTTAAGGACCACCCGTTCATCGTGGTGCCCGATGTGATCACGGATCTCTCCCGCGAGCGGGTGCTCGTCACCGAGTTCGTGCGTGGCGTGGGGTTCGAGGAGATCAAGGGCTATCCGCAGTCTCAGCGCGACCGCATCGGCGAGATCGTGTTCAGATTCTTCCTCGGCTGCCTGTATCGCCACCGGCAGTTCTCCGGGGACCCCCATCCGGGGAACTTCCTGCTGCAGGACGACGGCAAGGTGGCGTTCCTGGACTTCGGTCTGTTCAAGCGCATGGAGCGCGAGCCGGTCGAGCTCGAGCTCGCCTGCCAGCGCGCGGTCGTGGAGGGCGATGCTGGAACCCTGCATCGTCTGCTTGCCGAGTCGGGCTTTCTGCCGGAGCCCGAGCGGGTCGACCCCGGGCACCTGATGGAGTTCATCTCGGATGCGATCTGGTGGTACACGACCGCCGACGAGGTGGTCGAGCTGACGCCCGAGATCGCCACGCAGGTGATGATCGAGAGCTCTGACCCGCGCTCGAGCCACTTCCGTGAGATGCGCCACCAGGACATGCGCCCGGAGCACCTCTTCGGCCGCCGTATGGAGATGTTGACGCTCGCGGTGCTCTCGCAGCTGCGGGCCAAGAACAACTGGCATCGGATCGCGCGCGAGTGGATGTATGGTGAGGAGCCCGTGACCGAGCTGGGCCGTGCGGAGGCGGAGTTCTACGGGCGCAGCGGTGTCGGCGCGGCGGGCGGATAACCTGCAGCAAATGGCCAACTGGCGCAATCCCGGACGTGCGGAGCGGGTCGTGATCTATGAGGAAGGCGGCGAGCCACGCCAGTACTGGCGCGCCGAGGACGAGCAGGGAAACGTCCTCTGGCGCAAGGATGCGCCGCGGGCCGCAGAGCAGGGCACAGGTGAGGCGATCACCACAGCGGTGCTTCTGAAAGCGGTCGAGGCATCGCTGCTCGAGCGCCGCCGGGCCGGGCGCGGTCGCAAGTTCCGCCTATAACTGTCTATCCGAAACTCCTCAGATCTGGGTGGGTGGGGGTCCCAATCCCGTCTGCAGGAAAATCTCGGAGTCCTCAGATAGTTCTTAGGTCCCTCGGCGGGCCTGCACTCCCTACAGCACTTGGATCTGCACGAGACTCGTGGTGCCCGGCTTGCCGGAGGGCAGCCCCGCGGTGATGCCGACTCGTTGCCCGGGTTGGCACCAGCCAAGCTCGACCACCCGCCGGGCGGCGTCGGCGATCAGCGCCTCGGTTGTCTCGTGGCGGCGCATCGACGCTGCTTGTACGCCCCACATCAGGCAGCAGCGGCGGACGGTCTCTTTGCCAGGCGAAAGTGCGTAGATCGGCACGGTGGGACGGTGCGCCGAGACCAGGCGTGCGGAGCGGCCCGACAGGGTTGGCACGATCAGCGCGTCGAGGTTCAGCTCGCTTGCCGCCAGGCAGAGGTTGTGCGCGACGGTGTACGCGGTGTCCGCGTCGGTGCGACGCACGCGCGAGGTGTTCCAGTCCTCATATGGCGCGATCGACTCGGCCTGCACGGCGACCGCCGCCATCATTTCCACGGCACCGACCGGGTAGGCGCCGATCGCGGTCTCCTGGGACAGCATCACCGCATCGGTGCCGTCGAGGATCGCGTTCGCCACATCCGCCACCTCAGCGCGCGTCGGACGCGAGGAGGTGACCATCGAGTCGAGCATCTGCGTGGCTGTGATCGACGGTCGCGCCAGCCATCCAGCGAGTTTCAGCAGCTTCTTCTGGGCGAGCGGGACCTGCTCGATCGGCAGCTCGATGCCGAGATCGCCGCGCGCCACCATCACGCAATCGGCCACCCGCAAGATCTCCTCGGCGCACTCGACGGCCTCAGGCTTCTCCATCTTCGCGATCAGCGGCAGACGCGTGTGCTCGCGCACGAACTCGACGTCCTCGGGGCGGCGCACGAAGGAAAGCGCGACCATATCCACGCCGATCGACTCGCCGTGGCGCAACAACTCGAGATCCTCCTCGGGCACCGACGGAAGCGAGTTGATCGGACCGGGGATGTTCAGCCCCTGGCGCGAGGCGACCGCGCCGCCGACCTCGATCTCCGCCTCGACCTCGTGCGTCGCAGCGCGGACCTCCACAATGCGCAGACGCACCGACCCATCGGCGAGGTACATCACCCCTCCCGGCGCCATCGAATCGGCGAGCCCCTCCCAGGTGATACTCATGTGCTGGGCGTCGCCGAGCTCGTCGGTCTCGCCGCCGGTGATCGTCAGCCGCTCGCCGGCCGTCAGCTCGACGACGTCCTCGCGTAGCGCCCCTATCCGCAGCTTGGGGCCGGGGAGATCCTGCAGGATCGCTACCGGGCGCCCTGCCTTGCCGGCCGCGTCGCGCACGCGGCGAACGGTCTCCTCGTGCTCGTCGAGCGTGCCGTGCGAGTAGTTGAGCCGCGCTACGTCCATTCCGGCCTTCACCATTGCCAATAGCGTTTCGGGCTCGCGCGAGGCTGGGCCGATGGTGGCGACGATCTTGGTACGGCGCATCCGCCGCAAGGTATCGGTCGCGCCGGCGTGGCGCGGCGCTCATACCATCCTTGCCATGCCGAGTCCCTCTAGGCGCCTTCCCACAATCGGTGCACACGTGCGGATCGCGCACTTCGGTGGTGGTTTCGAGCAGGGAATCCTCGTCGCCGTGCATGAGGAAGGGCGTCGTCTGGAGGTGCGCTGTGAGGGAGGGGAGATCAGCGAGTTTGTCCTGAGTCCTTCCACCGCGCGCTTCGTCTCGGCTGCAAGCCCGCATGGCCCGCGCCTGGAGCTGCTTGCAGATCTCCCCTGAGCGATTCTGACCGTCAGGGGGCGTCGATGTCGGGGAAGTGCTCAGCACAGTGCTCACGCAGCACCGTGCGTATCCAGCTGCGCTCCTCGGTGCTGGCCGCGCGGAAGCGCATCAAGAGCTCGCGCTGGCGGTCGATCGGCGCGTCCGCGGTCACCCAGCGCACAGCGAGCCGCTCGAACAGAAACTCGACGGCACGCTGCCAGGCGTCCTCTTGGGAGAGTTGATTGCCCGCGAGCGTCTGGGTGTATTGGTGCCGGGTGGCGGGGCTGAGCGCGCCACGTAGCGTCAGCGTGGCGCCATGCGTATCGGTGTAGTCGCTGTTTGGAGCCGTCAGCCGCTCGCGCTTGCGGTTGCGCCTACCCACCCTACGAGCCTGCGGCACGTTCGAGCTGACTGCGCACATCGCCTGTCACCGGTTTGGCATGTCCCGGCCACGCTGCTGCCGGCTCGAGTGCTGCCAGCTTGCGGATGCTCGCCAGCGCTTGGCCGGTGTCGTAGTTGTATGTCTCCTCTGCCACGCGCGGGGCGCAGTCGCGCCCCCACTTGTCAAGTGTGTAGAAGCAGTCGCTGGCGAGTGCCAGGCGGTCAGACTCGCGCCACAGGGCGATCAGTCCAGGGGCGTGGCCGGGGATGTGCACAATGCTGAAGCCCGCCACCTCGTCGTCCTCGGTCACCGTGCCGGCGATCTTCACTGGGCCGCCGTCCCAGGCGTAGCGGTGCAGCAGGAGGTGGGCCTGGCGCTGGGGCGTCGGCAGCCCTGCGAGGTCGGCTGGCCAGTAGCGAAAACCGCCGCTGCCTTCGGCGTCCTGCACCTCGTCGGGGTGACACAGCACCGGTACCCCCAGCGCGGGTGCTGTGCCGCGGTGGTCGGTGTGGGCGTGGCTGAGCACAATCCGCTTGATGCCTCCGAGCTTCGCGCCCGCGCTCGCCACCGCGCGCGTCATGGTGCGCGCGCCCGCGTCGAACATAGTCACCCCGCCCTCATCACCAATGTTTTCGATCAGGAAAACGTTGCAGCGCCCCGGTCTGCCCTGCACGACCCACACGCCGGTGGCTACCATCTCGGCCTCGCCTGATCCGAGCCCACCCACCCTGCTCGTGAGGCGTGTCTTGAGGTTGAACGCGCCCATCAGCCGCTGCTCGGCGGGTGAGTGAAGTGCTGGCAGCATCCCGATCTGGCGGGGGACGGCCATCGTGTCGGTGAAGGCGTCGTTTGACTGAATCAGCCCGTCGCGCACCTGCAGCACGTCGACACCCTCGAGCTCTATGTGGTCGCCGGTAGGGGCGATCCCGTTGAACGGGCGCGGCCCGGCGAAGGTGCCGGTGAAGCGCCACTGCAGCGCGCAGCGGTCATTCTCGGTCGTGGTGGAGAGGATCTCCACGTGCAGGTCGGGCAGAGCGCCGAACAGGTCTCCGATGAAGGCGCGCACGCCCTCTGGCGCGGTGACATCGACCTGCCCGCGCACATTCTCACGGCCGCCTTGGGCCCACATTGCGACCGCCGCATCGAGATCGTGCGCGCCGATCGCTTCGAAGTACCGCCGCGTCACCGCCTCGGCCTCGCTCCCGGCGGAACGCCTGCGCCGCGACGCCGCCTGGCGCACGTTTGCCGCCACCTCCTGCACCTTCATGGCTGCCTCGCTCGCGCTCTCCTCGGCCATCTTCCTTCTCCCTTGGCGACGCCGCCGAAGATACGTAGTCTAGTCTCCCTGCCAGTGGCGCAGGCAACACGTAAGCCCGAGCTGGGGCGGGGCGAGCGCGTGATCCCGGGAGTCTTTCGCTTGCGCTTGCCGCTGCCCTGGCCAGGTGTTCCCCACTGCAACGCTTGGGCTGTGGCGGCCGGCGATGGGGTGGTGCTGTTCGACACGGGCATGCACCAGCCCGGCTCGCTCGCTCACCTGGAGCGGGCGCTTGCGATGTGCAACCTGAGGATTGAGGACGTGCGGCTGGTGGTCTGCACGCACGCCCACTCAGACCACTACGGCCAGGCCGCCTCGATCGTCGATCGCGCGGGGTGTGAGTTGTGGATGCACCCGAACCACGAGCACATGAGGAGTTGGGCTGAGGATCCTGACGCCGCGATCGACCGTCGTTTGGAGGTCGCGCGCCAGAGCGGCGTGCCCGAGGAGCCGCTGCGCCGCTACGCCGCCGAGCGCGGCACGCGCGAATCGGGGATTGCCGCCGTGATCGAGCCCGATCGCGAGCTGCTCCCGGGGGTTATCGTCGAGACCGACCTTGGTCCTTGGAGCGTCTATGAGACGCCCGGTCATGCCCCCTCGCACGTCTGTCTGTTCCAGCCCGAGCATCGTCTGCTGATCTCGGGAGATCACCTGCTCGGTCGCATCTCACTGTTCTTCGATTACGGCTACTCCACCGACCCCGCCGGCGAATTCCTGCATTCGCTCGATGTCGTGCAGGCGCTGCGCGCGCGTCTGTGCCTATCCGGTCACGGGCGCACGTTCACAGATGTGCAAGCGCACATCGAAGGCAATCGCGAGCTCGTCTCCGAGCGCCTGGCCAGGATCCTGGCTGTCGTGCAGGCGGGCGAGCCGCTGACTGCGTTTGAGATCCTTCCGCGCGTTCATGGCCCCGAGCTCTCTCCGCCTGTCGCCCAGTGGCTGCTGACCGAGACGATCGCCATGCTGCGCCACCTAGAGGTCACTGAGCGCGCCAGCCGTATCACCGGTGAGCCGGAGCGCTGGACTGCATAATTCTCTGATGCGCATCGATCAGATCCTGTCCTCGGACGGGCCCACGTTCTCGTTCGAGTTCTTCCCTCCCAAGACCGAGGTCGGCGAGCAGAACCTGCGCGACGCGCTCGGCGAGCTGCGCCAGCTGGATCCGTCCTTCGTGTCGGTCACATATGGAGCAGGTGGCACCACCAGGGGGAAAACGATCGAGATCGTCAAGCGCATCAAGGACGAGTACGGCCTGGAGGCGATGGCTCACTTCACGTGCGTGGGCGCCACCGTGGATGAACTGCGAGCCACGCTCGACGAGATGCAGGACGCCGGTATCGAAAACGTGCTCGCGCTGCGAGGCGACCCGCCGGCTGGGCAGGAGGACTGGCGCAAGACCGAGGGCGGACTGGAGTACTCACGCGAACTCGTCGAGCTGATCTCCACCGGCTACCCGTTCGCGATCGGCGGGGCCTGCTTTCCTGAGACTCACATCCATGCCGTGAGCCCCGAGGAGGACCTGGAACACCTGGCCGAGAAGGTCGCCGCCGGCGTTGACTTCCTGATCACGCAGCTGTTCTTCGACAATGCCCTCTACTTCGACTTCGTCGAGCGGGCGCGAGCCGCCGGAGTGGGCGTGCCGATCATCCCCGGCATCATGCCCATCACCCAGGTCGGGCAGGTGGAGCGGATGGCCAAGCTCTGCAAGGCGTCGATCCCGGACGGCCTGCGCAGGGAGCTGCACGCTCGCAGCGAGGACTCCGAGGCGGTGCTGGACTTCGGCGTCGCCTACGCCACGCTTCAGTGCGCGGAGCTGCTCGGCGCCGGAGTCCCTGGGATTCACTTCATAACGCTGAACCGCTCGCCCGCCACCCGCGCGATCCTCAGCGCTCTGCGCCTGGCCAAACCCTGGTAGCCGGCCGGCAGGCGTGGCAGGGCTCTAGGCTCCCTCGATCTCCAGGCCCTCGGCCACCCTCGGCGACCCGTCCGGAGCCTCGTAGCGCACGTCCACCGAGTCGTTCTGGCGGTAGGTGCCCACGCCCCAGGCGCCCAGCAGCCAGCGCCGCTTGCTGATCTTGTCCTTGCGCAGCTCTCGCTCGAATACCAGCGAGCCTTCCCTGACCTGGAAGTCGGCTCCGAGTCGTTGCGGCACCCCATTCAGAAAGACTTGATACGGATCGCGCACCTCGCGCGGCAGCCTGACCTTGGATTTGCTCATCGCCGCCGGATTATGCACCCGGTGGGACGCGTACTCTCCGCTGCGTGAGCGAGATCCCCTACACCGTGCGTCGCTCCGCCCGCGCCCAGAGGGTGCGGGTCAACGTACATGCGCACACAGGCGTTGAGGTCGTCCTTCCCTCTCGTGCGCCGGACCGGGCCGCGGCGACGGCTATCAGCGAGCTCCGTCCTTGGATCGAGCGGCGCTTGGCCGAGGCGCAGAGTGTGCTCGCACAGATCGCTGAGCGGCGGGGAACAGTGCCTTACCTAGGTAGCGCCTTGCAGCTCGTTCCCCAAGCCGGGCGTCAGCGGGTTCACCGTGACGGCGGGCGTCTACTCGTGCCTGAGGGAGACCCGGAGCAGGCGCTGGAGCGCTTCTACCGGCGCGCTGCACGAGCGGAGATCGCGACGCGACTCGATCGCGCCACCGAGCGCTCCGGCACGACGTACAGCGGACTTACGATTCGCGCGCAGCGTACGCGCTGGGCCTCGTGCTCGGCCGGCGGGCGCATGAGCTTCAACTGGCGGCTGTTGCTTGCGCCCGAGCGGGTACTCGAATACGTCGTCTGGCACGAGGTCTGCCACCTGGAGATCCTCGACCACTCGCCACGCTTCTGGGCGCTACTTCAGCGGCGCTGGCCTGCCTACCGCGAGGACCGCGACTGGTTACGCCGCCACGGCGCAACCCTAGTGCTCTAGCTGCGCTGGTCGATCGGCACATAGTCGAGGTCGCGATCGCCGGTGTAGATCTGGCGGGGGCGGGCGATCTTCTGCTCGGGGTCCTGCACCATCTCGAGCCACTGGGCGATCCAGCCGGAGGTGCGTCCGATCGCGAACATCACGGGGAACATCGCCACAGGCAGGCCGAGCGCCTCGTAGATCAGGCCGGAGTAGAAGTCTACGTTCGGGTAGAGCTTGCGGGAGGTGAAGTAGTCGTCGTCGAGCGCGCGCTTCTCGAGCTCGGTGGCCACGTCCAGGAGCGGGCTCCTGCCGCGCACCTCGAACACGTCGTCGAGATATTTGCGGATGATCCGCGCCCGCGGATCGTAGTTCTTGTAGACGCGGTGGCCGAAGCCCATCAGCCGCTCGTTGCCGGCCTTTACGCCCTCTAGGAAGCCGGGAATGTTCTCGACCGAACCGATCCTCGTGAGCATCCGCAGGGCGGCCTCGTTGGCGCCGCCGTGCAGTGGGCCGTAGAGTGCCGCCACCCCGCCGGCGACGGCCGAATAGGGGTCGACCTGGGTGGAGCCGACCGAGCGCACGGCGCTGGTGGAAGCGTTCTGTTCATGGTCGGCGTGGAGGATGAACAGCACATCCAGAGCACGCTCCAAACGTGGATCGGGCTCATACTTGAGCTCGGTCATCTTGTACATCATCGAGAGGAAGTTCCCGGCGTAGGCGAGGTCGTTGTCGGGGTAGACATAGGGCTGGCCCATGTTGTGGCGGAAGGCGAACGCGGCGAGCGTCGGCATCTTTGCGAGCAGGCGGATGATCTGGATCGCGCGGACGTCGCCGTCGTGAATCTGGTTGGCGTCGGGGTAGAAGGTCGAGAGCGCGCCGACCGAGGCGACGAGCATGCCCATCGGGTTGGCGTCGTAGCGGAAGCCTTGCATGAAGTCCTTGACGTTCTCGTGCACGAACGTGTGGATCGTTATCTCGTGGGTCCAATCGTCGAGCTCGCCTTGCGTCGGAAGCGCTCCGTGGATCAGCAGGTAGGCGACCTCCAGATAGGTCGAATGCTCACACAGCTGCTCTATCGGATAGCCGCGGTGCTGCAGGATGCCGTCGTCGCCGTCGATGTAGGTGATCGCACTACGGCAGGAGGCGGTGTTCATGTAGGCCGGGTCGTAGGCCATCAGGCCGAAGTCCTCCTGGCCAGTCTTGATCTGGCGGAGATCCATCGCGCGCACCGTGCCGTCCTCGATCGGCAACTCGTAGGTCTCACCTGTGCGGTTATCGGTGACCGTCAGCGTGGATCCGGTCTTCTCATCCGATGCTTGCTTGTGAGTCTCCGTTGTGCTCATCTGCTGTCTCCTCGGCTGTTCTCAGAACCACCGTAGCGGCTCTCGGTGGCCTCGACCTGACCCTGGTAGTGGCTTCCGAGATCCTCGTGGCCGTAAGGGCGCAGGGCTGGGGAGTCGAGCGTCATGAACGAGAGCTGCGCGATCGGCAATCCCGGGTACAGCTTGATCGGGACTCGCGTCAGGTTGTTGAGCTCGAGCGTCAGCGTGCCTTTCCAGCCGGGATCGCAAAAGCCGGCGGTGGCGTGCACGATCAGGCCGAGGCGGCCGAGTGAGCTCTTGCCCTCGATGCGCGCGACGATGTCGTCCGGCAGTTCGACGTGCTCGAGCGTCCGCCCGAGGCAGAACTCGCCCGGGTGGATCACGAACGGCTCGCCCGGTGGGGGGGTGACCTGCTCGGTCAGCCCGCGCGGGGGCTCGCGCAGGTCGATCGCGGTGATCTTGTGGTTGTGGAACACGCGGAAGGAGTCCCCCAGGCGCAGATCGACGCTCGCCGGCTGGATCAGTTCCTCATCCCACGGGTCGATCCCGATGCGGCCCTCGCGCACGAGCCGGGCGATGGTGCCGTCGGAGAGGACCGAGGAAGGGGGTGATGCGCTCATCGGCGCGATTCTCGCACGTGCGCGGGGCACGGCACGGCGCCGCGTTTCAGCGCTGGATCAGTCGCCCGCGGGCGACCACGGTGCGCACACGCGGGGGCGCAGCCGGCGTGGGGTCGCCGTGGGGCCCACGGCGAGGGATGATCGGGCCCCGCCCACCTCGCGGCGAGCGGGGGTGGTGGGGATGCAGCGGATTGATCGGAGTCCCGCCCACCCCGATGCCGCCGTCGTTGTTCTGCATGGTTGCCGGGGGTTCGCGCACCGCCCACCGCACCAGCAGGAAGAGCGCGACGATCGGGATCTTCAGGAAGACCATCAGCCAGACGAAGGTCCAAGCGTCCATGCGCTGATCGTACTACCCGTCGCTGCTGAAACGGGTGATCTCTCGCAGCTCCTCCAGGCGCGCGACGATCTCCGCGCGGGCCAGGCGCTCGATGCGCTCGGTGCCGAACTCCTCGACGTTGAAGGACGCAAGGACGGTCGCATGCGCCATCGCACGGCGCAGCAGCTCATCTGAGATCTCATCGTGCGGGTGGGCGGCGATGTAGCCGACAAATCCGCCGGCGAACGTGTCACCGGCGCCGGTGGGATCGACGACGCTCTCCAGCGGAAAGGCGGGGAGCGAGAAGAAGTGCTCGGGTGTGATCAGCGCGGCACCGTACTCACCTTGCTTGGCGACGATGATTCCAGGACCGCTCGGGCTCCAAGAAAAGACCTCGCGCGCGGCTGAGAGCAGGCTGGGCTTGCTGGTGAGCTGGCGCAGCTCGGCGTCGTTGAGGATCAGGCAATCGACAGACTTGATCGCCTCGACGAGCGAATCGCGGGCGATTTCGATCCACAGGTTCATCGAGTCGAGCGCGACGAAGCGGGCGGAGGGCAGCTGGGAGCGCACCTCGCGCTGGAGGTCGGGCTGGATGTTCGCGAGGAACAGGACGTCGCTCGAGCGCGACGCGGCAGAGAGCTTGGGCTGGAAGCCCTCGAACACGCCGAGCTGGGTGTCGAGGGTCTCACGCGAGTTGAGGTCCCAGCCGTACTCGCCGCGCCAGAAGAAGGTCTTGCCACCGGCGATGCGCTCGATGTCGGAGACATCCACGTCTCGCTGGCGGAGCACCTGAAGCTCGGTCTCGCCGAAGTCATCGCCCACGGGTCCGACGACGCGTACCTGCTCAAAGAAGGAGGCAGCCAGTGCAAAGTGCACGGCGGCGCCGCCGAGCATGCGCTCGCGCTCACCGAACGGCGTCTTGACGGCGTCGTAGGCGATTGATCCGACAACGGTGATCGACATGGGCGCGCACCCTACAGCCTCGCCGGCCCCGCGCGCGATCCAGCCGTGCCGGCTTGTGTAAAAGGACGGTCGGGTGTAGACGGCCGGGAAGTCCGTAAGCTCAAGGCCGAACGATGACTAAGACGTTTGCCGAGCTCGGGCTGTCCGAGTCCACTCTCCAGGCCCTGCGCGACGTGGGGTATGAGTCGCCGAGCCCGATTCAGGAACAGGCGATCCCGTCGGTGCTGGAGGGTCGCGATGTAATCGGCCAGGCGCAGACGGGGACGGGCAAGACGGCGGCGTTTGGGTTGCCGATCGCCGAGTACATCGACCCTGAGCTGAGTGAGGTGCAGGCGCTGGTGCTGACGCCGACGCGCGAGCTGTGCATCCAGGTCACGCAAGCGCTGCGGACGTATGGGGCGCATAAGGGAATCGACGTGGTAGCGGTGTTTGGCGGCGCGCCGATCCGCACGCAGCAGGCGCAGCTGCGCGCCGGTGGGCACGTCGTCGTGGGAACTGTCGGAAGGGTGCTCGACCTGATCTCCAGGCACTCGCTGGTGCTGCACGACTGCCGCTTCGTGGTGCTCGATGAGGCTGACGAGATGCTCGACCTGGGCTTTCTGGAGGACGTCGAGAAGATCCTCTCGCTGACCCCAAGCGGACGTCAGACGGCGCTGTTCTCGGCGACGATGCCGCCGCCGATCCGCCAGCTGGCCGACAGATATCTGTATGACCCGGTCACGATCCAGGTGCAGGCGGCGACGCTGACGATCGACACCGTGGCGCAGTTTCAGCTGCCGGTGGAGACAAAGGAGAAGGCGGACAAGCTGGTGGAGGTGCTCAAGGCTGAGAAGCCGGAGCAGGCAATTGTGTTTGTGAGGACCAAGATCAGATGCGATCAGCTGTTCAGGACGCTGCGCGACCGGGGGATGAATGTGAGGGCGCTGCACGGCGACATGAGCCAGGGCTCGCGCGATGGTGTGATGCTGGCGTTCAAGGGAGGGCGCGTGCCAATCCTGGTGGCGACTGATGTGGCGGCGCGGGGGCTCGACATCTCGACGGTGACGCACGTGGTCAACTACGACGTACCGACGAGCCCGGACACCTATGTGCACCGCATCGGCCGCACGGGGCGAGTGGGACGCTCGGGCAGGGCGATTACGTTCGTCGAGGATCGTCAGAAGCGTGAGCTCGAGGCGATCGAGCGGCACATCGGGATGCCGATCGCGGCGTGGGAGCCGGGGGCGAAGAGTGCGCCGGTGCCGGTGAAGGAGCGCCCGCGAAGGCATTCCAAGCCGGGGATCAAGCGCATGCAGGACACAGAGGAGACCTACGTAAAGCTCGTGCTCGGAGGCGGTCGCGCGGGCGGTCTGCGCGTGGCCGACATTGTCGGCGCGGTGACCTCGACGGCGGGCCTCGACGGTGAGGCGGTGCGCGACGTGATGGTGCTCGATCGCTTCTCGTTTCTGTCGGTCCCGGAGGGTGAGGCCGAGCGCGTGATCGAGGCGCTCAACGGAAACAGCGTAGGTGGGCGCTCACTGACGCTTCAGCGCGTGGGCAAGTAGCTATCCTGGCGCGCTCACCCGAGCCGAGCAGAGGAGAGCACTAGAGATGTCGACCGCCACGATGAAGACAACAGAGGGTGAGATCGCCTTCGAGCTGTTTGATGAGGACGCGCCGAAGACGGTCGAAAACTTCCGCAAGCTCGCCTCCGATGGCTTCTACGACGGGCTGACGTTTCACCGCATCATCAAAGATTTCATGATCCAGGGTGGCTGCCCGCAGGGAACGGGCACGGGCGGTCCTGGATATACATTCGAGGATGAGATCAACACCCACAAGATCGTGCGTGGGGCGCTCGCGATGGCGAATGCGGGCCCGAACACGAACGGCTCCCAGTTTTTCATCGTCACCGCCGGGTCCTGCCCTTGGCTGGACGGCAAGCACACCGTGTTCGGGCAGGTGACGGACGGGATGGATGTGGTGGACAAACTGGACGGCGTCGATACCGATGGTGGCGACCGCCCGGCCGAGCCTGTGGGCATCGCCTCGATCGAGCTCTCCCAATAGCCGCTCCGTCGGAGTAGGCTTGTTCGCTACGAGCGAGAACGAGCAGGGGAGATAGCGATGGCCACCGTAGAGCAGGTACCGCAGACTCACAACGGCGTCGCACAGGATGAGGATCCCACCCACCCTGAGATTGCCGTCGAAAACCCGGCGACGGGGGCGAGGATCGCGACCGTCCCTGATCTGGACGCTGCCGCGGTGGCTGAGCTGGCCACGCGTGCGCGTGCGGCACAGCCCGGGTGGGAGGCGATGGGCTTCGAGGGCCGCGCACGCGTGCTGTCGCGGATGCAGAAGTGGGTGATGGACAACGCCGAGCAGATCGCGACGACGATCGTCTCAGAGACCGGCAAGACCTTCGAGGATGCGCAGCTGGCGGAGATCTCCTACGGCGGCGGCGCCTTCGGCTTCTGGGCCAAGCACGCCGAGAAGTACCTGGCCGATGAGCGCGTGCACTCGAGCTCGCTGTTCGTGAAGGGCAAGAAGCTGATCCTGCGCTACAAGCCGCTGGGGCTGATCGGCGTGATCGGACCCTGGAACTACCCGCTGACGAACTCCTTCGGGGACTGCATCCCGGCGCTGGCCGCGGGGAACAGCGTGATCCTCAAGCCCTCAGAGGTCACCCCGATGACCTCGCTGCTGCTGGCCGAGGGGCTGCGCGAGTGCGGGGTGCCGGCGGATGTGTTTCAGGTGGCAACCGGACGCGGGGAGACCGGCGCGGCGCTGATCGAGCAGGTCGACATGATCATGTTCACCGGCTCCACAAATACAGGTCGCAAGGTTGCCGAAGCCGCGGCGCGGCGCCTGATCCCAGCATCGCTCGAGCTGGGTGGCAAGGATCCGATGATCGTGCTCTCCGACGCCGACCTCGAGCGGGCAGCCAACACGGCGACGTACTACTCGATGCAGAATTCCGGCCAGACGTGCCTGTCGATCGAGCGCGTGTATGTCGAGGAGCCTGTCTACGACGAGTTCGTCGCCAAGGTCACCAGCAAGGTGCGCGCGTTGCGCCAGGGCAAGCCCGACGGAGGTCCCGGCACGGTCGAGGTCGGATCGATGACGTTTCCCCCGCAGGTGGACATCGTCGAGGACCATGTCAACGATGCGCTGGCCAAGGGGGCGAGGGCTGTCGTCGGCGGTCATCGCGGCCCGGGGCCGGGGCACTTCTTCGAGCCCACGGTGCTGCTCGACGTCGACCACTCGATGAAGATCATGCGCGAGGAGACCTTCGGGCCGACCCTGCCGATCATGAAGGTGCGCGACGCTGATGAGGCGGTGCGCCTGGCCAACGACTCCCCCTACGGGTTGGGCGGGTCGGTGTTCAGCAAAGACACCGCGAAGGGCGAGGAGATCGCCCGGCGGGTGGATTCCGGGGCGGTGTGCGTGAACGACGCGATCATCAACTATGTGGCGCTCGAGCTGCCGATGGGCGGCGTGAAGGCTTCGGGGTTGGGCTCGCGCCACGGCGCGGGGGGGATCCGCAAGTACTGCTCCCAGCAGGCGATCCTCGTCACGCCGCGGTTGGCGCTCAAGCGCGATCTGCACTTCTTCCCCTACTCGCGCCGCGGGACGAAGCGGCTGGGCAGGATGCTGAAGTTGCTCTACGGCCGCGGCAAGCGCGACTGAGACTCAGCCGACAGCCTCGCCCGTGCGCAGGGGGATGCCGAGCAGGCGCTCGAGCTCCGGGATGGTGATATCCGAGTCGGTGTGGTGCACCGTCGCCATGCCGAGCTCCTCCGCGGGTGTGAGGTTGAAGGGGAGATCGTCGACGTAGACGCACAGCTCAGGTGCGATCGCGGCGCGCTGCGCGCCCAGCTCATACATACGCCGCGCAGGCTTGCGAATGCCCTCCTCGCCGGAGATCACCACGCCATCGAAGAGTTCCTCGAACATGTCGTGGGGGTAGCGGTGCGCACCCCACGAATTGGACACGAGCGCCGTGCGGACGCCGGCCGCGTGGGCCCTGCGGACGGCCTCGACCATCGCGATGTCCGGCTGCACGCCGGCGAACAGCCCATCCACGAGCCCGTCGGGCTCCACCTCTAGCAGCGCCGCGAACTTGATCTCGAACTCGGACTCTCCCAGTGCGCCTGTCTCCAACGCGATCAGCAGGTCGCGGGCCTCGGGGTCACGCCTGAAGCGTCCCGCCAGCGCCTGCGGATCGATTCCGGCCGCCAGGCAGTAGGCGTGGAAGGAGGCAAACAGGTTCGTCGTGAGCACGCCGCCCCAGTCGATCAGCAGGCCGGTGCGGGAGCCTTCAGCCGCCTCCACGTGCCACCTCTTCGGCGAGTCCGGCGAGTTCGGCGACGCCCTCGCCGAACTGATGCAGATAGGGATCGTCGGTGGTTCCGGCGATGGCGCGCTTGTAGTTGCCCTCCATGAAGACGACCGACTTCCACAGCGCGAGCGTGGTGTACCAGCGCAGATCCTTCATCGAACGCCCTGAGCGCTCCTCATAGCGCGCTATCAACCCAGCGCGGGTGGGAAAACCCTCGGCCCGTGTGACCTTGCCGAGGTGCTCTCGCAGGCCGCGTTCTGGATCGCCGGCCTCTGTCCAGAACATGCAGAGGTATCCGATGTCTGCGAGCGGGTCTCCGATCGTGGCCATCTCCCAATCAAAGACCGCGACCAGGCGCGCGGGCGCCACGGCGTCGAACATGGTGTTCCCCAGACGAAAATCGCCATGCACGATGGTGGCCGGACCGGACTGCGGCAGATGCTCTGAAAGCCACATCCCCACACGCTCCACCGCCGGTATCTCGCGGGTCTTGTTGAGCTCCCACAGGCCGGAAAAGCGCCGCAGCTGGCGCTCGAGGTAGCCGGTTGGCTTGCCAAAGCCCTGGAGGCCCGCCGCCTGCCAGTCGACTGCGTGGATCTCCACGAGGGCGTCGATCAGCTGCTCGCCGATCTGGGCTCGCTGCTCGGGCGTATCCAGCGCGGGCGGAACGGTGGAGGTGATCACCTCGCCGCGGACCCGCTCCATGATGTAGAAGGGGCAGCCGATCACGTCGTCCTTGTCACACACCGCGAGCACTGCGGGCACACGCGCGGGGGTGGGGGCGAGCGCCGAGAGCAGGCGCGCCTCGCGCAGGACGTCGTGTGCGCTCGGGGGCAGCGGCGGGCGGGGCGGGCGGCGGAGAACAACTTCAACGCCTGAGCGCTCGATCAGATAGGTCACGTTGGAGTGCCCGTCGCCGATCGGGCTCGCCGAGATCTCGCCACCCTGACCGATGTTGTGAGCGTCGAGGAACCGGGAGAGGGGCTCTAGCACGAGCAGCGGAGGGCGGCTGTTGCCGTGCGCTTCGGCGGTGGTGTGGACGATGTCGTCTGGCGCGATTGTGCCGGTCACTGACCGCAACGCTACACGGACGCGGGCCCGCAGGAGTGCGACCTACCTACAGTGAGGACGATGCCGGAGTTGCCCGAGGTCGAGATCACCGCGCGCCTGCTCGACGGTGCGCTGCGTGGCGCCCAGATCACTTCGGCGCTCGCCCCGGGTATCAACGCGCTGAAGACGTTCGACCCGCCGCTATCCGCCCTGGAGGGCCGGACGATCGCCGGCGTGCGCCGGCGGGGCAAGAATCTGATTGTCGATACCGGAGCAGAGCAGGACGCGCTGGCGTTGCTGATTCACCTGATGTCGGCAGGGCGCTTGCAGCTTTACGGCAAGCGGGCGGGACCGCGCGATCGCACCTCCAGGCTGCTGGTGCGTGTACTCGCTGGCGATGGCGAAGAGTTGGAGCTGCGCCTGCGCGAGTTCGGCTCAAAGCAAGCGGCCTGGGTCAAGCTGTTGCGCGCGGAGGAGCTCGAGCGGGATGAGGCCATTGCCAAGCTCGGCCCCGAAGCTTGGCCGGAACCGCCGGAGCTCGGGCAGGTGCTCGACGTGGCCCGACCCTTGCACACGTTGCTGCGTGACCAGCGCACGATCGCCGGGATCGGACGCTCGTGGGCCGATGAGATCCTGTGGACCGCCAAGCTGTCGCCATTCAAGCGCGGAGCCGACCTCGACGCCGATGAGTGTGAGCGCTTGCGGGCCGCAATCCTGGAGACGCTGGGCGGTGCGCTCGCTCACTACCAGGAGGCGATCACGCTGCCGATCCCAGACAAGCTGCCGATGCCGCTGCGGGTGCACAGGCACGAGGGTGAGTCATGCCCGCGCTGTGGGACGACGCTCGAGGCTGTGCATTTCGAGGACTACGTGATCGCCTACTGTCCCTCCTGTCAGACAGATGGGCGGATCCTCAAGGATCGCCGGCTGTCGAAGCTACTGAAGTAGAAAGGAAATCGATGATCGAGCAGGGACATGTGGCACCAGACTTCGAGCTACCCGACCAGGACGGCCGCATGGTGAAGCTCTCAGACTTCCGTGGCCAGCCGGTTGTCATGTATTTCTACCCAAAGGCTGCAACCCCAGGCTGTACCGTCCAGGCCTGCGGCGTGCGCGACCATCAGGCCGACTACGCCAAGACGGGCGCCACTGTGCTCGGGATCTCCCCCGACCCTGTCGCCAAGGTCAAGAAGTTCCACGACAAGGAGGGGCTGAACTTCGCGCTCCTCGCCGACGAGGATCACGCAGTTACCGAGCGCTACGGCGTCTGGTCGCAGAAGAGTATGTATAGAGTTAATTCATAGGGTAGTAAACGGATCGGGCGGAACGGCTGTCGAAGGCCCGGTCACGCCCCGTGGCACTTCTTGAACTTCTTCCCTGACCCACACGGGCACGGATCGTTTCGGCCGGGGTTCTGCTCGACGTTGAGTGCGTTCAACGGCATGAACGCGGCCTCGCAGCGCACTCGCGTCACCTCGATCTCGTCGTAGCCGTCGACTTCGAAGTACGTCGCCACGGCTCGCAGGATGTGTCCGTAGGACCAAAGTGCGCCGTGCAGTGACTGCTGTACGCCGTAGAGGCTGGGGCCGGCGTCGAGTCGGAAGCTGTTGTCGGTCTCCTCAATGACGCCGCTGAGCAGCGATCTGGCACTCGTGTGCTGCGTCTCGTTGTTGGCGGCATGCGCGATCGCAAAGAAGCCGTGGAGGACCTCGGGCTGCTCCCACTCGTCCTCAACCTCTTTCACGAGCTTGTGCAGTGGCATCCCGCACCACAGCCTGTCGCCCCAGGGCCCGAAGATCTTGTCGAGCTCGCGCTGCTCGTCCTCGGAGGGCACATTTTCGATGCCACTCTCGCCTACGGCGGCGAGCCGTTTTCTCCAGAGCCCGCGCTGGTGTGCCTGATGCTGCTCAAAACGTTCCGCCGCCAGTTCTGGGTTCTTGCACGCCCACCAGCAACTCACCATCGACTCGAACAGCGCGCGGTTGAGCATTGCCGCCTGCGGCCCATAGCCGCCGAGCGCGGCATCTAGAGAGCCTCGGTACGTCTTCAGCCCGCGTGCTCCCTCGGCGGCAACGAGACGATCGGTGAGCACCGAATCTCGGACGGGTCGGCCGCGCCACGGCTCGGCTTCGACCATCTCGGCGGCGTAGGTCAGGAGCTCTTCACAGGCCTCGACCTGGCGTGGAAAGTATTGGCGTGCGTCGCGTTCGACGTTCTCGCGGGAGCTACGTGATGGGTCAGACATAGGGCCTAAGCGTAGGAGTGTCTGTGCTTAGGGCTCGATCGACCCGCAGAGCTATCGTCTAGCCGATGCCGAGTCGGTGCTCGAACTCCCTGGCGAGGTATATAGCCCGTTTGACGAGAACGAGGTGGAGGCTAGGATCAGGTCCATGATCGAACCAGGTGACCAGGCCCCCGACTTCGAGATCCCCGACCAGCACAGGCGCTCGGTGAAGCTCTCGGATTTCCGTGGCCAGCCGGTGGTCGTCTACTTCTACCCCAAGGCCGACACGTCGGGCACTAAACACGCCGGGCACTAAAAACAGTACGCAACCCCATGCTGCAAGAACATTTTGAACGCGCGCAAGCTCTTCTCCGGCGGAAGGAGCGGCGGGACGACTACGGAGCGCTCCTACTCGACGGGCAAGTGATTCGCAGCTTGCGCGATGTTAAAGATCCTGAGGCGTGGCGCTCGAACATAAGGCGCCAGGCTCGGGCAGACAAGATCCGCATTCAGACCGGAGTTACTCACGAAATCATCTATGCGATCGTGCGTCACGACTCTAAGCAGGGTTGGTCGGAGGATGAGACGCGATGGTTTCGCCTCACATCACAGGCGCACCAAACAGCGATGGGCCTCGGGCATGACTGGCTGTTGGCTCGCGATGGCTCCGAGGGTGCCGCTGCGTGCAGCCGGTGCAATGTGTTCGGCTACCTCAATGCGGATGAGGGAATCATCGACGGTGATCTCTTCGAGGTGCCCTGTAAGTCACGCTGATCCTCACGCGTCCGCCGATGAGCACGCTCGACATCCTCGGCGGGTGCAGGCCACGGTGCCCAACTTCGCCCCAGAGGCATGGGCGTGCCTGACCTGATCGTCCACATCGGCCGAAACACTCGAGTGCTCAGCGTCTTCACGGCACCGTACGAGGCCGCCGAGGTACGATGGCCTCATGATCGAACAAGGCCAACCGGCACCCGCCTTCGAGCTGCCCGACCAGGACGGCAACCCCGTCAAGCTCTCCGACCTCCGCGGCCAGCCTGTCGTCGTCTACTTCTATCCGAAGGCTGATACCCCCGGCTGCACGACACAAGCGTGCGGTGTGCGCGACCATAGAGCCGACTACGCCAAGATCGGCGCGACGGTGCTGGGGATCTCGCCGGACCCAGTCAACAAGGTCAAGAAGTTCCACGAGAAGTACAACCTCGACTTCGCGCTACTTGCCGACGAGGATCATGCAGTTGCGGAGAGCTACGGTGTCTGGGTTACGAAGAAAAATTACGGTCGCGAGTATCTCGGGAACGAGCGCACGACATTTATCATCGACTCTGCGGGGAAGGTCGCCGAGGTCCTCCGCAAGGTCAAGCCGGCCGACCACGACGAGCTCGTGTTGAAGGCACTCAAGCGTGCTGCTCCGCTCGTGACCTGAGCGCGCGGTCGATGGAGGATCACAGACGTTCTACTCGCCGAGTGGTTCGTGCATCAGCCCGTACAGGTATGGATGCTGCTGAACACGGCCGGGGGGAGCTTCGTAGTGTCATGGGTCTGCGCAAACGTTTGAAGATCTGCGCTAAGAGCCTCAAAGCCGCTGGGCGTGTTGTACGGCGGGATGCTCGAGAGCCGAGCAAAGAGACATTCGCAGGCCCCAGTTCTCGACGGGGCGCCTTTGCTGCAGCCTGCGATGAAGCCTGCCTTGAGATTGACTCCTTCACTCGTCAACCATGGTCCACTGGGTCCGCTATCTAGAAGCCCGCGACTTATGCTCGAAACTATGTACGCACCGGCAATAACGACCGCAAGGACCACGATCACAAGGTCCCATGCGCCATGGCGTTTCTCAGTTGAAACTGGCCGGCGCCCGAAGCCACGCGTCAGGGCTCGGTGAATCACGAGGACCGCGAGGCCGAGAACGATCACCAAGCCCACGACTTCTCCGACGTGGTACGAAGTTGAGTACTTATCGACTCCAATCGTCAGCACTTATCGTAGTTATCGGCATGAGTCCGGATAGCTTGACGAGGACAAGGAACATGTCCCACGCCCAAACCACTCCGCCCTGTCTCATCACCCGGTCACGCAAGCTGCTCGAGCACGTCGGCCACAAGGGCCTCAAGGTCCAGATCACCGGCACCGGCCTGCAAGCCCACAACCCAGTCCTGAAGGCCGCTTCAAAGCATCATCACTGAGTCACCCAAGCAGCTATCAAAAGGCTGATGCTGTAACAGGGTGGGGTTTTGGGTCGCATCCGCGCAGGCCGTGGTGTATCCAAAGGGCCGTGGGGCGGAGCCTCCCTGCTCCGCATCCGGGGGCCCGGTCGCAAACCGTCTTCCGTCTACTCGAACAATCGTCCAGGGGGAGGTTTGACGTGCTTTGTTCGTGCTGATAGAACGTTTCGATCTTCGGTCCTCAACGAGTGGGGAGGCCACATGCGCGGTATACGGTTCGGCAGGGCTCGACTGGCAGCAGAGCGCGCGGGAGGGTCGTGGCGTCTCCCGGCTGGTGTTCTCGCGGTGAGGAGCCTTGGCTGTTTGGTTGCGTTGCTCGTGGCCGTTCTGGCGCTGGCGCCGGCTAGCGCGTTGGCTGAACCTCTCTGTACGGATACGTGGACGGGCGCTAACGAAGGCTTGTGGCAGACGGGGTCGAACTGGTCTACGGGCAAAGTGCCCTCCTCTACCGATGCTGCTTGCATAGAAGCGGGGAAAACGGTCAAGGTCACCGAAGGGACCAATCAGGCGGGGGTACTTGAAGACAAAGGGACCCTTGTGATGTCGGGTGGCTCCCTGGAAATCGTGAGCGCCTTGGAAGCGTCGAGCGCTCACGCGCTGACGTTGAGCGGTGGCACTCTCACTGGTCCTGGTGTTCTGGATGTCTCGAGCTCGTTGTTGTGGAGTGGTGGGACGATGTCTGGGTCTGGGTCGACTGTACTTGGCTCGGCGGTGTCGGCGACTGTGGAAAGCGGGTTCGTGACGTTGGGCCAGCGCACGCTCGTGAACGAAGGCACGTTGACGTTCTCGTCGGGGGAATTCGCGGTGCGGGACGGCGCGGTGATCAAAAACTCGGGGACGTTCAACGCGAACTCAGAAAGCGCCTTTGGTCTTTTCGAACAGGGCGGCTCGACGTCTGCCGTGTTGTTCGTCAATACTGGGACCTTTCGGAAGACCGCGGGTGTTGGGACGACACTCGTTCAGCTCGACTATGAAAACAAAGGAACGGTCAACGCCAAAACTACAACGTTCGCGTTTCGCAGTAAAAAGACGCTGAACCTTGCGAGCGGCAGTGTGCTCGAAGGCCTGATCCTGTTGGGTGAAGATACCGTGACGGGTGAAAGTTTCAAAGCACCGAGCGGGACTGTAACCCTTAATGGTGGCGAATTGAATATGACGAGTGGAAGCACCGCGACGATCGCGCACTTCGCCTTCGAAGCCGGGACTCTGACCGGTCCCGGTGCCCTGGATGCCTCAACCTCGCTGCTGTGGAACGGTGGGACGATGTCTGGGTCTGGGTCGACTGTACTTGGCTCTGCGGTGTCGGGAACCATCGAAGGCGGGTCTGTAACGTTGAGCCAGCGCACGCTCGTGAACGAAGGCACGCTGACGTTCTCGTCTGGGGAATTCCCGGTGCGCAACGGATCCGTGATCAAAAACACCGGTACGTTCAACGCGAACTCAGAGAGCGCCTTTGATATTTTCGAACAGGCAGGATCCGAAGCTCCCGTGACGTTTGTAAACACCGGAACCTTTCAGAAGACCGCGGGTGTTGGGACGACACGGGTCCAGCTCAACTTTGAAAACAAAGGAACGGTCAACGCCAAAGGCGGGACGTTCGCGTTTCTCAGTAAAAAGACGCTGCAGCTTGCGAATAGCAGTGTGCTCGAAGGCTCCATCATATTGAACGAAGACACCGTGACGGGAGAAAGCTTCAAAGCGCCAAGCGGCACCGTAACCCTCAATGGCGGGGAACTGAATATGACCAGTGGGAACACCGGGACGATTGCTAACTTCGCCTTCGAAACCGGGACCCTCACCGGGCCCGGTACCCTGGATGTCTCGAGCTCGCTGTCCTGGAAGGGCGGCACCATGTCTGGGTCTGGGTCAACGGTACTTGGACCCGGGGTCTCCGCTACGGCGGAAGGAGGCATGGTCGCGTTAAGCCAGCGCACCCTTGTTAACGAAGGCACGCTGACGTTCTCGTCGGGGGAATTCGCGCTGCGCAACAGCGCAGTGATCAAAAACTCGGGGACGTTCAACGCGAACTCAGAAAGCGCCTTTGATATTTTCGAACAGGGAGGCTCCGAAGCTACCGTCTTCTTCATCAACACGGGGACCTTTCAAAAGACCGCGGGTACTGGGACAACCTTCGTCCAGCTCGAATTCGAAAACAACGGAGCTATCCACGAACTCACAGGCCACCTCAAATTCACCCGCCCGATAACCGGCGAAGCCTCGAGACACTACGGTTCGGGAAACCCATCGGCACCGGGGCTGATCGAATGCAAATCGGTGGACCCGGTTAGCTGCGCCACAGGCAACTACTCCGAGACGCAGACCGACTTCTCGGTTGGTGGACGGGGCCTCGGGCTAAACCTGACGCGGACGTATAACTCTCAAGCCGGTGCGGAAGGAGCCAAAGGCGTGTTTGGTTTTGGGTGGACCAGCTCGTTCAGTGATCATCTTGTGGTGAATAAAACCAGCAAAGTGACCACGCTGAACCAGGCCAACGGAAGTACCGTAGCGTTCACGGAAGAAACTGGCGGTGCGTTCAAAGCCCCAACCTGGACCCAAGATACGTTGAACGGTACGGAAGGTACCGGCTACACGCTGACGCTTGCCAGCCAAGTCAAATACAAATTTGCTGGTGCCAGTGGCCGTCTGGAAAGCGTGACGGATCGTGACGGGAACGCAACGACATTTACCTATAACGAAGCCGGCCAGCTGACGACCATCACCGACCCGACGAGTCGCACGATCAAACTGGCCTACAACGGCGAAGGCTTGGTCGAAAGCGCTGAAGACCCGATGAAACACGTTGTGAAATACACGTATGAAGGCGGGAACCTAAAGAGCGTGACGCAGCCCGCCGAAGCCGGCTTGCGTTGGCAGTTCAAATATGACGGGTCGCATCAGATGACCGAACTGCTCGATGGGCGTGAAGGCAAAACAGTCAACGAATACAACGCCTCCCATCAGGTGACCTTGCAGAAAGATCCGGCGGGACGCGAACTGGGCTTCGAATACGAAGCGTTCCACACGAAGATCACGAACAAAACAACCGGGAGCGTCACGGACGAGCGCTTCACGAGCAACGACGAGCCGTTCGCGGTCACGCGCGGCTTCGGCACCACGAGCGCGACTACCCAGTCGTTTACGTACAACGCGGCGGGGCTGCCGTTGACTGTCACGGACGGCAACGAACACACGACGAAATACGGCTACAACGCGGCGGGTGATAAGACCAGCGAAACCGACCCCAACAGCAATGAAACGAAATGGACGTACAACGCCACGCACGACGTGGAAACGATGACGACGCCGAAGGGCGAGACGACGACGATCAAACGCGAAGCCCATGGTAACCCGGAAACGATCGAACGGCCCGCCCCCGCGAGCAAAACGCAGATCACGAAATACAAATATAAGACCACTGGCGAACTGGAAAGCGTCGAAGATCCCCTCAAACGGATCACGAAATACGAATACGACACGCATGGGAACCGCAGCGCGGAAATAGACCCGCTGACGAACAAGCGGACGTGGGAATACAACGAAGACTCACAGGAGACCGCGACGGTGAGCCCGAAGGGCAATGTCACGGGCGGCAAACCGGCGGAATTCACGACCAAAATTGAACGGGATGCGCAGGGCCGTCCGTTGAAGATCGAAGACCCGCTGAAACACACGACCAAATACACCTACGACGGCGATGGCAACGTCAAAACGGTTACCGACGGCAACTCGCACACGACGACCTATACCTACAACGGGGATAACCAGCCAACCAAGGTTGAAGCGCCTAACAAAGCGGTCACGGAAACCGAATATGACGGTGCCGGACAGGTCGTAAGCCAGATGGACAGCAACAAAAACGTCACGAAATACACGCGGAACCCGGTAGAGGAGGTCACCGAAGTCACCGATCCGCTGAGTCGGGTGACCAAGAAGACATACGACGCCGCCGGGAACCTCAAAACACTCGAAGACCCCGCCAAACGCACCACGACCTACAAATATGATGCCGCGAACCGGCTCACCGAAGTGAGCTATTCGAGCGGGAAACCGGCGACCGTGACATACGAATACGACAAAGACGGCGACCGTACCAAGATGATCGACGGTACGGGCACGACGAAATACACGTACGACCAGCTGGACCGTTTGACCGAAAGCGAAAACGGTCACAAAGAAATCAGCAAATACGAATACGACCTTGCCAACCAGCAGATCAAGATCACCTACCCCAACAAAAAAGCGGTAACCCGCGCTTTTGATAAAGACGGCCGTCTGGAAAAAGTGACTGACTGGCTGACGCACATCACCAAATTCGGCTATAACGAAAACTCTGGTTTCAACGCGACGACGTTCCCCAGCGAAACCAAAAACGAAGACAAAACCCCCTACAACAACGCCGACCAGATCACCGAAGTCAAAATGCTCAAAAGCGGCACAGAAACACTCGCGTCGCTCGTCTACACCCGCGACAACGACGGGCAAGTCAAAAAGACCACCAGCAAAGGCTTGCCCGGCGCCGAAATCACCGAAAACACCTACGACGAAAACAACCGCCTCACAAAATCCGGTATTGAATACAAATACGACCCTGCAAACAACCCCACAACGATCGGCACCGGCACATACAAATACGACAAAGGTGATGAGCTCGAAACCGGGCCGAGCCTCACCTACACCTACGACGAACTCGGGGAGCGCACCAAAACCAAACCCACCACCGGCCCAGCCACCACATACGGCTACGACCAGGCGCAGAACCTGACTAGCGCCGAACGGCCCGAAGGCGAAAGCAAACCCAAGATCGAAGACACCTACGCCTACAACGGCGAAGGGCTGCGCACCTCCCAAACGATCAACGGCACCACGACCAACCTCGCCTGGGACATGACCGAAGGCCTCCCTCTGATCCTCAGCGACGAAACCAACAGCTACATCTACGGCCCAGAAGGCATCCCCGTCGAGCAAATCAGCGCTGCAGAAACACCCACATACCTCCACCACGACCAGCAAGGCTCAATCCGGCTGCTCACCGGATCAGCAGGCACCGTCACCGGCAAATGCACCTACACCGCCTACGGAACCCCCACCTGCGAAGGAACCACCACCACACCACTCGGATACGACGGCCAATACACCAGCACAGACACAGGGCTCATCTACCTGCGAGCACGCACCTACGACCCAGCAACAGCACAATTCCTCAGCGCCGACCCGATCGCGTCGCTCACGCGCGCGCCTTACAACTACGCCCAGGATAACCCCCTAAACTACCTGGACCGAACCGGCCTTGCAGAAGAATCGATAGGCCAAGGTTCATCCTGTCCCCCTGGGATCTGTTTCCCCTTCCCCAACGGCAAAGAAACCGAACGTGCGGTAGAAGCCGCCAAAGAACTCGGGCACGAAATCGGACACACGGCGAGCGAAGTCGGGAGCGAAATCGCAAACGGTGCCGAAAGCATTGTCAACGAAGTCAAAGGGGACAAGGGAGGCAACCCAGCGCAAGAAAAGAAACTTACACCAGGAGAGCTTAAAAAACTGAAAGAAGCTGGTTATGATCCGCATGAACTTAAGCCTGGTAAGTCTACTGAAGAACTCTATAAAGATCGCGAAGGAAACATAACTACTAAACCGAATAACACGAGGGGCGCTCCGGGCGAACCCACAGGCCTCAACATAAAAAGCCTTGGGTGTGGACCATTTGAGTAAACCAGAGCTGGCCGATGTTTGGGTTTCATTCAACCTTGTGGCAATGGAGCGTGACGGTCAGACGTTCGACCCGAGCTACGTTACTGCGTTCCTTGGTATCGAGCCGACCCAGCAGAATCGCATAGGCGACTCGATCGCTCATGGGAAGGGAAGGCGCACCTACGACCGGTGGCGCGTCTCTGTAGGGCCGGTTAAGACGCTTGACATTGAGCCGATGTTGGATGAAGTCGTATCGCGATTTAGCGCCTGCGGCAATCGACTGGTACAGTTGTGCGAGGAGATCGGAGTCCAGCCAATCCTTATCTGCACGGTCGAACCGAAGTCAGAGGAGACTCCAGCCATTGTATTCCCGGTGCGGATTGTACGTTGGGCCGCTGACAACAAGGTCGAGCTAGCCGTTGACATTTAACCTTGCGCAAGGACGACAGCAGCGACCTTGAGGGAGAAGAGCTTCCTAGCTGGCGGGTTCCCGCGGCCACTCGTGTGGCGCCGGGCCCAGCGATTCGCGCCGGAGACGGCTCGCGGTGCGCCGCGGCCAAACGAGAGCAACGGCTAGTCCTGCGGCCAAGTAGGCGGCCTTGGAATAGCCAGAGAGCCGGCGTGGGTGTTGCTGCTGGCTGGCTTCTCGCGGGCTTGCTCTACTCGCTTCGCTTTCATGGCGCGGCCCGGGCGATTGTCGCGGTTGCGGCCGTTCTCTTGGGCATCGGAACGTTCGGCTTGATGTATTTCTCGCGCTGGCGGGTCAAGCTCACGGTCATCGGTGATCGATTGATCTTCAGCGGGCTTCTAAGGGATCGGGTGGTACTCGAAGGCCACGCCGGGCGAATCATCGACGTTGAGGCCATATGGGGGAAGCCATCTGGTAGGAGGTCGCGACTTCGGTTGTTCATCAACCAGGCGGGACGAACGGTGGTCAGCCTAAATAGAGAGGTCTGGGACGCGGCACAGCTGGAAGATCTTCGTGTACGCCTAGGTTTGCCTATCGAGACTGTCACGCGCCCGCAGCGCCCTGCCGAGCTGAGAAAGGCCTATCCAGGGACGATTCCGTGGTGGGCAGCACATCCGTCGATCGCAACGGTGCTTGCCATCGCGGTAGTCGCGGTGCTTGTGATCGTGTCTGAATAAGACACCATGACCGCTCTGTTAGAGGACAACAAACCTCTAGGTGTGATCTTCAACACGAATTCTAGGGGCCGCTTTGACTTGTTGGTCTACGACGATGGTCTGCTGGCGATCCGGGGAACGTATGTCGGCGTAGCGATGCGCGGCGGTGGCAATGTGGGAATTGTCGGTGGCATAGGAGCAGAGGGCCACGTTGGACCTACGGATACGGTAGGAGTAAGCGTCAACGTACCCTCGACACTAAATGAATTCTATGAATTCCCAGCAAACCCAATCAGGGAATGACGGGGTCCCGGTGAGTGGTCCGGGGGTTATGCGTGTTCTGGGTTGTTTTGGTTGTTCTTGATTGTGGTTGTGGCGTACTCGCTTGGAGTGCGACCCCCGAGTGCTGAGTGGGGCCGGTAGGTGTTGTACTCCTCTCGCCAGTCCTCGATCACGACTCTCGCCTCGGCGATCGAGCCGAACTCCTCGATGTTCAACAGCTCGTCACGAAGCCGGCCGTTGAAGGACTCGACGAACGGATTCTCCCAGGGTGATCCAGGCTCGATGTAGCTTGTGGCGATAAGCGTCATTCGGCAGTAGTCGCGTAGCGCCCACGCGATGAACTCCGGCCCGTTGTCAGAGCGCAGAAAGGCAGGTGCGCCACGCTGCGCGATCAGCCCCGCGATGACTTCCACGACGTCCTCTGCGGTGCAGGTTCTGCCGACGCGGATCGCGAGCGCCTCGCGGGTGTGCTCATCAACGATGTTGCACAGCTTGATCCGGCGGCGGTCAGAGGTCTCATCAAACTGGAAATCAACAGCCCACACCTCGTTCGCTCTCGAGGCCCGCAGGCGCGTCTTTTGGCCTCCTGGGAGCCGACGACGCTTCCTGGCTTTCACGGGCCGTCTGAGACCCTCCTGGCGCCAGATACGGCGTGTCCGCTTGCGATTCAGCATCCAGCCCTCCCTGAGCAGGATCTCGTGAGCAGTCTTCCACCCCCACCGCGGATGCTCCCCCGCGATCTCCCGCAACCGCGCCGCGAGCCGCTCGTCTGCCGACCTGGGTGCTGGCGGCGGTTTGCGCTGCGTGGAGCGATGCTGCCCAGAGTCATATCGTAAACTTGGATTCATGCTACATCGTGAGATCTACTATCTATCCGAGCGACTCGCGACCGACTTGGTTCAGCAGGCGAACCGCAAGTCCAAGCCCCGCGTGAATCTGGGTTTGACTCTGCCAATCCCGGGGATTCCCGTTAGCGCATCGCTGACAAAGCAATCGGGGGATTCCGCCTCAGTCAACCGACACGCGCTCGCAGACGAAGCGATGAAGGCCGCAGCCGACGAAACTGGCACATGGAGGTTTCCTGGACGCTATGTGTTCCTAGATAGAACTCCGTTTAAGCTCTGGGTCTTCAGCTTCAAGGGCGACGACGACGAGCGGCCGATTGCCATCTCTCTACTCGAGCCGAACTTCAGCGGCGCTTTGGCCGTCATGGTCGGCAGCGCTAGGAACGTCTTCGGATATCACAGTGAGCGAGAGATCGACGGCTGGATACCAAGCGATCCCATTGGCTTGCGTGAGCTGGGCCGCTTTGGGAGGGATGCCGACCTTGATCCTGCTATGAGCAAAGTGCTTACACCAGATCTAGCCACGCATCAGTTCGCGGAGTTCTTCGGGGAGAACCCTCCTGATTTGATCTATGACGCTGCCTATATCGCGGCCCAGATTTCTCGCACACCGGATTATGAGGGTTATGCTGATGTGCTCGCAAGAGTGCACGAATATCGGGATGATGTCATGGTGGAGCTTCCAGCCCTCAGGCATAAACGCATGTTTTCGCGGATCATCGTCGGCGCCGCGATTTTCATTTGTGAGCCTACGCCACGGCCGTTTGAAGCTGGGCGGCCTGGGCAGTAGCTTGCCCTCGTCGGCGGGCGTGCGCACCGAGCTTGAACTGAGACGCATGGCGCTGTCATACCACGTCGGCATAATGCGCTTAGCGATGCGCCGAATGATCGTCATTCTCGCTCTCTTCGCGGCAGGAAGTCTCATAGTCGCGTGCGGAAGCGGCAGCCACCCCACAGCTACAACGGTCGCGTCAGCCGCCGGCACGACGAAAACGGACGCCGTGGCTGTGGCCAAAACGTCTGCCGCCAGCAGCTCGTTCACCAAGCCTCAGGCGATTCGATTTGCTCATGCCGTCAATCTGACCGCCCCGGACGTGCCGGGCTTCAAGGTCTCTTCCGAAAAAAACGAACACGAAATAGCGGCGGAAAAAAGGCTTGAACACGAAATGCTGCGCTGCGTCAGAACCCTGGGCTCTCATGATGGGATCGTCGAAGGCTCTCATCATGCGGTCGTCGAAATGGGCTCAAAGGAATTCGGACGGGAAGCCAACACGGGGAATGAGAGCGTGCAGTCCGAAGTCACCGTCGTGCGAACGCCTGCGTTGGCCGCCAAGGAACTCGTAGTGATCCGCAGCCCCCATGTCCGCGTGTGCCTGTCTCACTACCTCGACCTGCTCTTCAAAAGCCACAAATACCGTGGCGCGACGGTCAGCCCAGTGTTGATTTCACAAGGAACTCCTCCGGCTCCCGGCGCGACGGGGAGCTTTGCGTGGCGCATCACCACGACGATTACCGTGCACAACGTCAGGATCCCCATCTATATCGACATCTTCGGCTTCGTAGAGGGTTCTGCCGAGGTCTCTCTCTTCACCGCCGGAGTCCCGAAACCGTTCCCGGCCGCTACCGAGGAACGTCTGTTCTCACTACTGCTCACACGAGCTAAGACGCACGGCGCATGAGCGATGGGACTACCATCCCGAGCTGCGCCGATGTCCGATCCGTTTGCAGAAAGACCAACTCCTTGGTGGCAACGCATCTGGCGCCGCGATCAGCGTGACCGCGTGCCCAAGCGCTATGCGGTGCCGGCTAGCTCGGTCGGACCCATAGTGGCGTTGACGATCAACACTCACGGAATGGATATCGTGACCAAGATAGTCCTCGGCTTCGCCCTGTTCATGGCGTTGCCCGCGCTCGTAGAGATCTGGTGGAAGCAGCGCCACAGGCGAGTAGATGAAAGGCTGCTGGTGTTCCCCGACGAGCAGTCGTAGAAGTGGGTCGAGGTCGAGATCTCAGAGAACACCTGAATCCCGCGACCTACGGCGACGATTGAGCGAGACCTAGGCGACCGCTGCCGTGTCTGTCACGGTTCCGCGTAGCCTTCGCAGAACTGCGCCGCTTCCGTTGCTTTTGCCTGCAGATTTTCGGTGTAGAGGGTCGAGCCGTTTGCCCCGAGTACCGTCAGTTCAGAGGGCAGTGCGCTGAACACGCCGTAGACGAGTGGCCCTTTTGCGTGCAGGCGCGGTTCGGTCGGGACCAGGTTCAGTGCGACGGCACCTTGGGGGGTTCGCGCCGTCACCGACTTTCCTGGTGGCGCGAGGATTCCGTAGAGGATTGTGTAGGGGGTGGGGGTGCAGCCGATCGACAGCGACCAGGGGAACGCTTTGGCCGCGCCGGGTCCGATCGGTATTTCATTGAGTTTCGGGTCGACACCGGTGTCGACGCTGAGAAAAGGCTCCCCATTGAATTCGCCGAAAGTACTGATCGTGAAGGGTTCCCCTTCGGGGGTGTGCCCAGTGGCGAGCCCCGTATTCGTCGGCAGTCCCGTTTCCGGTTGCCCGCGTGGCTTGACGCAACGGTATCGCGGCAGGCCCAACGCGAGCACGACGTCCCCGCCGGAATTCAGCTCGACGAGGGACACGGCATGGCTCGAGCTGCCACGGATCTCCTGGGCGTAGATGCCCGCAGGGCCACCATCTCTCGGTGGTACCCGGATCGCACGCGATTCGATCGTGTGTCCGCCGGCGAGCACCAGCCTGACCGAGCGCACCGAGGCCGGAACCGCGGTCTGGATCGTCTCGATGCCCCTTTCGCAGAACACCTCGGGGTGCCGGTACCGGGGCGGGGAGAGACAGATGGGATTGTTGGGGACGCCCACGATCAACACTTCGGGAGCGCCCGGCCGGGTGTATGCCACCGTCGCCGGCCGGTGACAAGAGCTCCCGCCGCCCAGGATGCCCGACGTGCCGGAGCTCACTTCGAAGCGGGTGCCGGCGGCGGTGCGCCCGTGACCCACAGTGACCGGCTTGGGTTCTTCGGTTCCGGCATGCGGGAACCCGACGATCCGGCTCAAACGAGACAACGCCTGAAAGTCGGTGCTCGCAAGGAGCTTGGTCTCGACGGCGTTGGTCTTGCCGATCAGCGCTCGATCCGATGCATTCTCGTAAGGCTTCAGCAGCGTTTCCAGGGAACGTTCCTCCCCCAGATCGGATCTCCTCCGCGCCGCTTGCGACGCTTCGAATTCCCGGCCGGCCGCCGACAGGGCGCGATAGCCGCTCTGGGCCCACGCCCTCGCGTCGGCGCAGAACGACGGAGCGGGGGCGAAGACGCCATTGAGCTTGGCCGTGGTCGCGGCGTGGAGAACCGACACGATCGCCGGATTACTCCACGACAGCTGGCGTACCTCCGCGGCGTAAGCTTCCTCGGCCGGGCGATACAGGCTGTCGCCGGGCCGGGCGATCGCCGCAGCCAGCTCCGCCTCGATCGCTTGCTGCTGATGGGACAGGCGGGCGTTTTCGCCCCTGACACGGGGTGTGGGCGCAGCGAACCGCTTTAGGGACGGCTGTGGCATCCCCGACAACACACCGCGGCATTCTCGAGCTAGCTGCGTTGCCGCGGCGCTCTCCGCGCCGCGCGCCGCGGCGGCTTCGTGCAGCAGCGCCCTGACGAGCTTGTACTGGGCGATCAGGTAGCCGTGCGTGGCCTGCGCGTCGGAGCTCGACCCGACAGCGACCGGCGCGCTCCCGCACAGCGCCATGGAAGCGAGGACGAGCCCGGCGCTAGCCCGTCCACTCCATCTCCCCGGCCACCGCTTCCGCCGTGCGCGCAACAACAGGACGCAGCGCCAACTGCCTTCGTTCGCATTCACAGACGGCGAGCATATAGCCGGACCGTTTGCCGTGGGCGGACGCGCAGACACTCCAGGACACGCTGGCCTTCATCCACCCGCGAGCAGCCGCAAACAGCCGCAAAGTCTCTAAGTGCACTCATACTCGGTAGGTTGCTGGTTCGAGTCCAGCTGGGGCCCACATCCTCGACTGCTTGACTCTCTGGGCTGCCGGACTCCTTGAGTTTGCCGGCGACTGAAGTTCAGCGCACTCCGCGCGGCCCGCTTCGCTGTGACCTAATCTCCGCTGCGTATTTCGGTAGTGGTGGGCAATTGAGATGGGCGAGAAGCCCGAGGTACTGCGCGAGGACTACCCGCACGTCCCGGAGGAGGCGTACCCCAGTTGCGGTGCTATGGGCGCACGCCAATCCGCGTCGCGGCCGTCCCGTGCGCCTCTGGGACGAGGCTGAGCGGCATGCGAGACGATGAGCTGCTGACGCTCGCCGACACGCACGCACGACCGCGGGGCAGTTGCAATGAGTCCCAGCGCGTAGAGCTTGGCTCTGCGCGGACATCATCGCCGAACTCCGCGCGATGAGCAGTTGAAAAGCGGCGGCGACGAACAGCCGTC
The DNA here is from genome assembly GCA_035940195.1 of Solirubrobacteraceae bacterium. Classification (GTDB taxonomy): domain Bacteria; phylum Actinomycetota; class Thermoleophilia; order Solirubrobacterales; family Solirubrobacteraceae; genus Palsa-744. Next base: position 93,652 of record DASZFC010000072.1, read on the forward strand.
ATTGGACCTTACGGACGAAGCGGTAACGATAACTACTTGAGAACTTCTGAGAAAACCGCTTTCTAAACAACCACCGCTAAACGTGCTGAGAAGAACGGCGATAACTATGAAGAACAGAACGAAGAAAGAACCGGAAAAACAGCGGCATAAAGAACGAAGAAAAGAACCCCGTAAATAAGAAGAACGAGAATAAAAGAAATACGTTCTAAAAGAACGCAGCTTTAAATGTCATTCTGTACCGGAACGCGATAAGCTACGTATCAGAAGCACTTAGAAGTACCTCGGCCCAGTACGGATAACTCCAATACAAAAGGAGGACCGTACTGGGCCGGGCGGCCTGTCCCTCTGACGCCCGAGGGGTACCCGCACCTTACCGTATTTGAGTGACAGTTTCACTAGGCTAGGCTTGGCCATCGGCCGCTGTTTGCGCGCTGGACGCCTTTGAACTAGTGAAGCGTGTCGAGCCATCGCGCTCAGAGGACGACGTTTGCGTCAGCGACGACTGCGGATGTGGCGAAATCGTCCACGACCTCTGACTCGCTTACGCCCTTGGCGGAGATCTGCTCACCGACCTGCTGGGAGATGCGCAGGAACACCTCGCAGGGAAGAACCCAACCAGCGTCCCTTCGCGCGTGACGAGGACCACGTCCTCAGAGCGGAACATCTCGGTTGCGTGATCGCGAAAGTTCCGGACGATCACGTGGCGACCTTCCAGGTTGCCGAGGGTCTGTGTTCGGCGGCAAAATGGTCCTATGACGCACAAAAAGACGACGATCTAGCTGGAGCCCGAGGTGCTGGCCGCTACCAAGACACTCTCGCTGCGAGTTCCCGGCCGGCGTCTGTACGAGGTGATCGAGGACACTCTGCGCGCATATATAAGCGATCACACGTCTACTGGCCGGCGTTAGCTGCGTGCGATGCTCAGCGCAGGGCACAGTTCTTGATGAGGGTGCCCGCGGGAGAGCGCTCTACTGCTCTTCTAGCTCACCAAGCGATTCAGCCGATAGCGCTAGACGCCAGTCATCCTCGTCGCGGACGACCTCGTTGCGGCGTAGAACCTGCTCAACAACGGCGCAAATGAGGTCGGCCACGTAGTCGACCGGCGCTGAGGCGTACGGGAAGATGTCGTTCTCGGTGCGTTCAACGCAGAGCGACGGATTACGCTCGATGAGGTCGGTGAGGACTGCGCGCTGTTCGCGTTTTCCCATCCTTTCGAGGCAATCAATCGCTACGAGGCGCAGGGAGTTGGGATGTCGCTCATCGTCCAGCTCGTAGGGAGGCCGAGCATGGAACTCCTTCTGGACGCTCAGGATGAGACTCCAGAGGCTGTCCCCATCCACGTAGCGGTAGGTGCCAGCCATCGACGGAAATGTCATCATGCCCGGAGGACGGCTCCATGTGGAAGGTAGTGGTTTGGCGAGTAAAAGCCGCCCACACCTGAAACGTCGCCGACGACTGGCCGCTTTGCAAGGGGCGGCCGTTCGCTGCCTCGGTGCTAAGACTGTCTAGGAAGCCGAACCATCGGATTCGGCTGGCCCGTTAGAAGATGTCGCGTTGGCCCGGAACTCCAGCTCCATCAGCCAGAGCACTCCAGCGAGCTTCTTCAGAGCCTTGGGCTCGTGGTCGTTGCGAATGGCCCCGGCGGAGATCGGCTTCTTGTCTGGACGAATCTCTTTGCCGGCCAAAGTCCGACGCTCTTTGATCGGCTTGCCAACGTACTTTGGATTCAACGGCAGCACGGCCCGAAGCACACGCCGAGACTTTCCGCCGATGTCTTTGTGCTCTACAGCATCCTCTAGGACTGATCTCAAAGCCTTGAGGTCAGCTTCATAACGTTCGGCTTCGTCGGCTTTTCCGTCTAGCTGCTCTAGCCGGACCCTGACCACCTCCAGCTCCAGCAGGCACCCGCCCTCTTCGCCAACATTGAACGGGACGAGTCCGCCAGTCACGACCCTTTTGAGGGCATCGCGGACGGCCTCGATGCTCTCTTGATCCCCCATGACTGAACCGTATCAATGATCGGCCAGAAGCTGCAAGCACCTGCCTGTGTCTGCACGAGGTTGCTACGAGCCGCAAGTAGCTGCCCAATCACGCCGCGTTCTGCCCTCAGCGGTGGGCGGCGGAAAGCGGCAGCTGCGAACATGAGAATGCCCGCATATGCAGGCATTATCGCCCTCGTAGTCGTTCAGTGACGGACCTATGCACGCCCCGTGAGAGGCGTCATCCTCACGTTCGTGCTTGCTCCTAATGGGCATCGAAACGAGAAGAGGAACTAACCCATGCTTGATTCCAGCACCGGGCCGAAACCGCCTCAAATGGGGCTTCCCTCCAACTTTGCAGCGTCTCAGGGCGCGAACATCCTGGTCGTGATGGCCGTTGTGCTCTTCGTCGTCGGGTGCGGTGCGCTCGTCATCGGCCACACTACCCTCGCCGTGCTCTTCATCCTTGTCGGCCTCGTCACCGTCGCCGTAGCGGCGCGTCTAAGAGGGCTTGCGACGGTCACGCTGGACTTCCTCAAGGGCAAGTTCAGCGTGACGTTCAAGCGGGATGCTAACGATGATGCCCACAGGCCGAGTGACTCCACAGATGCTTAGACGGAGTCACTTACCGGACCGCGGCAACCTCTGTTGAGCCCCAGACCGCCTTTGCAAGCAGGAGGTCGCCGGTTCGATCCCGGCTGGCTCCATTCGACGAAGCGTCTCCTTCGCTCGGACTAGAGCAAGACCCTCCTGCTGGCCGATGTGACGCGTGCGCCTGGCGCCTAGCTTGGCTGCATGCTCAAGATCACGCGCTTCGCCCTCCACATCGCCGCCTCATCGTGCTCGCGTGGTGGTGGTGAGGTGCCCGCACTGCTCGCGGAGCGCACTTGCTCCACAACCCGGACTTGCGACCCGGCGTGTCCCTGACCCATGGTGCTCCCGCTAGTAGCCGGCGTCTTCCCGATCATCGGTCCAATGTACGGGAAAACCTATATGGGAGCAGAGCGAACCACGTTCATCATCGGCTCGGATGGGAAGGTCGCCCAGGTTCTGCGCAAGGTCAAGCCCGCCGAGCACGACGCGCTGGTACTGACCGCGCTTGCAGAGGCGAGCCCGCCAGTGGCATAGCCTCCGTAGGCTTGGGGCCGTGCCCTTGCCGCTTGCGTCAACTTCGATCGGCCACAGCCTCGATGCGTTCTTCGAAGCGGTCGGGCAGTTCTTCTCCGACTTGGCGGCGGTCCACTGGGGAGCGCTGGCCGTAGGACTGGCCTTCTTCGGGCTGAACCTGACATTGCGCTCGCGCGCGTTCTTCCACAGCCTACGCGCCGCATATCCGGCGACCGCCTTCCAATGGCGGCGCATCTGGGGCGCCTACTTCGCCGCGGTCGGCTTTAACAACGTGGTTCCGGCACGCGGTGGCGACGTGATCAAGCTGTTCCTCGCTCGCTCTTCGGTCCCGGGGTCGAGCTATCCGGCAGTGGCGGCCGCGTTCTTCGTGGAGTCGGTGTTCGACGTAAGCGTGGGTGTGCTCGTGTTGATCTACGCGTTCACTCAAGGAGTGTTTCCGAAGCCCCCGGACTTCTCCAAGCTGAACTCCTTTGACATCTCCTACCTAGCCGAGCATTTCCGCTTCACGCTGTTCCTGATCACGGCGCTGGCGATCCTCGGGGTGGTCTGCTTTGCGCTGCTTTCAGTGCGTGCGCGCGCGTTCTGGGTACGCGTGCGCCAGGGCGTGACGATCCTTTCCGACCGGCCTCGCTACCTGCGCGAGGTCGCAACGCTTCAGGCGCTTGGGTGGATGTGCCGGTTCGCCGCGTTCTGGTTCTTGCTCGATGCCTTCCGCGTCGGTGGCTCGGTGAAAAACGTACTGCTCGTCTTCGGGATAAACCAGGTGGCGGGCGCTGTGCCATTTACGCCTGGCGGAGCGGGCGTGCAGCAAGCGCTGCTCGTGAAGGTCTTCTCCACGTCCGCCCCGACCGCGGTGGTGGCCGCCTATTCGGTCGGACAGCAGCTCGCAATCGCCACGTTCACCGCGCTCGTGGGCCTGGGCGCGGTGGTCTTCATCTTTCGCTTTCGCTCCTTCAAGGAGGTGCTTCACGCCGGGCGTGCCTCACGCGACGCCGAGCGTGCGGCCGAGCGCGCCGGGGTGCTGCTGGCCGGGGACCCAGCGCATGAGCCGCCCGACCGGGGCGGGCGATCGAAAAGGATGCGTGCGCGCTACTGAAGACCCTCGCGCGCCTCGCGCACGAGGGCAACGGCCTCGGGAAACACACGGGCCATCACTGTGCGGATCTGGTCGGCCTGAGCTTCGGCGTCGCCCTGCAGGTTGATGCGCTCAACCGCGGCGACGGTCATGTCGACCGCGAGCTTGATCGCGTTGTCCGCCCACGCTAGGCGCTGGTTGCCCTGCATCTGCTCCGCGAACTCCGCCAAGCGTCGCTGCAGCTCCTCGGGATCGCCGAATAGATCTCCCAGGCCACCGCTCTCCATTGGGTCATCGTAGCGATTGTGCTCACCCGTTTCGGGGTTTGTCCATAGACTGCCCAGCCGATGCCCAGCCCAAGCGAGATCTCCGAGCGGGTGGCCTATGAGTCCGAGCGTCGCCGGCGTCTCAGTGTGCCGGCCTTCGCTGGCGGCGTGCTCTACCTGCTGAGCGGGATCATCATCTCTTCGACGCTCAACGGCGCCCCAACGGTGGGGCTGCTGCAGGGTCTGCAACCCGCACTTTCAGGCGTCGCCAACCCGGCCGTAAGTCCCCGCGCGGGCGAGGTCAGGTTCATCAGTCACCATGCCTTTCCGCTGATTGCTGGCAGCCTGCTCGCCGCCCTCGCCATCGCCGTGCTCACGCTGGTGCTGCTGCTGCTGGCCGGCGCTACGCGCTTTCGCCGCCCCGAGACGTGGGGCCCCGCGCGCATGCTTGTGATGAGCGGTGGCGCCGCGCTTGCGGTGATCAGCGTCGCCCACCAGATCGTTACCGCGATCGAGACGCACAACTTTGCCGTCGGGCACGACTTCTCCAACCACGCCGTCGATAACGCGTTGACGAAGGGCACCGCCAACGTCGTGATGGACTACCTCGACCTCGTTGCCGGCCTGTCGCTGGCCGTCGGCATGGTCGTCGTGATGGTGGGCGCCATGCGCGCCGGCCTGCTCACCCGCTGGGTGGGGGTGCTCGGCATCTTCAGCGGTGTGCTGATCTTCCTGCCGATCGGCGGCGCGACGCTCGAGGTCGTGCCCGCCTTCTGGCTGGTGGCGATGGGCTTGCTGTGCGCCGAACGCTGGCCGAACGGCGACCCCCCGGCCTGGAGCACGGGAGAGGCACGCCCGTGGCCAACCCGGGCTGCGTTGCGCGAAGCCAATCAGGCAACCGCTGGCAAGGTGCTCGCGGCTACAGCGGATGTCTCACCGGCGCCCGCACAGCCTGTCCCGGGTGGTTCCTCGCGCAAGCGCCGGCGTAAGCGCGGGACGCGCCGCTAGTGGAGCTCGACCGCGAGCTCGCAGGGCTGCTCGATGTCGAGACGTTCGACCCTCCCGCCGGGTTCCGTGAGCACGCGCTGCTGAATGACCCAGCGGTCTACGATCAGGCCGCGAACGATCCGCAGGCGTGGTGGGCAGGTCAGGCAGAGGAGCTCGACTGGTTTCAGAAGTGGACCCGGGTCTTGGACGACGATGATCCGCCGTTCTACAAGTGGTTCACTGGCGGCACGCTCAACGTCTCATACAACTGTCTCGACCGCCACGTAATCGCGGGCCGGGGCGATCGTGTCGCCTTTCACTGGCGCGGGGAGGACGGCTCCGAGCGCGAGATCACCTACGCCGAGCTGCTGGCCGAGGTCGAACGCTTCGCAAGCGCTCTCAAGGAGCTGGGCGTCTCGAGCGAGGACGTGGTCGGCATCTATCTGCCGATGATCCCCGAGGTGGTCGTGGCGATGCTCGCCTGCGCGCGGATCGGCGCGCCGCACAACGTCGTCTTCGGTGGCTTCTCCGCCGAGGCTGTACGCGAGCGCATGGAGTTCTCGCAGGCCAAGGTGCTGATCACGGTCGACGGCGCCGCACGCAAGGGCAAGACTGCGCCCGTGAAGGACCGCGTGGACGAGGTGATGGGCGATCTCGAGACGCTCGAGAAGATCGTTGTGGTCCGCAGCAAGGGCACGCCGTGTGAGATGAAGGAGGGCCGGGATGTCTCCTACGACGAGATCTGCGATGCGGCCGATCCAGTATGTCCGGCCGAGCCGCTGGACTCAGAGCATCCCCTGTACATCCTCTACACCTCCGGCTCGACGGCCAAGCCGAAGGGCATCCTGCACACGACCGGCGGCTACCTGACGGGCGTCTCGGCCACACATAGGTATGTGTTCGATCTAAAGCCGCAGGAGGATGTGTACTGGTGCGCTGCGGACGTCGGCTGGGTAACAGGGCACTCCTACATCGTCTACGGGCCGCTGTGTAACGGGGCGACGTCGGTGATGTGGGAGGGCGCGCCCGATTACCCCAACAAGGGCATCTGGTGGGAGCTCGTCGAGCGCTATGGCGTCACGATCCTCTATTGCGCGCCGACCGCGATCCGCGCCTGCATCAAGTGGGGGGCGCAGTGGCCGGGCGAACACGACCTCTCGACGCTGCGCCTGTTGGGCAGTGTGGGTGAGCCGATCAACCCGAAGGCGTGGCTGTGGTACCACAAGGTGATTGGGGGTGAACGCTGCCCGGTCGTCGACACCTGGTGGCAGACCGAGACGGGGGCGATCATGATCACGCCGCTGCCCGGCATCACTCAGACCAAGCCGGGGTCCGCCACCCAGCCGTTCCCGGGAGTGTTCGCGGACGTGCTCGACGAGTCCACCGGTGAGCCGATCGAGGAGGGCCAGGGGCTGCTCGTGCTCACGCGGCCATGGCCGTCGATGCTGCGCACGCTGTACAAGGAGCCCGAACGCTTCGTCGGGACCTACTTCAAGCGTTTCGGCAACGAGACCTACCTGGTGGGCGACGCCGCGCGGCGCGACAAGGACGGCTATCTGTGGGTGATCGGGCGGATCGACGACGTGGTGAACGTCTCTGGCCACCGCCTGTCCACGGCTGAGGTCGAGTCGGCGATCGTGGCCCACACAGACGTCGCAGAGGCGGCGGTGATCGGCCAGCACGACGAGGACACCGGCCAGGCGATCGTCGCGTTCGTGACGCTGCAGGGCGAGATGGAGGGAGATGAGAGCACGGTCGAGGGCATCCGCGAGACGGTCGCCGCGCGGATCGGCAAGTTCGCGCGCCCGAAGCGCATCATCTGGGCCGACGATCTGCCGAAGACGCGCTCGGGCAAGATCATGCGCCGCCTGCTGCGCGACATCGCCGAGGGCCGTGCGCTGGGTGACGTGACGACGCTGCGAGACCCGGACGTGATGGCCCAGCTGGAGGGGCGTGTTAAAGAGCTCCAGGCCCAGGAGGACTGAGCCCCGCTCTCAGCGAATCTTTAGGTGCATCTGGGAGGCTGCGCCTGAATACCGCGCGCTTGGATGCGCCCGGTGCCGATCGATCGAGAGAGAGCTTTGCCCACCCAAGCCAATGACCCAGCCGCGCAAGATCAACAGGGCAGTGCGCTCGCGATCGAGACACACGGCCTGACCAAGCGCTTCGGTGAGCGCACCGCGCTCGACGGCATCGACCTGCGCGTGCCCCGTGCCAGCGCGTTCGGTTTTCTCGGCCCTAACGGCGCTGGCAAGACCACGATCATCCGCACGCTGCTCGGGCTGACCTCAGCCAACTCCGGGACGATGGAGGTGCTGGGACACCCTATGCCTCTCGAGCGTGCACAGGCGCTGCAGCGAGTGGGCGCAATCGTCGAGGAGCCCCGCTTTCACATGCACCTGACCGGGCGTGAGAACCTACGCCTGATCGCGGCCGTGCGCGGGCCGGAGGTGCACGAGCGGATCGCGCCCGCGCTTGCACGCGTGGGGCTTTCCGAGCGCGCTGGGGAGAAGGTGAAGAGCTACTCGATGGGCATGCGCCAGCGCCTCGGCGTGGCGCGCTGCCTGCTGGCCGATCCGCTGCTGTTGATCCTCGACGAGCCCACCAACGGCCTCGACCCAGGCGGCATCCAGGAGTTTCGCGAAATGATCCGCGCGATGGTGGAGCAGGAGGGGCGCACCGTGTTCATCTCCTCCCATCTGCTCGACGAGGTCGAACGGACCTGTGACGCCGCAGCGATTGTGGACCGGGGAAAGATCATCACGCAGGGCACGATCGCCGAGCTCGCCGGTGGTGGCGTGGCGCGTCATGAGCTGATCTTGGGCGTGGACGACGTAGCGCGGGCGCTCGGCACGCTCGGCGCCAGCGAGCTGGTCCTCGAGTCTCACCGCTCCGACGAGGGCATCCGTGTGGTGCTCGCCGGGGCGGGCGGGGCCGAGTCCGCGGCTCGGGTGAACGCACTGCTCGTGGGCGCGGGCGTGGGAGTCGCGCGCCTGGAGCCAGTGCGGCAAAGCCTCGAGCAGCGCTTCCTGGAGATCACAACCCGCTTGGACGCGACCCCAGAGGAGGTCGAGGCATGAGTACCGCGATCGCATGGCAGATGACAAGCGTGGACTTCCTCAAGCTGCGCAAGAGGCGTGGCATGATGATCTGGTCGTTTCTGCTGGCAGTGGCGCCGGTGCTGATCTACTTCCTGGTGAGCGCGATCCAGCACTCCTCCAATCCGGGCCGGTATGGACCAGCTGGAGGAACCCACAACTTCACGGACGGACTACGTGTGATCGCCCTGTTTTTCGGCCCGCTCGCGGCTGTGCTGATCGGAGTAGAGGCCGGCACGGGAGACGCTTCGGCCGGCGTGTTCCGCGATCTGGTTGTCACCGGTCGCTCCCGTCTGGCGCTGTTCGCGACCCGCGTCCCTGCGGCGCTTGCACTCTGCTGCACAATGATCGGCGTGGCGTATGGGCTGCTGATTGTGGGAACTTACGCTTTCGCGTCGAACCTCCCGACTCCAGGCCTCTCGCTGGTCTTCAATGGTCTCGGCTTTGCGCTGCTGGCCACCGGAGTCGTGTGCGTGGTCGCGGTTGGCTTCGCCGCGCTCACCACCTCTAAGCCAGCGGCGATTATCGCCTTGATCGCATGGCAGATCGTGGCCAGCCCTCTGATCGCCAACATCGAATCGCTCGGCAGTGCGCGCGCGGGCGTGCTGAGTCAGGCTCTAGGGCACTTCAGCCCGGTCCACGTCGAAGGGCGTCGCGGCGAGATCGTGACGATGTCGCAGGGCACCGCGATCCTTGTCACCCTTGCCTGGCTGGCGGTGTTCCTCGGCCTCGGCGCGTGGCGCACCAGGAAGATGGACGCGTAGATCGAGACGCGCTGGGCGGGACGTTGTCCTAGACCTTGCGGTGCTCTGGCACCCAGGAGCCGTCGTCCTGGCGGGAAAAGTCCTGGAAGAGGTTGGGCGCCTCGGCCTGCATAGTGCGGGCGATGATGTCGAAGACGAGGCGCAGCTCCTCCTCTGCACCCTCGGCGGTGCGCATCTCGATCACATGGCGCAGGGTGCGCGCGTTGGCGGTCCAGACGATGTCGGTGGAAAGGCCGATCGGCGCGAGGCGCCGCAGTGCCGAGGTGACCTCCTTCTTGACGTGGAAGGGCACGCCCTCGGCGTCGATCCCCAGCTCTTTCGCGGCGCTGACCTGGAACTCCTCGAGCTGCTCGACGATCGAGAGCACCTGCTCTCGTACCGGCTCGAGCGCCGGCGGCACGCGGAAGCCGATGTCGGTAAGGCGCACGTAGCGCAGGCTCTCCTGGCTGAACGCCGAGCCCGCGCGATGCCTCACGAGCTCGTGGGTGAATACACGGCTCACGTTGCGCAGCACGAAGGAGTAGCTGGCGTGCTCGAGCACACTGCCGTGGGCGGAGCGCAGGATGTTCGCGAAGTACTCGCCCTGGTCGGTACGGACCTTCGTGACGTTCGGGTTCAGGCCGGGCTCCCAGCTGCGGTAGCAGGCGCGTCCCCCGAACTCGACGACCAGCTCGCCCCCATTGGGATTACCGCCAGCCTCACCCAGCCGCCGCTCCAGCCATGACTCTCCGCCAACGTCGCGCAGGTAGCCGCGCATGCCCTCGATATCGATCGAGGGGCGGGCGATCAGGAAGACTTGAGGGAGGGTCTCGTGCACGGGTCGGCGATGCTACCGTCCGTCGCGGATGAGCCCTTCTGCCGCCGCCGCCAAGCCCGCGGACCCCGAGCTGGCTGAGACCGCCTGGAACCTGGAGCCGCTCGTCGACGGCGAGGGCGAGGGCGGCGTGGAGAGCAGGCTGGACGATGCCCTCGCCCGCGCGAAAACGTTTGCCGAGCGCTACGCCTCCAGGCTCGGCGAGCTCGACGGCGCGGGCCTGCGCGAGGCGATGCAAGAGCTCGCGACGATCCACGACCTCGTCGGGCGCGCCGGAGCGTATGCGGCGCTGCGCTTCTCGACCGACACTGCCGATCCGGCCACCGGCGCGTTGTTGGCGCTCACCCAGGAGCGCGGCACCGCGATCGAGACGACGCTCCTGTTCTTCGAGCTCGAGTGGGCCGAACTCGACGACGCCCGCGCCGAGGGATTGCTCTCGGCCGACGGCCTCGAGTTCTGCGCCCACTATCTGCGCAACGTGCGCCGCTATCGCGAGCACCTGCTCTCCGAGCCCGAGGAGAAGATCCTCTCCGAGAAGTCGCTGACCGGCGCTGGCGCGTGGACGCGGCTGTTCGAGGAGCTGACCTCCGCGATCCAGGTCGAGCTCGGCGGCGAGGGCGAGGCGCCCGTCGCGCTCGACGTCGCGCTCAGCAACCTGCAGATGGCTGACCGCGAAGTGCGCCGCAAGAGTGCCGAGGCCGTCACCGCGGCGCTCGCCCCCGGGCTGCGCACGCGCGCCTTCCTGTTCAACACGCTGCTGGCCGACAAGGGCATCGACGACCGGCTGCGCCACTACCCGCACTGGCTCGCCGCGCGCAACCTCGCCAACGAGGCCTCAGACGAGTCCGTGCGGGCGCTGATCGAGGCCGTCCGCGGGCGCTATGAGATCCCGCGCCGCTGGTACCGGCTGAAGGCGCGCCTGTTAGGCGTCGAGCGCCTCGCCGACTACGACCGGATGGCCTCCGTGACCGAGGACGAGGTCAGCTTCCCCTTCTCGCAGGCGCGCGAGATCGTGCTCGACTGCTACTCGTCTTTCTCGCCCGAGCTCGGCGGCGTCGCGCGCGCGTTCTTCGACGAGCACCGAATCGACGCGCCGATCCGCCCGGCCAAGCGCGGCGGCGCCTTCTGCGCCTCCGCCGTCCCCTCCGTTGAGCCCTACGTGCTGCTCAACTACACCTCGCGCAGGCGCGACGTGCTGACGCTCGCGCACGAGCTCGGCCACGGCGTGCACTTCTCGCTCGCCGCACGGCAGGGCATCTTCCATCAGCACACGCCGCTGACGCTCGCCGAGACGGCCTCGGTGTTCGGCGAGACGATCGTCTTCGAGCGCCTGCTCACCGAGGACTCATCGCCCGCCTCGCGCCTCGCGCTGCTCGCCGAGAATCTCGAGGACACGATCGCGACCGTCTTCCGCCAGGTCGCGATGAACCGCTTCGAGGACCTCGTGCACACGGCGCGTCGCGAGGAGGGCGAGCTTTCCGTCGAGCGCTTCGGCGAGCTGTGGAGCGAGAGTCAGGAGGAGCTGCTCGGCGACTCCGTCGAGCTGACCGACGGCTACCGCTCGTGGTGGTCCTACATCCCGCACTTCATCGGCTCGCCCGGCTACGTCTATGCGTACGCCTATGGGCAACTGCTCGCGCTGTCCGTCTACGAGCGCTACGAGGAGCTCGGCATCGAGCTCGTGCCCAAGTATCTCGAGCTGCTCGCCGCAGGCGGCTCCAAAAGCCCCGAGGAGCTCGGCAAGATCGTCGGCATCGACCTCGCCGATCCCCGCTTTTGGGAGTCGGGGCTCGACCTCGTCGAGCGCCAGCTACAGGAGGCCGAAGCGGCCGCCGAGGCCTCTGGGCGGCTGTAGCTCAGAACAGCCCGCCGAGCGCGCCACCGGCCCCATGCACGAGGTCGAACAGCGGCTGGGGAAGGATGCCGAAGAAGATCGTCGCTGCCCCGGCAAGCACGGCGACGAAAACAACCTCGGGCTGCTGGCCGGTCTGTAGCCGGCCAGCGGCGGGCTCACCTTCCAGCTCGGGTGAGCCACCAGCCATCACGGGGAGGCCGCCCTCGATCGAAGGTGAGGTTGCCCGCCCTGGAGCCTCACGCATCCACATCGCTGCGATCACCGGCAGGTAGTAGCCGAGCGAGATCATCGAGCCGGCCACGATCGCGACTCCCAGCCAGGTGTAGCCGCCTGAGACGGCGGCGTCGATCAAATAGAACTTGCCGATGAACCCCGCCGTCGCGGGGATTCCGGCGAGGGCGAGCATCGAGATCGTCATCGGCCACGCAAGCCACGGACGCTCGCGGCCGAGACCGGCCATGGCGTCGATCGAGTCCCCCTGGGCGGGTAGGGTGTGGGTGGGTGGGGTTCCCATTTCCCGTTCGCGCGCGATGATCACGGCGAAGGAGGCCATGTTCATCGCCACGTACACCGCCAGGTAGAACACCGTCGCCTGGACTCCCAGTTTGCTCGCGACGACCACGCCGGCGAGCATGTATCCGGCCTGGGCCACCGAGGAGTAGGCGAGCATCCGCTTCAGCGAAGACTGACCGAGCGCTCCGGCGTTGCCAGCGAGAATCGTGATCGTCGCGAGCACCGCGAGGGCGGGCCCCCAATCGCTCTGCGCGCTGATCAGCGCGACGTCGAACAGCCGCAAGAACACCCCAAGCGCGGCGGCCTTCGTGGCGACCGCCATGAACGCCGTCACCGGTGTGGGCGCACCCTCGTAGACGTCGGGTGTCCACTGGTGAAATGGCGCGACGGAGGCCTTGAAGCAGAGGCCGGCCACACACAGGGCGATCCCCGTCAGCGTCAGGGGGTCGCTTGCGAGGTTGCCACTTGCAAGCGCGCCTGCGATCGCGGTGAAGCCGGTCGCGCCGGTTGCGCCGTAGATCATCGCCAGGCCATACAGCAGCGTCGCCGAGCCGACCGAGCCGATGATCAGGTACTTCAGCCCCGACTCCAGCGAGCGCTCGCGCCTCATTTCGCTCGCGCACAGCACGTACAGCGGGATTGACAGCAGCTCCAGGCCGATGAACAACATGACCGTGTTTTGGGCGCTCGCCAGCACCGACATCCCGGCAATCGAGCTCAGCAGCAGTGCGTGCCAGTCTCCGTGGCCGGCGTCTCGTGCGGCGAGCGAGCGCCACGCGAGCAGCACGGTGCAAGCGCCGCCTGCGATCAGCACGAGGTTCAGCGCGAGGGATAGGTCATCGATGCGCAGCGCCCCCGAGACGATCGACTTCTGCGCGTTCCACTGCCAGATCGTCAGCCCGAGCGCGGCGCCAAGTGCCGCCAGGCTGAGCGCCGGCACGAGCTGGGCGCGCACCCACCGCGAGCCGGCCAGGCCGGCGAGCAGCACGATCACGGCGCCGCCGAGCAGCGCGATCAGCGGCGACAGGCCTGCGAAGTCGACGTGCGGACCTTTCAGGTGCGTCGTCGTCGCGACCGCTGGGGAGAAGAGGGGCACGTAGTTCACGGTTCGGTACTCGCGATCGCGGCGGTACTAGCCGTGCCGTTGAAGAAATGGAACTGCGCGTGCGGGCTGCTCGCGAGCGCCTGCGCCTCGAACACGGCGGTCTTGACCGAGCCTTCGCTGCGATGCAGCGCGAACTGCGGATACAGCGCGAGGAACAGAATCACGGCGATCAGCGGTACCAGCACCAGGCCGTCGCGGATCGAGATATCACGGGAATCGACCCTCGGTGAGACGCGGTTGTGCATCGCGCGGATGAACAGCCGCAACGCGTACACGCTCGCCATCACCACGCCGCTGAACGCGATGATCGCGATCACGAGCTTCGCTTTGAACACCCCGAGCAGGATCAGGAACTCGCCGGCGAAGTTGCTCGAGCCCGGGATCGCGAGCGTGGCGAGCGCCACGATCAGGAACAGCGAGGCGAGCACGGGCGCACGGAAGGCGATGCCACCCATCTCGCGTACGTCCTCCGAGCCTCCGGCGCGCTGGGAGAGGAGCATGATGATGAAGAACAGCGGCGCCACGACGAGGCCGTGGTTGACCATCTGCAGCAGCGCTCCCTGGGCGCCCTGAGGGTTCAACGCGAATATCCCCAGCGTGATGAACCCGAGCTGTGCCACGGACGAGTACCCCGCGATCAGGCGCGCGTCGGTCTGCGTGAAGGCGAGCGCCGAGCCGTACAGGATCGAGGCCAGCGCGACGATCAGCATCAGCGTCTGGAAATGCGCCGCTGCCTGCGGGAACAGCGGCAGCACAATCGCCAAAAAGCCATACGCCCCGACCTTGGAGAGCACGCCTGAGAACACCATCAGCACCTCGACCGGCATCGTGCGATAGCCGTCGGGCATCCAGCCGTGGAGCGGGAACGCGGGCATCTTCACAAGGAATGCCGCGGCGAAGAATAGGAAGATCCACTCCTGCGAGCCCTTGCTCAGCGGCAGTGCCTGAAGCGTTGAGAGCACGAACGTGATGTGCCCGCCGCCCTGCTGGGCGGCGAGAACTCCCGTGGCGATCGCCGCCGTCAGCATCAGCAGCGATCCGGCGAGTGTGTAGATGACTAGCTTAATCGTCGCCCTCGTCCGCTCCTCGCGGGTGCCCCGGCCCCACATTCCGATTAGGAAGTAGAAGGGGATCAGCATCAGGTCGAAGAAGGCGACGAACAGCGCCAGGTCCTGCGCGAGGAACGCGCCGAGCACGGCCGACTCGGCGAGCATAAAGAAGAAGTAGAAGAGCCTGGGGCGCGGGATTGGGTGGGTCGTGATCCTCAGGTTTGCTGCGAGCGTGGCGGCGGCAAACAGCAGTGTGGTGAGCCCGACCAGGAATACGTTCAGCCCGCTGATCCCGAGCTTGTAGTGGATACCGAGTTCTGAGATCCAGACCACGTCGGTGACGTGCTGCAGGCCGGATTGAGTCCCGCCCCCCCCGTAGCCGGCGATGTAGCCGATCGCGAGGCCCAGCGCCACGAGCGTTCCCAGGAGCGCGGCCAGGCCCGGCAGGCTTACGCCGCGGGCGCTGGGAGCATCGTTGTCGTCGGGGGTCACACGCCGCACCGGCAGCAGGCAGCCGAGCACACCGCACAGCGCGGGCAGCCAGATCAGGATCGAGAGCGGTGGCATCTCACCCTCACGTCTGCAGCAGGAAGTAGAAGCCGACGCCCGCCACACCGAGCACGAGCAACGCGGCGTAGTAGCGCAGGAAGCCGCTCTGCACGGCGCGCACCGCGGCCGATCCCGCTCGCACGATCCCGGTGCTACCGCCGATGAGCGTGTCCTGCACGAATACCTGCTCGAAGGTACTCATCGCAAAGCGTCCCATCGCGGCTGCCGGGCGCACGACGACGAGGCCGATCAGCTCGTCGAAGTACCACTTGTTGACAAACAGGGTGTAGATCACCCTGAAGCGCTCGCGCGCAACGACGGCTAGTGAAGGCTGCTTGACCCAGATGCGGTACGCCACGCCGATACCTGCCAGGCCAACGATCGTGCCGAGAATCAGCCCAAAGGCCAGCAGGCCGCTCTTGGTGTGTGTGTCGTACAGGCTCGAGTCGGCAAACGTCGGTGCCAAGAAGTCGTCGATCACGAAGTCCACCTTCGGGATCTGCAGCAGACCAGCGCCGACGGCCCCCAGCGCGAGCACACTCATCGCGACCTTCATCGGCAGTGCGCGCTCGGCGATCGTGTGGTGCGGGCCGGGGAATCCCACGCCGGTGTCCTCGACCTCGCCGTTGGCGGGGTTCGTCGGGACCTCGGCGTGGTGGAGGTGGCCGCCTTCGAGCTCGCGCGCCTCGGCCACCGGCTCTCCATAGAACGCCCTGAAGATCATCCGGAACGTGTAGATGGCGGTCAAAAAGGCGCCGATGTAGCCGATCACGTACAGCGCCCAGTGCCAGCCGCCGCGCTCGGCTGTGACGAGCAGGATCTCGTCCTTGGAGAAGAACCCCGAGAACGGCGGGATGCCAGACAGGGCCAGACCACCAATCACGAAGCACGCGAATGTGAACGGCAGCGCCTTGCGAAAGCCGCCCATGCGATCGAGCGACTGCTCGCCGGCCATCGCGCCGATGATCGAGCCGGCCGCCATGAACAAGAGCGCCTTGAAGAAGGCATGGGTCATCAGGTGGAACAACCCAGCCGCGTAGGCGCCGACGGAGACGCCCATGATCATGTAGCCGATCTGCGACATCGTCGAGTAGGCGATGACGCGCTTGATGTCGGTCGCCGCGAGGCCGATCGTGCCGGCGATCAGGAGCGTCAGGGAGCCGATGATGGCGCCGACATCGCCGGCCGCCGGGGCGAGCTGGAACAGCGGGTGCATGCGCGCGATCAGGTAGACACCGGCGGTCACCATCGTCGCGGCATGGATCAGCGCGCTGACCGGGGTCGGGCCCTCCATCGCGTCGGGGAGCCAGGTGTGCAGCGGGATCTGGGCCGACTTCGCGAACGCGCCGACGAGCAGGAGCAGGCAGCCGGCGGTGACGTCCCCTTCGCCGGTGCTGAAGACGTGCGGGGCAAGCGCGAACGCCTTCGTGAATTCGAGCGTGCCCGTGTGCTTGAAGATGAAGTACGTGCCGAGCACGAGGCCGACGTCGCCGACGACGTTGATCACGAACGCCTTGATCCCCGCCTTCGTCGCCGTGTTGCGGCGGTACCAGAAGGAGATCAGCAGGTAGGAGGCGGCGCCGACGAACGCCCAGCCGATGATCAGCAGCAAGAAGTTGCTGGCGAGCACCAGCAGCACCATCGAGAACACGAAGAAGTTCAGGTACGCGAAGAAGCGCGCATTGCCCCGGTCTTCATCCATGTAGGAGATCGAGTACAGGTGGATCAGCGTCGAGACGCCGCTGACGACCAGGATCATGAACACCGACAGCGGATCGACGAGGATCTGCAGCTTCGCGTCGACGCCGGTGCTCGACGCGTAGTTCCACAGCGTCGTCGAGACCTCGCGGTTGCCGGTGGCACGGTCGAGAAGGCCGATCAGCGCGCACACGCTGAACGCGAACGAGAGCGCGATCGACAGCGTCGCGATCCAGCCGGCGGTGGTGCCGCG